>JAESQN010000017.1 GCA_016765135.1 Robiginitomaculum sp.
CAAAGATCCGCAAGCGGGTCTTGTGGTTACGCCGCGTGCTTGCGGTATTTGCGGCGCGTCTCATTTGACCTGTGCAGCCTGGGCGCTTGATACGGCGTGGGGCACAGAAGTGCCGCGTAACGCTATTCTTGCCCGGAATATGGGACAGCTTGCAGAAAGCCTGCAAAGCCTGCCGCGCCATCACTACGGCCTGTTCATGATCGATTACACCAACAAAAACTACAAACGCAGTAAATTCTACGAAGAAGCCGTCAAGCGCTGGGCACCGTTTACGGGTACAAATTACGAAGTTGGTGTAACTATTTCTGGTCGTCCGGTTGAGATTTATGCTTTGCTCGGCGGACAGTGGCCCCATTCAAGCTATATGGTGCCAGGCGGCGTCATGTGTGCGCCAACTCTTACGGACGTCACGCGGGCATGGTCTATCCTTGAGCACTTCAAGCAGAACTGGCTCGAATCCATGTGGCTTGGCTGTTCGCTGGAACGCTATGAGGAAATTAAATCCTATGACGACTTCATGGTCTGGCTCGACGAAAGTCCGAACCATGCCAATTCAGACTTGGGTATGTTCTGGCGTATGAGTAAAGACATTGGCCTTGATAAATACGGCCAAGGTCATGGCAAATACGTCACTTGGGGATATTTGCCGCACGAAGACAAATATAACAAGCCGACTATCGCTGGCCGTAATGCTGCAATGATTATGAAAAGCGGCGTTTATGACGCTAAAGCAGATACTCATAAGTTGATGGACCAAATCCACACCCGCGAAGATGTTAAGCACGCGTGGTATGATGAGCCGTCAGGCCTGCACCCGTTTGACCGTACTACAAAACCAACCATGAAAAACACTATGGACCATGATGGTCAGTATTCATGGTCAACGGCCGTATCCCACGCCGAAGATGGCCGCCTTGAAGCGGGCGCAATTGCCCGTCAATTGGTTGCTGGTGGTGACCACGGCGAGTCTTGGCAGCATAAGGATCCGCTGGTTCTTGATATGTACAAAAAAATGGGCGGCGCCAGCGTTATGCTTCGTCACTTTGCCCGTATGCATGAAGGCGTTAGAATTTACCGCGAAATGGAACGTATCCTGCGCGAATTCCGCCTTAATGATGATTGGTATATCAAGCCGACCGAGCAAGATGGTCAGGGCTGGGGCGCTACCGAAGCTATTCGCGGTGCTCTCTGTCACTGGATTGAAGTTGAGGGCGGCAAGATTAAAAACTACCAAATCATTGCACCGACAACATGGAATGTTGGCCCGCGAACGGACGATGATGTGCGCGGCCCGATTGAGGAAGCTCTTATTGGCACCCCGATTGCCGATCCGAGCGACCCGGTTGAAGTTGGCCATGTATGTCGGTCTTACGATTCTTGTCTGGTGTGTACCGTGCATGCCCACGACGCGAAAACGGGTGAGGAACTTGCCCGCTTCAGGACGGCCTAGTAAGCCCTGTTCATTCGCCTAGTAACAGACTAAACGAATTTGATCGGGGCGCTCCAAATGGTGCGCCCCGATTGATTTGAAATGAAAGGCTCTATAATGGGCGCTATACTTGGTAAAGATACAGCAACGGTTCTTAAAGAGATCGAAGAAATGCTGGCGGACGGGCTTAAAACCCAAACCGAGCCATTTCCCGAAACCGCTGTCGAATTTGCAAAACTTCTGGACGAATTACGAGCGTTGGAACCTGATGATTTGAAAGGCCGCCTAGTGATTGGCGGGTTTACGGATTATCCTTACGGCGAAGACGAAATGCGGTGCCAAGAATGTATATACTATCTGGTGCACCGCAAATGGTGTGATCTACCGGAACTCTCCGTGCCCGTAGAACCGAATTGGTGGTGCCGTCTTTGGAAAATCTAATTGGGGCAACATGTCGAAAGCTGATGATAAAATCCGAAAGCAAGCAGAAAAACTGCTGAAAGATGGTCTCAAAACAGAAGTGTTTCCACGCGCTTATGAGCAAGACCAAATTTTAGACGTAATTGAAAGGCTAAAGGAAAGCGACGGTAGCCTTGAGCAACGCCTTATCATTGGCGGCTTCACATTAGACCCCATTGAAGATGAAGACATCGAGCAAGCTTGCGAAACCTGTATGTATTATCTGGTGCATCGCCGCTATTGCGAACTGCCTGAACTTGATGTACCTGTTGAAGCTGAATGGTCATGCCGCTTATGGCGGATATAAAGCGGCGGATATAACACTATGCTGACAATAATTGGGTGCGGTAATCTTAACCGAAGTGATGACGGCGTTGGCGTAATCGTCGTGCGTTTACTGCTCGAGAAATTCCAAAACACCGAGCTTGCCAATGTGCAAATATTTGATGCGGGCACGGACGGTATGGGCGTGATGTTTAAGGCACGCGGTTCTGATAGCTTAATCATCATAGACGCAGGTAATACCGGATCGGAACCCGGCGCCGTATTTGAAGTGCCCGGCCACGAACTGGAAGGCAAGCCGCCCGGCAGTTTTAATCTCCATGATTTTCGCTGGGATCACGCGCTCTATTCAGGCCGCCAAATCTTTAAGGATGAATTTCCGACAGACGTCACGGTTTATCTGATCGAAGCAAAATCACTGGAACTTGGTTTGGAGCTATCAGATATTGCCCAAAAATCAGCGGTGATTGTAGCGGATAAAATCACCAAACGTATAGACGCCTATAATGCCAAATAACCCTTCTGCGGTCAGCACTGTGATTTTAAAACGCGGCAGTTTGTATCTCTCTTGCGCGATTTACGAAAAATATTTCGCAGGACTGGACGCCGTCATTCTCTTAAACCGCGAGGGTCATCTTTATATCATGCCCGTGCGCAACACATCAGGCGGCGGGTATTTACTCAAACTTAGAAATAGCGCTGGCGACCGCGTTATTATTGCGCCCGATTTTTTTAGAGAGCAGGGCCTTGATGATTTTCAGTCCAGAGAGATTGATGTTTTATGGGATAAAGACATGGCAGCCTTGAAAGCTGAGGCTCTGTTTAAAACCGCAAACTAAGTTTACAATTAGATAAACTACTAGACACTTCCAAATTCTCTTGCTATTCACATTCTTAGGCCTCCAAAACTAGTAAAAAACAAGAAGGTCAAAAGGGAGAATAGTGCGTGGCAAGTCGTGTCGAACAAGAAGTGCAGGCTGCAATCAAGGCGGTTGAGAGCGAAGACGCCAGCGCGGCGGAAAAATCTGAGATGCTTATGGAAATCGCCATGGGTATTCAGG
>JAESQN010000018.1 GCA_016765135.1 Robiginitomaculum sp.
GATGCTGATGCGGGATTTCAGGCCGAGAGCCAGAGTTCCTTCAAAATTACCGTCTTTGCTTTGGCTTACATATCCTAGTGCTTGTGCCATTTTTTAGTCTCCATTTAATGCCAGCCAATTTACGGAAGCCTGTCTCCCTGCTGACGGGGACCGAAGAGGCCTATGCCAAAAATCTGCATACCCCCTTCAAAATCTCTTCATGAAATGTGGGCGCAACAAAGTGGAGCAGGTCAGTTTCAAACTATTTTGGGCGCTCTTGCGCCGTGCGCGAGGAAGCTTTAGCCGGGGAAAATAGTTTGAAACTGATCTTATGCAGATTTTTGGCATGGGCCAGGTCACCACCCAGACAGCAGGGAGATAAGGCTTTCGGACATTTGCTGATCTTTACTTGGGGACTGGAGAATTGTGCGAGTGATAGGCTGTGTATGACAATGTGAAGATGATGATTTTTAAGAACCGGGTTCCTGGGTTAAGATTTTGTTTTCAGTATTGGTGTGAATGATAGCGAAATGGATGGTAAGTTTCTTGATTTTTGGAGCGTTTACCTATGACGGTTGCCTGATTTATGGTGGTTGGAAGCGGATTGATAGGATGTCTGGTAAGCTGCATATTTCGCTTATCCTGGCCCATCCGATGATTGGCCCGCGTAAGGTTTATGCTTATCGAGGTCGAGCCACTGGTAAGCCAAAAACACTTTTGCAACCTTTAGAACCAGGCAGGATAGTCTCTGCTCAAATGACCGTTCTCTTTGGCCTAATAATCGGCGGGGTTTTGGTAATATTCGGCTTAAGCCTGATGTGATTGATAAAATCAAACAAATATGACATTCTATGTTTGCAATGAAAAATGTTGAACTTGAACTAGATATTCAAATACTCCATGAAAAACATGGAGTCTCGCACCTTATATTAGAATCGCTCACCACTAACCCTAAAGAAGCGCGAGAATGTATTCGGTTCTTCAAACAAATGATGTTCCTGTTTAATGGTGGATTGATAGCTGTTGGTTTTGGTTTGCTATGGATCGGGCTAACACATCTCTCATACGTTGGGTACGCCTGTATATTAGCTGGGACTGTGTTGGTAATACGATTTACCTTGGTGTTCATGCGTCAAATAAATGCAGTGCGGGCAATGGAACATGTGGCTAAAAAACACTCGCTGATATGAGATGTTCAAGCACATATGAAGGTTTCTAGTGTTTTCTTGCTTGGGTTGTGATATATATAGTTGCGGCAAAATAAAGTTGGGATGAAACTGATTGACTTGCACTGCATATGCACAATCGTTTGACTATATTTTGCCGCAACGTTTATCAGTAGACGTTGCGGCGCATTTGTGTGCCGCCCGTCTTGCTGATAAGTTGGCTTCAAGCGGCCTTCCGCTCCAAATGTTCTAAAACATGCAAAACAACCCCTTGGCTAGGTGTAGCCTCGTTGTTGTAAATTTCGTCTGCTTTCCATAATTCCAACAAAACAAAAACATCTTTGCCATTTTGTATCTTCATGGAACCCGCTTCGATTAACAAAGCTTGTTGCCTGTCAAGTAGCTGTGCTTGCTGGGCCGCTATGGACGCACTTTCATCCTCGTCTTTAGCGACAATATCAGCCGTTTTAAACAAGTTCATTGAGATGAGTTTGTATTCGTTTAATATATCTGCAAGAGTACGCTCGCCCTCACCTTGACCGTGACTTTCATTTTCTGAAATATCTGTTTTTTTATTTTCCATTGTATTTCCCAATTCACTTTGTGTTGCGGGCGCCTTGTGGCAAAAGTTTGATTTGCACCAGCATCAGCACGAATCATCCCCGACATGTCAATATTGGGCAAGTAATTTCGAAAAATATAAGCACGGACGGGTACATAAAAGTTAATTAATTGTCAAAGCCCCTTAACAAGCACCATAGTTTCATGTATTAGAGAACAGTAATGGCTTGGGGGCTAAGATTTAATGAACCAGAGCGTTCGAGAAATAGTAGGGTTGGTGCATGCTTCTGGCAGCTTGGGGAAATCCAAGCGCCAGAGCGATTTGCTACGCTATCTGCTGACTGCAAAAGAACAAGGTCGCCTAGACAGCATCAGTCAATACAGTATCGCAATTGATGTTTTGGGTAGGCCAGAGAGTTTCGACTCGTCTACCGACAGTATTGTGCGCGGGGAGATGCACCGTTTGCGTAAAAACCTCAAACTGTTTAACGGTCAATCAAAAGGCCTGCATTTGAAAATACCTCGCGCCGAATTTGAGGTTGTTGTTAAAATTAAGACAGAAAACCAAAAATTTCCATTTCTCAAAATATACTACAAGCCACTTGCATTTGCTGCCACCGCCTTGGTCGTTGCAACATTCGGGTTGGTCACTATGCCTGCCAATACACCGACTTCTGCGTTTGCTTCAAACTGCTCATCCATGATTCCAAATGTGAGCGTAGTGAATTCAGGCAGTTCAACAGACCTGCAATTATATGTAGGCAAAATTATTCGATCATCATTGTCACAATATACCAATATTCAATTGGTCGATGATATCGAGGCTTGTGCGGATAACGGTACGCCGTCCTTCACGGTGGACTATATGGTGTTTGAGGAAAACGGAACGTACAGAGTTGCGCTGACAACGTATAATGAATTGCCGGCAAACATTGTGGGGTTCACAAACATTGGTGGAGTTATTGGCCAACCTGATGACAAGGATGATTTGTATTATACTTTGGCCACATTGTTGAGTGAATTGGCTAAACCGTATGGCACTATCGCGCGACATTCTGTTACAAAAACATGGAATTCACAAACATATAAAAACAATTATCGTTGTTTGATAGTTATGTATGATTCTTTTTCAGGTGAATCAAGCAGAGAGTATGAGGAAGCATTTTCATGTTTAAAAAACTCTGCCGAATCGAATTTAGCATCATTAGATAATCTTGGAGGTTTGGCTGCTAGTTATCTTGAACAGGCACAAGGTTATCGAAGCAAAACTACGGATAATCCGCTTTTAGAGGCTCATAGAATTATTGAGGGCGCTGGAGATCGTTGGATTACCAGTGCTGAAATGACTACTGCTAAAATTGTATATGAAGCGGAACGCCCAGATTTTAGTGCTGAACGATTAAAAAGAACGCTCAACGATGCTGAAATAAGGTATAAGTCACACCCGCAAACCCTCTTGATAGTCGCCGCTTATACTGGCTATAAACTTGGCGATTGGGAGCATGCCAAGCACCTTTCTAATCAAGTAAAGCGCATACATTCTGAAAGAGATAATTCGGTTTTTGTAATTGAAGCAGCCTATTCCATTTTATACGAATCGCCTAAAACAAGCATGGAAGCGTGTAAAAACATTTACTCTAAAAACTCGTTGATAGCTAATTTGATTGTTCATGCTTGTGCCAGGCAAGCCCAAGACAAAGTGTGGTTTGAAAAAACCCAATCGAATTTAAACCGGTTGCAATATTCAACCACCGCACGACAAATTAAATTTCTTAAAAATAAAAACTTAGATTCTGCATTCACAGATAAAATAATAGGAGCATTAAGCCTTCCTCCTGTATAAATATCTATAAAAGTTGCATAAGTGCCCAAGCCTAAAAACTAATACTTTATTAACCATATCCCCTCACCATAGAGTTGTTAATTTTCAACTTTACCTAAAAGGGGGTTATTATGAAAAAACTATTAGCAACAACCGCAATCTGTCTGGTTATGGCAACGGGATTAAATGGCATTTCTAGTGCAAACGAAGCTGCTTCCGCAGTGGCATATAACGCTCAAGATTTCGCCGTAGCAAACGTAAAACAAAATGTGTATATGGCCGAAACAAGTCTTTATAGAGGCGACTTTCAACAAGTAGCACGATCCACATCAGTTAATGATCTATATTCTGGTATGGGTTCCGCTTTGATGGGTTCCATAAGAATGTTTCGCTATTAAAATTGTTAGTTCTCACAACCATCTATATTGAGGGCTAAATGTTTCTAACAGCCGACACGGTTCGTTCCTTTGCGGTACAAAGGAACAGAGAGTTAAGCTTTGCCTATCTCAAAGAGAACGGTGAACTGCTATCTATTGCCGCGAGTTCTGGCCTATTGCTAGAACCTGCGGCACTTGAGCATTATCGTAGTTTTTATGATGATGCCCTAAACACCTGTGAGTTTTTCCCGCAGTATTTCAGGTTTATCCTGGCTATAGTGATGGATTTGGAAGACCTTGGCTATCAGGGAACCACCGGTGAGAAAATTTGTGATTATGTGGTATCTCAGGGGTATCTTGATTATGAGACCTCTGACACTCGGCGCTTGGAAATCCTTACTCTACTTGCCCGACGTAGGCCTGAAGGTGATATAGAACGCGAATATCGAGAAAAGCTGATTGAGAGCATAGATAAGTTTATCAGCAAGCCCGATCATTTCATCAAATTCAACAAACCTTTATTTTATGAACTAACCCATTTCATATTTTTCCTGACAAATTACGGCCAGAATACCATACCACTCAAAAACCCACCTATAGAGTGCCTGACCAATGTGGGCATATTGGCACTTCTTGATGATGATGTGGATTTACTTGCCGAAATTTGTATCTGTTTCAAATTTCTAGGTGAGAAACCGCCTGTGTTCTGGGAGAAATATGTAGAAAACGCATTAAGCGAAATTACCACATCGTTTGATGCGAGTGTCACATCTGCTCTAAACAGCGCAACTGATGAATATCACGCCTATTTTATGATGAACTGGCTACTCGCCTTGCGCAAACTGCCAACATTTACCGAAAATTTTAATGGCCGCCCGCCGTATTTTTCTTTGCCTGAAAAAGAACCGTCCGTACTACCCATACTCTCGGATGCGCTGTACAAAACCCAAATTGCCAAAACCATGTCACCAGAACAATGCTCGGCAACACTTCTAACACTCTCTCCAAGCAACAAAACCCTGCTATCGGATGCACTCGCGTCTACACCACAAACAGCCATGCTTTTATTCAAATACAGCCAAGGTGTTTTCAACGAAAAAACCTTATCAATATTTACCCATTAACTCTAAACACAAAAACTGGTTACATTTAAGCCCATCACAGGGTATTTCTATGTCTGAATACATATGGGGTATGGGAATGACAGTTTATGCAAATGGTGTGTATCAAAATGACGGTGCACTAGAAATGCTATATTCTCACGATCACCAGATTGCCCGGTGCATTGTTAGGCTGTATCACAAGGGTATAAAGGTTTCTGAGATTTGCAACAAACTTGGGGTCAGTCCACAAAGAGTAAGCGAAGTTCTTTTGTGACAAGTCCAACCTGCTACTACCCAGCTTTGCACTATAAACACCAGAAAATTATATCAAACTGTGATAAGAGGCGATTTTTTCTATCTCGGATATAGCGTTTTTTTGTCTCAAGAATGAAGCTGCGAAATAACCGGCACCCAATATTCCTAATATGCCAAGAACCATTCCAAACCAAACAGCTCGCCAGTACAAACCCAGTCCCAACAACACTATCCCTAGCAATGCAGGCAATACAGATGTGGTAACAAGCCTAGTCTTGAGTAACCGGATATAGGTTCGTGCTACTTGAGGTGATGTAGCGAGGCTGGAAACAAGAATCGAGCCAAGGTTATACTTGCTTCGCAAATATTCCAAATCTTCTGTAAGCCCTGATGAATTTGACATACATGTCCTATTTGATGTCCACTAAACCAAATTTTTGAATTATGTGTGCTAATGGTTAAAAAATCAAGCACGGTCTTTGGTTCCGCCTGTTCACGAGGCCGCGTATACTATTTACCAATGCCTGGCAAACAGCTTTAGCACCAACGGTTGTTTTGTCTCACCGTCTACAATCAGATTCATTGATGAGGGATCCTTACACCAAGGACTTGTTATGAATAGTAACAACCATCAAGGAAAACCATTATGGCCAACCAACATACAAAAGAATTTCAATAACACCCAAAGCACTCAGAAAATAGCTGCTTTTTGCAACACAAATACGGCTCGTACCCCTTTTGGGAGCGCGAGCCGCTTTACAGGCGGTGTATCGGGGGAGACTATGCCGCCTGTTTTCTCGGTGTGGGTTTTGCTGTTCGCTTATTGAACAATTTCGCAATACGTTTCCAGTTTTGCGCGGGTGGGCATCCGCTTGTTTCACGGTAATGGATGGCAGGGAATGCCGCCCATCTTGGGAGCCAGTCGGGGCTTGCTTCGTCTACGCCATGCCCTGCCATGCGGTTCTTGATGATTTGCTTTTGGTTTTTGGCCGTGTCGGTGACACACCCTTGGGTTGTGGATTTTCCGGCTATGTCCGCGACCATCTGATTGACCACGCCTTTGTCGCGTAGGATGTCAAAGAACGCTTCATCAGGTGACCAGTAATTGCCAAAGTCCGCGCCCGTTAGAACACCAACGGCTTCCACTGCGCCGCTATTGGCCGCTAGGGTTTCAGCCATGCAGAACGTCATTATTCGCAAGACTGATTTATCATCAAGGTCGAGCAAGGTGGCAAAGACAGCGTTCAAGCTGAACATGCTTTCATAGCGGTGATATATCTGTGCGTTGTCTCCTTTAATGCCAAGCAATTTGATAACTACTTTGCGTTCTTCGGCAAGTTCCTGTTCCGCCCTGGAGTTTTTAACACTGGTTTGCGTGGCTTCCTTTCTGGTGTTTTGCTCATCCTTGGACACTTTCCAATGCCGTGAACCCGTTATCATGTGTGCAACTGTCAGGCGCAGTGCCATCTTGGGGTGTTGGAGCAGTGCCGCCCGCGCAATGCTATGGCGGTGTAAATTCATATACTCCGCCATCGGGCCTGACATTTCAGGACGCGGTTTTGTGTCTGGCTTTTCGGCTCCGTTTTGCGTCTGGCGGTCTATCCGCCGTGCTTCGGCTTCTGGCAGAAAGCCCTCATGGAATATCACATGTCCATCGTTCTTGACCTCGATATAGACATTGCCGCCTTGTTCCTTACTGCGCTCCACATGCTCCCATCCATAAAATGTTTGTCTCACATCACCGATGAACACGTTTTTCCAACCGTCTTTCTCGTATTGCTCCGCTTCCAGTGCAACAACGGTATTCTGACATGACCAGAATAAATCAGGGTCAGCGAATTGGCCGTGTTCGCCAAACAGGTCTGTGATGATGGTGCCCTTATATTCCTCCATAGGAAACAGGGCTTTATCGGTGGTGACAAGACCACCACCTGATAGCCATGCCTTTAACTGGTCGCCTTGCGGTGCATAATCATCAGACTTGAATATCTTTAGCCATGCCGCCTGCTGTTTCTTACTCGCCATAGTTAGGGCGCGGATGGTAGCAGGATTGATTTCCTCATCGGTGTATAATTTACGGAGTTGCGGCGAGAGCGAACCAAGGGCAAGCCGCTGTTTCACGGCGCGTTCGGTTATACCAAACACGGCGGCGATCTCGGCAATGCTTTCGCCTTTGCCCGCGAGTTTCTTAAACGCTTCGTATTGCTCCATTTCTGTCGGGGCAAGACGGGCTATGTTTTCCAATATGCTGGCTTCCAAGCCAAGCGCATCATCGTCCGCGTCCATGATACAACAAGGTACGGGAGCAATTTTAGCTCCGTCTTTCTCAATCGCTTTCAAACAATAAAAACGTCTGCGCCCGGCAATAACACCGTAGGCATTTTTATTGCCCTTGGTTGGTTCCGCCCGTACTAAAAGCGGCTGACGAATACCGCGTTCTCTAACGCTCGGCAATATGTCCGATATATCAGGCGCTTTATTGCCTTTGGTCTTATTGCGCATATTCAGTTTCGAGATATGCAAATCCGCAAGCGTTATATGTTTCAAGTCGAGTGGTTTGGTCATGGCGTCAGTCTCCTATTTTGCCAGTTGGTGGGGTTTGTAAATTGATGAAATCAAGTAGGTCAATCTGGGCGCGTGCAACTTCGTCAAACAGGCCAATATCGCACGACTTTTGCTGTGCATTCGGGTTCCGCTTGGGTGTCATGGGGTGATAAGTTCGGGCAGTGAATTTCTCGCCGAGGGTGACAGGGCGAACGCCATCAATCAGGGTCTGCTCTCCGACTTCGGTTTGCTCATATTTGGGTTTGGCTTTCATGCCGCGCTCTCGCAGAACAGAACGCAAAGCCGTTCACGTTCTAGCTTTGCCGCGTCCAGTGCTTCGGGTAGCAATTCATTAGGGACTTGGGATAGATACGCATTATCACTATCGGGGTAATTGGCTTCTATTCCCCACAGGCTCGCGGCGTGGTCAGTGAGTTCGGTTTCGCCAATGCTGACAGATAGGATTATCCCGCAATAAAACCATTCGTCATTCTTCCATGCCGCCATGACGGACTCGGCCTTGGCTTGCTGTTCTTCAAACCGTTTGCGCCATCCGTTCCCTACGCCAATGAACCCTGCCGCGTTCGGGTCAAGGCTCGGCCAAAACCCACAATCGCGCTCGTCTGGTTTATCAACCGTATCATCATGGGCAATTCTTGCCGTGACTGTATATTCGCCAACGTCTACGCTGATACTATCTCCAAGGCAGACATAGGGTAAAAACTGCTCGCTAAATTCTGGTTCCCGCGCTCCCATGTCAGTTATTCCAGAAAACGTGAATTTCTTTATAGCCTGTCTCTATAGAGAAAACGTCACCGCTCATTTCCATGTCACGCGCCATAGATTTATAGTCGATATAGTATTTCAGGCTATCGGGGATTTGGGTGGTGGATTCGGTTAGCTCCTGCGCGAAATCCGCTAGGCTTTCATACTCGCCGTTGTATCGCTCAAGCGCCGACTCTGCGTCCTCTATATCGCCGCCGTAGTTTTCCAATAACTTGCCGCCAAAGTCAGGGCAGTCTCCTAAAAACTCGGCAATCTCAACCACACGGGCAAAGCTGTCATTTTCATCAATGGTTACGCCTTGAAAATTCTCATAATCGTGAATTGACCATTCCTCTACCAGAGGAATTTGTGAGGATTTGAGCATGGCTTGCACCGCCTCCCAAATGCTGTCCTCATCCTCAACGTCTATCCAACAGCCGTGTAATTGCCCGTCATTATATGCGGCAAGACAAGCCACATAGATTCGGGGTGTGTCGGGTTCTGGTCGGTAGCGTGGGGCAAGCTTTGCTTGGCTCTCGGTATGGTTCAATGTTCCAGTTCTGGCTTCTGTCATAGCGGCAGTTTCCTCTTTTTTCCCGCACCAGCCTCCGCCGGAAGGGCGGGGGTGGGCGGTAAAGAGGCCCTCTTAGCCGGGCGCACAAGGGTGCGGGGCAAGGGTTTTGGTAGGAAAACTACAACGAATTATAGGGATGTAGAGCCAAAGCCCTTGCCCCGTGACCGCGCCCTGCTATCAGGGCCGCCCGCCCATCCCCGCATTTTCGAAGGAGGCGCTAATGATTGAAAACAATGAGACATTGCAATCGCATTGAATCTCAATATACATAATACCGTAGAATGTAAGAGTGGGGGGAATATGAATTTAACAAATGCGCTCCGTAAAACGGGGTCGGCGACTCTAGCCAAGCTTGTTGGTGAAATGACACTAACCGCAATAAATCAAATCCTTAGAAAAGAAATAACAGAAGGTTCTATGGTGGAAATTCTTGTAGAAAGATTAGGTTCACAAATTCTTTCTACTTCTGAAATTAGAAAATCTATATTGGAAATATTACCTGATAAAGATTTAGAGTTTGTACACTTTGGAACAAAAGAGGGGTGTGATGTTACTGCCCTTCGAGGGAAAAATATTGCTTGGGGACGGGAGCAAGTAAAAGCTAGAAGGCTTATTGAAATTTTGGAGTTAGACGAAAAATACCTGCCTTCTAAAAATGAAGAATTTTCGAATGCCGTTGTAATCTCACCTAATCTCCACTTATTCGACTATCAGAGAAAAATTAAATCCAAGGCAGTTAATATCCTTGCTCCGAACAGAGCTAGATTGCTAATGCACATGCCAACTGGCGCAGGGAAGACACGGACTACAGCAGAGACACTAGTGGACTTGTGGCGGCAGAATGCAGATCCTAATGGCCTAATAGTCTGGCTGGCTCATTCAGAAGAATTGTGTCAACAAGGAGCAGAGACTCTTGAAAAAGTATGGCATGAGAGAGGTGATATGCCACTAAATTTCTACAGAATGTGGTCTAACTTACCAAACCCTGACATTATTGAAGGGCCGGGAGTTGTCGTAGCTAGTTTACAAAGAATATATGCTTTATGGAAAAGTAAAAATAAAGAAAATAGAGAAATAATAAAGAATATAAGAAACCAATGTTTACTTATTGTAGTAGATGAAGCCCATAAGGCGGTTGCACCAACTTATCAGGATGCGATTGAAGCTCTGCGTAACATTCAAATCACACGAATTTTGGGTTTGACGGCAACACCAGGGAGAGGAGTTGACGTTGATGAAAACAAAAAACTTATTGAGTTTTTTAATAATACAAAAATTACTCTTCAAAACAATGATGGCACGAATTTAGGTGACCCCATTGGATATTTGCAAAAACACAAATATTTAGCAAAAATCAAACGTAAGGCAGTGCCGACTAACATTGATATTGACTTGACTCCTAAAGAAAAAGCGCATTTTGAGCGCTTCTTTGATTTGCCCGTTTCAGCAATCAAACGCTTAGGAGAGGACACCGAAAGAAATGCTCTGATTATTGTTGAACTTGCCAAACAGTTTGAAGCAGGGCGAACCATTATATTATTTGCTTGTTCTGTAAATCATTCTCGTATGCTTACGGATCTGTGCCGACTACGAGGTATCGAAGCACGATCTATTGACGGAATGACAGCTAAGGAAGATCGTAAGCAGTGGATAGATGACTTCAAGCAAGGAAAGTACAAGGTTCTCATAAATTATGGAGTATTAACTACGGGATTTGATGCTCCAAATACGGATACAGTAATGATCACTAGACCAACAGGTTCTGTTGTTCTTTACTCACAAATGATTGGTAGAGGTATCCGGGGCCTGAAGATGGGAGGCAATGAAGAGTGTCTTTTAGTTGACCTAGAAGACAACCTTAGGGATTATCCAAGTGAGTCGCAGGCTTTTAATTATTTCCAATGGCCCGAGGAGAGTTAATCATGGAACAAACACAGCATTATATTTTTCCTGCTAAAACAGGCTTAAGCTCTTTCAGAGATTCAGGATATAGGGATACGTCTATGGCTGTCGCTGAACTAATCGACAATTCCATTCAAGCTAAGGCCGAGACAATACGCTTACTAGCATTTGAGAAAATTGAGCAAGGCCGCGTAAATAAACAATCATCATTGTATAAAATAGCTGTCTTTGACGATGGAGAAGGAATGCCAAAAAGTGTTCTAGAGCTCTGCTTAGGGTTTGCTCAAGGGACAAGATTAAACAAACGTGATGGAATTGGTAGGTTCGGTGTTGGTTTGCCATTAGCGTCAATTAGCCAGTGCAAGCGTGTTACCGTATACTCTTGGCAAGATGGCAATCGCCCCTTAATGACTTACATGGATATAGATGAAGTATTAGAACAAGATCAGAACTTCACCAATGGAACGATTGAGAAAGATATCCCAAAACAGTACACTGATGCATTAGGAAATTTGATAGGAAAATCTGGAACTTTGGTTGTTTGGGATAAATGTGACAGAGTAAATATTAAGAAAACCCAAACGCTCTTGAGGCACATGCAAACAGGGTTCTGCCGCATATATAGGCATTTACTTGATGATAATGACTCATATGGAATTAAGAGAGATATAAAACTATTAAAAATTAATGATGAGGAAACAGTAGAGTTTTCCCTTACAGCCAACGACCCCCTTTACTTGCTTACACCTAATAATTTGCCTGGCTTTGAAAGTAAGGCAACGAATGAAAGTTATCAAAAAATAATAAAAGAAAAAATTGAATATGCGCCAGGAGTTTTTTCAGAGATTGAAATTCACGCTAGCTATATTAAAACAAATCCAGGTAGGTGGAAGAATGGTTCCGAGCAAGCCAAACATTATAAAAGGAATACAGGTATATCATTTGTACGAGCCGAAAGAGAAATAGACTTTGGGTGCTTTGGTTATTATAATCCCACGGAATTAACTGAACGGTACTGGGGCATAGAAGTTAGGTTTATGCCTGATTTGGATGAATTCTTTGGAGTAACAAATAACAAACAAGCTGTACGCGGAATAAACTATCTCGATAAAGAAGAGTTAGAAGATTATGATGATGAATACATTGAAAATGATTTACATTTAAAATTTCGTAATAAGCTTAGTCAGTACATAAAAAACTTACATGACCAACTAAAAAAAGAAGTCAACAATAGGGCAACGGCTCCATATGATCCTGATCGTGATGTAAATGCTCCGTCACTTCCTGCTGCCGAAGAAGCAGAGTCTGCATCTGAAAGTCTCCAAAATGACAACACGCCTACCGGAACGCAAAGAAGTGCTAAGAAAAAAACTGAACAAGAAAAAGAAGACGAAATAAGAAGTGTAATCAAGGCTGCAAATCCGAATTTAAGTGATGAAGAAGTTCTTATTGCAGTCAAAGCGTTTAAAAAATTGAAATTAGCAATTTCTTTTGAAGGCTGGTATGGCGAACAATTTTTAACCGTTAAAGGCGTTGGTCAAACTTGTACCGCAATCATCAATAAGCAACACCCGTTCTACACCGATTTATACCAAGGTATTTGCGGTGGAGAGAACACACCTGTTGCCCAAGCCATGAATCTTTTATTGATGGCGTATGCTAGAGCAGAAGATGAATTATATAATGAAAAAGATACGCTTGAAAAATTTAGAAGCAAATGGGGCGCTCATGTGAGAACATTTTTAAATGACCTGAAAACCCATTGATGTTACTTAACTCTTTAGAATTCAAAACGAAACTGAGTGATGCAATCACTTGCTCAAAAAATGACGTGTCAGTATTCTCTGCCTTTACTAAAGAGCCAGCGCTTATCTGGATGCTTAATTTAGCTAGACATGACAATTATTCCATTGTCTCCCGATGGCACAAACATGATCTTGTGTGTAATGCTTCTGATTTATCATGCTATGAAATATGTAAAGAACGAGGCATCCCTTTTGGCATATCTTTGGATTTGCATGGGAAAGTGTATTCTGTAGATGGCCATATTTTTGTTAGTTCAGCTAACCTGACATCAAGAGGTATGGCTCTGAACTCTAGACATAATATAGAGTTTGGTGTTGGCTTTGAAGCTAGTATTGCTGACCAAGCGAAAATCAGTAACTTAAAGAATGATGTGCTTTGGCTGAATGACGAAATATTTGAACAAATGAAATCTGAGTTGGCGGCAGCAAACGATGATACGATAATTCACCAACAACAGTGGTCTGATAAGATCACACAATTGGTATCGCAATCCGTACAGCAATTATGGGCGCACGAATTGTTATTCTCAACACCAGAGAGCTTGTTACGCTTAGATTTTGACGATGCCGCGCACGTTCATGATTTTGAATTGCTGGGTCTTAACATTGACTATTTAACTCCAAAGGAATTAAAAAATAAATTTGGCTCGACACGCTTGTGCAAATGGTTGAGGGAAATTCTTCGAACGAATGAAACCGTTAGTTTTGGAAAATTGACAGCGGAACTACATTCGGCAATTATTGATGACCCAACGCCATACCGACGCGACGTTAAAGGCTTCATCGCCGTCCTATACTCATGGGCAAAATTTATGGATGACGACTTTGAAGTTTCTAGGCCAAGACATTCTGAAATTATGTCTCTTAGAGAATAGCATCAATTAAAACGGGATTCGCAATAATCTACTATTTCTTCTCCCATAATTTCTCTGGTTGAGGCATCTGTACGGATATAAAAGTAGTCCTTGCCCTGTAATTTCAAAAATACTTTTTTATCTGATTTTGCAACCACAATGCCACAAACTATGAGACCATCAATCGTTTCAAATTTGATAGTAAAATATTTATTAATTTGATTGAAGAGACTTGAAGGTAGATAATCTTTGATCAAATCTACAATCATCCTGCGATAACCGTCTATACTGCCGTCCCTTAATGATGAGTATTCCAGCCCAATCCCGATTGTTTCATCAATTTTCTTTTCTTTATCTTCCTTCACTCCAATGACTAGCGTCCCGCCATCAGAATTTAAAAAACCTGCCAATGTTTTGGCAATAATTATTTTTGATGTGTTCTTACCATAAGCCCGAAGTTCTTTCGATTGAGGTCTATGGTTTTCAATGTCCTCTTTTGTATATTTTGAACTCCATAAAACATCTGATTTAAACTCGACATTATGAGATTTTCCAGAAGCTATGGTGCCTTTCAAGCTGCCACGAGGCTTTATTTCTTTGACCTTGATTGCAGGTTCGGTTGTTGGGCCTCCAAGGATATTTTTTACGCGGCCTTGTTCACCAGTCACAAGCTTAACTAATACGCCATGCGGATGATTTTGATTTTTAGTGAGAACTTCACTAACTTGGCCTTGAACTCGCAGTAGCCTAGTGCGGTCAGATTGAGGGTTGATTTCAACCAACATCCCAGCTTTGATATTACCAACAATTTTATTACCTGGGGTCATAGTTCAGTCCGTTTATGAGTAGTGTGTAAAGTGCATTGATTAAGCACAACTAGCTACTTATGAAAATTCATCATTAACTTTGGAAAGTATTATAATAAATTCATCTGATATCCTTGTACTTTCTTGAACAACCAAACTAGTTGCGCAATAACCATTTGAAGTTACGCGAGAAATTGGAGTATATGGCATTTTATTTTCAGCTAAAAAATTCATAATTCGCATTTGCACAAGAAATTCTACGGCCCTCCTATATTCATTTGAAGTTTGCCAAAACCCCCTATACTCTGAAAGCCCACTTCCATGGAATACAATTCCTGATAAATTAACATGACCATAATTAAATACCTCACAAACTCTTTTCCGAAAAGTGCTTGAGTTAGTCAATGAGATGTGTTGTGCCGCACGCCCCATTAGGCCATTATGAGAAAAAGTTTCTCCAATATACAGGGCATTAAACTCTTGTATCAACCCCATGTATATAAAAGGGCGGCGTGTAGCGGCATAGTCTGATGAAACAGTAATTTTTGCTACATGCATCAATATTACAACTTTCGAATTTGTCGCAGTATGTCACTTAGCTCCATTCCAACTTGCTCGCGATATTCATTCATGATTTTTTCTGCTTTAATCGCATCAAAGTCGGTCGCATATAAAGTCGTATACTCTCCTCTAGCCATTGCATAAAAAAGAATGTCAAGTACTCTAATCATTTCTTGATTATCGGAATGTTGACTTATTATTTCACGATATAGTTGATGAGATTTATTCACTCTTACAAACAAACCGTCTTTAGGGTCATGTGCACGCTCCCACAATTGACCATAATCGAGCTCTTTAACGTATTGGACTCTGGCTCGGTCATTTTTTAGGTGTTTAGCTTCATCTTCACTTGCTGTTGTGTTTTTTTCTAATGCAGTTCTGCGGCTTTTATTTTTTTTCCTGTCTGTATCTGATGAAGCTTCGTCAGAAAGTTTTTGTTTTCTATTTTGTAAACTCGCAACTTTATCCAATTCGACATTTACGGTTGAATGTGGATCTAATGTAGTGATTTTTGATAGTTCGGTACCAGCATATTGCCACGCTAGTTTACTCTTTTTCTTAGCCTCTGAAATAAGAGGAGCTAGTTGAGCGTTTGCTACTTCCGACAACCGGATTTGGCTCTTTGTGACATCAATGTTTAGTATTTCATCAGAGTCGCTTTTTAAAAATATTCGTCCCCGAAAGGAATATAAATCTTGGTCACGGGAAATATGGCCATCCAAAGAATCTGCCCAGGATATTAATCGCCCATTTCGGTAAATGTAGAATCCATAATGAGCCGCACCAATATTGTAATGCTCTCGGCACTGATTTTGACTTATACCATTATCTTGTTGGGAAACTGTCGGTGGATGTGGCAATTGAGTTATTTCTATTAATGCAGTTATGCTCCCATCTTGCGTAAGGTTGAAATGTTGCTTTTCTTGTACCCACTTTACACTAAGACCATCCCATGTTCGTTCATCTAATTTTGATTCTTTGGCAGATATTTCTGTTACAAAAAGCGGATCAAAAGGCTTTATAGCCTCACCATTTAAAATAATAGAGATTTTACGCTGCGCTGGATCTAATCCTTCTAGGTAATAGTGGAATATCACGCCTGCTTTGCGTTCAATTTCCTCTAATATTTTCTCCACTTTAGGAAGCGAGTTTTGGCGTATTTTATCAATTATTATTAAAGTTCCAGAGTTTCCTGTCCCAGCGACTTCGTCAAGCTGTTGAACTTGCTCTGTGCGAGCCTGAATTAAAGTGTACTCATATTTATCTTTCAACAAATCTTGGTCCACAGTTGCGGCCATTGTAGGTTCGTTCTTCAAACGCGATACAATAGTGAGTCTTTTGCCTAAACTTGATGAAGCGGATTTCAAACCCATTCCAAATTTAGACAATGTATCGCTTGTATAGTTCTCACTAGATGACCCTATGGACAGGGCATTATGCAGACCCTGCGTTGACATTCCTTGACCATTGTCCGCAATGGTGATTTTATCGATTTGCAGGCGCGTTGCACTAGGGTTAGTTGTTTTAACTTCAATAGGCTTAATCGTAATATGAACCTTTGTAGCTTCTGCAGAAATAGAATTGTCCAGAATGTCTAGTACAGCAGATGTTGGACTATATCCAATTTTACCGAGCGCTTCGAATAACCGAGCTGCATTAATGCTACCTTCTTGAATGTCACTCATATTTTTTCCTACTTTATCAATTATGGTTAGCTTATTTATGGCAAATGACACATGCTTTGCCACCGCCGTAAATATCATCAATATCTAAGTTTGTGGCATTGGGCCTTAATGGGTTTTCTACTAGCTTAGCTTTTGCCTTGGCCAGTTTCTTTTCGTGGTCTTCTTTAATCTCTTTTATGCGCTCTGGTCTCGCGAGTTCCTCTAGGGTTTCGCGTTCACACCATGTAAATTTGGCCCCGCTATCTTTTGCTGTCTTCTCATACGCTTTAGCTTCTTCAAACGCCTTAGGGTGATGTTCCATCAAGCCAACCCATTCTATTTTTCTTTGGAAGAAGCAAAATGTGCAGCCGCTCCGGGTTCGCCATTTGTAATATGTAGGTACGCCAACGCCTGACGAATCTAATATTTCCATAATTGCGGCTTTATCCAAACCATCTTCCCGAAATGGAAGAACCGTTATGATTTTATCTTTCTTGCCCTTATAGCCTTCTCTATACGGTTCATCGGCGCGAATTGCGACATAGCTGTAAACCTTATAGCCATCATCAGTGAAGGCTTTAAGCCATTGCTCAAATGGATGTAGCTTTAACATCCTAGTGCACCAACGTGTCTGCGCAGACGGTAGGAAGTTATTGTACTGAGTTAGCCAATAATCAAAATCTTTGTCGGGGTTAAGTCGTTTTACCTTCTGGCCTAAGAAACCTTCTAGCCTGAAAAGAAACTCATAGACTTCTGGCAGCTCTTTACCCGTATCGGTAAAGAAGTATTCAATCTCTAATTCGGGGTGATTTTGGCGCATGTAAATAGCTAAGGCCGCGCTATCTTTACCGCCGGAAACACCTAGAACATGCTTTACTTTATCCGTCACTCGGCCATCTCCTCAACCTTCTCATTTGCAAGTTTTAGACGTTCCCCCATGAATGCGATGGCGGCAATCATTTGGTCGCGCGCGCCTTTGGTTTCAACGCGAAGCAGTTCTTCAATCTTATCAGTTAGACTTTCAACTCGTTTTATATCGCTGTCTAGGAGCTCAAACTGCAACTCTACTGGCGCGGCATTTGAGTTTAATCCGACAATCATAGCCATTGAACTTCGCTTATTCGCTCTGCCGTTGATATGTGCTACGGTTTCCAAATATCGGAATGTGCGGGCTAACTCAGAAAGCTTGAGCTGGGCGTGGTGGATGTCTGGGTCAATCCAATTTTGAACTGGCTTGCCAGATGCAAGTCCTGATAAATCAGCAACGCTCTCTAACTCTCCATCAAATTTTTGTAAGCGGCCAATAAATGCTTCCACAACATGATCGCCTGACAAGCCTTTGATGTTTTTTGACCGCTCTCGTAATTCTGCCAATGCCTCCGGGGATGAGTTAGGGACTTCCAGTTCTTGCAATAAAAGCGTTTTTAGCCTCGTCAGCATTTCTGGATAAGCTTGCAATATTTCCCGTAAACCTTCTTCAAGGTTATCAGAAATTATATCTACATCATCTGTGTTAGATACGCCTGCCAGAGTTGGTATGTCATCAAATAAGAAAGTGTTTGGATCATGTGCAGCGCTGAAAACTTGTCTTACTGATTTGGCATTTCTTGAAAGTAATTGGGTGCGCCGTACCCAAAGCGGAACTGCATCAAATGTTGCAATCAAGGCGCGCGCGACATCAATAGTTTCTCCGTATTCTAATTTTTTCTCACCTTGTAACCGTGTTGCTAGATTAGCCATTTTCGCAAAAAGCTTATGAGAGTTTTCTGAAAGCTCCATCCACCTTAAGTCAATAAGATGCGGAGCTTTGAGTAAATATCCGATGTCTGTATCTTGTATCCTTGAGCGAAATAACCCTTGGCAGTAAAAAGCAAGGCTTGACCATGTTGTGATGACAAAAGCAATCAGAAGAAGCGGTGAGACGCCAGGCGAAATACCGTATGGTGCGGCTTGCCAAAAACTATATATATCTTGAACACTTGTTACCTTGCCTTTGGATTGTTTTAATAGCTTTTTCGTATCTTCCCATAATGTAAATAGCTCTGGGTTTTCTTTTTTAACTGGTGCACGAAATTCCCATACTCCATCACTTTTTTCCACATACAAGTTATTAGCAATTAGGATGCTTTCAAATATCCCCCATTCAGCGGGATGCGCTTGAATCCCTAGTCGGTGCTCACCGCTCTTGTCAAACATAGCGATTAACAGTTTGCGCAATCCAGTCATGGCGGAACTAGAGGGCTTTCGCCTATTGATAAGCTCATTATGTATGATGGGCGCTTTCGAAAATACTTTGCCAGCTAGAGCATTGACTTCCGCGCCAATAACATTCCAGCGTATTTTGTTAATTGGTGAGGTAGGTGATGTAAAAATAAGGTTGCCAATCCCACGAAATATATTCTGCTCTGCTAAATCTTGTACCCGAGCAATACGCTCACCAATTTCTCTTTTTGCTACCTTATCTCCGAATACATCATTGCTATCCCGAATAAAGCGAAGCAAGTGTAGTTCTTCGAGCAGGCGCTTGATTTCTTCTGTGGCATCAAATTGAGCGGTATAAAGATGAAAGCGTTGGCCATTTGAGTGAGCGTTTTTGATGCACCTTAGCACCTCAGTCTTAGTTTCTCCGTGCATAGGAAACACTATAGCAAATAACGCGAAACCTTCTCCATCTGCTTCGTATTTGTCAACAACAGAAGCAAGGTTAGAAATAGGTGTAAATACAATATCGCTCCACCGCAAAGTTCCCGTTTCGTGATAATGCTGTTTTGCGACCACAGGGGGCAAGGAAATGAGATCTGATAAGGTTTCTAAATCTACCGGAGGGGCATTTTTTTGAGCCGCATCCATCGCATCTTCAAAATCAAAGTCGCTGCCTTCAAAAACAGCGTAACCACCCACATGCTTTTTGAATTTAATAAGAGATTGTTTTTTTAGAACCTGAATTGCTTTATTCACCTTGGATGATGAGTAATTCGTCAAGCAGGCCTTCAAAACCTTATCAGATGGCGTTAGGCGTGATTGATCGCGTAGCCAATCTAGTATCGCTATCGTCTTGAGTAGATCTGTATGTATATCATCCCCGCCTTTAGCAATACAGCTTTCTAAAGCGTCTATAGTTAAGGCCCAACGATGCCCTTCACTAGAAGCTAGTATGGCTCCTCGAAGATTATATTTAAGATAATCCCAGAGCATAGCCGGTGTAAATGTAGCTTGAGTTTCCAATGTTGTATGCGTGATAAAATCTTGAAAACCGAATGATTCCGCAGAGTTCAAAAACCCAAATAAGCTTCTTTGATTTTGCCCAAAACTCTTTCTTGAAATAGGGCCAAGCAAACAGGTGGTTGCAGGATGGAGCGGCCAAGCATTCACTAAAGTTTTAGTCATTGTTTGTGAGAATAGGTGTCGGTTTTTATCAACCTGTTTAGCAATAATAGTACATGTGTTTTTGAACTTTTCTTGTTGGTTTTGTTTTGTCTCTATGGCCCGGGCAAGCAATTCAATTTGTTCGTCGCCACTAATATCCACTAAAATATCGACAAAACGGCCTTGTATTTTTGCCCACTCTTCTCTGGATTTTCGTGAAAGTTGGCTAGCATATTCTTGGAACGACTGATGGAGTACGCCTACAATTATTAGCCGACCATTTGATCTAGCGGCCTTTTCAGCAAGCATTTGCAAGAAGTACACATCACCGCCATCGACTGCCGAATGCTCTAATGTCTTGCCCATTTCATCAACGAAAACGAGTAAGCCACCGTAATCTTTTGTGTTTATCTCTACAAGTGCGTTAATATCCTGAACTAAATCGTTCTCACTTCTACCAGGCTTGCCATCTAGCAAGCCATCTCTTAGTAGTGCTTCCTCTATTAAAGAGGCGACGCTTGCCTTACGTCCTTCAATAGGAACGATTTGCCATCCCTTCTTGCCAACAGGCATACGAGACCAAAATTTTTGGCACCACTCATCCCCAACTGAATTTTTCGCCCATTTTTTCGACTTAGGGGTTCCCGAGAGCATTGCAGCAAGCGCAATACCAAGGCTAGATTTGCCGCTCCCATATGGCCCCGTCCATGTGAATGCACCTTGTTCAGATTCGCCGACAAGTGCCGCCATAGACATGAGCGCTTGTTTTGCTGTTTCTGGAAAAATATACCCTTCAAGCGCTGCATCACTAGTAATGTCATCCACAACATTTATTGAGCGTTTATAACGGCGATTTATTTTAACCTTTTGGGATAGCAACATCACGCGGCCTTGTTTTTAGTGCTTGCCATATAGTCAGCTTTAAGACGGTCAATAGGGTCCTCATCAAACTTGGTGGTGGAACGCAAAATTTGATTCATTCCCGCAGTATTTGACAAACGAATTTTGCCGTTTGTTGTGTCGCTTAATTTGCTCACACGTTCTGAAAGTTCATCAACTGTCATCCTGAATATTCTTCCTGGCCCAAAGGGCTCATGGATCAAAGCTTCAAATGATAAGGTTTGAGTGGCTGGTGATGTGTTCTTCCAAAAATCCATTAAAGAATAAGCAAACATTGCATCACTAAGGGTGGTTTTCTCTTTCCATGAAAATGCGAATGCATTCGATGCGGTTTGCTTCATCAGCCCTAATTCTGTAAATGGAGAGCTAAGAGAATCCTCGACGCTTAACCGTTTGCTGATTTGCCTCAATGAATAGGTGCCAATTAAATTGTTGATGTCTTTTCTAAGCGTTTCCGCTGCAACACCTGACCACTCCCTTCGCCGAATAACTGTTTCGAGTGCAATGAGCGCTTGCTCTCGCTCAACCTGCGCTTCTGAATATTCGTTAAATACCCACAGGAACGTAGTTTTTTTAGATTGTGTGACCAAATGCCAATGCAAAAGCCATAGTGAAGTGGGCTTTTCAAGATAGGGATCAACACCGAACTGCGGTGCAAATATAAAATTTCCTAGGTCTGTCGCGGCATAGCCGCTTAAGGCGTCGTCATTCGATGCAATTATACCGCAGGATAATGCCCAATGACGAATCGAGGCAACCATGTTTTTACCAACGCCGAGGCGAGCTATTGCACTATGAGCCGTAAATATTTTTTCTGCCCATTCACCTGAATTAGACTGCTCAACTGCGTCAAAGGCC
The DNA here is from genome assembly GCA_016765135.1 of Robiginitomaculum sp. Taxonomy (GTDB): domain Bacteria; phylum Pseudomonadota; class Alphaproteobacteria; order Caulobacterales; family Maricaulaceae; genus Robiginitomaculum_A. Next base: position 21,863 of record JAESQN010000018.1, read on the forward strand.
TTCTTTAGCCACCCATAACGTAGGTGGAAGGTTTCGTGGCCTGTAAATTTAGGTCTATAATTTTCATTAAAATAGTTTTGCATAATGTCCCGCCTACTGGTACTAACCTCCAGTTAAGGACATTGTTACTATTACCACCACCGAGAATCAACAGAGAATTGTCATTGACTAGCATATACTTGGATCATCAAGCCACAATCCCTTTGCACCCAAAGGTGCGAGATGTCATGCTTGATTGCATGAAAAACATAATGGGAAACCCCCACTCTGCTGATCATACATATGGGTGGGATGCCCATGAGGTAGTGGAAAATGCTCGCTCTCAGATAGCTGATTTAATTAGCTGTGAGAATGCGGAGATTGTTTTTACATCGGGCGCGACAGAAGCTAATAACACTGTCATCAAAAGTTTAATTTCCAACAATTCCACCCGCAAAAAAATAGTTGTTAGCGCCATTGAGCATAAATGTGTTTTAGAAGCAGCTTACGCACTTGAATTACATGGATATGAGGTCATTAAAGCCCGCGTTACGGACGATGGAAGTATTGACTTGAATGCACTTGAAAAAATACTTACCCAAGATGTTGCGCTTGTTTCTATTATGTCAGTCAATAACGAAATAGGAACCATACAGCCGATTAAAAAAATTGCGAAAATGGCGCGCAGGCACGGAATTCTTTTTCATAGTGACGCAGCCCAAAGCCCTATGCATTCTAATATTGATGTTGATGAGTTAGGCGTTGATTTCCTCAGCCTTTCTTCTCACAAAATGATGGGGCCGAAGGGTATCGGTTGCTTGTATGTTTCTCAACAATCCAATGAATTCCTACGACCTCTGCTTAGTGGTGGCGGGCAAGAAGATGGCAGGCGCTCGGGCACGCTCGCACCATTTTTATGTGCAGGCTTTGGAGAAGCTGCACAAATATTACAAACCGAAGGGAAAGAGCTTCGTGCAAATATCAAAAAATCAAGAGACCTTTTTTGGGCGACATTATCCTCTTTAGCGCAGAATTCAGTCAAAGTGGTTGGCCCGCCCCTTACTGAAAGGCATAGCGGTAACCTCAATGTGATGTTTAACCATAATGCCCACGATTTGCTAATGAAGCTACAGCCGCACATCGCTGCGTCTACTGGTTCAGCCTGCGCCTCTGGTAGCATCGATCCATCACATGTTTTAGAAGCTATTGGCCTTGAGAGAGCCGAGGCAGAAAACTGTATCAGGTTTAGCTTTGGGCCAAGTGAGAGCCGTCAAAGCATTATAGATTCCGCGCACTTTCTATCAAGCCAATTAATTTGACTGAGGCTAAGGTTTTGAGCTAGCGGCGAGGGGGCAGGCGGGACCCGATATCTTCGACTCGCAAAGGTGCGCTCAGTGATAGGCCATCGAGTGTCCGCGCCCGTGATAATGCCACATAAGTTTGCCCCTTCGCAAATGCTCCTCGCCCCAAGTCAATTCTCACATCATCAAGCGTCAATCCTTGGGCCTTATGGATTGTTACAGCCCACGCCAAAATGAGAGGGATTTGCTGGAAGGTAGCTTTTGTCGCCTCCTCCATTTTTTGGTCAATATCATTCCACTTATAACTTATCGCTTCCCATTTTACCGGCTCAATTTTTCTCACTGCGTCACCGCTATCAAACTTCACATACACTTCGTCACTTTTCAGGTCGGTGATTGTCCCTAGCGACCCGTTGACCCATCTTTTAAGGGGGTCGTTTTTTACAGCCATGACACGCGCCCCTTTTTTTAGCGCGAGCTGCATGGGCGCGGGCACCCTATTGGAGTTGAACCGTCCTTTAGTGATGCTGTCATATTCTATTGCAGCGGATCCCAATTCTTGAAGACCTTTCTTATTGTATCTTTCAGCGATTGCATTTGTTGCTGTCAATAAAACGGGAGTATGCCCTTGCCGGTGCGGCCTAACACAAATTTCGTTTAGTGCGGAAACGGCCTTCTCTACATTACGGTCTAGCCTAATATCCGACAAAATTCTTACAAAATGTGCATCTTTCTGCCTGAATACTTTGGAGAGCTCAAAATGAACGGGCGCGTAATTCTCCAAGACATTCGAATTGTAGGCAAAGGGTCCCCCATAGCCCATCTGCGCCAGAATGCCCCTTTCGTGCGCAGGGATCACAGGGGGAAGTTGGAAAAAATCACCAACTAAGAGGACTCTACATCCGCCAAAAGGAAGACTGGCATCTTGTGCTTGCCTCAAAACAATATCGATACCATCCAAAATATCAGCGCGAACCATAGAAACTTCATCGATTATTATGAGCTCTACCTTTTTCCAAAGTCTATTGCGGCGCTGATTGTTTAGTGCGTTTTCGTCAATGACTTGGAAGGGGAACCGAAAAAATGAATGAATAGTTTGCCCACCCACATTAAGAGCGGCGACACCTGTTGGTGCTAATACAACCGTGTTTGGAATGTTACAAACGTTCTTAATGAAATTGACCAGTGTTGATTTCCCTGTCCCGGCTTCGCCCGTTACAAGAATGGGGGCTCTATCTTCAGAACGAATCTGTTCCAAAATATGACTAACTGTGGGATCACTCTCGTAGCAATCAGGAAATTGTTCTAACGTTGACAATTAGGGTCCTTCCGGCATTTCGCGCCGATATAGTTTAGTGAATTTTTGAATATGCAGGCGATATTAACATAATGCGATTTCACCAATCAGCCCACCATATTCCAATTTTTCCCAGCTTATTAGAGTGGCCTAGTAGGGCGCCGAACATGGGGAGGCTTAGACCCTTGATGCTTTGCTGTTCGTTGTTGGTGGCAAATACATTTTCCGATTCGAGTCCCTCAGAGGATTACCTACCCTCAACATTAAACCTTCAACTACGTTTTTGTCCTAATCTCTGAATAGATATTGTTAGCTTATGTGATATTTATTTTGGTGCCCCCATGGTGCCCGATTGAAATAAGCAAAATTGACGATTTGGTGAATTTGGCTTAACTCATTGAATTTATTGATAAAAATGGTGCACCCGGCGCGATTCGAACGCGCGACCTCTGCCTTCGGAGGGCAGCGCTCTATCCAGCTGAGCTACGGGTGCCTGTTGTGTGTCGTATGAATTCGCACTATGGGCGCGGATTATAGAAATGCCCTATAGAGCCTGCTTAAACCTTTGCCAAGGGCTATTGCATACTTTAATATGACCCCATGACGGTAAAAAGAATTATATCTTCGAAACTTTCGGCGGCCTTACTGGCTGCTAGCCTGAGCGTCGTCTTATTGTCGGCTTGCAAGCCAGGCAATAATGTGCGGCAAAAAGTGGCGGAAGCCCACAAGCGCTATGACGGGCCGGCTCTTTGGAAAGTTACGGACCATGACAGCACGCTGTATCTTTTTGGCACCGTGCATTTACTGCCCGATGGTACGGATTGGCAGCGCCGTGATATGCAAGCTGCGTTTGACAATGTAGGCACCATGTTTTTCGAAACGCCGGACGATGCAAAGTCCGCCCTAAAAACCAGTGTTTTACAACGCCAGTACGGATTATATGACAGCGGCGAGCGTCTGACAGATAAATTGGATATAGCCAATATCAACCGCTTGACTGCGGCAGCTTATAATACCGATGTGCCTTTGGCCCGGCTGGAGCGCTTTAAGCCGTGGCTAGTGGCTGACCTTCTGAGCATTGCCGCTGCTGACAAGGCCGGGCTAAAGTTTAGCAATTCCGCCGATAACTATTTGCGCACCCAAGCCAAACAAGCAGGCAAGTCCATCCAACATCTCGACACCATAGAGACATATTTTGACGTGGTAGCCAAACAGCCAATGGACATACAAATGCAAGCATTTGCACACACGATCAAGACGATTGACACATTGGCTGATGACACCAAAATCGTCAACGCCGCGTGGTTAATCGGTGATGTAGGTAAATTGGAGCAAGACTTAATGATCCCCGCCAAAGCCCAATCTCCAGAGATTTATGATGCCCTGTTTACCCGACGTAACATAAAATGGATCGAAACATTGGACGGGTTTATGAAAGGTGACAACAACGGCATGGCTGTGGTCGGCATAGGCCATTTGATCGGCTTTGACGGCTTGCCGACCCGGTTTACCGATCTGGGGTACAAGGTCGAACGCGTCCAACGCTTTGATTTGCCGAACTAGGGGCAAGCTCTGTAGCTCCCCTCTTGAGATGAAGGTTTGCACTTAAATATTGGGGCCATGTAAAAAAAATCTCTACCACACAAACCGTAATTAACAGGGCTGCACCTAGGGCCTGTGAAATAAGAGATACGTGACTATTAGGGTTTCTTATTCGTGTGCAAAGCCTGTAAAATGTCTCGCCTGGCATCACTTATAGGGGCGGGGCGCCTGGTTTTTTCATTGACATAGACGTGTACGAAATACCCCTTGGCTATGAGAGTGCTGTCACTTTCTTTAAACAAACCGATTTCATACCGAGCACTGGAATTTCCAATCTTGCCTACGCGCAAGCCGGCTTGAATGGTCTCCGGATAGCTGGTAGGTGCTAAATACTGGCACTGGGTTTCTACCACTAGTCCAATGATCTCGCTTTCTCCTAAAACCAGCAAGCCGTTTTCGATCAGGAAATTATTCACTAGCGTATCGAAGTAGGTGTAATAGACTGCGTTGTTAATATGACCATACTGATCATTATCGTTCCAACGGGTCTGGATATCCAATGTATATGGATAGGCCGCTAAAGTGTCGTGTTTATCAGCCATTATGCGATTGCCTCGTATATTTTGACGGTCGCGTCATAGGTCATTTTCCTGGGATTGTTGATTAACAATCTGGTTTTTGTCATAGCGTCCTTGGCCATCATGGGGATGGCGCTTGCGGGTATGTCGACGCTGCTTAAAGTTTGTGGTACATCCGTCACCTGCTTTATCCGGTGCATTTCGTCAATGAGCGCACTGCCGCTTTGTCCCAAAGAAAGATGCGCGGCGATCTCTGCGTAATATTTTTCCGCTTTTGGCAGGTTATATTCCATGACCTCCGTCAGCACCAAAGCATTGGAAAGACCGTGGGGGATATGGAAAAATCCACCGAGCGGATAAGCCAAGGCATGGACGGCGGCGCACGGCGCGTTGGCGAACGCTTGCCCCGCCAGCATGGAGCCGATCAGCATATCCGTGCGGGCTTCTACGTCGTTTCCGTCTTGGCAAACCCGCTCAATCGCCCCGGTTAATTTGCTCAGGGCAGACAGGGCCAATGTGTCGGATATGGGATTTTTCTGTGGCAGGGATGTGTAGGCTTCGATGGCGTGCACCATAGCATCTATGCCGGTGGCAGCCGTGGTTAATTTTGGCAGGCCGAGCGTTAGGCTGGCATCCAGCAACACCCTATCCGCATAAAGCACGTCCGCGACAATGCCCTGCTTCTCGGTTTCTCCGGTCGTGAGTATGGCAATATTGGTCACTTCCGAACCTGTCCCGGCGGTTGTCGGCACAAGCAGCAATGGCAAGCGCGGGCCTTTGGCAAGTCCTACCCCGTAAAGTTCCGACAGAGGCTGTGGCGAGGCGGCCAGATGGGCGATGACCTTGGCCGTATCCATGGGGCTACCGCCGCCAAAGCCGACGATTAGATCGGCCTGAAATTCTTTGGCGGATTTTGCCGCGTCCAGGACAACTCCCTCTGGCGGGTCGGCGACAACAGCGTCAATGATTAGCACCTCATAGCCAGCGCCTTGTAAAGAACTAACGGCAGCATCCATCAAGCCCAGTCCGCGCACGCCTTTATCCGTGACCATGCAAATGCGTTTGCCGGCACATAAACCCGCAACCAATTGATCAAACCTATCCGTGCCGCCAAAATCAATTCTGATGTCAGGGACGGTGCGAAAGATTTGCATAGTAACTACCTATTTTGTGGCCCTTAGGCCGTAGTGAAGAATTACGATTGAGCGTATTGCTCCAGGGCCGGGCGGATTTTCTCCATATCCGACCCTGCATTGGCGGCGGCGGATATGACGCCTTCTACGCCCATGTCTTTGACATTGGCGAAACACCAAAGCATGGCCGAGCGCATGCCACTGGCGCAATGGGCCAAGATTGGTTTGGGTAATTCGTCAAAAGCTTTGGTCATGGCATCGATTAAATCCAGGGACAATTGCCCTGGCTGCATGGGTATATGAGCGTAGGACAACCCGGCTGCTTTGGCCAGCTTTTCTATGTCGCCGGCAAATGGTTGGCCAGGTTTTTCCGTGTCCGGGCGATTATTGATGATGGTTTTAAAACCTGCCTCCGCAATGAAGTCGAGCTGCTCCGGGAACACTTGCATACATACGGACATATCGTCCGAGAGTTTTTGAAACTGTAACATGAATTTATTCCTTATATTAGATAATGCTAATATAGAGCGGCGCGGGCTATATGCAAGACCTGTTTCTAGAAACCTAACGCCAGAGCCGCCCAATAAACAATACCAGATGCTACATAGGCCAATATGAACAAATAGGCAAACATGATAAGGGGCCATTTCCAGCTATTGGTTTCGCGCCTGGTGATGGCCAGGGTTGCGAGGCAGGACGGTGCAAAAATAAACCACACCAAAAATGACAGCCCCATTGGTATCGTCCAGCCCGCCGCAACGGTAATGCCCAAAGCATCGCTATCAGCCACATTATAAACAATGGCCAGCGTAGACACCGCCACCTCGCGGGCCGCCATAGCAGGGATCAGGGCGATAGACATTTCCAGATTAAACCCGATAGGTGCCAAAACAGGCTCGATCACCCGGCCTAACATGCCGGCAAAACTGTTTCGGACATTGCCGTCATTATTCGGATAAGTGGAGAGAAACCAAATGATGATGGAGGCAGGGAGAATAATGCGCCCTGCCCTGTTTAAAAAGATTACAGCCCGTTGCCACAGGCCGAGCAGATATACTTTAGGAGACGGGAATTTGTAACTGGGCAGCTCCATCAATAACGGCGGTGCTTCCCCTTTGGTCAAAGTTTTCTTTAACACGAAAGACGCAAGCAGCGCAAAGACAATACCCGTCAACACCAACCACGACATGACCAGACCTTGCAGATTAAAAATACCAATGGAGGTTCTTGGGATAAACGCACCGACCAGCAGAAAATATATGGGCCAGCGGGCCGAGCAAGTCATGAGCGGCGCAATCATTATCGTGGTCAAACGGTCACGTTCGTTCTCAATTGTGCGCGCCGCCATTATGCCGGGTATGGCGCAGGCAAAACTGGACAAGAGCGGGATAAATGCCCGCCCGTTCAGCCCGACCTTGGCCATCAATGTATCCACCAAAAATGCGGCCCGTGCCAAATACCCCGACGCCTCCAGCGCTAAAATAAAAGCAAAGAGAATGAGGATTTGCGGTAAAAACACGATGACCGACCCGACCCCGGCAATAATGCCGTCCACCAAAAGTGCTTTTAGCCAACCGTCCGGCAGGCCTGAACCAATCAGTGCGCCAAACCCGTTGACCCCGGCTTCGATCATGCCCATGGCTGGCCCGGACCAGGCATAGACGGCCTGGAACATCACAAACATAATACCCGCCAAAATGACAACACCCCAGACCGGGTGCAAAAACAAATCATCCAGCCGCTCGGAGGTATCGCGGGCATGGGGGGTGATCACCGTGCGGGTGGTTATGGCCCGCGCCGTGTGCTGGATGGCTTTCAGGTTATCGCCAACGGGTGTGGGAATTTTCACACGCTTTGCCGCGATATCCTCAGCCCAGTCGTCCAGAAAATTGGTCACCGCTTCGCGTCCCGCCGTGCGCACGGCCACACAGGCAATAACGGGAACACCAAGCTCTTGTTCAAGCTCCACCAGATCAATTTCAACACCGTCACGCGCCGCCATATCCATCATGTTCAGCACCACCACCATGGGTAGGCCGTAATTTTTAGCTTGCAAGACATTATGCAAATGGGTGCGGATATGGGAGGCGTCCATGACCACCATAATTCCGTCCGGGGCCGCTTCGCCGTCTAAATTACCGCGCACGGCGTCAATGGTGACGCGCTCGTCGGCGCTATGGCCACAGTCCCCGTAAACGCCCGGCAAATCCAGAAATTCGATTTTGCGGCCTTTGCTTGAAACCATAATACCTTTGGCGTATTCCACCGTTACACCCGGATAATTGGCGACTTTGGCCCGTCCTCCCGTCAAGGCATTAAACAAAGACGACTTGCCGCAATTGGGCGCACCAAGTAATGCGATACGGATTGTTTTCGCGGTGGTCTTTACGTCTTGTATCCCCCTTGGCATCCCCTTTGGCATCTTATTCCACCCCAGCCGTTTCGACCAAAATCATGGCCGCTTCAGCCGGACGCATGGCAATGGAGGCGCAATCATGGAGACGAATGTTCAGGGGCGAACCGCCAAATACCCCAACATGCAAAATCTCAACCATATCACCCTCCGTAAAACCAATTTCGCGCAAGCGCGTTTCTATCGCGCTGGTTTTCGCGTTAAAACCGCTAATGCGGGCGCGGGTACGCCGTGTGCGTAATGCCAGGTCAGCCAAAGTCATAATTATGCTCTTCTTTGCTTTCCCACCCTGTTAATGCGAATTGTTCGCAATAGCAATTGCGAAATAGCGTTAATTTGTCGCAATGCGCAAAAAGCGTATTTGAAGCATTTTTCACATAGAGGTCATTTTCACATAGACACTGACCAGACCATCACCTATAACGCCGCCTCAAAGCAAATCGCGACCCGTTCGCGACCATGCTCAGAGAGGCCGCATAGCTCAGTTGGTAGAGCAACGGATTGAAAATCCGTGTGTCCCTGGTTCAAATCCAGGTGCGGCCACCATTTATTTACTTACATTAGTTAATGATTTCAATATGATAGAGTAAGACCACCAACTTATCAAGGTGTTGTTGCCCTACCATCATATGAACTTAAGTGCTGGGTAAGTGCAAAACTGTGAAAATAGCCTGCTTTTCACAGCTTGAAACCACTCGACGCTGCATGGCTTTAGTCACAGCCTCACTCTCACGACCTGTCACTACGGGATGGGCGTTACACTTTTTCTGTGACTGGGGCTACAATGGTGCGAAACTGTCCACAAGAGGTACTGTGACAGTTTCAATAAACTACAATTTCATATTAGCAATTTGTGACAACCCTGAACCTTCATAAAAAAGTGTGACGCTTTATGGTGCAGCTCTGCGAACGAAGCTTTCACACATGCTATGCATATGTGCAGCCCATTGTTTTGCTCTTGGGCCATCATCTGAGTATATAGTTGTGTGGTTACTAACTGACAAATAGAGTTGGCGTTCTGTATCTTTTTCACGAGCAAGAAAACTGACTGTTAAAAAATCCTCTACAGAGGCGTGTATCCAACGCAATATTTTTAATGTATTTTCATTTCCAAAAACAATAACTTTTCTGTCTGATTGTGTGGGTAGAATATATGCGTCAGAAGCTTGAAGTTTATATCCAATTTTTAATTCTGATTTGAAAGGCAAGCCACTTAAGCCTGAACTTCCATCTTTCAAAGATAACATTGCTCTGGCTCCATCTCTATCATTGCAAGTGAAGTTTATGAAGCCAATGCTATCTCGCTTCTTAACATCATCAGTTGATTTATACAGCGGCAAAAGCCATTCAGCTTCGAGGCTTGAAGTCGAAGGGCGGTCGTTTTTACTATCAATGTCAAGGTGGGAACTCACATGGTTAGTGGTATCACAGCTAACATACTTTTCTTTAGCTTCATGCTCAAATTTCCACCGTAAGCACCAACCTTTCTGATTGATATCAAACTTCAACTGTTCAGCTAACTGGCAAGTAGGGTTGTTTTTCATATAACCATTTTCATATTTAGCCGCTTTGTATCCATCAATACAGCCCTTTAACGCGACATCTTTTTTCTGGATTAGCTTTTGTATATCAACTGGTGGTTTTGCGAAGGCTATTGACGGTATCGTTAGAATTATGACCATGCTCGAAAGTGACATCATTTTGAAAAAATTCATAAATTGCCGCCAAATTATTAATTTTAGACGATAATCGCCTACACGAATATCGTCTTTAATCCATGGTTGCTTCCATGTCAACGAAGCGCGAAATGATAAAAGGCAATATTTGTGGTTTCAACATCAGGGAGCTACGCAAGAAACTTGGTATGGCTCAGGTAGACTTGGCAGAAGCACTTAATGTTGATTTTGGTTACGCATTTGACCAAAGTGATATTTCGGAAATTGAAAGGAAGTTTCGGGGCGTCAAAGATCATGAACTAAAGGCGTTGGCGTCTGTTTTAGAGACCACATCGGACAATCTTTTATCATAACACAGAAGGTGCCCACCTTTTTATGGTGATTGCATTGTTTAATGGCCTAACTGTCAGCAACAGCGTCATTCAAAAAAATTTAATTTTTATTTTATACCCTCATTTGTGAATGAAGCTTCATTCCATAGCGGGCATAGAAATTGAAGTTTTTACTTTGCCACTATAAGCCTACAAGCGAGTTTTCTTTCTCCCCATCGCGTGGCAAAAGTATCTGAAACGATGAACCACCCTGAATTGATATTTGCCGCACCATGAAATTCACCCATACATGAACATTGACATTCATGTCCCTGAGCATTTTGACATGCGGGACAACATTTTTCCTGTTCACGATAAGGCTGTATCACGTAAAGGCTGCCTTCCCTTTGGACAAACTCGCGAACTAAATCATCAAACCAACTCTTCGGAACCTCCCAAAAGCTTCCCCGATAATCCCATTTTGGCCGAATGCGCCTATCACCCTTTAACATAGTTTGCACTACGAAATTATGGGTTTGATGGTTAGCAATTCGGATGCGCAATTTTTCGCCTTTTCCATCGCGCCTAAGAATAACAGAAACTTTTCCATTATTCCATAACGCGCGTATGCGTTTCTCGTCAGTCTCCATATGTGATCACATGTTAAAATTTAGCACATGTATGTATGTAGCATTGTCCCTCAAATGTCACAATGGTTAAAGTGTGCAAAACACAGCTCACTTGTTTTGGATAATGCTTTTAGCCATACGTCTATTTTAAGACTCACTGAGAGTCATTTGGCTTTTCAATAACCCAATGCACCAAAAAGTCAAAAAGACTCACCAGAAAGCATCTATGAGTCCTATAGCGACTATAGAGTGCCAGTTACAGTCCCAGTTTGGTCTTTAGCTTTTATTTTCGGTTCGTTTCTGTGGAAAGCGCCAAACCGAGAATATCATACTCGCCGTGTGACTGTGACTTTCGAGAGTTTAACTAGGCAAGTTTATCGTTTATCAATAATATTGAGTAACATTTGGCCTTTTTTGTACCCACTGTTTACGAGTTAAACTATTGAAACCATTAGGTAATATGCGTATTTAGGTGAGTAACATTTGGGTATAAATCACTATTTTGTAATATATATTAAAGATAATAGTTATATATACTTCACGAAAACACAAAAAGAAGAAAAAAAGGTAGAGAAACAATGTTACTCACCAAAAAGTCTTATAACCCTTTGAATTTATATATTAAAATGCCAAAAAACTGGGTATAAAAAAGGCCAAATGTTACTCACCCACTGGGTATAAACACCAAACTTCGGTATACTTCACTTGCGCAATTCTTAACGGTGTTGGCCTAATCTTGACGTTTACTATTTTGCATGATTACCCGCTTGCCGTCATTATCTCCAATATCAAGATATTTTATCAAGCACCGCCACGGCTGCGGCTTTGTGATTTTCTGATAAATGGGCATATCTCAATGTCATTTCATATGAACTATGTCCAAGCAGCTCTCTTATTGTATTTAAATTCACGCCAGCCATTGCTAATTTCGAAGCAAAATGGTGTCTTAAGTCGTGCCAGCGAAAATTGGTAATTTTAGCTTGCTTGAGTATCAAATTCCAAGACTTCTTAACATCTGAAAATCTATTTCCTTGTTTGTTGGTGAAAACATAGCTTTGCGAGTTGCCGCATTGCAGTTTCCAATCAACCAATACCGTATATGCTTCTTCATTTAATGGAATATGCCGCGACTTTCGGCTTTTTGCATTGGTAGCCGTTACAGCTAGTTGGCGGAGGTCAATATCTACATTGCGCCATTTAAGAGAAAACAACTCTCCTCTTCGTAAGCCTGTGTTTATTGACAAAATCACCATTGGCATAAGGTGATCAATATATAATTTGCAATCCATATTGTCGTACAATGGTTTGTGACGTTGCTCGCGCCATTTATTGGCTCTTGCCCTGCCCTGACGTTTAAGCACTTCACGAGCCGCTAGCGCGGCTCTTAATCTTTGCTCTTCATCAACCGATAAATAGCGAACGTTATTGTTTTTCACAGTTCTTATAAGTTTCATTTTTCGGAATGGGTGTTCATCAATAATTCCCCATTCTTCGGCCTTTGTAAGCGAGGCTCTTAAATAAGCGAAACATCTATTGGCCGTTTGTGGCGAGTTTCCCCTAGCAATCTTTGCCACACGCCATTTCTCCACTAACCTAGGGGTAATTTCATCTAACTTTGTGTTTGCAAACGCCACACAATCAACAGAAAGCTTCCGTTTTGTCTCTTTTGCTGATTTATGATTTGCATCTACCCATGTGAAGTAATGTTCCTCTAAAAACTCTTTAAATGTATAGTTTTCCTTACTTCGTTTAACTTTTAGAGCGGGGTTTTCGCCTTGCTGGTAGGAAGCCAAAATATCTCTTGCCTGAACTCTTGCTGATTTTGCATCAAATACACTGTGATTACCAATTTTCACCCTCGCACCTCTACGATACTCACAATAGTAAGTTTTTAGGCCGCTTGGTTGTACGCGAACTAAGAAACCTATTAGTTTGTCGTCTCGGATTTCATATGGTTTTATATTTGCTTGGGCTTTGTGTACGCTTGATTGTGTTAAGGTCGCTTTCATTGCATGTTCTTTCGTAAGTGCAATGTAAGTGCCAAATGGTAGCTTAGTTTAGCTATTTAACATCAAAAACCCCACTAGAACTGGGCATTCTGTTGCTTTGCAACGGATTGAAAATCCGTGTGTCCCTAGTTCAAATCTAGGTGCGGCCACCATTTTTTACTTACACTAATTGTCCGTTTTTATATATAATTCCCAAACGTAAGTCCGGGCTAAGCGTTGACGTCAGGTACCTTCTTCGCGGTATTGCTCTATGAAGGTCGTCAAAGGTGGTCGATTTCGCGGTGGATTGATCCATGAACAATCCACGATCCATTTTGTTTTCCATGTTTTGTTTTCCATGTCACGCGCTCATGCTTGGGCGAGCTTTTTAGTAGGAAAAGACTGTGATTGTTGCGGCCATCCTGATCTGCGGATGACGGCTTGATGGTTGTTTCCTTTTTTGCGAATGGTTGCCATTTGGGCACTCTCCATATTTGAAGTGTGCCCAAATTGTGCCCGAGGACGATTACGCCGTTCCCCGCAAGGTGTTTTAAATATATCAGAGGGTCGACTTTGCGCTTGCAATCCCCATGCTGCGGGGATAAATCACCGTCTACCTATATAGGTAAGGACGATTAGCTCAGCGGTAGAGCACTACATTGACATTGTAGGGGTCACTGGTTCAATCCCAGTATCGTCCACCATTTTATTCCTCAAGTTTTAACAAAAATCCTGTATTCACAGACACTTGGTTGCAGTTGGGCGAGGTATCAAATCGGCGTGTATTTTCATAACGTCGCTGTAAATCGCTAATTTAGGCTTCCAACTGTGCCCAGGCTGTGCCAGGGATTTATATTGTTAAATACCATGATTGGTTCAGTAGAGTGAAGTTTTGATCCTACCACAAGGTTGTGTCTTACCCCCTATCCGTGCTTGTACAGCTAGGTAGTGTACTCATAAACTTAAAGATTTAAATTCCCAATGTGAGATAGAATAAGGTCACCCGCGTGCTACTATTTCCGGGTTTGGAGAGGCAACTATTCCTACCCCATAACCTCATCACAACTGCCACCTCCGCCTTTAATGATAAACCTGGATGTCCACCAATCAGTGTTTCTTGGGCCGCTTAGGCTCATGGCGCGGCGGTGGTAATTATAATAGCAGTCTTCGATTTTGAAGACAAAAAAGCAGTAAGTCCCGGTGAAAACTTTATTGCCGGGATATTTATAGCAAACTTTGTCGCCGCCGATAATGTTCCATATGCCTTGTTCTGACGGATGGCCCAGTTCTATATAATCCGTGGTGCCGTCTTTGAAATGGTGTTCAGTAAACCGGAAATCTTTGATGCCGCCTGCGCTGTCTTTATATTCGGAAATGACGGTTTTATCTGTGAGCAAGGCCGTAAGGGCCGCACCTTTTATTTGCTCATAACCCGGCTTGGTGCCTGCATGTGCGGTTGGTGTCAAAAACACCGCCAAAAGCACGCCGAAATATATCCACAGATATATAAAAGGGCGCCCCATCTAGCTGACCGGCTCGTCGCACGAACCGCCTGAGCCTTTGATAATCCACCGTGCGCCCCAGTCCTCGAAGCGGCGCGGGCCTTTCAGGCTCATGGCGTCTCTGGTATAGCTGTAATAACATGTGTCTTGTTTATAGACCCAAAAACACGAAATGCCTGTGTCCATATTGGGGTCGTTGGGGTATTTATAGCAGATTTTGTGTTTGCCCAGCGTGTACCAGACGCCCTTCGATTTGACCGGGCCTTCCTCGTAATCCGTGGTGCCGTCCGGGTGGTGCAATTCGCTGAAATTATAGGTTTTTGTCCGCTCGCGCATGAACCGGTATTCGCCGGTAATGGTATTGCCAGTCAGGAGTTGTTTTAATTGCTCGGCGGTGATGGGGGCATAATCTTTGTTGAGGGCGGTGGCGATTTGCGGGACAAACACCAACAAAGCTATCATAATGATTATTTTTCGTTTCATTGCGCGCCCTAACTTACTGGTTCATCGCACGTGCCGCCCGAACTTTTTCGGATGGCCCGCGATGACCATCTGTCCCAATTTCTCGGCCCGCGTAATGTCATATTGCGGGGCGCGAATTTGTAATAACACCCATCTGATTTGAAGACGAAGAAACAATAGGTCTGGGTGTAATATTGGCTTTTGGGGTATTTATAGCAGATTTTATCGTCCCCGATAATTTTCCAGCGACCGTCCTCGCTCTTGCGTCCTTCAATATAATCCGTAGTGCCGTCCTTAAAGTGAAATTCTGTGTAATTATAGGTGCGGGTGATGTCGCGGTACTCACGGTATTCACCGATCATCATGGTTTGGTTAAACACGAAGCGTAAATCATCGCCTTTCATCTGGACGGCACCAGCACTTTGGTTGGCATTACTATTGGCATGGGCATTAAAAGCCCCCGCTAACAGAACCAATGATAACCCTGCGACAATGTGTTTGATCTTGATCACATCTGTTCTATATCAAGATAAACCAGACGCGGCAATTACCGTTTGCAGAAAAAAGGAAAATGTAATGGCGCGGAAATATTCCCAGGCGGGTAAAGATGGGGCTGATAAAGACGGCAAGCGCGGATTTGAGCGCCCATCCGAAAGAATGTTCCGGCGTTCACGGGCGGCGGAAGACCGGCGGCGCAAATCACAAAACAAAGACGCCCGGTTTTTCAAAATCGTGTCGGGTGTTGCCACGGTCGGGATTTTTATCGTGCTTGTGATCATTGCTTTTATGACCAGGGTTTCTTACGGGGCTTGATCATATCCTGTAGTGAGGAAACATCAGGGGCAGTGAGCATTTTCTGCTCTCGGTATTTGGGGCTTGCGTTCGTGATAATGGCTGGTTATGCGGTCACCCGCACATACAACAAGAAGGACGAAAAATGGCACTGAAAATAGCCGTGGTCGGCGCAACAGGAAATGTCGGCACCGAAATGCTCAATATATTGGCCGAGAGCGATCTTGATGTCGGCGAAGTTTATGCCGTAGCTTCAAGGCGCTCTTTGGGCCGCGAGGTTAGTTATGGTGACCGGGATTTAAAATGCCTGGATATTGAACAATTTGATTTTGCCAGCATGGATATCGTACTGATGAGCGCGGGCGGAGATGTGTCGAAACAATGGTCGCCAAAAATTATCGCCGCAGGGGCCAAGGTTGTTATTGATAATTCGTCGGTTTGGCGCATGGACCCGGATGTGCCTTTAGTCGTACCAGAGGTCAACGCAGACGCGGTCGAGGGCTTTGCCAAAAAGGGGATTGTCGCCAATCCCAATTGCTCAACCATTCAAATGGTGGTGGCCCTCAAACCTTTGCACGATGCGGCGACCATCAAACGTGTCGTGGTCTCCACTTACCAAAGCACGTCTGGCGGCGGGCGGGCAGCTATGGACGAGCTTTGGATCCAGACCAAAGGCATTTATGTCAATGACAGCCCTACACCCGAAATTTTCCCCAAGCAGATCGCCTTTAATGTTATTCCGCAAATTGATGTATTTATAGACGGCGGCGATACCAAGGAAGAATGGAAGATGAAGGCCGAGACCATGAAGATTTTGGACAGCGGGGTCAAAGTCACGGCAACCTGTGTGCGCGTGCCTACGTTTATTGGCCATGCGGAAAGCTTAAACGTGGAATTTGTCCGCGAAATGACCGCCGACAAAGCCCGCAAAATCTTGCGCGAAAGCCCCGGCATTATGATCTATGACAAGCCGGAGGAAAAAGGCGGCTATATAACCCCGGTTGAAGCATCAGGCGAGTTTGCCACTTATGTGTCCAGGATCAGGGACGATAGCACTCAAGACAACACAATCAACATGTGGGTGGTCGCAGATAATCTACGCAAAGGCGCAGCCCTAAACGCGGTGCAAATCGCTGAGGTGATGGTGAATAAGGGTTTGGTTTAAAGTATAAAACTATACCCAAAACACTTGGAAACCCGAATTTTATGGGGCAGGTTTCCCCTCCACTCGCATTACCCTCACCTTGTTCCTCTCCCAAAAATATTTTCATTCATGTGATTGGCAGGATGGTTTTGGTGTGGTCATTGGGGGAGTTGGGTCATCCTTGTCCTGCCCTAATTGTCCACATAGCCTAAAACGTTTCGCCGCGCAGGTCTTTGCGTCCTAGTTCCCGCGCCGTTAAAGAGCCGATATAAAGCCAACCATCGCCTGGCTCCGTGGCACCTGTTGCCAGAGGATAAGCGCCGGACGGGTCTTGATATTGGGCCAAGACTTTACCGTTCATATCTATGGCAAGTATAAACCCGTAATTCACGGCTTGGGGGCGCATGGCGGCGGGCAGGCGCTGCACGATTTTGCGCATAAATGGTTTGTCCGACAAATTATCCAAAGCTTCGGAGCGCGGACTGGTTAACCCAATCCAATAGCGGCCGTCCTGGCCTTTGTTAAGGTTGTCGGGAAATCCGGGTAGATTATCCACTATAGTTTCCGTGGTGCCAGCTGTCAGGCCCGTGAGCCAATGGCGTTTAATGGCGTAGGTGCCGGTTTCGGCAAACAAAAAACACGCATCATCCGGACACATGGCCAGGCCGTTGGGGAAGCTTAGATTGTCCAGCACGATTTTGGTGCTTTTGTCCGCAGGATCATAGACTAATATACGTCCGGTCTTGCCGTGTTCCATCAACTCAAATAGCGAACCTGCCAGCGTGGAGCCTGAAGCTTCGGCGCCAAATTTGGTTGAGGCATCGGAGAAATAAATTTTGCCGTCTTGGGCTATGCCCATTTCGTCCGCGTAAAGAAGCGGGCTACCGTCGTCAGCTTTGTCGGTCAGGACGGTGATATTGCCGTCGTCGCTCATACTGAGCAAACCTTTGTGGGCATCGGCAATAATCAGATGACCATTTGGCGCGAATTGTAGACCCAGTGCCACCCCGCCAGTATTGGCAATGACCTTGTGCTGGTTGGTGCGCGGATTGATGCGGATTATATCGCCGCTTTGGGTCGAGGTATAGATGATCATTTCCCCATTTGGCATCTCCCCGTCTTCCACACGCCCGGCCACATCTTCGGGGCCGTGATGGTCGCCAATGGACAGGGTTTTTAGCCCGGCCAATTTCATGTTGGGCGCAAACTCACCCTTATAACCAGGGTTTTTCGGTGCATTCCAGGCCACAGGCTCAATGGGTACGGGCCACAGGGTCAGATAGCCAATACCGGCAAGGATAAGTGCGAGGAGTAGCAGGGAAATTTTCTTGAGCATAATAAACCTCAGGTTTTTGGTGCGTCTGGTTGCACCATAGGGGCCGCGTCTGTAAACGCTACCAGTTTCCCACATTGGTTTAAGATGCCCATTATGGTGGGGTAGGGGGTTATGTCCAGACCAAATCGTTCGTTGTTGAACATCTGGGCGTAAAGGCAAATATCGGCAATGCTCGGCGTGTCGCCGTGGCAGAAAAGCCCGGTCTCTGTTTCCTGTAGCCGGGTTTCCAGTGCCGTCATACCTGCATTGGCCCATTCCAAGAACCAGGCTTTTTTCGCCGCGCCGTCCGCGCCAAATTCGCTTTCGATATAATGCAGCACCCGCAAATTATTGATGGGGTGAACATCCAGCGCGATGATCTGGGCTAAGGCCCGCACCCTAGCCCGTCCAAGCGCGTCCTTGGGCAATAATGGTGGTTCAGGGTGTTGTTCGTCGAGATATTCCAAGATCGCCATAGACTGGGTCAGTATTGTCCCATTTCCTAGTTTCTGACCTTTTATTTCAAAAGCTGGCACCAGACCTTGGGGGTTGAGCTTTAAATATGCGTCTGATTTATGGGCCTTGTCCAGCAGGGCATAGGACACATATTCATAGGCAAGGCCTTTCATATTCAAGGCAACGCGCACCCGTAATGATGTGGTGGAACGGAAATAATTGTGCAGAATATATTCAGACATATGTTACCTCTATACTTGGTAGGCCAGTTATGGTGCCTATCAGGGTTTCTCCGGCCAGAGCAGGGCCGACGCCTTCGGGCGTTCCCGTGTAAATCAAATCGCCAGCGGCCAAAGTTACGGTGTTGTTCAGATGGGCTATGATCTCTGATACGCTCCAGATCATTTTGTCCAGGGTTGATTTTTGCTTTGTTACCCCGTTATTGGTCAGGCGGATTTCGGCGCGGTTTATACCCGGCGCATTGCCCGCTTTCACAAGCGCGGAACACGGCGCACTATTATCAAAATTCTTGGCCATGTCCCAAGGCATACCGGCATTTTTGGCATCTGCCTGCAAATCGCGCCTTGTCATATCCAGTCCCACACCATATCCGAAAATCTCCGTCCGTCCGGCCATGGCCACGACCAGCTCGACCTCATAATGCAGATCTGTGGTTTGGGGCGGGTAGGGGAGTTCGGTGCCGGTCTCAACAATTGTCTCGCGGGATTTGGTGAAAAACATCGGGGTTGAGCGTGTCGGGTCGCCCCCCATCTCGCGTACATGCTCCGTATAATTACGCCCAACACAATAAATGCGCCGGACAGGAAAACGGTCATCACTTCCTTGCTCGTTACTTCCCAGTATGGGCAAGCTTATGACCGGTGGTGGTGTGAACGCGTAATGTCCCATGCTCTATCCTTTTGTCGTACCTGTTTAAATCTACCTCACGATACGGGTCAAGGCATACCTTTAGCGGCGCGGCTTTACCCCCCTCCTTTGGCAGCGCATCTCTATCCATGGATTATTTGGGAAAACGCATGTCATTTATAAAAATACAAAACTAGTTTTGTATTTTCTATTTTTGTGGAAAACATGACTAAATTACGTCTATATATGCGCGCAAGTTTATGCAGGAGCCAAATCGCTTTCAATTAAAATGAAAATGAATTACCCTGCTTTTTATGAGAATCATAGATGTGCCTATTGAGAAAATTTATGTGCCGCTTGGCAAGCGAAAAGATGTGGACGAGGACAAGGTGTTGGCCTTGGCCGAGGATATTTTGGAAAACGGTCAGACCACCCCGATCTATGTGCGCGTCGGCAAAAACCGCTATGTGCTGGTCGAAGGCTTGTACCGGGTCGAAGCCCTAAAATTGCTTGGTGAAACCCACATAGAGGGCAATATTGTTCAGGCGCGTAAAGGGTGACAACTTGAAAATGTCGTAAGGAGAATTTATGACCAAAGCTAAACCAGTACAAATGAACCGCCGCCTCACTTTGGCCGGATTGTTGGCCTTGCCGCTATCAGCTTGTGAAACCCTGGACCCGGCTATCCTGGAAGGCATATTGGGCAGTGGTGTGTTGAGCCAGGCAGATGCGGCGCGGGGTATTCGTGCGGCGCTCAGCAATGGGGTGTTATCGGCATTGGGTATTGTGGGCCGCAATGGAGGGTTTCTCAATGACGGGCAAATCCGTATTCCTTTGCCGCAAACCTTGCGTGATGTGCAATCGGTTTTGTCCAAAGTTGGTGCGGGCAGTGTGTTGAACCAACTGGAGGTACAATTAAACCGAGGGGCGGAACAGGCAGCACCTGTGGCCAAAGATATTTTCTTTGATGCAGTCAATGGCCTAACCATAGGTGATGCCATCAATATAGTGCGCGGGCCGCAAAATGCCGCCACGACCTATTTGCAAGACCGCACAACACCGCGCCTGACCACCCTGTTCTCACCGATTATGGAAAACGCCCTCAGCGGTACGGGCGCGCTACGCCTGCTTGATCAGGCCAGCAACAGCTTGCGCAATATACCGTTTGCGCCGTCTTTGGGCGCGGGTGCCCGGTCTGATTTGATCGGACATGGTGTCCAGTACGGTCTCAAAGGTGTGTTTCATTATGTGGCCAAAGAAGAAGCTGCCATCCGCCGCGACCCGGCCAAGCGTACATCGGAAATCCTGCGCCGCGTATTTGGGCAAGTTTAGAGTTAAGGCTTAGAGTACGGCTCTTACTGGCCCGTAACTTCTGCGGTGAATTGGACTTGCGCCTAACTTTAACAATACCTCTCTGTGGGCTTTGGTGGGATAGCCTTTATGGCCTGAATGGCCATAGCCGGGGAAGCGGATGTCGGCCCCGACCATAAGTCTGTCTCTTGTGGTTTTGGCGATGATGGAGGCTGCCGCTATGGACAGACTTTTAGCATCACCTTTGACAATAGCTTGTACCGGGATAGTAAACTCGGGACAGCGATTGCCGTCTATGAGAATGTAATCCGGTGGTGCGGATAAATCTGCTACCGCCCTTTGCATGGCTTTCATGGTAGCGGCGAGAATATTGATGCGGTCGATTTCTTCTGGTTCCGCTATGCCAATGCCCACCTGTGCCGTTTGTATGATAATTTCAAACAGGGCTTCGCGCTTGGTTTGCGACAATTTTTTGCTGTCATTCAGGCCGTCAGGGATGTGCTTTGGATCAAGTAACACTGCCGCAGCAACCACCGGCCCCGCCAAAGGCCCACGTCCGGCTTCGTCTACCCCCGCAATCATTGTCCCGCCGCTTTGGGCTTCATAGTGCCAATTTGGCGTAAATTTTTCTACACTTTGGCGCATTTCTTGCTTTTTTCTCATCATTGTTCAGCTTACATGCAGAAAATAACAGTTACAGGTCTTTTTTAAGACAGAATTGTTTGGTATAGACACACAACTATAACTCAAGGAGAAGAAAATGGGTATTCTAAAATTTGGCGCCAGAAAATTTGGGGCCAGTATGGCAATTTCGGTATCGGCTCTTGGTTTCGCAGGCATAGCCCATGCGGAGTTTGTGAAAACCGTCAGCACAGAAGCTGAATGTACGGCCCAGGACGGTTCGGTCATGGATTTAAGCGGTACACAACATTGCCTGGTTCCGGTGATCTCACCTGAGTTTCAAAAAATTGAATATGCAGGTGAGCTACGCGGTGTAACCACATGCACGGAAAAAAACACGCGCAAAACCCAAATTGGTGATTTCTGCCTAATCGCTCTAGGAGAAAAAGTGGAAAATAAAGAACCAATCAAGACAGCATCAACCATGGCTGATAAGATGACAGACAAGATGACAGACAAGATGACAGACAAGATGACAGACAAGATGACAGACAAGATGACAGACAAGATGACAGACAAGATGACAGACAA
>JAESQN010000019.1 GCA_016765135.1 Robiginitomaculum sp.
ATCCGCAACCCGCTTAAACTCGGCCAAGTCCATGGCTTTGACCATTTCGGCGTTTTTGCTCATGTAATCATCGGGATAGCCATAAGCGACAATCCCGTCCAGCATACCAAGCTTGGCGCTTAGGGTTTCGGTCCGCAAAGCCTGACCTTTGATCAGCGCGCTTTTCATGGTGGTCAGATCATCTTCGGTAAAGTCCGGGCCATAATTTGCCAGAATATCCCGGATGAGCTGGGTTGCTTCCAATGTGACATTGGCCCGCACACTGGAGCGCACCGTAAATGTGCCTCTGTCCTTGCTGACACTAAAGCCGGAACGAATACCGTAAGTATAACCTTTATTGACCCTAAGCTCGGTGTTCAGTGTCGAGGTGTAGATATTGCCCAGCAGATAATTTATGGCATTGGCTTTGGGATAATCCGTGTCCAAAGCCGTAAGCGTTGGATAACCAAACCTTAGCACAGATTGCTTGGCGCCCGGCACATCGTAGAAATATACTTTGGACGTCTTGGGTATATTGGCCTTGGGCAGATTTACCGCTGGCGGGGTCTCGGTTGTCCAGGCGCTCTCAAGCCCTTGCAAAGCTACTACCACCTGTACCTTGCTGATATTTCCGGCCACCCGGAAACTGGCGCCGCCCGGCGCATAGTTTTTAGCGTGAAAAGCTTTCAGGTCGTCAATGGTGACCGTGGTCAGTTTATCTTTGGGGCCAGAGGATGTATAATGAAACATATGGGTGTCCGGGTACAAAATTTGCGGCCACAAACGGGTTGAAATAGAACTGGGATTGCCTGCGTTCGCGGTAATGGTATCCACCGCCTCGCTGACCAGAAACTCAAATTCTTCTTCGTCCCAGCGCGGGTTCAAGAGCATGTCCATGACCAGAGCGATGGTCGCGTCGAAATTACGGGCCAGAGTGTTGCCGTTGATCACAGTGGTGGTTTGGCCAGAGCCAATACGCAGACTTGCCCCTAGCGCATTGAGCGCATCTTCAAATTCGGCCGTAGTCAGTGACGTTGTGCCTTTTTCCAGCATGTCAGCAGTGAGCGCGGCTACGGCGGGTTTGCCCGCACTGCCACGCGCCCGGCCTGCATCCAGAGAAAGCGAGAAATACACCAAGGGCGTTTCGTCGTTTTCAATACCGATAAGTTTAAGTCCGTTTTCAAGTTCATCTTTCCAAATATCCGGCGAGGGTAAGCTGTAAGCGCCGCCAAATGTGGGTTCTATGGTGCGGTCAAAGCTGGACGCCGTGCGCGGCCAATCGCGTTTGTCCTCAGTTTCTGCCACATTTTTCTCGGCACCTTGGACAATTTTTTCTTCGACAATTGCGGCCAATTTTGCGCCTTCAAGGGCTAGCTCCGGTTTGCCCTTGGGCACAATAGAGGTTCGAATATGGGATTTGTTTTTGATATAAGTCTCATAAACCCGCATGACATCCTCTGTGGTTACGGCCTGAATGTTTTTAATGTCCTGGTTGATAAAACTGGGATCCCCGGTGAACATATTATATTCGCCGAGTTGGATTGCTTTGTTCAGCGCCCCTTGCAGATTGGCATAAAACGCGACTTCCTGAGCGGTTTTGATCACGTCAAGATCGGCTTGGGAAACGCCGTTTTCTTCGAAACGGGCGAAAGATTTGGCGACACCTCCGGTAAGCCCGTCAATATCCGCGTCCTCTTTGGCGTTCATAAGTATATAAAACTCGCCCGCTATTTCGGAATTGTTGGTGAATGTGCTGATAGACGTGGTGAGTTTTTCTTCGTCGATCATCACTTCGTTAAAAGCCGCCCGCTTGCCGCGACCTAAAGTTTGCGAAAGAATGTTCAAGGCATAAGCATCTTTGTGGTATTGGGGCACGGTCGGCCAGACCATGCCGTATTCTGCCAGGGTGGCAAAATTATCTTCGTAATAGAGCGATTTGGTCTCGGTTATGCCCGAAGCCCTTGGCGTGATAGGTGCAATGTCAGGCCCGCGTGGTATCTCACCAAAATATTTTTCGATCCAGGCTTTGGCCTTGGCCACATCAAAATCACCAGTCAATGTCACCGTGACATTATTGGGCCCATACCATTTGTTGTAGAAATTTTTGACATCCTCAAGCTTGGCCGCGTCCAGATCTTCCAGCGAGCCAATGACCTGCCAGTTATAGGGATGGTCGTCTGCGTAAAGGGCCTTGCCGACCATATACCAGCGGTGGCCATAAGGACGGTTATCAACCCGCAGGCGCTTTTCGTTTTTGACCACCTGTTTTTCCTTATCGAGAACGGTTGCCGTGACGGTGTTGATGAAATAACCAATTTTATCGGCCTCGGCCCAGATGATTTTTTCCAGCGCGTCTTTGGGTACAGCCTGAAAATACTGGGTCATGTCTCTGGTGGTAAAACCGTTGGTGCCCTGGCCGCCAATGCGGGTGTTCATACTGTCCAACCCGCCAAAGCCAAGGTTTTCCGAATCCAGAAACAAGAGATGCTCGAACAAATGCGCAAATCCCGTCCGCCCCGGCAGTTCGCGGGATGAGCCCACATGCACGGCTAGATTTATGGCCACGATTGGGTCAGACCGATCCACATGCAAAACCACGTCAAGACCGTTATCAAGCGTATATTTCTCAAACTGAACTTCGGTGAGTTTTTGCGCATCTACACTTATATCTTGCGGTTCATATCGACAAGATGCCAAAATCAAAGCGGCGGCAATAACCACCATAGATGTGCGCATAAAAAATTTCATCAAGTTTCCTTTAAACGGTAATTATCGAATAACAGTAAATACGATTTCCCCGCTCAAGGCAAGCCGGGATTTGGCTACAATATTCTGTAGGGTAGAGTAGCCTCTTGGCGTAATCCACCCTACGATGTATTATGAATACTCCGGTTTACATCTAAAGCGTAAACGGGTTTTCCCAAATGTTGCCCCTGTTTTTTTATTGTACAGCGTCCAATAGAAATGGTCTTTATCGGGCATTACAAACAGCCATACAATTGGGTTTCCCCATAAATCTAGCCGCGCCTCCTGATCATACTGGATAACAAGACCGATATTTTCTCCCTCTCCTTTCCATTCCGAAATCACCTTGGCAGTCCATTTGGCATCATCTGCCTGGCCCGCTTTCCACCTCATATCTTCTTTTGAAGCGTTAATGTGCATAGGAGCTTTGCATGTGAATTTTGCCATGTCCCCAACACCGAAAGTTGGTGATTCTACATCAACGCCCCAACTACTATCATTAACGCTATCAAAAATATTGGCGTTATTCGCGTGTGCTAAAGAGGTTAAACAAGAGAACAAACCAACAATTGTTACAAATTTCACATATTTCATCATCATTAAACCAATCGGCTCTGCTTCAGCGCCGCCGCGACGAAACCTGCGAATAATGGATGGGGGGCGAAGGGTCTTGACTTTAGCTCCGGGTGGTATTGTACGCCTATGAACCAGGGGTGGTCGGGGATTTCTATGATTTCTGGTAGGACGCCGTCCGGGGACATGCCTGAGAATTTCACGCCGACTGCTTCCAGCCTTGCCATATAAGCATTGTTGACCTCATAGCGGTGGCGGTGGCGTTCTTCTATTTTCAGGCGACCATACATTTGCGCCACCAGTGAGCCTTTCGCCAAAACTGCCGGATAGGCACCAAGCCGCATAGTGCCGCCCATATCGGAGCTTTCGTCGCGCACATGCTTTTCATTACCTTTGAGCCATTCGGTCATCAGGCCGACGATAGGTTCCTCGGTGGGGCCGAACTCTGTGGAGCTGGCGTCTTCAATCCCGGCAAGATTACGCGCCGCTTCGATCACCGCCATTTGCATGCCAAAACATATGCCGAAATACGGTACACCGTTTTCGCGAGCATATTTTGCGGCGAGGACTTTGCCTTCCGCGCCCCGTTCGCCAAATCCGCCCGGCACCAAAATTCCGTCCATACCAGCCAGTACATCATCCTCACGTTCGGAAAATTCTTCCGCCTCGATCCATTTGATATTGACCTTGACCTTGTTGGCGATACCGCCGTGCACCAAAGCCTCGGTGATGGATTTATAAGCGTCCGGCAGCACGGTATATTTACCGATCACGGCAATGTTTACCTCGCCGTCCGGGTTGTGCAAAGTGTCGGAGATTTTCTGCCAGCGCCGCAGATTAACCCGCTGGCGCGATGTCATACCGAAATGACGCAGCACCTCGCTGTCCAGCCCCTCTTTGTGATAGGCCAGCGGTACATCATAGATGGAGCGCGCATCAAGACCCTGGATCACCGCGCTTTCGCGCACATTACAAAACAGGGCGATTTTGCGAATATCGCTTTTGGAAATTTCCCGGTCGGCCCGGCACAAGAGGATATCCGGCTGGATACCGATGGAGCGGAGTTCCTTGACGCTGTGCTGGGTTGGTTTGGTTTTTACCTCTCCGGCTGTGGCAATATAGGGCAGTAATGTCACATGCATGAACAGCACCCGTTCGCGGCCAAGTTCCTGGCCTAGCTGGCGCAGGGCTTCAAAAAATGGCAGGCCTTCAATATCCCCCACCGTACCGCCAACTTCACATAGCACAAAATCCACATCCTCGCCCGCGTCCGACAATACAAAATCTTTCAGCTCATTGGTGACATGGGGGATGACCTGTACGGTTGCGCCGAGATAATCACCGCGCCGTTCTTTCTCGATAATATTGGAATAGACCCGGCCCGTGGTGATGTTATCGTTTTGGTGGGCTGATACGCCGGTAAAGCGTTCATAATGGCCTAGGTCCAGATCGGTCTCGGCCCCATCGTCAGTGACATAACACTCGCCGTGTTGATAGGGCGACATGGTGCCCGGATCGACGTTTAAGTAAGGATCAAGCTTGCGCAAACGCACTTTATAGCCACGGGCTTGCAGTAATGCACCCAAAGATGCTGATGCCAAACCTTTACCCAGGCTAGAAACCACACCGCCTGTGATAAATATATATCTTGGTTTATTTTGCTGCGACATGGCCCGTATCCTAATATCAGAATAACGGGCAAACGCGGATTGGTTTTTCCGTTAGTCCTGAGGTTTTTCTTCTGGTTTTTCTTCAGGGTTTGCGTCTGATTCTCCGCTTTGAGAATCGTCTACCAACGGGGTCGTATCTTTGTCCGAAACCACGGGTGCGTTCAAGTCATTATTTTGAATTTTTTCAGATGTGGACAATTCAGCAGGCGCATTGGTCGTGCTAAACTCTTCCTTACCTTTGTTTTGGACGTTAAAAGAGATGGAGATTAACAGGCTGACCAATAAAAATGCCGCACCAAAAAACGCGGTCATTTTTTGTACCATGTCCGCAGTACCACGACCAGACATCAATCCGCCACCACCGCCGCCACCGCCGCCGCCAATACCGAGCGCCCCACCCTCGGAACGCTGAATCAAAATCAGCCCGATCAGGATGACGCTGATAATCAGCAAAATAACAAGTAATACATTGGCCATAAGTGTTCTCAATAATCTGTATACTCGGCCATATGGCCATTCGTCCGCGTCTTTACAAGACCCAAAGGCAGATTACCAGCCAAATATTGGGCAAGTGTGTCGCTGGAAATGCTTTAGTCGGTTATTTGTTTGTTTTTTTGCGCACCCTTTGTGCGCGTTCTGGGTGCGCGATCTACCAAATGCTGTTCCAACCATAAATCAGCTTCGGCCTGCGCCTGTTGCTGCTCGTCATCAGATAATTCCGCTTTTAATTTGCGCAAGAATTGTGATTGTCTACTCTTCTTGCCCAGATTTTCAGCAATCAGTACCCAGGCCATAGCTTGTTGATTGTCTCGCTCAACCATAGAACCTTGCGCCAGATGCCGCGCCCATTCCCTCTGCGCCGGGACATATGCTTGCTGCGCTGATTTTTGGTATAAATCCATAATATCTTCATTGCTCACGTCGGGGAATTCTTCAAATCCGCGTTCATATTTTCGCGCCAATAAGTATTGAGATTTTTTATGTTTTAATTTGGCAGCAGCTTTCAGGTGCATAATCTCTTTGGCGCGGTTTTTTGTAGCGATTTTTCCTTGCCCGTAAATTTTTGCCAAATTGTAATGGGCAGGCGCACTGTTATTCTTGGCTGCCGCCTCATTCCATTTTATAGCCTCTTTCGGGTTTTTCTTAGTGTTACGTCCGTACAAATAAGCTGCCGCCAATTTTTCCTGAGCTTTCACATCACCGTCTTTGGCGGTTTTGAGCATATGATCAAATTTAAGCTTGCCCTGGTGGGCGGGCTTTATTGTGCGTATTAACACCCGTTTCTCAGGCGTAAATATCTCGCGGGACAGCTCAATCAAACTCCTACGTTTGATTTTCTTTACGCGAGCCAGTTTAGTGTAGAATAAGGTGATATCTTCAGGGCGTGATTGCGCATTGGCTAATTGATAACTTGTGCGTATATTACTTTTTGTATCTTCAGCGGCACGGGCTAAATATGGTTTTTTAGCCCGTATAAATTCGTCCTTGTTGATATCCCCTTTATATAGAGCCGTACCAACAGCTTTTACGGCCATTTCGACCTCGAGCAAATCATCTGTATTGACTTGCGCACCCGCGCAGATAAAGCCGTAATTTTCGTATAAATCGCTAAACCGCAAGCGTGTATCCGGCGTATAGACCTTGCCTAGTTTTTCACGCACTGCTTCGGTGGTTTTTAGCATGAGTACATCACGAATAAGGTCAAGCCGCTCAATTTCCGGCACGGAAAACGCCTGCGTAATCGGCCAGCAAAAGTGAAACGCTGCCTGCTTGTCCCCACCGCGATAGTTTAGCTGGGTCAAGTTATCAGTGGTAAACACCAAATCATCAGCCTTGGAAACATAGGGTGTAAATTGCTCGGCCCGCGTCGGCATGGCTGCTAAAGTATTGGAAATTGCTGCCAACAATTTCGTCTCGTCAAAATCACCACTGACACCAATTTCGATGGTGCCAGTTTTAAAATATGGCTCGACCGTATCTTGTAATAATGTTTTCGTTTTTGTGTTGGTCGACAAAAAAGCGGGCCTCGCGAAACGAGGATCAGCATTATACAAAACATGGTGCAACGACATACGGTTTTTCATGAGCGGCTGTGAATTGGTTTGTCGGCGTAACCTGGAGTGTTTTTTGCGGGCCTGGTTGGCATAATACTTGGACTGGTAATCCACATCCAAAAGGAAGCTGGTCATGAACTCGAAAAATGGTTGTAAGTCTTCATTGGTGAGATTGTTATTATAGAGTATCAACTGGTCATCATAAACCCTGATAGAAAAATTGGTTGTTTTGCCTTCGAAAATCCGTGAAAGCTGTTCTTTTGTGTAGGCTTTATGGTCGGCAGTTCCCAGGGATTTTATTAGAAAACGTAAATTTGGATTGGTTTCTGCCAATTCCTTAAACCCGGCACCAAGATTGATTTTAACCGATATTTGGTTGTTTTTAAAATTCGTTTTTTTATAATTGAGCCTTAAACCATTTTCGAAAATCACACGATCAATACCATATTTTTTTAGCCTGTCACGACTACGGATTGTGCCTGGAGAGGTTATACCCGGTAGCTTGAATTCGACATGATCGGGGTCTTTATACGGGTCTAGCTTAACCTCCCTGGCTTTTTCCAATGTGCTAACAAACTTTTCCCTTTGCTTTGAGTAACTCGTTGAGGACTGCATCCATATGCGGGGTTGGTATTGTGACCACATATGTGAAAATGCTTGCTGGTAGTCGAGCAATGTTTCTGATTTTGTAAAACGGTCAAATTGCTTCAGTTTTTGTTGCGGGCTCTGCATAACCACGCCAGAGTTGAAATCACTGACAAGCAGATATGCTTGCACGGAAGCATTATATGTGCCGTCCGCTAAAACATTATCCGACAAACGCCGACGGTTATCGTGCAAAACCTGTTTTAATTCTGATGGCAAGAAACCGTATTCTAAAACCCGTCGCCTCTCGGTGTCGAAAAAAGCCAGCGCCTCCGCATATTGACTTGCACCAAAAGATACCCACGCAAAGTCTTTTTGCAGTTTGGAATGGTAAGCAACGCTTACCCATGACAAAGCTGTGTTTTTCGTGATTTCCGGGGCCATACGGCGGCGCAATATCTTTATGCCGATATTGCGTAAAAACAATGTTCTTTGGTGTTGTGCGCTATCAGCGATGCGAGAATTTGCCAAAACAGCAACGGCATTGAGCTGTGATGATAAATGTGGCTCACGATAGGCCATAAAATCCACTTTGGTCTGCGGGACAGATCCTGGTTTATCTTCTAGTGCTGGTTCTGATTCTGGCTCTGGCTTTTTCTCTGTATCAATTCCAACCGGTTTCCAATCCCCAAACAGTTTTTTGAGCTTCCTCTCGATGGACGGCACTTGCACGTCCCCACTTATGACAATAAGGGCATTATCCGGGCGGTAATGCTGCGCGTAAAATTGCCGCAAGTCCTCTATGGTAAGAGCTTCAATGCTGGATTTAGTGCCGCCAATGTTGGTTGCAAACCTTTCCATATCCGGAAACTGGAAAGTTTGCCACGACTGTCTGGCCCGTGCTTGCGGGGTATTGCGCACCTCGTTCTCTGCAATGATAACACCGCGCTCTGTCTCAAACGCATCTGCGCTCATGAGCAGGCCACGCGAAATATCATTAAACAGCGTCAGCCCCGTATTAAGGCTGTTGGTGCTGTTATTTGGAAAGTCAAATTGGTAAATAGTAGCATCGTAACCAGTAAACGCATTGAGACCTGCGCCAAAACTCAACCCCAAACGCTGTAACGGCTTGATTAGCTCTTGCGTTTTGGGGTTCTTGAAACCGCGAAATGCCATGTGCTCGACAAAATGCGCAATGCCGTATTGCTCAGGCACCTCATCATTGGCCCCGACATTGAATTGTAAGCGCATGGCCACGCGGCCTTTTTGGTCTGGCTCGGGTAGGATAATATAGCGCAGACCATTACCCAGCCGGCCAAACACCAGGCGCGGGTCAGGCTTTAAATCACTAACATTATGAGGCCAATCATGCTTTTCAAGATCAAAAACATCACCGATTTCGCTCAATATTTGTGGCGAAATTTCGTGTTTATCCTTAGCCGAATTGGTGTCTGCACATCCCGAGACAAATAACGCAGCCATCAAGTTTACAAATATAACCCCGATGTAAAATAAAATTTGCCGCATATTTTCATCCCTGTTTCATTAGTGTTATAAGGAATTAGAATGCAAAAGCGAGCGTTTAGAAGCTGTGTAGGAATTAGGACAATGTTATTAAAATGTAACCCTACAAGATGTACCGCAACAGGATGCGGCTGTTTAACGCATTTACCCGTTTGCCCTTGACAGGCGAAACGAGTTTTTATTTGCGGGTTTTTGCTTAGGTTTAGGCAATGTTTACGAATCTCACCATTGCAAATGACAACGGCCCAGCACAACCGGGTGAAGCCGAAACAGCTAAATTGCGTATTCAGGACTGGCAGTCCAATATTTACGCGGGCGGTATGATTGCGGTGTCGGGGTTTTCGCCTGTTAAACCCAAAGTTCATATTACCCGATCAGAAATTTCGCAGTCCGCAAACCCGGCAAGGGGAGGGGATATATCTTCTGGTGAGATTGCTAGAGAAAAAGCATCACGTACAAAATTGAAGAAAAGCGGGCGTGGTCCGGTATATTTTTTGTTTTCTCTGTGGCTCCTCGTTTTGGTGGCTATAGCCTATAATGTGTTGAGTAATGCGGACAATAGCTTCTCAACTTTGACATTGACATTATCTGCGGCTGGTTTGGGTGTTCTCTCGCTCATTCTCACAAACTCAGCCCAAAAACGCCGCGCAAAAATTCTGCACAGTCTTGGTATTTCTATGGCCAGTCTATGCTTTGTTGCCTTGCTTTGGATTTACTTGCAAACGACTGGACGCAGTATCTCGCCAGACGTTTTGGTGATGAGCCTGTCTGGAGCCAGCCTGATTATGGCACGGATATGGCAATCTCCCTATTTGCTTAATGTCTCGCTTCTTTTGGGTTTGGGGTGGAGTATTTACGCGTTTATGGCTTATGAACCATCAGAGTTGGCATGGGTATTTCCGGCACTTTGGTCGGTGCAAATGTTTTTTGCTCTTGAATTTCGGATCACCCGCACAGTTTTGTTGAGCATTGTTAGCGGACTTGTGTGGATTGGCGTGAATTTGCCTGCGCTTAATCTGTTGGCGTAAATTTTACTTGCTTAGAATCAGCAAAACGGCGACCATGAGGTTCGAGCTGTAACCCCATGTCACAAGGCAAGCCCATGCACTGGTATGTTAATGTCCAAAATCAGGCCTACGGCCCCTATTCGGATGACCAGATGCAGGCATTTGTCGTGGAGGGTCGGGTAAGCGCGGCGTGTTTAATCTCCAATGCACCTGAAAACGGATATTTTGCGGCGTCTGAATATGAAGAATTTGGCCTATGGGCAGGCATAATACAGCCACAAATCACTGTGAATGCTTCGCCTCAATATGCGCCTATCCACCAAGTTACAGAATCGATTGCCCCGCAACCAGACGCCCACATTCAGACCAGCACCCAGACCCCTTACCAACAGCCGCGCTCCATAGATACAGAGTCTGCCACAAAATCGATAATCTATTTGATTATGGCAGAAATTCGCTCAAGCGGCGAAATGGCATTTCTTAAAACCATGCAAAACTTCGGTAAGGCCCAAAGGGTTGGTGATGCAGTGTGGCTGGTGCGCTCATCTCATTCCGTAGAGCAATTACGCAATACATTAAGCCAGACCTTAAACCAACAAGACAGATTGTTTATTATGGTCAGCGACGAGACCAAACCGGCATGGTTCAATATAGGTGCAGACCTCGACCACCGTATCCGCGAATTGTGGGACGAGGACGGGGGTTAAAGTTTTACCCAAACAAAAAAAGGCGGTGCCTAAGCACCGCCTTTCATTTTGGTATTGGGTCTCAAGAGACCCAATAAAAACCAAACTAGCCTTCAACAATCGTCAGATCGCCAGCAGCTTCTTTGCCGCGGTTTTCTACGATTTCGTAGCTAACTTTTTGGTCTTCTTGAAGACCGGAAAGGCCAGCGGCCTCTACAGCGCTTACGTGTACAAATACGTCTTTGCCAATGTTAGTTGTGGGGTCAATGGTTTTTTTTGTTATTGCACTTGGTGTATCTGCTTTTATCTTTATAAAAGGAGGGCAAGATATTTCACCAAGTAATGTTGAAATTGTAATCCGTGGTCCTTCGACCATAGGGGGCGGTGAGGCAGTTACATTGCAAATTGCAGTGACTAATAAAAATACGATTCCTATTGAGCTTGCCGATCTCATTGTGGAATTTCCTGATGGTACACGTACTGTTTCTGATTTA
>JAESQN010000020.1 GCA_016765135.1 Robiginitomaculum sp.
CTCAGAAGCGCACAAGAGGTGCGCGCCCCCATCCCCCCTTCGGGGTACTTCCCCCGCGAAAAGCAGGGGAAGACAATTACATCTGCATGGCCCATTTTTCTACATCCATTGCTGCCTGCCTGACCGCTTCGCTACATGTCGGGTGGGCGTGGCATGTGCGGGCTATGTCTTCGCTGGCGGCTTTAAACTCCATGGCCAGAGCGACTTCGGCGATCATTTCGCTGACACCTTTGCCGATCATATGTGCGCCCAGGATTTCGTCTGTGTCTGCATGGGCCAGGATTTTTACGAAACCGTCGGTCTCGTGATTTGCGCGGGCGCGGGAATTGGCCATGAACGGAAATTTGCCGCTCTTGTAGGGGATACCAGCTTCTTTTAATTCTTCCTCGGTCTGGCCAACACAAGCGATTTCCGGGTTGGTATAAATCACGCCCGGTATGACATCATAATTGACATGCCCGGCTTTGCCCGCGATCAGCTCGGCTACGGCCACGGCTTCTTCTTCAGCCTTGTGGGCCAGCATCGGGCCGGTGGTGCAATCACCAATGGCCCAGATGCCTTCGATATTGGTTTTGAAATGATCGGTTGCGACAAAACCGCGCTTGTCCGTGGTCACGCCGAGTTTGTCCAATCCAAGTTTATCCGTAAACGGTCGCCGCCCAATAGCCACCAGCACCACGTCTGCCGCAATGTCTTTGGGCTTACCGCCCGCAGCCGCTTCGGTGGTGACATTAAGACCGCTGCCCGTTTTGGTGACGCCCGTAACCTTGCGGCCCAGTTCAAATTTGACCTTTTGCTTCTTGAACATGCGCGTGGCTTGCTTTTGGATTTCCCCGTCCATGCCCGGCAAAATGTGGGGCAGATACTCAACCACAGTCACTTCAGAGCCGAGCCTGCGCCAGACCGAGCCAAGCTCCAGCCCTATGACGCCCGCGCCGATGACCAGTAATTTGCCCGGCACTTCGGACAAGGAAAGCGCACCCGTAGAAGAGACAATCCGCGTCTCATCAATATCAATGCCCGGCAAGGTCGCGACCTCGGAACCCGTAGCAATGACGATATTTTTTGCCGCGTAGACTTTGCCATCAACCTCCACCTTACCAGGTGCGGTTATCTTGCCAAAACCTTGAATATACTCGACTTTATTTTTCTTGAATAAGAACTCTATACCCTTGGTCAACGCATCAACCGTCTTTTCCTTGGCTCCCATCATGGTCGGCAAATCCAGCTCAAGCTCGGCCTTAATGCCAAGTCCGGCAAAATCTTTGCCCGCCGTCTCGTACATTTCGGACGAATGCAGCAAGGCCTTTGACGGGATACAGCCGACGTTTAAACACGTACCACCGAGCGCCCCGCGCCCTTCGATACAGGCGACTTTAAGTCCCAACTGCCCGGCGCGAATAGCACAATTATAACCACCCGGCCCGCCGCCAATTACCAAAATATCATAAATATCCGACATGAAAAACCTCTCATCAACATCAAAAACAGAGCCGCAAAATGACCTGCCGACCCCGCCCCGTCAAGCGCCTAATTGC
Organism: Robiginitomaculum sp.; assembly: GCA_016765135.1. Lineage (GTDB taxonomy): Bacteria > Pseudomonadota > Alphaproteobacteria > Caulobacterales > Maricaulaceae > Robiginitomaculum_A. The sequence continues at coordinate 1,539 of JAESQN010000020.1, forward strand.
CGCAAATTTCTCCGTTGCGATTCTATCGTGGCTCACATAAACTTGGGCCATGAAAACACAACACCCGCGCTCCGAGCTTTCGACCCATGAGGTCATCAACCAACCGCCTTTGCCAGGCGACTTCAATCTGTCTGACGACCCTGCCTTTAAATCTGCAATAGGATCTGGGTTGGCGAAATTGTCACTCTCTGGCGGGCCAAAAGACGGCTTGTCAGAACATGCAGAGCATCTGAGCCGCTTTGGGAAATTGGCTGGAAGCGCAGATATGCGCGAGCTTGGTCGTTTGGCCAATGAAAACAAGCCCGTCCTCAAAGCCTTTGATGCGCGGGGTCGGCGGCTTGATGAGGTCGAGTACCACCCCGCCTATCACCAGCTTATGAAAGCCGGGCTTGAAAACGGTGTGTCTTCAATCGCCTGGACGGCCAAAGCATCCGGCCATATGGCCCATGCGGCTTTGGCCTATATGATGGGCTGGGCCGACACGGGGGTTGGCTGTCCTATGACCATGACCTATGCTGTTGCCCCGGTCTTGCAACACGAAGACTGGACGCACGAGACTTGGCTTGCGGGGGTTATATCCGCTAAATATGACGGGGTGTGCAAGCCTGCTAGCGGCAAATCCGGGCTAACTATGGGCATGGCCATGACCGAAAAGCAGGGCGGTTCGGATTTACGCGCCAACACGACTAAAGCTAAAGTCGGCGCAGACGGCGAAGCGGAACTCACTGGGCATAAATGGTTTTGCTCTGCGCCCATGAGCGACGGGTTTTTGACTTTGGCTTATGAAGACACGGGATTGTCATGCTTTTTAGTACCAAAATGGCGCCCGGACGGAACGCGCAACGCTATAGAAATCCAACGCCTCAAGGACAAGATGGGCGACCATTCCAATGCTTCGTCCGAAATCGAATATAGGGGCGCATGGGCCAAAAGGGTCGGCGAACCCGGGCGCGGCATCCCGACCATCATCAACATGGCCCACCACACCCGTTTCGATTGTATCACAGGTTCCGCGTCTGGTATGCGCAAGGCCGTGACCATGGCGGCGCATTTCGCCCGCCACCGCACCGTGTTTCAAAAAAAGCTCATCGACCAGGTTTTGATGCAGAACACTTTGGCTGATCTGGCACTGGAGAGCGAAGCCGCATTGGCGCTCAGTTTCACTGTCGCTGCCGGGTTTGATGCCCCGAAAGACAGCCATGCCCACACGCTTTCGCGCATATTAACCCCGGTTGCCAAATACTGGGTTTGTAAACGCCAACCAAGCGTGGTCGCCGAAGCCCTCGAATGCCTGGGCGGGGTCGGATTTGTCGAGGAAAGCGGACTACCGCGCCTGTTTCGGACCTCGCCGCTCAATAGTGTCTGGGAGGGTTCGGGCAATATCATAGCGCTGGATATTATGCGCGCCTTGCAGAGCACGAAAACCAAAGATGTTTTTAGCGTGGAAATGGCCCGCATTGGCGGCGACATCCCCGAATTACAAAATTTGACGAACTGGCTACAAGACACCCCCAATGCCGACGCCCGCCTGTTCGCAGAACGCGCCGCTCTGGTCTTCGCCGCAGACGCCCTGCCCGCCGGGCCATTACGAGAAGCTTGGATCACTCTGCGCATACAAAACCCGACACATATATGGGGTGCCAATGCAGGCAAAATTGATGCAGCCCATATCGTCAGCAGGCTTGATGGTTGGCATCAGGTATGATCCGGCAACGTGTCTAAAATATCCACAAAAATCCGCGCAATACGTTGACGGCGCTCGCGGGTTATTTCTGTGAACATGAGTTGGGTTCCGATTAGGCTTGTGTAATTCATCACCGCCAAATCTATCGCTTGGCTCGCCGGGATGTCTTTGGCTTGCATGAGAAGACTGGCCACATAATCTATGCGGCGTTTGTCGACCTTGGCTATGGCGGCGGCCACCGCCTTGTCGGTTCCGGCCCAGCGGCGCAGGGCCGTTTCTACCCCCATGTCCAGACCGTCTGTGATCCGGTTTAGGGCTATGAGTTTTTCTACCGGGTCTTCTTGCCGCTCGGTTTTATCTATCACCGCTTCGGTGAGTTTTTGCGCCCAATGTTCCAGTAACCCAGCGGTGAAATCCTCGCGCCCAGAAAAATGGTGATAATAAGAACCTTTGGTGCGCCCGGCAGTTTCACATAGTGCATCAATACGCAAAGCCGCAGGCCCGTCTTTCGCCAAAGACTTAAGGCCCAAATCCAGCCAGTCCGTTTTGGCGAAGCGTTTCATACTAATAACCCAACAGCCCCAAGCACGGCAATCGGCAAGAACAACACCCATTGCGGCATATGATACCAACGGCGCAATTCCTGGCGTTTCCAAAAATACAAACCTATATTCCAACCACAAAACAAAGCCGCCAAAACACTGGCCGCCCAGGCCAGCTCTTGGGCGCTCGGGATAAATGCGGCGACGGAAAACATAACCCCCAACGCCGCGATAATGATCGTCACCATATGCCAGCAATAATAATTGGTATATTTCTCCACTGGTTTTAGATCAGAGCTGTCCAGCAAAGGCCGCGCAGCTTCCTTGCCGCCTAAAAACACGTGGACAAGACAAACACTGAACGACAAAACCGCCGCCGCCAGAAACCAAATGCTCATAAATGCTTCCAAACTTGCGAAAGCCCAACGGCATGGAAAATACCGAGCGCCAGTACAATTAAACTACTCCATACCGCAAATGCGTTCACCTGTTCAGGCATAACGAAATACATGGGCGCCAGAGCCAAACCGCGCAGGAGATACACAGCCGTAATCGCCAGCACGATCCATTTGACGAAGGGCAATGGCAAAGGCAGAGGCAAAGCATGGGCACTCCCCGCCCCGCCTGTGGAGGCAGCAAGAGCATAAGCCCCCATCACCATCAACGCCACCGCAATAAACCCGGTGACCAGCCCCGGATACCAAGACCCGTTCTCAGCCATCACCGCCATACGCTCCCCGGCCCCAAAAAACCGAAGCCAATCAGGCCCGCCAACAATAACCCCAATATGCAAAGCACTAGCAACAAGGCTCAACGAGCCACCGATCAACAGGTATATATTCATGTTTTGTGTCCTCTTTGGGTTTTGTGTTGAGGATAACATACCATACTTTATGGTTTGGTCAAGGTGGGAGTTTTTTTGGGTGTGGGGTGTGGGGAGGAAAACAGACAACGCTATAATCATCCCGCGCCCTAGCGGGGTTACTGCTGAATTGGAGGCAGAAGCGGGCGTTAGAAAATGGAATTATAGTGCCGAAAAATAGCCAAGTTTTTTTTGCATCTCTGTGACCTTTGCGTCCAACTCGTCATCCCAATCAGGTAAGTGCATATATCCAATATCATGACTATATCCAACTTTAGACGATCCTGCTTTGTCTGTAGCAATACCAACGACAGTTTTGCACCCTGGTATCCTCCCACGAGCGACAAGGCTTCGGAGGTGAAGTTCCTGAATTCTCGCTTCTCTATCTTCACTGCTAGCAATTAATAAAACAAATGCCGTTTCACCTTCGCCCGTAAGTATGCTTGCACGTATTTCCTGATCTCGAGAATGCAACTGCTTTAACTTTTCAGCGTATTGCACCCTTACCCACCGAGGCAAAAGAGCCATTTCGGTCAAGGCAAGGTCATTGTCTGTGATTTCACCATTTTCATGATTAATCATTCCATCCGATAGCAAATCTTCCGTTAGATGATTGATCAACTTATCCCAGAAAAAAGAAATTGAAAATTCTCTCTGCATTTCCTTAAACTCATCTGATTTACTGAAACCGCTCCAATGATCATTAGCGATCATGAGTAAGTCTGGGTTTTTCTCTGAATATCTTTCGAAAGTGCTACCTTCAGCTAGATATAAACCTAATAGATCCTCAATACCGCCACCATCAAATATTACACGCATATCCCCTGAGAAAAATTCTTCTGAGGCGGTTAGAAAGTTAGTGAAGTCAGTGATTGTATCTAATATGCTGAATAAAATTCCTAAACTTTTCTCATCACAAACATGAACAAATCCAGATTTGAACTCTCCCCAAGAGATTGGAACACTATCCTTACCCCCTAATGCAACGGCAATTCTATGATACTGTCGAATCTTGTGAGGTGGCAAATTCACTTTGCGGCCATCAGCACGGATAATTTCATCCACACTTTGAAGCCAACGTTCAGCACCCCAAATTTGGTCAGCAGACTCCTCAAGGGCTTTCTTCACCCATCTGTCATACCCTGTTCGATCACCTGTATCTTTATATTCGATTTCTTTGACCGAGATAATAATTACATGTGACCCACAAACAACAAGGCTATCACATAGTTCTTTTCCCTTCTTTCCAATAGGGTTCGGGTGTGACCAAAGCTTCAAGAAAGCTCTTTCACATAATTGTGCGACAAATTTTTCCGATGCTGTTAATCCAGAGGGCATCCTAAGATGATAAAGTAAATGTTTTGGAAAGTCTAACGTCTCCTTAGGAGGATTAACCAGACACCCCCACACCCCGCTCATTCCCGCAAAAGCGGGAATCCAGTTATAACATGAATGTGTGCGCTTCGCGCACCCTTTATTCGCTGGATACCCAATCAAGTTGGGCATGAGCGGCGGAACGGAAGACTGCCAAGGAGGATAAACCAGACCCTTTAATCCCGCTCACCCCGCCTACAAAACGGGGTCCATCTCTCGGCTAGACGCAATACTCACGATGGATACCGACTTTCGTCGGTATGAGCGGAGAGAGAGCGGGGCGTTTCGCCCCACTGCAGTAAGATCATGCGACCCTACCCCGGAGACCTACCCCCACCTACCGAATAATCATCACCGAATTAAACGCGTGTTGCAGCACGTAATACGCCACACTGCTCTGGAAGAACCGCCTGAAGCCTTTTACTGAGCTGTCGGCCATTACGATTACTGAGAAGTCTTTGCCGCGTTCTATGATTATGTCTCTGGCATTTCCTATGTCTGTCCAGGTGTCTACGACTTCTACACCTGCGGCTTCTATGGCGGTTCGGGCTTTGGCTATGGCGTCTTTGGCCGCGTCCAGATCGTCCTCGGTTTCGGCTACGGAGAGCAAATAAACCGGGCATTGGCACCGGGAAGCCAAGATGGCGTCTTGTCTGGCGGCTTCGATGGATTTTTCGTCATTGACGCAAATCAGATGACCGTGGTTTTCTTCGATATCGCGGGCCAATAAGACTGTGCCGTGATGCTCCGTTACCACCGTCCTTGTGGTGCCCCATTTAATCTCGCCGCGTACATTTTTGCCGCCTTTGCCGTGCATGGCTATTATGGTCAGGTCGTAATGGTTCAGTTCGCACTCATCGAGAATGCCGGATGCTATGGTCGGGGCCACCATAGATTTTAGGGCGATATGGGTGTCGTTTTTATCCGTATAGGTTTTCATAACGTCGCCAATGGGATCGCCGTAAACTCGCTTGCGGGTTTCTTCCTCGCTCCAGTCCCCGTCTAAAAACCCAAGCTCGAACAATTGGTCACGGGCGGCTTTCAGGGCGCGCATTCCGGGCAATTCAATCCCCCAATCCAGCATGTTTTGGCGGGCCAGATCAACACCGTATTTCATACCTTTATCCACCGGGCGCACATGTAGCAGGGTTATATCCGCGTCATTGCCCTGGCCTATCTTGACCGCGTATTTCAGCCCCCGTTCGGATTCCTCCGACCCGTCAATGCAAACAAGTATGTTAAACCTTACCGGGCCGCTTTCGGTTTCTTCTGTCTCATCGGTAAATAATGCCTCGCGCATGGTAGTCTCCTATAATCCCCGGCTTACAAACCTATGGCCGGCCAGTAGAATGCTGCAAAAGCCAGCAAGACCAATGTGGACATAATCACCATTTTCCACCCGACTTTCAAGAAGTCTGTGGTTTTTAAATATCCCGACGCATAAACGATTGTGCAAGCGGGCGTCCCGATCACCGTAAGATAGGCGAATGCCGAGGATATTGACGTAATAAAACCAAGCACCAGCGGGCTTTCTCCGGTCGTTGCCGCCATATTCAGGGATATAGGCCCAAGCACAGCCACAGCCGCACCGTTAGACATGGTGTTGGTCACAAGGGTGGTCAGGACGGATACGGAGGCCAAAAGCCCGATACCCTCGTCCATACCCGGCGGCAAAACGCCTAAAAAACTGTCCGCAACCCAAAGCGCCGCGCCCGTGTCTCTCATCTGTATCCCCAGAGAAATTGCGGCGGCGTAAAGCCAAACCACGCCCCAGTTAACCCCGGAGTTCAAGTCCTCCCAGCGCACCAGGCCAAGCAACATATAAGCGACCGCGCCCATCAAGGCGATAATGCCCAGACCAAGCTCGCTAGAGAAAAATATCCAACCCAGGAGCGTGGCAAAAAACACCATGATGGCAATCCAGTCGCTGGATTTCATCGGGCCTTCTTTCTCCACCATTGTGCGCAATTTAACCACGGATCGGGTCAAATGCTTGTATTCCGGTTTAAATGTTAAAAACAATATCCCGACCACGAACGGCAATTGTGCCAGAAAAACCGGATAGGCGACTTTGATCCACGCAAGATAATCCACCAGATATTTCGCGGTACTTGCATCACCCTCCACATAGTAAAACTCTTTCCAATAACCAATCATGATGGCATTTCGCGCCCCGCCGGACGGAGTGCCAATCCCGGCGATCGAACACCCGTAAGCAATGGAAAACAACAAGACCGCTGCCAGACCGCGCACTTTTTTGGGGTCGTCAGATGTCAGCGTGATCAGGATAATGGCTACGGGCAACATCATGGCTGCTACGGTATGCTCGCCGATCACCGAGGCCATAAGCCCTGAAACCAGGGCTATCCCCACTGATATATTCAGGGTTCTGGTGCCGGTCATACGCACGATTAGATAGGCCAGCCGCTTGTCCAGCTTTTGCTTGACGATGGCCACGGCCAACATCAGCGACCCCATAATAAACAAGACGGAATCGCTCATGAGCGACTGGGCTACTTGTTTAGAATCCACCCCTTGCAAGAGAAACACCTGGGCAATGACGATCATAAACGCCACGGCAGGTAAAGGCACTGGCTCTGTGACAAACAAAATCACCGCGACAACCGAAATCACCAACACGGTTTTACTCGCATCGGTTAACCCGTCGGGTGTGGGGGCAATAAAGAGTAATAAGCCCACAATAAATGCGATAATCAGCCAGCTTTTTTCTTTTAAGAAAAACCCAAGGCTACGCATATTGCGGGTACCACGAAGCCGCATACGGCGTGCTCTTCTTACAGTAAATAGTGCCATGATGGTCTCGTAAGGATTTATGCCCCTTGGACGGCAAATTAGTGAGTATGCTCTTATCGCGTTAACGATTAAAATAAATCATGAGCGAATATAGTTAATAAAAAGAACCCGCCGGAGGCTCCGGCGGGTCATAACTAAACGAAAGCGAAATATTACCTGCCGAATTTCATCTTCCAGCCAAATGTCGCTTCAAATTGTTTCATCTCAATGGTGATTGTGCGGCCAGGGTTTGGGCCGTTTGGCGTAATTTCAATGCCGCTAACCGAATCGGTTGGCGCGTACATAACACCAAATTCAAATGAATGACGGTCATTCAGTGCATATGCGCCGCCCGCAGTAATGTGCTTGGTCGTAACCCCTGGTGCCAAAATATTGAGCGTCACATCCTCACCGCTGATAGGCTGGCTGTTGGCAGAAAACCCGGCGCGCAATGTCCATTGGTCATTGGCCCGCCATTCAGCCCCAAATTTGATAACATCAATATCGTCCCAACCAAAGCCGCCCGCACCCGGTGCGCCAAATGGCAACGGAATACGCGAGGAATTACTCACCGCAGGTACATCGGAATAATTGATGCGGCGGTAGTCCACAGATACGGTTAAAGTTGGTGAAACATCAGCAGAAATACCAATTTGGAAATTGGACGGGATATCAAAATCACCACCATCCGCAAACAATCCGGCATATTTGTCAAACTTGCTCATGTCAATTTTACTTTGGTACATACCGGCAATACGGATGTTCTCGGTCAATGCATATTGCGCGCCGATTTTACCGCCAAAACCTGTCGCCGTATCCGTACCGTTATTAGACAAAGACCCTGGGCTTGAACTGACACCGCCAAAGGCGAACAGACCTGTGGCCTCAAACATTTGGAAGGCAAATATAGGCGCAATACCAATACTAAAATTGCCAAACTTTTTGGCATAACCAACGGAGATTAGCGCCTGGCTTAGATTAACACCAGTGGTGCCGCCGCAAAATACGCCATTACTGGCTGGCAAAGGCGGTGAGACACAGGCAGGGTTGGTCACGTCCCGATAACTTGTATTCATACCACCATTGGCCGCCATGGAAATACCCCAAGACGATGTATCGTCAATTGCCTTGACGAACGCGATGTTCGGAATAGCGAACAAGTTTTCCGAGCTCTTGAACTCACCGACGGGCGTAAAACCAGGCCCGCCTGTACCTGTAAATCGGCGATTCGGACTAAACAGTGATACGGAAACCGTTAAATCAGTGCCATTGCCAACCATACCAGCAGGATTGGTGATCAAAGCCGTAGCATCGCGACCATCAGCAACGCCTGCCCCGGCCATGGCTTTGTTACGAGCTCCTGAACCATTGGTGAAATAACCCTCTGTGGCAAATGCATCCACAGCCAATAGTGAAACCGAGCTGGCAAGCGCTAAGCCCAGTGTTATTTTTTTCATGTGTTTATTTAACATTTTATTCCCCTCTAAGTTTGAAGCTTGTTTATGTTTTTTTTGTTTTGAATTGAAAAGTTATAAAAAAAGCGGCCCAATTCACGTAGCCGCTTTTAAAGTCAAATGTTCTTACGGGTGTCTTGCAAAGAATTCATTTTCCTACACCACCCGTTCGATCAGGAACATATACACACCATCATCGATCCAACTTTTGAGCAATGTATTGCCAGTTGCCCGGCAAAAAGCTTCAAAATCTTTGACTGCGCCAGGGTCGCTTGAGGCTAGCTCAAGAACCTTACCATTCTCCATGCCTTTAAGTGCTTTTTTGGCCTTGAGTATAGGCAGTGGACAATTAAGCCCTTTGGTATCGAGTATTTCATCGGGTGTGATGCTATCAGACATATTTGCTCCTGTTCAAGTGTTTGGGTTGTTACATATAAAGGTTGATGTCAGACTGTAATGCGCTTTCAAGCCAGGTGGCTGCGCCGCCAAGCTCTATGCCTTCAATCATGTCCTCGGTTTTCTTCTCGAACAGATCAATGGTCATTTGACACCCAATCATGCGTACATCCGATAAAACCGCAGCCTCGCGCAAATCTTCAATGGACGCGACACCTTTTTTCTTGATCAGGTTTTTCATCATGACGGATGTACCTGCGGTGACACCAGGCAACATTCCGATCATATTAGGCATAGCCATCTGCATGCCGCCCATCGGCATGCGCATGGACGAATTACCCAATGTGGTAACACTTAAATTCAATTTTTTATCCAGCAACCCAAGCCCGTAAAATGTGAAAAACATGGTCACTTCAACATCCATCGCAGCAGCAGTTGTCGCCAGTATGAACGGCGGATAGGCCCAGTCGAGCGTCCCTTTTGTGCAAATTATTGTCATTTTCTTGGCGTTACCAAGGTCCACCTCAGCCATATTGCTCTCCCTCAAAACAAGGCGTTACCCGACTTATCATCGGTCTTTATTAGCTATCGCTACATTAGTAACTGCGAATGTAACGTATTTGCACACGTTTGTCCATTGCCAAATATAACGATTTGGTGAGGTAGGAGTATGTATAAGCGATAGCCTGCCTACAAAACGCCGAAAAACTTCAACAACCAGAAACCTGCAATAAAGAACTGCACCAGGAAGAAGAAGAACCGAACCTGTACGGCCATGACGCTGGTTGAAACCAGATGGGTCAACACTTGCAAGACCCGTGCGCCCAGAAAAATCAAGGCCAGACTGTTTGTCACAGCCATTTGCCCCGTTGCTATAGCGTAGAGTAACACACCGCCGTAAACCGGAAAAAACTCATACATATTGGCATGGACCCGTACTAATTTCTGAGAAAACACCCCGGCATCTTCTCCAGTTGGCGCAAAGCTATTGGCTTTTTTATCGCCCTTAAGCGTCAACATTGTCCGCAATCCCGCCAAAATCAGCAATATTAGTAGAAACAGCCCAATATAGCCAAGTAGTGCAATATGTGTGTTGGTCATGTGTAACTCCCCTATTTGTTATGGAGCGTACGCTAACACAATCTCCACATCAGGGATAGGCACAAAATTGCATGCAGACTATACTACTGGCTCTCGGGCGTCGTCACGACAATACCGTCCAACTCGTCCGTGACCAAAATCTGGCAGGACAGCCGCGAATGTTCGCGTACATCTTCGGCGAAATCGAGCATGCTGTCTTCCATGTCGTCTTTGGGCTTGAGCTTGCCGGCCCAGGCATCGTCCACATAGACATGGCAGGTGGCGCAGGCGCAGGCACCGCCACAGTCGGCATCAATACCGGGGATCATATTAGCCACGGCCACTTCCATGATCGATTGACCCGGTTTTGCCTCGACTTCGCGTTTCGTGCCGTCCTGGTCAATATAGGTAATCTTTGCCATTTATCTCTTGCCTTTGTTTTAGAAAATTATTTCAAACCGTATGTAATCGCCCAAAACCAAATTGCAAGCCTATTGCGCCTATTACGCCTATTGTTGCTTGGTATCTATTGCATGTAGGCCGTGTAATACCGTATCAAAGGGCATGAACAGAATCATTAAAACTGTCCAGGCGGCAGACGCAGAAGAGATGGCAGCTCAGGGAGCCTGGCTGGCAGGGCATTTGCGCCCTGGAGATATCGTGTTACTCAAAGGCAATCTGGGTGCTGGCAAGACCAGTTTTGCACGCGGACTGATCCAGGCTTTACTCGAAGATGCAGAAGTCCCCAGTCCAACCTTTACACTGGTGCAGACCTATAGTGCCAAGGATTTTGAAATTTGGCATTTTGACCTTTACCGCCTCCAAAACGAGAGCGAAATCTGGGAGCTGGGCATCGAAGAAGCGCTGGAGAACGGTGTCTGTCTGATCGAATGGCCCCAAAGCATTGCCGGACTACTGAGCGGTGCAGAGCTGGAAATCGTCCTGAGGTTTAGCGGCAAAGGGCGCGTGGTCAAATTTAACGGCGATGAAAAGTGGGAAGCCAGGTTAAATGGGAAACCTGACTAAATGACCCGCGAAAATCTAACACGGGAGCAGCTTATAAGTGCTTTCCTAAACGCCAATGGTTGGGGTGATGCCAAACGCGCACCCGTACAGGGCGATGCCTCGACGCGGTCTTATGAAAGATTGGTGCTCGGAAATAAATGCGCCGTCTTGATGAACGCGCCATTTAGCCCTTCGGACGACCCCTATATGACCACCGCCAAACTTGCAGGTTCCAACCCTGAGGCTTTTATTTGCCTGGCCACAGAACTGACACGGCGCGGGTTTTCCGCCCCGCGTATATTGGCGGCTGATATGGACACTGGCCTGTTATTATTGGAGGACTTGGGCACAGTTTTATTCGCGCAAATATTGGCACGCGAACCGCAAAAAGAACGGCAACTTTATCAAGACGCTATATCCTGTCTCGCCGCTCTATACCGCTCAAGCTTCCCGGAAAACATGGCTGCTCGCGGGGCACAGTGGCATGTGAGCAATTATGATGCCCCCGCCCTGCAAACCGAAGCCGATTTATTTCTCGACTGGTATATACCGGAGTTTGATGCCCCCTTGAGCGACAAAGCCCGTCAAGAATGGCGTGATATTTGGGACAAGCTATTCCCGGTTTTGGACACCCAACCCGCCGGACTGGCGCTTAGGGATTTTCATGCAGAAAACATTTTTTGGCTAGCGGATCGGAACGGCACGGCCAATATCGGGTTGATAGATTTCCAGGACGCCCTGTTCGCCCACCCGGCCTATGATCTTGTATCCCTGTTGGAAGACGCAAGGCGGGACGTAGACCCAAATATTGTTAACGACCTTATCACGCAATTTTGCCAAGAGGCAGGCATAGAGAATGACGAAAATTTCCGCACCGCCTATGCCGTTATGGGCGCGCAGCGCAATGCTAAAATTCTCGGCATATTTGTCCGTCTTGCCAGGCGCGACGGTAAAGAACATTATATGGATATGATCCCTCGTGTGGCGGCGCATTTCACCCGTGATATATCCCACCCAGCTTTGGCTGAACTCCGTACATGGATTAGCAAATATACGCAATCTCTCTCAAACTCAAAGCCTATAACAACTGCCCCCATTACCACAGCTATGGTCATGGCCGCAGGGCACGGCACACGTATGCACCCCCTGACCGACAACACCTGCAAGGCTCTGGTCGAGGTCGGCGGCAAAACACTCATTGACCACATGCTTGACCGCCTGCACGAAGCTGGCATCACCCGCGCCGTGGTCAATGTCCACGCCTTTGCCGACAAGTTGGAAGCCCATTTGCAAGCCAGAACAACCGGGCCAGAGATTATCATTTCGGATGAGCGGGCGGAGCTGCTGGAAACTGGCGGCGGTGTCGTCAAAGCCTTACCACTGCTTGGCAATGGCCCGGTTTTAATCTGTAATATTGACGCGGTTTGGACAGAAGATACACCCGTATTGAAAGAGCTGATGCAGTTTTGGAACGGGCAAGAAATGGACGAATTATTCCTGTTGGCTCCCGTGGAAAATACCATTGGGTATCACGGCAAGGGTGATTTCGAGGCCGGGTTGGATTTGCACTTGGTGCGCCGTTGGCAGGACACCGCACCCTATGTTTACGCTGGAGTTCAGGTTTTCAAGCCAAGTTTGGCACAAGGTTTCCCACTAGAAAAGTTTTCCCGAAACGAAATATGGGACGCAACACTTGCGCGCAGTAAAATCTTTGGACATGTTATGGGCGGCCTGTGGATGCATGTGGGCGACCTGCAGGCTTTGGCCGAGGCTGAAACCATATTGGCTAAGGCTAAATCATGAGTGTTTACAAAGACTTATTCGAGGAAACCTCACCTAGTGTTTACACCATGCCCTCCCATGCGCCTTTCTTGCAAAATCTGGCCAAAGGTCTGATGTCCGCTCTAGGCACGGAGCTACCCAAAGCCCTGATCCTGTTACCGACGCGCCGGGCAGTACGGGCATTGGCGGACGAATTTGTCCGCGCCTCACCCGCCCGCGCCACACTTTTACCCATAATGCGCCCCCTTGCTGATATGGACGAAAACGAGCCACCGTTTACAACCGGGGCCATAGATTTTGACATCGCACCAGCTATTGATCCGGTGCGCCACCGTTTCGAGCTGGCCAAATTGGTGGCGGCAAAAATGAAACATGAGGGTCCCACTTTTGACACTCCCCCAGACGCTGCAAATGCCTTGGCAATGGCGGAACCCCTAGCCCGCTTGCTGGCCGATTTAGCTATGGAGGAGCTTGGCCCCGACGCCCTGCCCAAGCTGGATGATAAGCTGGAAGATCTGGCCGCGCATTTTCAATCCGCCCATACATTTGTCAAAATCGTCGCAGAACATTGGCCGCAGTTTCTAGCGGACAATAATCTAAATGAACCCATGGCCCGGCGGGTGGCTTTACTGAACAAAGCTGCGGAGATTTGGACGGAGACCCCGCCCGATCATCCGGTGATTATCGCAGGCTCGACCGGAACATTGAAGGCCACCGCAGGCCTGATCAAAACCGTGACCGCCCTGCCCCAAGGTCTGGTGATATTGCCGGGCCTTGATACCCATATTGACGACTTGGATGTCTGGGATAAAATCGACGATCAGCACCCCCAAGCTTCGCTAAAAAACCTGCTGAAAACACTTGAGCTGGAGCGGGCCGATATTCCGGCGTGGCCGGGCGTAAAGATTAACAACAAAGCCGCCGTGCGCTCGCGCATATTATCCCACGCTCTCATCCCCGCCAGTTCAACTCATGACTGGCCCGGACGCATTGCCCGCATCGCCAAAAGCACCAGTAATGGCAGCGTGCAATCGGCGATCAAAGACGGATTATCGGGCTTGTCCCTGATCGAAGCCCGCACCAGCGAGGAAGAGGCTAGCGTCATAGCCTTGGTCATGCGCGAGACTTTAGAGCACACGGGGGAACACATGGGCAAAACCTGCGCTCTGGTCACCCCCGACCCGGCGTTGGCGAGGCGGGTCAGAGCCAAATTATCGCGCTGGAACATCGAAGTGGACAGCTCCGCCGGGGAACCTTTGGAAGAAACTGGTCACGGCGTGTTTTTAGCCCTGAGCCTGGAAGCTGCAAGCGATCCCTTTGACCCCATCGCCCTGTCCGCCTTGGTCAAGCATCCTTTATTTGCGTTGAGACCCAACATTCGAAGTGATTGGGACAAGCTGGAAGTTCGCGCCCTGCGCGGCACGCGGCCAAAATCCCTAGACGAAATTGCCCAGCGACTTACCAAGCGTCTTGCCAAGCGCTCTGATGGACATTGCGCTGATGGTTTTGCGCTTTTGCAAAAAACCCATGCCGTCCTAACGCCCTTGCATGACATGCTCAAGGGGGCGAACGGCGCGGACATGCTGGCAAAAACCCATATTGAACTCTTGGAGACACTGGCAGGTGGTGCCGAGAATTTATGGCGCGGCGAGGCTGGAGAAAAATCAGCCGCCCTTATGGAAGAATTACTGGCTTACGGGAGCTTGCTCGCACCCGTGAGCGGCGATACCTATATGCGCCTGTTGTCTCAACTCATGCGCGGACGCGTTGCCCGACCTCGGTTTGGCACCGAGGAGCGTTTGCAAATTTTGGGGCCGCTGGAAGCCCGAATGCTGGAAGCGGACACTATAATCCTTGGCAGTCTCAATGAAGGCGTATGGCCGGCCCATCCCGCACCCCACCCGGTATTATCGCCCGGCATGCGCAAAACCATTGGCCTGTCCGCGCCTGAAAGACGTTTTGGTTTGGCCGCCCATGATTTCGAAGCTTTGGCGTCCAAAGCCAATGTGATCATGACCCGCGCAAGGCGCACTGAAGACGGCCCGGCGGTACAGTCCAGATGGTTATGGCGGTTGACCACATTGGCACGCGGGGCATTGCTTGATAAGGTGGGGGATAAGGTGGACGCCGTATTTCGTCCTGAACAGCCCTGGCTTGAATGGGCAAGATTGTTGGACGCAGCCCCCGAAACACCTGCCCCCGCACCCCAGCCCGCCCCCTGCCCGCCTCTGGATAAACGCTGGCCAAAAAAGCGCGGACTTTCGGTCACACAGATCAAAACCTGGGTACGCGACCCCTATGCGATTTACGCCAGTCAAATCCTGCGCCTATATGCCCTCGACCCCCTCGACCAGCCGCTTGGAGGCCGCGAATATGGCCTGGCCATACATAGAGCCTTTGAAGCGATCGACACATTAGATGCACCTGCATTTGCAAAATTATTGCAAGATGAACTGCTGGCCGCCGGGTACGAAGCCCACAGCTTTGCCCGCATGAATGTGCGCATTAACGAGATGGCAAATTGGGCGGTCGACTGGGCCAAAGACCGCCGCGACCAAGGTTGGGAACCCGCGGGAATAGAGAAAAAAGGGCGGCTCGATTTCCCAACAGACGGCCAACCTTTTATCCTGACCGGGATTGCTGACCGCATAGAGCGCAGGGGTAGCGATACGGTGATTATAGATTATAAAACCGGAGCCATACCGGGCATAACCGAAATACAAGTGGGTTTTGATCCGCAAATGCCTTTGCTGGGTATCATGCTCGGCTATGGGGTTTTGGGCGAGCGGGCAGATGCCACGGATTATCTCTATATCAAACCCAATGACCCCGCGAAAAATAAAAGCCTGTGCAAGGCGAAAGACGCGGACGAATATGCCAGCGAAGCATTTGAGAATTTACAAAAATTGATCGCGCATTTTGACAGCCCGGACAGCCGTTATTACTCCCAACCCAGAGCCAAATATCAAAACCCTTATGGTGATTATGACCATTTGGCGCGGCGGGCCGAATGGGCCAGCCTTGGGGAGGAAACATGATGGGGGGAGAGACATGAGTACCGCTTACGATATGGCCGTTGATATGCAACGCCTGGCTGCTGGCCCGCACAAATCGGTATTTGTCTCCGCCAATGCCGGTTCCGGCAAGACGCGGGTGTTGGTCGAGCGGGTGTCGCGCATCTTGCTGACGGGCACCAATCCGGACAAAATCCTGTGCCTGACCTACACAAAAGCCGCCGCGGCCGAAATGCAAACCCGCCTATACCGCGACCTGGGTGAGTGGTCGATCATGAGCGAGGACGAGCTTACCAATGAGCTGAACCGCTTAGAAGACAAAACCGGTGTGCGGAGCCGTGAAAACCTGAACCGGGCCAGATCATTGTTCGCCCGCGCTCTGGAAACTCCCGGCGGACTAAAAGTACAAACCATTCACGCATTTTGCGAACGTTTGCTGAAAAGATTTCCCCTGGAGGCCGGGATATTGCCGGGCACCGACGCCGTAGATGAACGCGACGCCCAAGCCCTGCACCAACAGGTCTGGACGGAGATAGAAACCAAGGCTGTTGCCAACCCGACCAGTAAAATCGCCGAACACATTACCTTGTTGGCCGCACAAAAAGGCGACGGGGCCATGGACGCGCTTTATAGTTGGGCCATGTATAATGCCTATAAGATTGACGCCTGGCAGGAAGCAGGCGGGCCGGACGCATTGGCGACTTTGTTTGGTGTGGATGTAGGTGCAAGTCCTGAAACGGTTCTTACAGGTTTTTGGCAAAATGCTGATTTGGACAAAATCCGAAATGCCGCAACGGAAATGATTGCAAGCAAAAGCTCAAATAACAACAAACGCGGACAATCTATTTTGGATGCTCTTTCTACCCTTCCTCCGTTTACGGGGGAAGTACCCCGAAACTTAAGCCTTGCACTAGACGAAAGATCGCCCCCCATCGACCGCCAAGAGGCGCCCACTTCCCCCGTAAAGAACGGAGGAAGGAGAGAAAGTGCACTCAACCTCTACACAAAAGCATTTTTCACAAAAGCCGGAGAGGGGGATTTTTTCAAAACATTTGTGTTTGGCAAGGATTGTCCTTTGGCCGTAAACTTTATTGAGCATGAAGCCCAGCGGGTCTTTACGGTGCGGGATAAATTACGGGCTTTAAAAGTCCTTGAACTGACCAGCGCCGTTTATGATCTTGCCGTTTTAGCCGTGGCAAAATACCGGGCCTTGAAACGCCAGCGCCGGGTGATGGATTTTGACGACCAGATATATTTGGCGCGCAATTTATTGATGAACGCCGAAGCGCGGCAATGGGTAGGCTATAAACTGGACGGCGGGGTTGATCATATTTTGGTGGACGAGGCCCAGGATACTTCCCAGGCCCAATGGGACATTGTGGATGCACTCGGCGACGAATTTTTACAAACTGGCGCTGGCACCAAACCTCGCACCATATTTGCTGTTGGCGACGAGAAGCAATCCATTTACGGGTTCCAAGGTGCGCAGCCGGAATTATTCCTGGGCAAAATTCAAAAGTTGACGAAAAAACAATCAGAAACTCCAGATGTGAAAATGTCTATGTCGTTTCGCTCAACTAAACAAATTTTAACTTTGGTTGACCAAATATACTATGAAAACAAAGGCATATTGGAAACTTTTGTTGCAGAATTTTTCCCACCAGCTTCCGATAAAGGCCACCATGATGCCCACCGGAACGACGATGGCATTATCGAATTTTGGCCCGCCGCACCTAAACCTGAAGACACCGAGCCTGAGATTTCGTCTGATCCCGTACCCGTAGACAAGCTGGATGTGCGCTCATCGCGGGAAAAATTAGCCACGGAAATTGCACGCCAAGTCAAGGACTGGATCGCGAACGGCGAGCCTGTTTTTGACCGAGAAACCAAAACCACCCGCCCTATGCGTCCGGCGGATATTTTAATTTTGGTGCAAAAACGTACGGCATTTTTTGATGCAGTTATTCGCAATCTGAAAGCTGCTGGCGTTCCTGTCGCAGGTGCCGACCGTTTGCAGTTGACCCAGTCTATTGCCGTGCAAGACATGTTGTCTTTGGCCAAATTTACTTTGTTGCCCGGTGACGATTTATCCCTGGCCGAGGTTTTAAAAAGCCCGCTCTTTGGCTGGAACGACGACCAATTATTCGACATTGCTTACGGGCGAAAAGGATCATTATGGGCAGCAATGCCGGACGGTGCAGACAAACAAACCCTCAAGCACATAAAGTCTTTGGCCCGCAAATTTGCGCCCTACGAGTTTTTCGCCCGCACTTTATCGCTCACACCCGAAGCGGGCGGGCCGAGCCTACTTCAGAAAATTTACGTCCGCATCGGGCTAGAAGCGGCGGATGTTCTAGACGTATTTTTGGCCCGCGCTCTGGCCCACCAACGTCGCGGTGCGCCGTCTTTGCAGCGGTTTATCATTGATATCGAAGCCAGTGAAAGCACCATAAAGCGCGAGATGGACGCCGCCCAGAACGAGGTGCGCGTCATGACCGTCCACGGGGCCAAGGGGCTAGAAGCTCCCGTGGTCATCTTGTCGGACACGACCCAGGAAGTCAAAATAACCAAAGAAACTTTCTTCGAGGCAGGCGACGGGTTTGTCCTGCGGGCCAACGCCGGTAATGCCCCCGAAGCTCTGACAAAGTTGGCGGAGGCGGCTGAAGCCAAAGCCCGGCGCGAGGCCATGCGGCTTTTATATGTGGCCCTGACGCGGGCCGAGAGCCGCCTGTTGGTGTGCGGGTTTGAAAGCCACGGCAAAGTGGATGATAATTCCTGGCACAGGCGTATTCAAAATGCCCTACAAGGCATGGACGGCGTAGCACCGATAGAAACGCCGTTCGGTGAAGGACTAAGGTTTGGTGTGCAGGCGGCTATGCCAGACGAAACACCGCAGCAAGCACCGGGGGGAAATGTGCAAGGCACCACCCTGCCCGCTTGGGCGAAAACTATTGCGAAACCATCAAAACCCGCCGTGCAATTCCTCTCCCCGTCAAACTTGGCCATCCCTGATGGTGCGGATGATTTGGCCCAACCCGTGCGCTCGCCGCTGTCCAGGGCAGACGATAAGCACCGGTTCAGGCGGGGCAATCTCATCCACAAATTGCTGGAGATCCTGCCGCAAATACCGCTGGCTAAACGACAAGACACAGCACTGTCCTATTTGCAGAAACAAGGGCTGGAGGCTGACGCGGCGCAGGCCCTAAGCACAGAAGTGTTTGCGGTGCTCGACAACCCACAATTCGCCCATATCTTTGGCCCGGATACGCAAGCCGAAGTATCACTCGCCGGCGGCGCTGCGGAATTGCCTGAAAATGTACGCTTGTCCGGGCAAATTGACCGGCTTTGCGTCACAGAGAGCTCTGTCTGGATTGTTGATTACAAGTCCAACCGCCCGCCGCCAAAAACCGAGGCCGATATCGCACCCCTTTATGTCCGCCAAATGGCCGCCTACCGTGCTTTGGCCCGCGAATTGTATCCTGGCAAAGAAATTCATACCGCCCTCTTGTGGACGGATGGCCCTCATATGATGACGCTATCAGGCGCACTTCTCGATAAAGTGAACTGGCGCGATGTTTTGCCTGCTTGACGAATCGGTGCAGGCCAAATACCAATAATCTTTACCAAAGAGGACAGGAGCCACCATGCCGACTATAAATGTTACCGATGCCAGTTTCGAGGCCGATGTTTTGGCCAGCGACAAACCTGTTCTTGTGGATTTTTGGGCAGAATGGTGCGGCCCGTGCAAAGCCATGAGCCCGGCCCTTGAAGAACTTGCGGGCGATGTGGGCGCGGGGGCCGTCATAGCCAAGGTCAATATTGACGACGCTATGGACACGGCTATGGCTTATAACGTGCGCGGCGTGCCAACCTTGATCATCTTCAAAGGCGGCGAAGCCGTCGCCACCCGCACAGGTGCCATGACCAAATCAAAACTGACTGAGTGGCTAGCTGAAAACTCCTAAGCTCCACGAGTTTTACCACTTCATCATTGGTGCGGGGTTTAGCTGGTATTTCTATTTGCAATTGTACGCCTCATCTTTCACAAACAATGTCCGTACCAATGTCGTGCATGTGGAATTGAACCATGCTTAATCTTACACGCAGAAGAGAGCTAATATGAAAACCAAAACCCTATTGACCACCATAATCATTGCCTCCCTTAGCCTTGGCGCTTGTTCTACCACGCCCGACCCGGTAGAAATTTGCTCCGCTGAATGGATAACACCGCGTTTGGATCGGGCTATGAATGATTTTGAGCGCGATACGAGCAAGATATTCAAGAAATTTCGCAAAGCCGCAGACAGCCTGCAAAACGGCGGTAATATCGGCCCTTTGCAAATGTTTTCAATTATGAACGCACTCTCCTCACTTGCCGACAAGTTTGAAAACGGACGCGCCGTACGCGATATGCGTATCTTGGCGCAAACCTGTGATGATCCACAACTCATCAAAAATGCCATGACGGACTTCATGCGGAGTAAAGGCCTCCCGGATAGTTTCATTAACTTTATCAACGGAATAGATGAATACCAAAAGCTGCTTGATACCAGTATACGCCCGGATTCAAATATATAGAAATTATGACCAATTCTGCCCATATCCTGTATTCATTCCGGCGTTGCCCCTATGCCATGCGGGCGCGCCTGGGCCTCAAGATTGCAAAAATTGCGTATGAACACCGGGAGGTTATCTTGCGGGATAAACCTGCTGAAATGCTGCACGCTTCTCCAAAAGGCTCGGTTCCTGTCTTGGTATTGCAAGACGGTACTGTCATAGACGAGAGCCTGGATATTATGCTGTGGGCTTTGGGCAAGCACGACCCTGAAAATTGGTTGGTGCCGGATATGGACGAAATGCTGGGTTTGATCAAAACCCTCCAAGGCTCATTTGTTGATCATCTAAACCGGTATAAATATGCCAGTCGCTACAGCACCGGGACTGCACGGGCCACAATTGATTTGGCCCACCGCGCAAAGGCTTGCGAAATTTTGCAGGACTTTGAGCGCAGCTTAAACAAGGCGCCATATCTAATGGGCAGCGCACCCAGCCTAGCTGATTATGCGATTTTTCCGTTTATCCGGCAATTTTCTGCGGTGGAGAAAAACTGGTGGGACGAGCCACAATTTCCCAACCTGCATGCATGGCTGTCATATTTTCTTGACGGTAAATTATTTACCGCAATCATGGAAAAACACCCGTTATTTGTATCAAATACCCATTAGTTACGCCAAAAGAAAAGGGAAGTAAAACCTGCGTTCAGCTAAGCTACAGGGAGAATGTGTTAGTGCGGGTTTGTAAAATAGAGGAAAATACATTTATGGGATTTAAGAACGTAAAACTTCAAACGCTTTTTGGCGCAATATTGAGTATGCTCATCTTCTGGGGGCCGTTCTCAAGCGCACCCGCTTACGCGCAACAAGACATAGGCGATATCCTTGAAGACATTTTCAAAACGGGAGAATTGCCAGCACCAAAAGAAAACGAAGCCGAACCTTACCAATTTGGCCGTATTGACAATATTCCCGTGGAAATCCGCTATGATGTTGGCGAGGACGGTCTGCCTGCGGACGCCATGTTGATCCTAAGTGCCTATGCGCCCGCACCGTCCAATGTCAGGCGCAGCGCACCTCTATTGCTCGGTGAAACCCGCTTGCTTTTGACCGGCCTAACATCTCCGTTACAGGTGATTATCGCGACCCCGTCAGCCATAACGCAAGATCTAACCTATGCCCGGATAGAAGCAAGGGTGATAGATGCTCAAGAAAACATCATTTTATCTTTAAAATCACCTGGCAGCTATGACGGCAACGATGCCCCCATACTCGTTCTGACCTCATCAGAGCACAGCGCCGCCACCCTACCAGAAGCCCCTAAATTACCTCCCGAAGAATTTGAGGTTGAGACCCTGCGCGGCAGGGTGAGGTTAAATGGTAAAGCGCCTAAATTCAGAGGATCCAATCTGATTGTGCGGTTGACCGAAGACGGTTTGGCGGGCGGCAATTCCCAAACGGTACTAGGCGAGCTCCGGCAAATACTTGACGGTAAAGCCGCGCCTTTTTCCTTTGAATTTGAGCGCGCCATTGACCCGGTGCACACAGGCATGCCCTTGACCCTTGAAGTTTGGATAGAGGACTGGGCTGGCCGTAAAACCCATGTCACGCCTGCGCCGCTTACCTATACTGGCCCCAGCACCAGATACCGCATTCGCCTGGATGCCATCGGCCCGCAAGTGCGTAACCGAATGCCTAAACTCCCGCCTCCCCCTAAAACTGTGAAACAACCAAAGCCCCAGACTAAGCCTAAGCCCGTCATTGCCGGACAACCAGCCAAACCACAAACCAAGCCTAAATTAAAAGCCAAGCCAAAAACCAAACCAGGAATCAAGTCTCTCCCGGCGCGTCAATCTGTCAGTGGAAAAGCGAAGTTCAATGCCTTTAAAGGCCTGCCAAAAGGCTCGGTTCTAATTGCCTCTTTGGAGCGTAGTGGTAGTGCCCGCCCAAGTATCCTGGCGCAAACCAGAGTGCCACTTGATGGTCTGTCAGGCTATATAGATTTCAAGATAAATACCAAGAAACTTGATCTATCACCCAATCTCAAAACCCCCGTTTTGCGTGTACGCATACAAAGCAAAGACGGAAAACTATTCTTCTCCAATCCCGGTGGCACACGGCTTAAGCAAGGTTTCAACACGGTCACCCTGAAAGCGTCTCCAAATTACTAGACAGGGTATTTTGGAAATTCCATATCTCCCTACAGTCCTTTACCCCTCACCTTGTTCCTCTCCCCCTTCTTACATGAAAAATGGGGAGGGGAACAAGGTGAGGGGTAGAGAGAATACTCGAACGCCGATTAAACGCCTCCGCTGACACCGCAAGGAATGCGGCTAAAACACTGAAAAACAGGGGCTTGATGAACATGGGTTTCATGAACATGAGATAAACAAACCCCCAATTGTGGCAAAAATAAGGCAAACCCGTTCAGCCAGCGTTCAATCCCATATCCTATAAAGAAGTCAACGTGTGTCCCCGCTGTCTGTCCTCCCCCTCGAGAATTGGCCGCATGAAATGCAGCCCGGCAGTTCACGTAGCAGGGCGGATGAAGACCGTTTTCTCTCTCTCTCTCGCGGTCTTCGCCGCCCTGTCTTTTTATTTGGGATTCAATGTTTTTATTAAATCACAAAATCGTAGGGTGGATTAGCGCCCCTTGCGCGTAATCCACCTTTGGTGTGTGCCAATGGCGGATTACGCCAAGAGGCTAATCCACCCTTGTGTATCTCTTCTGTGCTAATAGTTGTCCCGTTGACGGCAATATTGCCGTCAACGGGACAGGCGCGCACCGTTGCACCCTTGTGGTGGTTTAAGGCCAGCCACGTTTTGTAGAGTGGTGGCACCTGTCTCTCCATCTTGGTCTCGTACAGTTGATTGAGCCGGCATTGCCGGGCTCGCACCACAAGAAAGAGAGAAAATGATGATACCACATAAAAACCCCGTTGTCGGCATAGATGTTGCTAAACTTGCATTTGTTATCGCTATCCATGAGAGCCCCAAAACTCTTGAGTTTCAAAACACCAAACAAGGCATAAGCCAATTCATCCGCTGGCTTGACCAGATGAATGTAAAACGAAAGCATATACGCATTGCTCTCGACAGCACGGGTGGCTGTGAACATGCCCTGTGGGAAGCTTTGGAATTGGCCGGGTTTGACGTCCGCCAAGTACCTTCAAACCGGATATGGGCATTCACAAAATCGGAGGGTATATTGGCAAAGACCGATGCGATTGATGCAAAAATCATAGCCCGTTTTGCCCATAGCAAGCCCGGTATCGGACGGCGCCTACCCTCCGAAACCACCCGTAAGCTTGGTGTTCTGATTGCCAAACGCAGGCAAGTTGTCAAAATCAGAACCATGCTGAAATGCCAAATCAAGCAACACCGTGATCCGCAGATCATCGCTTTGGACGAGGAGCATATCGCCTTGTTAAACAGGCAGATAAAAACTCTGGAGAGCCAAATCCTTGAGACCCAGGCTGGTGATGTTGAGCTGGCACAAAAGACAGAATTACTCCGCTCAATCCCGGGCATAGGCCCTGTACTGGCAGCAACCCTGCTCGGCGAGTTCCCCGAACTCGGACAGATACGCCGCACATCAGCCGCAGCATTGGCAGGCCTGGCACCGCTCAATCACGATAGCGGTAAAAAACACGGCAAACGCTTCATCAAGGGCGGACGAAAACCCGTGCGCGACACCCTCTACCAGGCCGCACTCGTAGCCTCAATCCACAACCCTCAACTCCGCGTATTCGCTCAAAGGTTGAAAGCAAAAGGTAAGCCTCATAAGCAAGTCATGATTGCCGTAGCCAGGAA
The DNA here is from genome assembly GCA_016765135.1 of Robiginitomaculum sp. Lineage (GTDB taxonomy): Bacteria > Pseudomonadota > Alphaproteobacteria > Caulobacterales > Maricaulaceae > Robiginitomaculum_A. The sequence goes on from JAESQN010000020.1 coordinate 25,891, forward strand.
ACTACTCCTAAGCGCAAATACAGTCCTGAAGAGAAATAAACCATGGGTAATTGAAATGAAATAATACAGTTGCTACTCCATCGCCGCCAAAGCTTTTTTGGCTGGTTTTATGCCGGCTATGTCTACGGCTTTTTGGTAGTGGGTTTTTGCGGTGGCGGGGTCGTCCGTCTGGGCGAAAATATTGCCGAGACGGTAATGGGCATGGGCCATATAAGTTTTGTTCTCGTGGCCGGTTTTGATAAACTCATCAAAGGCGGCTTTGCCCTTTTCGTATTCGACCTTTCCGACTTGCGCGGTTTTCCCGATCAAGTAGCGACAATCCTGGTTGTCTGGTTCATGCTCCAGGCAAGTCTCGAAAACACCAATAGCCTCTGCGTATCTCTCGCGCTGACCCAGGCCGCTACCTTTGGCCAACAATGTTTTGGTGTTTGTTGGATCGATCGCAAGTGCCTTGTTGATATGCGTCTCCGCCTCAGAAAATTTCTCCTCACGGGCAGACAAAGTCGCCATGATGACATGGCCGCGCACCGGTTTAAGCTCCATCATTCTTGCGATCAGCTTGCGGGCTTCGTCTTTGTCGCCGCCTGCTATGCCCGGTGCTTGTAGATGAAACTGGATCAAGCCTTCCAGCGCGCCAATGTTTTCAGGCGCCAGTTTGAGGGAATGCTCGGTAGAGGCTTTGATCTTCTTGGCCAAACCCAATTGCTTGAGCTTCCCGACTTGGTTGATCCGCGCCGCATAAGCATTGGTCAGAAGCAGGCTCATACCAATATTGTCTTCACCGTTTTTTTGGGCTTTTGTGATGATTTTTGCCGCTTGCTTGTAATTTTCGGCCTTCATCGAGGTTTGTGCCTCAATATAGGCGGCGCTTTTAATCTCGTTAGCTTGCGCTACTCCCGCTAAAAACAGCAGGCATAAAACGGCCAAAAAAGCATATGTGCGTGTGAAGTTCATGAAAATCCCCTGCTCTGTGTTGTTATTTGCTATAATAATGATACAGATATGGCAAATTACAAATGGGATAAAACCTTAACTCTATGTCACAAAAATGCAGAAGCACACTATGACCAATATTAGCAACCCACAATTTCCGGACCTGCTGCTCTGGGCTATCCCGTTTTTCATTGTCTGTATCGGGTTCGAGATTTGGTGGCTTAAACATCATCCGATCAAAAACGCTTATACGTTCAAGGATGCGCGGACGTCTATAATCATGGGCATAGGCTCTACCATTAGCGATATATTGCTGAAAGTGCTGTTGGTTGGCAGCTTGTTTTGGGTCTGGCAGTTTCGGTTTTTTGATTTGGGGGCTTCGATCTGGATCATCCTGCTTGCGTTAGTCGCGACGGATTTCGTCTATTACTGGATCCATTTCATCTATCATAAATCCCGCTGGTTCTGGGCCACCCATGTGGTGCATCATTCCTCCGAGCATTTCAATCTAACCACGGCCCTGCGCCAACAATGGACAAACGGCATATCGGGCACGGTTTTATTCAAAGTCCCGCTGGTCTTGTTAGGCATCCACCCCGGCATTATCGTTTTCGTCATGGCGATAAACCTGATCTATCAGTTTTGGTTTCACACCGAGACCATCGCCAAAATGCCCCGGTGGTTTGAATTTATCTTCAACACACCATCGCACCACCGCGTCCACCACGGGCGCAATGCGCGGTATCTGGATTGTAATTACGCCGGCATCCTGATCATTTGGGACAGGATGTTCGGCACATTTGTCCCGGAATTAGAGGGCGAAGACGTTGATTACGGTATCGTCAAACCGCTAAAATCCTACAACCCGTTTGTCGTGGCATTTCACGAGTTTTTCGCCATCGGTAAGGACATTTTCGGGCGCGGATTAACACTGGGTCAGAGGTTCAAATACCTGTTCGCCCCGCCGGGGTATTCCCACGATAATTCCCGCCAAACCGTGGCTCAGATTAAAGCGGAATTTATCGCAAATAACCCCGAGCAGGAAGGAACGCCGGGCCTTCCCGAAAGATGAAAATTTATTAAGACAAAATTAGCCATATTTCCGCACAATAGCGTCCGAATATAGATTTTTATTTGCGGAGACTATCATGCGTATTTTATCTGGTGCTTTAATGGCAACAACAATGTTGGTGATTGGCGGCTGTTCCACCACTGCCGTGAACCCGAATTACCAACAAACCACCAAATACAAGGGCAGTAGTCCTCATACCAATGAAGCCGTGGTAGAGCAGGCTCGGTATCAAACGGGCCAAGACCAAATTCAGGCGCCAGCACCCGTCACCTACGCGGCAACCTACGAAAACCAGGCGACACCTACATCCGCCATTCAAGAAACCACGCAGAGCCTTGGCGATGCGGGAACGCCGGGATATTACGCGGTCAATGGCGGCACGCCTGCACCACAGACAACCGAGCCACAATATGCACAAATCCAGCCAACAAGACCACAAGCCCCTCACCCGGCTCCGGTTTCAACCCAGACGGCCTATACCGCGCCAGCTCAAATACCCCCTTCAGGCACAATTCGCCACCGCGTCATTCCCGGCGACACTCTGTACTCTCTGGCTCGCTCCACGTGCAGCAGTGTAGCCGAAATTCAGAACCTAAACTCAATCAACCAGGATTTCTACATCCGCGCCGACGATGATATTCTCGTGCCAAGCGGACGGTGCGCGGAATAACCGTAATAAAAAGTTCCAATTTCGTTCGGGGTGTTATATGCCCGCTTAAAAGGAACATATCATGCGTCAACGATTTGCCAAAATACTTGCGACTGTCGGCCCGGCCAGTGCGGCTCCGGATACCTTAAAACTGTTGCACGAGGTTGGGGTTGATGCGTTTCGGCTTAATTTTTCTCACGGCAGTCACGAAGACCACGCCCGGGCTATCAAACATATACGCGCCGTGGAGAAATCTTCTGGCAATTCCGTCGCCATTGTCGCAGATATGCAGGGGCCTAAAATCCGGGTCGGGACATTCGCGGGCGGGGAAATCACCTTGCGGTACGGCGAGACTGTGAAGCTGGAAGTTGGTGACAACTCGGACAAGGACGACCTCATTCGTTTGCCCCACCCTGAATTGATTACCGCTTTATCCCTAGGTGATGCGCTTAAATTTGATGATGGCAAGCTGATGGTGACCATCACCGAAAAATCAACAACAGGCCTAAAGGCCCGCGTTGATGTGCCGGGCGTGCTCAAAAACAAAAAGGGTGTCAATGTCATTGGCACCGTTTTACCCATGTCGGCTATGACCGAAAAGGACAAGCGCGATATGGACTTTGCCTTATCGCAAAAGGTGGACTTCATCGCGCTATCATTTGTGCAAACGGTACAAGACGTGCTGGATGCCAGGGATATTATTGGCGACAAAGCCGGGCTGATTGTCAAGATTGAAAAACCGTCAGCGGTTGATGATATTGAAGCTATTTTAAAACTGGCCGATGCCGCCATGGTCGCACGGGGTGATCTCGGGGTTGAACTGCCATTGGAGCAAGTCCCTGTCGTCCAACGCAAAATCATTGGCGTAGCCCGCGCCCTTGGTAAGCCCGTTATTGTCGCCACCCATATGCTGGAAAGCATGATCGACGCTCCGACCCCGACCCGCGCCGAGGCATCCGATGTGGCCACCGCCATTTACCAAGGCGCAGATGCGGTGATGCTCTCCGCTGAAACCGCCGTGGGGCGTCACCCCGCAACCGCCGTGGCCATAATGGACCGAATTATCAAAGCCGCCGAGGGCGATCCCAGCTATCCAGACAATAATACCCGCGCAAATTTACGCCCCCAAGCCACCATCAATGATGCCATCAGCCAATCCGTGCGCGGCATAGCCGAAGTGCTCAATTGTAAAGCCGTGCTGGGCTACACCAAGTCTGGCTCCACAATAAAACGCATTGCCCGCGAACGCCCTCCCTGCCCTATATTAGGCCTGACGCCGGACAAATATGTCGCATCACGAATGGCCCTGACATGGGGGGTGCGCCCGGTGGTCATGGACGACCCAAGCAGCTTCGACGAAATGCTGTCCAGCACCCAGACGATTGCCAAGGAACAAGCCGGCGCCGTACAAGGTGACAAAATCATCATAGCCGCAGGCATCCCGTTCGGGCGGCCCGGCACAACAGATACACTGAAGATTGCGACGATTGATTAGAGGTAGTTAAATATCGTATTTTGTGCTACCCTTACGAAATGCAATATACTTTAAAAACAAAACATCTTCGCGCAGCAACTATAATCGGGCTAACGCTCGGGCTGAATGCTTCCCCGGCTTTCGCCGCCAGTAATAAAACTGACAAAGAAATAACCCAACTCCTGATCCGCGAAAGCATCGCCAGCTATAGCGGCGCGTGTCCTTGCCCATATAGCACAATGCGCAATGGGCGGCGGTGCGGCAAGTTTTCCGCCTACTCAAAACCCGGCGGTGCCGAGCCGTTATGTTATGCTAAAGATGTAACGGCGAATATGATACAAGGATATCGTAACCGGTAAATCTGGAATAGAGCTAAACAGTGTTTGAAAATATTTTCATACTAGCAGCCGTTTTGTTTGTCGCTTTTATTTTGATGCTGCCGCGTCTGGTCAAATCTAAGGGTTGGCGGGCGACCATTACGCCTTTGGCTTCGATTATTGGTAGCGGGTTTTTGGTTTTGGGGCCGATTTTAAATGCGTCTTACGGCAAATACGCCCCCTTAATCATGGCTGCATTGTGCGGGGTGGCATTTTTGTTCGGTTCGGCCATCCGCTATAATATTGCGGCCATTGATGCAAATCCCAAAACCAGACGCCCGCTGGAATTAAGACTTGAAACTCTCGCATCGTGGACACTGGCCTTTGCCTATATTATTTCTGTGGCCTATTATCTCAACCTGTTCGGAGCATTTGGCGTGAGCTTGACCCGTGTTAGTGATGCCCACCATGCCAACCTTTTAACCACGGCTATGTTCTTGTTGATTCTAATGGTTGGCTGGACGCGGGGCTACGGCGCACTTGAACGTATGGAGCAGATTTTTGTCGGCATAAAACTGGCCGTGATTGCCGGACTGCTGGTTGGTTTGGCTATATTTTTCACCAAAAAAGCAAGCGGCGGCGAACTGGTGTTTAATGCCGCAACACAAACCGGATGGGCAGGTATAACCCTAGCCTTTGGCCTGATTGTAACGGTGCAAGGATTTGAAACCTCGCGCTATTTGGGCGATGAATATGACGCTAAAATCCGCATATCTTCCATGCTACGGGCACAATATATCTCAGCGGCAATTTACATGATTTATATCGTACTGCTTGCCTATATATTTCACCACAGCACCATTGCCCTGGACGAAACGGCCATCATCGACATGATGGCTATCATCGCACCAATCCTGCCCGTCCTGTTGGTCGTCGCAGCACTAAGCGCCCAGTTCAGCGCCGCCATTGCCGACACCAGCGGCGCAGGAGGTTTGTTTGAGGAATTGACCAAAAACAGGCTAAAGCCTGCGCAAGCCTATGCCTTGCTCGTTGCCGCCGGAATTGCCTTGACCTGGAGTGCCAATGTGTTTGAAATCATCAGCTACGCCTCGCGGGCCTTCGCGCTGTATTACGGCTTACAATCTGTCATCGCAGCATTGTCGGCCTGGCGCAGTGCGCAATATTTTCGTGCAGGCTTATTTGCCACCATGACCTTGCTGGCTATAATGATGGTTATTTATGGTGTGCCAGTGGAGGGATAATTTCCGGTTCCAAATAGTAATGTGATTGCATAAAACCTGGCGACCGGGTATAATTCTGGCTAAACGAATTTGTTAACGGAAAAATTTAGGGGATAGTTAGGGGATAGTCATGAAACTTTTAGCATATATTTTCACTGCTTTTGTCGCCCTTAGCCATATTGGTTTTTTGGTGCTGGAGATGTTTTTTTGGAAAACACCTACGGGACAAAAAATATTTGATTTAACCCCGGAATTTGCGGAACAGTCCGCAGTTCTAGCCGCCAACCAAGGGCTTTATAACGGGTTTTTAGCCGCCGGGTTGATATGGGGATTGATGTCCAAACGCACAGATCTCAAAATTTTCTTTCTTGGTTGCGTCGTCGTGGCCGGGATATTTGGCGGACTTACGGCAAGCACCTCAATTCTGTATATTCAGGCTGCACCAGCAATCATAGCATTGACGTTGGTATGGTTTACACGGCAGAAAATCTAAGGAAATTTCGGGTGTCTTCTTCACCCCCATTACCCCGTATAAACATCTGGCCTGATAGACTTGATGATGCTGTCGGCTTCGTAAACATTATCGGCTAAATTATCTGTGGCGTTCATCAGGATGATTTCCATACCGGCTGTGACCTTACTACCTTGCAAAGCCCGGGCAATATCATTGATATTGATACCAACGCCGATATTGGTGCGCGAACCGCCATAGCGTCTATACCCACCACCACTGCCAATCCCGATGCCGACACTGGTTGAGATGGGTGAGCCGCCACGGTCATGGCTGTTGGTGCCACTGCCGATAACCCGAAAATGGCTAAACCCCTGGCCTTTGGTCAGCTCGGCGGCCCTGAGCAAGGCCAAACTGCGGGCTTCATCGGCGTTACGACCCGTAAAGCTGACCTGAAACCGGTCGCTTTCTATCTGTTGGCTGTTAAACCCAAGCCCGGTATTTTGCGCCGGCCCGTAGGCGGTCGGCCCTGTGGCACAAGCCCCCAATAGCGTAATTGTAACGACGGATAATAGTATATTTTTCATAGCTCAGCCCTTTTGTAGTGTTTGGTTCTTACGGGCTATACATTATTTCTAACAAATGTAAAAATCACATTACAGTGCAATCATATGACAATATGCGGGTCGCGCACGTTATAATACTCTCTATTTTCACTGATTAAGCAAAGACTATAGCTTGATTTTACCTGGCAACCCAATTTATACTTGACTATCCGCTATGCGGATTTGTGGATCAACTTTGAGCATTACCAATGACAAACACATATAGCATAAATGACATTTTGAAACCGCTGGCTTTGACCGTGATCATTGACAACAAAGTCCGTGACCCGGAATTGTCGGAATTTATAGTCCAGGCAGAAGGCATATTGGAGCTTTTGGGCCACGGCGACATTATGGAACCGCAGGACGTATTGGCCTGGTTTCATGAACACGAAAAGACATTGGTAGGACGCATAAAAGATACCCGAAAGAACACATATATCCTCACCGCCTTAACCCGCTTTAAAGACGATGATATGGCCATTGAGGCTATGTATGACGCTATGCTGGCTATTTCCATTTCGGATAAGGAGTATCATGTGGACGAGTCTGATCTGGTGAAATCCGCCGCCAGTCTGTGGGGATATGAACGCCCGCCGTTCAAAGTCATTGGGCGGGGATAAAGGGCTATGATTGAGTGGACGATGTTTGGCTCGCTGATCGGGCTTGTGTTTGTCGCCAGCATAACACCGGGGCCAAATAATTTCATGCTGATGTCTTCGGGTGCTTTGTTCGGGTTCAAACGCTCCTTGCCTCATATATTAGGTGTCACCCTTGGGTTTCCTGCTTTGCTCATCGCCACGGTTTACGGTCTGGGAGCTATAATCGAGCGCCTGCCCTGGTTGGTGACGATCGTCAAAACGATCGGTGCGGCCTGGTTGGCCTGGATGGCAATAAAGTTTTTCATTGAGGCGAAGCGTATAGCGCTAGCAAAGAATAATACTGGAATAAGCGCCAAGCCCACCAGCCGCGCCCGCCCGTTTCGTTTTTATGAGGCCGCTTTGTTTCAGTGGGCCAACCCCAAAGCGGTTATCATGGCCCTGACAACATCAGGCGCTTTTGTACCCCTGTCCCCCAATATCCATATGCGCGCTCTGCTCATAACCTCCGTGTTTATAGTCTTCGCTCTTTTAGCGACAAGTGTGTGGACGCTAGCGGGTAGCACCCTAAACCGCGCCATGTCCCAAGGCCGCTCTGCGGTGGTGCTAAATATTGTGATGGGCGTTTTGTTACTTGGCACCGCCGCCGTGATTTTCATGACCCCCACATAGGGCGTTCATCCCAGCTCAGGAACACCCCTGGCATTATTCGTAAATTAACCCTCATATCATATAAATTCCCTCGTATTTATGTTCAGGGTGGTCGGATATGTCGATATATGGATTGATTAAAAAATTGAATGAAATAGGTGGATTTAACCTGCTTGTTTCAGCTAAAACACGCCTAATTTTGGCCTTGGTCGTATTACTTGTCCCTGGTGCCTTATTACTAGCCGTCCTGGCCCAACCCTGGGTTGAGCCGAAGTGGATGTTTTGGGATATCCTAACGGCGGCAGAGTTTTCCGATGATTGCTGCCATGTGTATTACGGCTTTATGTCCAATCTGGGGATATTCCTCTGGGTGGCGACGGCAGCCATTAGCCTGTTTTCGGCATTGGTGTTTTTCAAATGGAAAAGCGACAAAGCCCTCTTGCGGTTCGCGCTCACATCCGGCTTGTTGTCTGGCTGGCTAGCCTTGGACGATGCGTTTCTTTTGCACGAAGTCGTCCTGCCAAAACTCGGCATTGGGCAAAACATTGTCTTGGCAATCTATGTCGTCCTGACGCTTAGTTATATCCTGTCGTCGTGGCGGGTGATCTTGTCGTCTGAATACTGGATACTGGCATTGGCCGTATTTGGTGTGACCCTGAGCCTGGGTGTGGATGTGATACTGCACAGCATCGACCAGGTCGTGATCATTATAGAAGACAGTGCCAAATTTTTCGGGCTGTTTCTTTGGTTCGCTTTTCATGCCACCACGCTTGTGGTTGCCATGCAAAGCCACGAGACCTTAGAATGAAACTAGCGCGGCATTTGTTAGGCTATGCACCGGTCAAGCTTGTCGCCGCCCTGTGTGCCTTTGGCGGCATATATGTATTCACAAGACTGTTGGACGCCGACCAATATGGCCGCTACGCCTTGATGTTTTCGGTTATGGCGCTGATGCACACCCTAAGCTTAACATGGGTTGAGGCGGCCGCTTACCGATTTACAGCAAAGGCCCATAGAGAAAACAAGCTTGCGGACCATTTCCGAACATCACTTATATTGCTGTTCCGGGCTTTGGGTGTTGGTTTGTTTCTGGTCATTATTTTGCTAATTGTGACATGGGACATGCCAAATTACCGGGCTTTCGTGCCTTATATTGCCCTGTTATTGCCTTTTAACACCATGATTAGAATCGCACAGGAAGCCCACAAAGCTAGCCAACAAGTTAAGCATTATGCACTGGTCGCCATGTCAAAAATGCTTTTGGGGTTTATTGTCGGCGCATTGCTGGCCTGGCAAACCGGCTTGGGTGCGGTGGCACCTTTCGCAGGTCTGTTATTTGCCTCCTTATGTTTGGTCTTGATTGAGGGGCGGTGGCTCCTCAAGCAAGCAGTCGGCGGGCGGTCTGATAAGGCGACACGCCGGGCCTGGTTATCTTACGGTGTGCCTACGGCCATTGCTTTAATGCTGGACATATTACTCTCCTCCGGGGACAGGTTTTTCATCGCCTATTTCATCGACGAGGCGGCGGTCGGCGGCTATGCGGCGGGCTATGGGGTTGCCGATAAAACCGTGCTTGTCTTGTGTGCCTGGGTGGCTATGGCAAGCTCGCCCTTGATGATGGCGGCCTACGAAAAAGGTGGACGGGCGGCAGCCCAAGAACAATCCAAAAATTTCGTCACACTGCTTTTACTGGTCGGACTGCCCGCCGCCACAGGGCTGGCTTTGGTGGCGGATCCATTAGCCGAAGCTATGATCGGCGAAAATGTGCGCGAACAAGCCAGACAAATCATCCCGTGGATTGCCTTTGCCGGCCTGTTCAACGGCTTGCTAATTCATTATTTCACCGAAAGCTTTAACCTCGCCCACAAGACCCGCACCCGGGCGCTGTTGATGTGTGTACCGTTGGTGATGAACATTGTCCTCAACATAATCCTGATCCCCATATACGGGGTTATGGGCGCGGTCATCTCCACACTGGCGTGCTATATTACGGCGGTAATATTGCTGGGCCTGGTCGGGCGAAAATATGTCAGCCTGGGTATTCCCGTAAAAGACACAGCGCTGATCATAATCGCCTGCGCAGCCATGTGGCCTGTGATTTATATGCTCCCGGCTTACGGAACCTGGGCGGAGCTATTCATAAAAGCGGCGGCTGGAGGCAGTGTTTATATGCTGGCAATCTACGCACTCAATGTCGCAAATATACGCCAATTACTAAAACAAACCATCGCGAAACTATAAACCACTAAACTAATTTATTATTAAATTAGTTTAGTGGTTTATAGTTTATAGAGTTTTGAAGCATGTGCAATTTTTGCTTGGTGATGCCTGCTTGGCCATTCTTAAAACTTACAAATCCTGGCTATGCTTACACGCTGCCTATGCTTATATTTATTTTACTGGCGTGCCTTCCAGATACATACTTGTTTTTTTCTTACGGCGGTTTTCGCGGATGGGCGCAATGATTTTATTGCCGTAGACGCCTAGTGTTGGCAGCGGGTCGAACGGGTCGAAAATAGCGTGATGGCAACGGCAAGCGTCCCAGACGGCGCGGGCAAGGCGGGCCGCGAATTCCCCGGCATTGATTTTGCGGGCCTTCAGCAGGCTGGCCAACATGGTCAACTCGCCTTTCGTCCAGGTATATTCAACCCCTATTTTTAAATCCCACGGATCTGCGAGAGCCGTAACAGGCTCGTCGTGGGCAATTTGCAACCCCCAAACACTGTGGGTTAGACCAGCACATTCGGCGATGCGGGCCAAGCTGACGCGAGGGTTTAATTCCATGAATGTCACTGCGCCAGTTCCCGGCTCGACAATATATTGCAAACAGCCCGTGAACGAGTAGTTCATTTCTTTGACGAAAGCCTCCACCGAAGCTTTGATGACCCGGTTTGGCTCGACCGTGATACCGTAGGTCGTATAGCCCGTACCGTCGTTTTCGTGGGTGCGGGCAGCGCATATCTCCACGGCCCCCAATAGCTTGCCGTCTTTGGCCGAATAAACCACACTATGTCGTAGCCCGGACAGGTATTTTTGCAACACCAGTTCAGGATGTTCTTTCGGCCAATGAGGAAATTGGGCTTCAAATGCCGCCTGATCCTGTAAGATGAGCGCTTTGCGGTCAAATATATAGGCGTCCACAATGGATGGTTTGATGATAAATGGATAGCCGATTTCTTCGATAGCAGCATGGATGTCTTCCATGCTGGTGATTTTTTTATAAGGCGCGATGGGGCCGTTGATGCGACTACACAGATCAAACATATGGGTTTTATCCGTAGCCGCCGCAATGATTTCGCGACTTGGCAGGATCAATTTTGCCTGGGTTTCAAGAAAACCCCGGTGGCGGGTGACAAAGCGGATACCAGCCTCATTGACCGGCTGGATGCTATCTATTTCGGGGTGGCCCAACAACCAGTTACGAATAGGCCCGTAAGGTTCGTCCGTGCCTGGCTCCAATGGTTCATGCCAAAAAGACGCGTCAATATAGCGCGACCATTCCAGATAATTGCTGTATATAGACACGCCGGCGTGAACGCTATGCCCTGCCCTTGACAAGGCCCGGGCCACCGGAAACGCCATTCTGGCATCACCAATCAGCAATATGGTGTGCTGGGTCATGATGCTTTGGACATGAAAGGAAAGGCGGCTTTGGAAAACCCCAAAACCCGCTGTTTCGTCGAGATTTCTGTCCCCAATATTTGATCGGTGCGTCTACGCACGCGTTCTAGGTTTTTTGACATGTTATACGGTGTATTATCTTCCATATATGACCAAGTTTCGCCCAAAATACCGACAAGATTTATAACTTTTTCCTGGGCGTAGATCGGCCCTTGCGCGATAGGGGTTTGTGTATTGGTGAAATATTTTTTGTAATGTGCCTGACCGGTGCCAGCATCATAATATCTAAGCCCGTGTCCCGGCATGGCTTGCATAATTTTATGGGTCAGTAACATACCTGGCGAATATTTGCCAAACTCCGGATCGAATGCGACGAGCCATCCATGTAAGAGATTGCCGCTTTGTATGTTAAGTTCCGCCGCAACCAGTTTACCGTCTATGCATAAGGTTGAAAGTATAGTTTGAAGGTCGGGGCAAGCACCGCTGCGCAATTGCTCAAGCATTTGCTTGACCCATGATGGCCTTAGCACATCATGGTATTTGCTGCGGGCATATTGTTCCCTTTTCATTGTGATCAAACGTTTGAACATTTCGGGGCATTTGTCATCAAATGTAAAAACTATCTCACTATGTTCTTTCTCTAATTTCCGGCTCAACCGACCAAGTTTCTTGAAAAACTTTTTGTGGGTCTGCGTTTGTTGTGCCGCAAAACTCTCCCAGTCGTGTCGTAGATCAGAAATATTTGCATAAACGGTTTCAATTGGATTTACCTCAATCCGATCACTTAAAACCAGTCCAGAGGTTCTAAAGCCTGAAATATTGTGGTCGTGTAAATACTGGGCAATATCAACAGTTTCGCCAGCGCGTACTACGGGGCCATTGCGATCAGAAAACGGAACACCTATGGCTCTCGCCCAGCCCCCCATGCCAATATGCAAGGGCCAATAGGCCAGCAACCCGTCTTGATCTTCTTCGACAGTAATGGATACATCACCCCGGACTTTGCCGATCAAGCGTGCGAAGTCGGGATCAAAAAAGGGACTGTCATAGGGCATTTGCTCATGACTATTGGGCATTTGCCCGAGGCGAAGCTCTCGGAATGACGCCCACATGTCGTCAGGCAAATCTGCCGAATTATAAACTTTGCGCGAAAACGGCATTTAGTATTTCCCATCCACTAGCATAGTATATTAGGGGGCAGGATTTAAAAATTCGCTAAAGTATTGAAAGTATTATAGTTTACAAAACCTTACCGTCTTTGCTCCAATGTAAGTACCCAAGAGGAAATTATGCCAAATATGTTTGCGGGCAAAGCTTTTGATCTTTGAAGATACAGGCTTCTGATAGGGTTGCATCACAAAATGCACACAGAGCTTTCGGGTCGGGTTTGGTGATCTTGTCGTTTTGGATGCGAAAGCCTTTGTTTTTAAACCGCTTCAACGTGCGCGAAAACGTCTCCGGTGTCATATCCAGATATGACGCTATGGTGGATTTATCATATGGCAAGGTGACCGCATTTCCCTTGCCACCACTTTGCTCCATACCCAGCTTGAGCAAAAACCAGCCGACCCGTTCTGTAGCCGTTTTCAACCTTGAATGCTCGATTTGCTGTATCAAACCCTGTGACCGCATTGACAAACCACCGATCATACCCAAAGCTAAATTCCGGTTATCTGCAAGGCTTTGCCGGATAACCGGAGCGGGCATTGACAGCAATTGGGCATCTTGTACCACTTGGGCACTGACCAATGAGGGCGTGTTTAAAAACACGGACGCTTCCATGAGGCTGTCCCCGGCTGACAACATTTGCAAAACCGCCTCATCTCCGGCTTCCGTGCTTTTATAGAGCTTCACCCAGCCTCCCAAAACAAGATAATAGCGCGACAACATCTCGCCTTGCATAAACAGCAATTTGCCTTTTTCATAATCGAGAATATTGGCATGCTTCAACAACTCTGCCAAATCCTTGTCGTCAAGTTTCGAGAAAATGGGCAGGGTTTGGATCACCGCCATATGCTGGTCTAGCCTAGTTGGCGCTTTGACGATGACCGCCCCGGATGCAAGTCTGGAAACATGCGCGGGTTCTTTCATAACCAGACCTTTAACAAGATCCGTTTCCGCGCTGCGCATGCGGTCAATTTTTCCCGTTAGAAGCTCGAACCAGGTGATAGGTGACAGAGCTTCCAGATCTTGCGTCCGTTTACTGTCCCTAAGCAAAGCATGGAGAGACTCCAGAACCTCCATAACATAGCCGTCAAGAACGGCTTCAACCTTGCGCTTTTGTCGCTTTGTTGCCAGGGACATAAATGCGCGCTTGTAGGCGGATTGTTCTTCTATGAGCGACAGCATACGCTCGGTAAATTCGCGATTTTTGAACACCTTGGAGCAAAACCCGTGCGCACCCCAGGCCCGTTCGCGCCCGACACGTTCTTTCCATTGCAGGAAATTGGAATAGGCGGTGACTTTCATTGGGTTGACATTTTCGACCCCAAAAGCAATTTCGATATTCATCTCAATCGTCGGGTATATGAATATATAAGTGTAAGCATTAACGGCCTTGGAAAACTCGGTTGTGCCCTCTTGGATGTTTTCGCGTAATTTGGTGAGGGCATTTTTGTTTTTGCGCACCGCATCCAGCTTCTTGCCCCATTCACTCGGCTGCTCCCCCGGCAGTTTTTCCAAAATACTTTCAAGTGCCGTGATGCTGTCATTCGTCGTACAATAGTGTGCGCGCAATTCATCTGCAAAAATTTCGCCGGAACTATCGACATATAATGCCGTCAGCCCGCGTTCAATTTGAAGCTGGTGTGTCAAGCCGCCTAATGCACGAAGTAGCAATATGGTTGCCGTTTCTTGCGGTACATCAATTTTCATAGGCTATGTTTACTGGTTTATGGGCTAAAAGGCTATAGTTTTTCAAAAAAAAGTAAATTTGGTTTAATTTGATATAGGTCAAACTTATTTCTCATCAGCTTTGGCATAAAGTGCGTGGCTCGCTGGGAGTCGATATTAAACCGGAGGGTGTTGACATGGAGCTTCAAAACAAAGCCACGAGACTTTGGGGGGACTTTTTACGCGTAGACAAAGTTCAAATCAGAACTTTCCACGTCACTTGGTTTACATTCTTTTTGTGTTTCTTTGCTTGGTTTGGTATTGCCCCTTTAATGGTGGTTGTGCGCGAAGAACTTAGCCTGACCAAAGAACAAATCGGTTGGACAATTATTGGCGCGGTTTCCGCCACGGTATTTGCCCGGGTATTGATCGGCTATTTTTGTGATCGGTACGGGCCGAGATTAACGTATACTTGGTTGCTGCTTTTTGCCGCTTTTCCAGTTATGGGTATCGGGTTTGCCCACGATTTTACCACTTTTTTGATTTTTAGAATTTTAATCGGTGTTATCGGGGCCTCGTTCGTAATCACTCAATACCATACAATCAATATGTTCGCGCCAAATGTGGTCGGTCAAGCCCAAGCGACCAGTGCAGGCTGGGGTAACCTTGGGGGTGGTGTCACGCAATTTATCATGCCTATGATTTTCTCGGTCTTTGTGGTCGGCTTTGGTGTCAATGAAGCCTTTGGTTGGCGCGCCTCTATGGTGGTGGCGGGCATGGCGATTTTTGTCATGGGTTTTGTCTATTATTTCTTCACACAGGATTCGCCGGACGGTTCGTACAAGGAATTGCGCGCCCAAGGCAAAATGCCGCCCGCAGGTCAAGCCAAAGGTAATTTTGCTGACGCCCTCAAAGATTACCGGGTTTGGCTGTTGTTTTTCATCTATGCGGCGTGTTTTGGTATTGAACTAACTATTCTGGGCACGTTGGCGATGTATATGTTTGATTATTTTGGCCTAAACTTGGTAACGGCAGGCCTTGTGGCTGCAAGTTTTGGTTTGATGAACTTGTTTGCCAGAACCTTGGGCGGAATTTTCGGCGATAACTGCGCCTCGCTGTGGGGGCTTAAAGGCCGCGCCACATGGCTGTTTGTCGTCTTGTTCATCGAAGGGCTGGCATTGATGCTGTTCTCGCAAATGAATGTGCTATTTCTCGCCATTCCGACCTTGTTACTGTTTTCTTTATTCGTGCAAATGTCAGAAGGCGCAACATTCTCAGTGGTTCCGTTTATTTCCAAAAAATCTTTGGGTGCGGTCGCAGGTGTCGTGGGCGCCGGCGGAAATGTCGGGGCGGTCACATTCGGATTTTTGTTCAAGGGTGATATCAGTTGGGACACCGCCTATTTCATCTTGGGCGCATTTGTCACAATCGCGTCTTTCTCTGCCCTGTTCATTCGCTTTAGCAAGCAAGACGAAATTGAGGCCGAAGAGCGTTTTGACAAAGGTTATACCCAGCATAGAAAAGAAGCCGCCCGCAAGCATCTTGAGGTTTTAGGGATGAGCGATGAGGATATCGACGATGTTAAAATCTTTGGCAGCCGCCAAGCCTATGCCTATAAACGCCTCGAAACACTGGGGGTTGATATGACAAACCTGAAATTGAAAAAAGACTAGTAGTGCGTATCTCTCAAATTGATATGTTGAACAACTTGTAGCCCTGTAGGGTGGATTAGGCTTCTTGGCCGTAATCCACCATCGGCAACCACCAAAAGGTGGATTACGCGCAAGAAACGCTAATCCACCCTACAGGTTTCGGTGGTTTTTCTACCCAGCATTTAAAGTGGTTCACTCTACTAGGTTTTTCTGAACCATGCTGAAAACGGGGGTTTTGCCCCCGTTTTTTTATGTTTGCTCCAAAAATAATGATGGGTTTTGATATAGGTCAAACATGGCTTCCCCAACTGCTGGCATAAAGGTGACGGCTTAATAGGCCGAAGCACGCGCCTATCATTTTGAAAAGGGAGAGCTGGAAATGGCAAAAGACTTATATGACTGGGACCCAGAAGACGAGGCCCAATGGAACGCAACCGGCAAGAAGATTGCCACGCGTAATTTATGGATTTCAATTCCGGCACTTTTGTGCGGCTTTGCAGTCTGGCTGTATTGGGGCATTATCACGGTACAGATGATCAATCTGGGTTATCCGTTTGAAAAATCCCAATTGTTCACTTTAGCGGCGATCGCCGGGCTGACAGGTGCAACCCTTCGCATTCCCTCGACCTTTTTTATTCGACTCGCGGGTGGCCGAAACACAATTTTCCTGACCACGGCTTTGTTAATCATTCCGGCGCTCGGCACCGGGTTTTTATTACAAAATCCTGATACGCCTCTCTGGCAGTTTCAGTTAATGGCGCTTTTATCCGGTATTGGCGGCGGTAACTTCTCGGCCTCTATGTCCAATATCAGTTTCTTTTATCCCAAAAAAGTTCAAGGATATTCTTTGGGTATGAATGCGGGTTTAGGTAATTTTGGTGTCACCACCATGCAAATCCTCATCCCGCTTGTGATGACTGTTGGCATGTTCGGCGGCACGGCTCTGACCTTGAAAGCCACATCCGGTACTTTGATCGGTAAAATCCCGGCGGGCACAGATACTTATCTGCACAATGCCGGGTTTATCTGGGCCGCGATTTTAATCCCCATCGTGATAGCGGTCTGGATTGGTATGAATAATATCAAGGCGGCCCATGTTTCGCCCAATATCAAATCGCCCTTTGGTGCCTTTGCCAAAATTCTGGGCATGTTGGCCATTGGTTTTGTCACCGCAACATTTGGTCTGTGGTTGATGTTACCATCGGATGTGGGCGGCTCTGGTATCATGCTGTCCAAATGGATTGTCCTGCCCATAGTTGTCATTTTGACAGTTTTTGCGCTACGGATGATCCCCGGCACCATCGGCCAAAGCCTGAAGCACCAGTACAAGATTTTCAATAACAAGCACACATGGGCCATGACCATTATCTATACCATGACCTTTGGTTCTTTCATTGGTTATGCGGTGGCTTTCGGACTGGCGATCAAAGTGATTTTCGGTTTCCAGCATATCATGGGCGCTGACGGTATTATTGATCACAGTCTGGCAAACCCGGACGGGCCATCGGCTCTGATGTGGGCATGGACGGGGCCGTTTATTGGCGCGCTGATCCGGCCGCTTGGCGGTATGGTTGCCGATAAAATTGGCGGTGCCAAAGTTACGCAAATCATATCCTTTATCATGGTGGCTTCTGCTCTTGGCGTAGCTTATTTCATGAAGCAGGCTTATGTCTCACCGACACCCCAGGACTATTTTCTACCGTTCCTGATCTTGTTCTGGATACTGTTTGCCGCTACCGGCATTGGTAATGGCTCGACCTTTAAGACCATCGCGGTGGTGTTTGACAAAGAGCAAGCCGGGCCTGTGCTTGGCTGGACTGCGGCGATTGGTGCTTACGGCGCTTTCATCATCCCCAAGGTGTTCGGCGAGCAGATCAAAGCCACAACACCGGAATACGCACTGTACGGGTTCGCGGCATTTTATGTGTTGTGCATCATTATTAACTGGTGGTTTTATTTGCGGCCAAACGCATATGTGAAAAACCCTTAAACCGTAAACCAAGCCCACCCCTGTTTTGGCAGGGGTAGGCAGACACTAATTATTTTCAGGAGACCAAGATGGGTCATTTTATCGACAGACTGACATATTTTTCCAAGATCGACGGCAAATTTGCGGGTGGTCACGGGATCACGACACGCGAACACCGTGGCTGGGAGCGAGCTTATCGGGACCGTTGGGCCCATGATAAAATTGTGCGTTCGACCCACGGGGTTAACTGCACCGGTTCATGTTCATGGAAAATTTATGTCAAAAACGGACTTGTCACCTGGGAAACCCAGCAGACGGATTACCCGCGCACCCGCCCCGACATGCCAAATCATGAACCGCGTGGTTGCTCTCGCGGGGCAAGTTATTCGTGGTATTTATACTCCGCCGCCCGGCTGAAATTCCCGCTGGTGCGCTCACGGCTTTTGAAAACTTACCGGGCTGCCAAGCAGACACATCCCGACCCTGTCGATGCCTGGGCCAGTATTATGGACGACCCCATAAAGGTCAATGATTACAAGAAAATGCGCGGGCTTGGCGGGTTTGTGCGCGGTGAATGGGACGAAATGAACGAGATCATTGCGGCGGCCAATATTTATACGGTCAAAACCTACGGCCCCGACCGGGTTGTTGGTTTCTCGCCAATCCCCGCTATGTCTATGGTGTCCTATGCGGCGGGCACACGGTATCTATCCTTGATGGGCGGAACATCTCTTAGCTTCTACGATTGGTATTGCGACCTCCCCCCCGCTTCTCCCCAGGTTTGGGGGGAGCAGACGGACGTGCCGGAGTCTGCGGATTGGTTTAACTCGGGCTATATTATAGCCTGGGGTTCAAACGTGCCGCAGACTCGCACGCCCGATGCGCATTTTTTCACCGAAGTTCGCTATAAAGGCACCAAAACCGTAAGCGTCACACCGGATTATTCCGAGGTCGCCAAGCTGACCGACATCTGGCTCAACCCGCGCCAAGGCACCGACGCGGCTATGGCTATGGCCATGGGCCATGTGGTGTTCAAGGAATTCCATCTGGAGAAAAAATCCGAATATTTCGAAGATTATATCCGCAGCTATTCCGATATGCCCATGTTGGTGATGATGGAAAAAGAAGACGGATATTACAAGCCGGGCCGCACTTTGCGCGCTTCCGATTTTACCGGGAATTTGAAAATTAAAACGAGCGACAATCCCGACTGGTGTCCAACCGTTTACGACGAAACCTCCAAATCCGTAGTTTCGCCCAACGGCACGGTCGGTTCGCGCTGGGGCAATAAAGGTAACTGGAATTTGGAAGCCAAAGACCGGGCCACTGGCAAAGACATCTGGGCGCAACTTTCCTGCATTGATGAGCGCGACGAAGTTCTGGGCGTGGCTTTCCCCTATTTTGCCAACCAGCCCCATGACCAAAAACTGTTCAACCATACTGACCACGAAGACATTCAGGTGCGTAATGTACCTGTGCGCAAGGTTACACTGAAGGGCAAAAAGACCGCCTATGTGGCCACCGTCTATGATTTGATGGCAGCCAATTACGCCATTGATAGAGGCCTCGGCGGCGATAATGTTGCCAGCTCATACGATAATAATGTGCCTTACACCCCCGCCTGGCAAGAAGCCATTACCGGGGTTGATCGGGCCAAAGTCATTCAGGTGGCGAGAGAGTTCGCCGAAAACGCTGACAAAACTCGTGGCCGCTCCATGGTGATTTTGGGCGCGGCGATTAACCACTGGTATCATATGGATATGATCTACCGAGGTATTATCAATTTACTGATGATGTGCGGCTGTATCGGGAAATCCGGCGGTGGTTGGGCCCATTATGTCGGGCAAGAAAAACTTAGACCGCAGACAGGCTGGATACCGCTGGCCTTTGCAACCGATTGGGCGCGCCCACCGCGCCAGATGAATTCCACCTCGTATTTTTACAATCACTCAAGCCAATGGCGTTATGAAAAACTCGGTGTTGATGAAATCCTCTCCCCCCTCGCCGATAAAGAAAAATGGGCGGATTATTCGTTAATTGATTGCAATGTCCGCTCCGAACGTATGGGCTGGCTCCCCTCCTCGCCCCAGTTCAAAGACAACCCGCTCGGTTTTAAGGCCAAAGCTGGCGACAAGGATATCAAGCAATATGTGGTTGACCGGATTAAGTCCGGCGACTTGGAATTTGCTTGCGAAGATCCGGACCACGCAAATAACTATCCGCGCAATATGTTTGTCTGGCGCTCCAATATTTTGGGCAGTTCTGGCAAGGGCCATGAATATATCCTCAAACATTTACTCGGCGCATCCAACTCCCTCATGAGCGAAGATATTGGCGAAACTGGTGGGGCTAAACCATCCGAAGTCAAATGGCACGACGAAGCAGTTGAAGGCAAATTAGATCTGGTCATCACTCTTGATTTTCGCATGTCAACCACGGCGGTTTATTCGGACATCGTCCTGCCCGCCGCCACATGGTACGAGAAAAACGACCTCAACACCTCCGACATGCACCCGTTCATTCATCCGCTTTCAAGAGCCGTTGACCCGGCTTGGGAGAGCCGTTCGGATTGGGATATTTTCAAAGGGCTTTCCAAGAAATTCTCAGAACTTTGCGACGGGCATTTGGGCGTTGAAGACGATTTGGTCAGCGTCCCGATCTTGCACGATACGCCCGGCGAAATTGGTCAGGCGTTCGGCGTCAAGGACTGGAAAAAAGGCGAGTGCGAACCCATACCCGGCAAGACCATGCCAAACCTTGTGCCCGTGAAACGCGATTATCCAAACCTGCACAAAATGTTCACCTCTGTCGGGCCACTGCTTGAAAAACTCGGCAATGGCGGCAAGGGTATTGGCTGGAAAACCGGCGACGAAATTGATCTGCTGCGCGGGCTTAACAAAGTGGTGCGCGAAGAAGGTATCTCCAAGGGCCAGCCGAAACTGGAAACCGCCATTGATGCGTGCGAGGTCATTCTCAGCCTTGCCCCCGAGACCAATGGTCAAGTCGCGGTCAAGGCCTGGAAGGCTTTGGGCGAGTTTACCGGGCGCGAACATACCCATTTGGCTCTGCCCAAACAGGACGAGAAGATTCGCTTCCGGGACGTGCAGGCACAACCGCGTAAAATTATCTCCTCACCAACATGGTCAGGGCTTGAGGACGAACATGTCAGCTATAATGCCGGCTATACCAATGTCCATGAGCTAATCCCGTGGCGCACCTTGACGGGCCGCCAGCAATTTTATCAAGACCATGAATGGATGCGCGATTTTGGTGAGACATTATGCGTTTACAAACCGCCGATCTCGACCCGCACCATCAATGACGCGATTAAGACACGCGGTGACAGCACCAAGCAAATTGCGCTGAACTGGATCACCCCGCACCAAAAATGGGGCATTCATTCGACCTATTCCGATAACCTCTTGATGTTGACCATGAACAGGGGCGGGCCAATCATTTGGATATCAGAAATCGACGCCGCCAAAATCGACGTGGTCGATAATGACTGGATCGAGGTCTATAATGTCAACGGCGCTATCTCGGCCCGCGCCGTGGTGTCCCAGCGTGTGCCAGAAGGCATGAGCATGATGTATCACGCCCAGGAAAAAACCATGAATACACCGGGCAATGAAGTCACTGGCAAGCGCGGCGGCATTCATAATTCCGTCACCAAAGCCGTGGTCAAGCCGACCCATATGATCGGCGGCTATGCGCAATTATCATGGGGCTTTAACTATTACGGCACGGTTGGTTCCAACCGCGACGAATTTGTCATTGTCCGCAAGGTGAAGAAACTCGACTGGATGGAAGAGCCTTACGAAGAAGGCCAACCTATCAATATTGATCTTAAGCAAGGAGGTGCAGAATGACTATACGTGCGCAAATAGGTATGGTGCTGAACCTGGATAAATGTATCGGGTGCCACACATGTTCAATCACTTGCAAAAACGTATGGACGTCCAGAGGCGGCGTGGAATATGCATGGTTTAACAATGTCGAGACCAAGCCGGGCCTTGGTTATCCGCGCAATTGGGAAGACCAGGAAGAATGGAAAGGCGGCTGGGAGCGGACGAAATCCGGCAAGCTAAAACCCAAGGCTGGCGGCAAAGTCGGGCTGTTGACGCAAATTTTTGCCAATCCTAACCTACCGGAAATTGACGATTATTACGACCCATATACTTACGAATATGACCGCCTGAAATCCGCACCCGAAAGCAAAACCGTACCCACGGCCCGGATGAAATCCGTCATTACCGGCAAGACTATGGATAAGCCCGATTGGGGTGTTAACTGGGAAGAACTGCTGGGCGGCGAATTTGAAAAGCGTCGCAGTGATTATAATTTCAAAGGCATTCAGGAGAAAATGTACGGCGAATTTGAAAATACATTTATGATGTATCTGCCGCGCCTGTGCGAGCATTGCCTCAACCCGTCTTGCGTGGCCTCCTGCCCGTCCGGCGCGATTTACAAACGCGAAGAAGACGGGATTGTCCTGATCGACCAAGACAAATGCCGGGGCTGGCGCATGTGTGTTTCGGGTTGCCCCTACAAGAAAATTTATTTCAACTGGCAGTCCGGAAAATCGGAAAAATGTACGTTCTGTTATCCGCGCATCGAGGCGGGCGAACCGACCGTTTGTTCCGAAACCTGTGTCGGACGCATCCGTTATCTGGGCGTGCTGCTCTATGATAGCGAACAGATTAAAGAAGCTGCATCTGTGCCGGACGAGAAAGATCTTTACCAAGCCCAGTGCGATTTATTTCTTGACCCCAACGACCCGGACGTCATCGCTCGCGCCAAGGCTGACGGTATTCCTGAAAGCTGGCTAAAGGCGGCGAAAGCATCCCCCGTCTATAAAATGGCTATGGATTGGAAGATCGCATTTCCTTTGCATCCCGAGTACAGAACCCTGCCAATGGTCTGGTATGTACCGCCCCTGTCACCAATTCAATCTGTCCATGAAAACGGCCTGATGGAAAGCAAAGAAGGTACAAATGGTATGATCCCTGACGTGGAGAGCTTACGCATCCCCGTTAAATATCTGGCCAATCTACTCACCGCCGGGGACGAAGCGCCCGTGACCAATGCCCTTGAACGCATGCTGACCATGCGGGCCTATATGCGCAGCAAAACGGTGGACGGTGTGACCAATCTTGATATACTTGAAAAAGTCGGCATGACCGAATTTGAGATGGACGACATGTACCAAATGATGGCCATTGCCAATTATGAAGACCGGTTCGTCATCCCGACCAGTCATAAGGAATATGCCGGAGACGGGCCGTTCGACCAAGAAATCGCTTTCGCAACCCGATCCGAATGCGGCTTTAGTTTCGGCAATGGCTGTCACGGAGGGGAAGAACCTAAACGCTCTAATCTGTTCGGCACCCAGAGCCACGCCAACACTATGGACGGTGCATTTCGCGGCGGCAAAACACCGGGCGACGGCGGCGTAAAAACCCTAAGTAAAGAAAATATGGGAGATAAACCATGAGAAGCTTACGCGTATTATCAAGGCTGTTGGTTTATCCGAGCGCCGAAGTTCTCGGACAAATGGATGCGTTGAAAGACGTGTTGCGCGAGGATGGATTTTTGAAGGCTGGCACCTTGAAAAAGCTCACCGCTTTTATGGACGAATATGCAGGCACAGACCTCATGGACGCCCAGGAGACCTATGTAGAATTGTTCGATAGGGGCCGGGCGCATTGCTTGCATTTGTTCGAACATGTGCACGGCGAATCGCGGTTTCGCGGCCAGGCCATGATCGACCTTTCCGACCGCTACGCCGAAAAAGGTCTGGTGATCGGGGTCGGTGAATTGCCGGATTATCTGCCGGTGTTTCTGGAATTTATTTCCATTTGCGAGCCGGATGAGGGGCTTGAAACATTGGCCCAGGCCGCCCCCGTTATCGCTACCATTGGCGAAAAACTTAAACGGCAAAAAAGCGGTTACGCTAACGTGTTTAAGGCGATCACCGAATTGTCCGGCGCGAAATTAAAGGAGGCCGACATCAAGAAAGCCGCCGATGCAGCCCTGCCCAATATCAAAACATTGGACGAGCTGGACGAAGAGTGGAAAGAGCCGGAAGCGTTTGGCGACGATTGCAATACCGCATGCAGTCCATCAAGCGCCATGCCGCTTGAGCCTGCAAGTCAGCATGCCAATCAAGGAGTAAACTGATGAACGAGTTTCTTAACACATTTTTCTTTGGCATATTCCCCTACCTTGCCATTGGCACTATGATTATCGGCAGCATCTTGCGTTATGACCGCGACCCCTATTCATGGAAGGCCGATTCGAGCCAACTCATGAGCCGCAAAGGTCTCAGGCTGGGTAGCAATCTGTTTCATGTGGGGATTATCTTTCTGTTCTTTGGCCATCTGGTGGGTCTTTTAACGCCCCACTGGGCTTACGCACCATTTATGACATCCGGGCAAAAACAGCTTCTGGCCATGGTCGCGGGCGGAATTTTCGGCAGCATAATGCTCGTCGGCTTGCTTATATTGATTGTGCGCCGTTTCGGCAATGCGCGGGTTAGTGCCACGTCCAGCTTTTGGGACAAGGCGATTTTGATCCTGTTGTTAGCGCAGCTTATTTTGGGGCTTCTCACCATACCCCAATCAGCCAAACATATGGACGGTTCATCCATGATCGAACTGGCCGCATGGGCGCAAAAAATCGTCACCTTTAGAGGCGGCGCGGCAGAGCATATCATAGGCCAAAACATCATTTTCAAACTGCACATAGTTCTGGGCCTGACACTTTTCCTGATCCTGCCCTTCACAAGGCTGGTGCATATATTCAGCGCCCCGATTAAATATTTGTTCCGCACAGGTTATCAGATTGTACGTAAGCGGTAGAGTATCGGACTTTTAGTATTCCTGTAGGGTGGATTAGCGCCTCTTGCGCGTAATCCACCTTGCGGTGTGTGCCAACGGTGGATTACGCCAAGAGGGCTAATCCACCCTACAGGTTTTCAGATTTTTTCAAGGTGCGACACTCTGTCCAGCCAAAAGCATAACCCCTTTGACATGGGTCAAATTTTCTCTCCTGCATAAGTGTATATTGGATACATCAAACATATATGCACAAAGGAAAAAACCATGCGCACCTTACTCCTGACTTCTGTAGCAGCTTTTAGTCTTCTTGGCGCCAGTCAAGCATTTGCAGCCGACGAGGCGGAAACACTTGTCGATGCCATCACCAATGGCAAAACCAATATCAACTTTCGCCTTCGCAACGAAAATGTAAGCCAGGACGGCTTTGCTGAAAATGCCAACGCCCTGACTTTGCGCACTAGGCTTAAATATTCAACCGGTGTGTTCAAAGGTTTTGCCGCCGTTATTGAGGTCGATAATGTATTGGCGCTGGATAATAATTATAACAGCACCATTAACGGACGTACTAACAGGCCCGTAGTTGCCGACCCTAAAATAACTGAAATCAATCAGGCCTATCTGTCTTATACGGGTATTGCTAAAACAACCCTCAAAGCAGGCCGAGTGGCTTTAAATCTGGACAATCAACGCTTTATCGGCACGGTAGGTTGGCGGCAAAACGACCAGACCTATGATATGTTGGCGGGGATCGTTAAACCAAATGATGATTTGACGTTGACGGGCGGTTATGTGTGGAATGTCAACAGAATATTTGGTGATGATAATCCATTGGGCAATTTGGACACAAATACATTTATCTTAAACGGTAAATATACCGGATTTGATTTAGGTAATTTGACCGCTTACGGCCTGTTTATTGATCTCAATGATACTGCCGTACTTGGTCTATCCAGCCAAACTCTAGGCATTCGTTTTGACGGCAAACAGAAACTTGGAAACGGTAATGTTACGGCGCTCTATGAGTTGGAATTTGCCACGCAAAGCGATTATAAAGACAGTCCCCTTAATTATAACGCCCAATACTACCACATTATGGGCGGGTTGAGCGCAGGCGGATTTACGGGCAAAATTGGTTATGAGGTATTAGGTTCGGATAATGGTCTGGCCAGCTTCCAAACCCCGCTCGCCACCTTGCACAAATTCAATGGCTGGGCCGATACATTTCTCAACACTCCTGCGGGTGGTCTTGAAGATTTCTACGGTTCATTATTTTATAAAGTCGGTGGCGACAGCAAACTTAAAGGTTTGACATTTGGTGCTATTTATCACGATTTTTCCGCAGATGTCGGTGGTAGTTACGGCAATGAAATAAATCTATTGATCAAGAAAAATTTCGGGAAAAACTTTTACGGGGCGTTGAAATATGCAAATTATAACGCCGATGGTTTTAGCGTCGATACAAAGAAAATGTGGGTGACCATCGGCGCGAATTATTGATGTAATTTAGCTACCACGCGGCAAAGGCGTACCGTAAAGTTTGTGGAAATACACACCGATACCGCGTGCATTTGGCAGGGTGTTATACCCGTTCGCTGGTGTTATCCGCACACCGTCTGGAATAGCCGCACCCTTGGGCAACACAAGGGTCGGACAATTGTGATTGCCGGGGCCAAGCAGATCCACCAGGCCTTGGCGCGGATGGGTTATGGTCTCATAGCGGATTTTTACGGCCTCTTTAATAGCCGGGAAATACGAAAGCACACCCCAAATTTCGGCACATTCCGGGCAATATTCCCGGCGATTGCCTAAATCTGTACTGGCCTCAAATCCGGGCGCGAGAAGAAATAAAATTGGCTTGTCCATACTGATATCCTTGACGGTGATTGCTTGACGTATCCATCATTAAAGCCCATCTAGCCCCTCATGGCAACTGATGTAAAATCAATCACACTGGGCTGTCGCCTGAACCTGCGCGAAAGCGAGGTTATGGCCGCCCATGCGCGGGCGCAGAAACTGGGCGAAGCAGTGATCATCAACACCTGCGCCGTCACCAATGAAGCCGCCCGCCAAAGCCGACAAGCCGTGCGCCGGGCCGTGCGCGAGCATAAGGGCGCCAAAATCATCGTCACAGGCTGCGCCGCGCAGATTGAGCCGGAGGTTTTCAAAGCTCTGGACGGTGTGGAGCGGGTGCTGGGCAATAGTGAAAAAATGCGCCAAGCCAGCTTTGCATCAAATGCAAAGTCCAAAGTCAGCGACATTATGCAAAGCCGGGATATTTCCCTTGGCCCGGTCGGGACAGCCAGCGAGCGCAGTCGCGCTATTGTACAAGTCCAGACCGGATGTGATCACCGCTGCACATTTTGTATCATACCCTACGGGCGCGGCAATTCGCGTTCCGTCCCGGCATCCGAAGTGGCCGCACAAGTCAGGGAATTGAGCGAGAACGGTTTTAATGAAGTCGTGTTGTCAGGCGTGGATATTTCGTCCTGGGGTGATGACCTGCCTGGCACACCAAAACTGGGCCAATTGGTCAGCGATATTCTGGAGGCCGCACCCGCCCTGCCCCGTTTGCGCCTGTCGTCTATTGACCCGGCGGAAGTTGACGAAAAGCTGTTTGAACTTATGGCCACCGAGCCGCGCCTGACACCCTATTTGCACCTCTCCCTCCAACACGGCGACAACATGATCCTCAAGCGCATGAAGCGCCGCCACACCCGCGAGCAAGCGATTAAATTATGCGCCGACTTGCGCCGGGTACGGCCCGACATCAGTTTCGGCGCAGACATAATTGCTGGCTTCCCGACCGAGACCGAGGAGATGTTCGAAAATTCTCGCAAGGTAATAGACGAGTGCGGGCTGGCCTGGTTGCATGTATTTCCGTTTTCGGCCCGCTCCGGCACGCCGGCGGCGCGTATGCCTTTGGTGGACGGCAAGGTGATTAAAGCCCGTGCTAAAATATTACGCGAAGCCGGTGCACAAGCCCAGGAACGGTTTTTAGCCTCAAGAGATTTTGGCCATGACCTGGCCTTGATCGAAAAAGGCGGGCTTGGGCGTTTGGCTGATTTCTCGCCCGTAAAACTCCCCGCTCATAATGCCCCTTCAGGGCAGTTGCGTACAGTGAAGATAACGGGCTATAGTGACGGCAAATTACTGGGGGAACTCGTGTGAGCACGGACGACAAGAAAAAGAAAAAGGGTGGGTTTTTCAAACGCGCCTTTGGCTTTAAATCCAAAGAAGAAAAGCTTGCCGAAGCCGCAGCCCTAAAAGCCGAACAGCAAGCCCAGGTCGATGCCCAGATGGCCGAACGTATGGCGCTCATTAACGCTGCCGCCCTCAAAGCCGCCCGCGAACAAGACGAAGCTCATCTTAGCGAAGCGGAAAAAACCAGACTTGAAGCGGAAGAACGCAAGCAGGCTGAAGCACAAGCAGTCAAAGACGCCGAAACCGCCAAAAAACTGGTCGAAGAAAAACGCAAGCGCAAGGAAGAAGCAAAGCGCAAAGCCGAGGAAGAAGCAGAACGCCTACAAGCAGAAGCCATAGAGTCCGAACGCCGGGCCACCGAAAAACTTGCACGGGAAAAAGCTGAAGCCGAGCAAATTGCCAAACTCAAACAGGCCGAAGAACAAGCTAAACAAGAAGCTGAACGACAAGCCAAGTTAGCAAAAGAAAAACTGGCTAAAGCTGAAACCGAAGAGGCAGAACGCCTGCACGCCGAAGCAAAAGCCGCGCAAAAAGTGCGCGAACAAGAAGCCGCAAGCCTCAAGGCTGCACGAGAACAAGCCGAAGCCGAGATTGCCGCACGGGCGGAAGCAGAGCGTCTGGAGGCCGGGGAAATTGAGGCCCAGCGTCTGGAAACTGAACGTCTGCGCGGCGAAGCCGAAGCAGAGCAAGCCGCCAAACGCAAAGAACTGGAAGCAAGGCTAATCCAGGAACAGGCCGAGCGGGTCGAAAAAGCCCGGCTTGAACGCGAGGTCTGGGACGCCGAGCAGGCGGCAAAGCGGGCGGAGCAGAACAAACAGGGTGAACAAGGTTTTCTAGGCCGCATTTCCCAAGGCCTCAGCAAATCCACCTCGGCCATGTCGGACAATATCTCCGCCATTTTCACCAAGCGCAAGCTGGACGCGGAAGCTCTGGAAGATTTGGAAGATTTATTGATCGCGGCTGATTTCGGCGTAGGCCCAGCCACCCGCACGGCGGAACTTTTGGCCAAAGACCGGTTTGACAAACAAGTCACCGATACCGAAATAAAAATCGCGCTGGCCGATGTCATATCCGAAGTTTTGACGCCTTTGGAAAAACCGTTGGCCCTCACGGGTGCCAAGCCGGAAATCATGCTGTTCGTCGGGGTCAATGGCTCGGGTAAAACCACGACCCTTGGCAAGATCGCCAAACGCTATACGGACGAGGGCAAAAAAGTCCTGTTAGCCGCCGGGGACACATTTCGCGCTGCCGCCGTCGAGCAGCTTAAAGTCTGGGGCGAACGTTCCGGCGCCCCCGTAGTTTCCGCCGACCTTGGTGCTGATGCATCAGGTCTGGTTTATGACGCTATCACCCGCGCCAAAGCCGAAAACTATGATATATTGATGATCGACACGGCGGGGCGCTTGCAAAACCGCACCGAGCTTATGGACGAGTTGGCTAAAATCGTCCGTGTCATTAAGAAACAAGACGACACCGCCCCCCATCATTCAATCTTAGTGCTGGACGCTACGGTCGGTCAAAACGCGCTGTTGCAAACCGAAGCCTTCCAAAAAACCGCAGGCATTACGGGCCTCATAATGACCAAGCTCGACGGCACCGCCAAAGGCGGTGTATTGGTCGCCCTCGCCGACAAGTTCAAACTGCCCATCCACGCCATCGGCATAGGTGAGCGCATACAAGATTTGGAAAATTTCAGCGCACCAGTATTCGCGGCGGCATTGTCAGGGATAGCAGATGCGGTGGTGGACGATTAGGGTGATTGGGACGCCCTGTGACAACTATCTTTCATCATTTTACTCTTGCAAGGTATAGCCAATCCACTTGGGAATGATGCGTTTAACATAATAACTAAATTAGTTTAGTCATTATGTTAAACAATAAAGATTAGGGGAAAACTAGGGTCTGCTGACCATTAGGACAAGGCTTGTGACGCAACATCATTCCAGATGAATTAACTATACTTGCCGCGCATTCCCTCTCGCATTATTGTTTGCCTTCTACGCTTTAAAGCACCGCCAAAATACAATCCGCCAGCCTGTCTATGGTCTCAAACTTTGCGCCAGCTATGTTGATGCGGCCTGAGTTTAGGAGATAGACGGAATGTTCACTGCGTAGTTTTTCTGCCTGTTCGGGGGTGACGGGCAGGAGCGAGAACATACCTTTTTGAGCTGCGATAGCCGCCGCCATTTGGCCGTTATTATGTGTGCCGCTTTGCGCCACGAGCGCATCTGCTAATGCGGTGCGCAAACCGTTCATGCGCACTCGCATATCTTCCAGTTCTTTGCGCCAGTCCGCATTCAGTTGTGGGTCAGCCAAAATCTTAGCCACCAGAGCCGCGCCGTGGTCTGGCGGCATGGAGATCATCCGGCGCATGGTCAACCCGATTTGCCCCTCGGCCAGTTTTGCCGCCTCGGGGGTTGTCGTCAATGCGGCCACAAGACCAACGCGTTCTTTATACAAGCCAAAGTTTTTGGAGCATGATGCCGCCAACACCAATTCCGGAAAGCTGTCCGCCAACAAACGCAGACCGTAACTGTCTTCATCCAGACCGTCGCCAAGACCAGCGTAAGCGATATCAACAAAAGGCAACAGGTCTTTTTCCAACATTAAATCGGCAATGGCCTGCCACTGCTCATGGGTCAAATCTGCCCCGGTCGGATTGTGACAACAACCATGTAACAGCACCGCGTCCCCTGCCACCGCATGAGTGCGCAGCTCGGCGCACATTTCGTCAAAATCTATGGTTTGTGTCTGTTTGTTGTAATAGGGGTAAGGCTTGATCGGCAATCCGGTCGAACCGATTAGCGGTTGGTGGTTGGCCCATGTGGGTGTGCTGACCCAGACGGTTGCGGACGGGTTGGCAAGTTTGATCAACTCGGCTCCCAGGCGGAGTGCTCCACTGCCGCCCGCCGCTTGCGCCACCGCTAAACGCCCAGATGTGATAGCTTCACTATCCGCGCCAAACATTAACTCGCTAAACAAACGGTTGAAACTTGGGTTGCCCAAAATACCAATATATTTTTTTGTCGTCTCCTCGGCTAACAGCAAAGTCTCCGCCCGTTTGACCGCACCCATCACGGGTGTCGCACCAGACTTGTCTTGGTAAATACCAACACCCAGATCTATTTTATCCGGACTATGGTCTGCCGCCGCCAATTTGATCATGCCGACAATGGCGTCCGGCGGGGTCGGTTTTAAGTTTTCAAACATGTGGGCCTCTTATGTGTGTACGCCACCTCGCTAACCGAAATTCCCCGCCATGAAAAGAGGCAAATGCGCACATAGACAAGATTACCAAATTTCCCTTTGAATTCCCGACATAACCCCCTATGGTCGCGCAAAATTTATAATCAATATGGGGAATGTTTCTGTGGAAAAATTTAATGAAATCGTTGCAACATTGGCGGACGACTATTTCTGGGGTTCAATAAATTCTATATTTAAAACAAATATTCCTTTCCTTGGGGAAATGCCAATCTTGGCTGTTCTTCTGCTCGGCACAGGTTTCTATTTAACCATCATCTTGCGGTTCATGCCCATCTTACGCATTCCTGCGGGCTTTGCGCTTTTGTGGAAAGGCCGCAAAGCAGGCAAAGGTGAAGAAGGGCAAATCACCCCATTTGCGGCGCTGATGACAGCGCTTTCTTCCACGGTCGGCACAGGTAATTTGGCAGGCGTTGCCACGGCAATAACCCTGGGCGGGCCAGGCGCGATTTTCTGGATGTGGATGACGGCTTTGGTTGGTATGGCGACAAAATACGCCGAAAGCATGCTCGCCGTGCGTTACCGTGAAGTGGACGCGGACGGGAATTACAAAGGCGGCCCCATGTATTACATCAAAAACGGCCTCGGCCCGAAGTGGAAATGGCTCGCCATTATCTTCTCGGTCGGGACGCTGGCAGGCGCAGTCGCCGCCGGAAATATGGTGCAGTCCAACGGCATAGCCGACGTGGTCAATGAAAGCTTTGGCACACCGCGTGTCGCTACCGGACTGATTTTAGCGGGCCTCGCCTTTGTTGTGATTATTGGCGGTATTAAAAGCATTGGCAAATTTGCCTCCAAGCTGGTTCCTATCATGGCATTCAGTTATGTGACCGCCGCCATCATTGTCCTTATCATGAATGCTTCAGGTATTCCCGGCGCATTTAAATTAATTTTTGATGGAGCTTTTAGCGGGAACGCCGCCACGGGTGGCTTCTCTGGTGCTGTGGTTGCACTGGCCATTCGCGCCGGTATTGCCAGGGGTCTGTTTTCCAACGAAGCCGGGCAAGGCTCCGCCCCCATCGCCCACGCCGCCGCCAAAACCAAAGACCCGGTACAACAAGGCACCATCGCCATGCTCGGCACATTTATTGACACCATTGTTATCTGTACCATGACTGCCTTGGTG
The DNA here is from genome assembly GCA_016765135.1 of Robiginitomaculum sp. Classification (GTDB taxonomy): domain Bacteria; phylum Pseudomonadota; class Alphaproteobacteria; order Caulobacterales; family Maricaulaceae; genus Robiginitomaculum_A. The sequence goes on from JAESQN010000020.1 coordinate 58,387, forward strand.
ATTTTGACGGTGAGCGGTGATTTCAAACACAACCCCGCTGTATCTCAACTCAAAGCGTGTGCAATAAATTCTGCGGCATTGGGTAGTGAACAAAAAATCCGTGTCGATAGTGGTTTATTCACTGTTGCCAATGGCGATCATATGGTGGAAGTCGATGGCAAAATTATCAACAAAACTGATTTCTCGAAAGCTGACGTGGTTGCCAAGCTCGATCAATGTAAAGCTTTGGCGGCAACGGGTAATACAGGCATTGTAATTGATGATAATGCCTATGCAGGTGTCATGGAGGATTTGCGCCTGCCCGTAGACAATGCCTGGCAATCCGACCTTGAAGGTGCGCGTATAACGTCTGCCGCTTTTGCCGCAGGGATTCCTGGCGGTGGCTACATCATTACATTCGCCTTGATGGTCTTTGCCTTTACCACGATTTTGGGCTGGTCATATTACGGTGAGCGGGCAATCTCGTTTTTGTTCGGCGAAAAAGCCGTGTTGCCCTTTCGGGTTATCTGGTGCGTCTTTACGTTCCTTGGGGCCTTGCTCGCAGTAAAATCGGTTTGGAAATTGGGCGACATTGGCAATGCCGCCATGGCGGCACCCAATTTGATCGCCGTATTACTCTTGTCCGGCGTTGTCGTCTCCATGACACGCGGCGGCAAGGACACACGCCCCATCCAACCCCACGACGAAAGCGCCCACGCCAAGGGATTGCACAATGTTGACGGGAAGCCTGATTGATTTAGCAGTAAGGTGGAATAGTATTGATCTCACTATACCTTCCTGTTTCTCGGTTTTGGGTATTAAAACCAACCCCCGCACCCCGCTCATGCCTGTCTCCGTTCACCCCGGCGTAGGCCGGGGATGCAGGTATCCATAACCGCACTTTGCGGGGTATCCCCGATGGCACGGCAATAGACCCCTGTATGCACAGGAGTCAGCGAGGTGTGGGGGTAGACATTATTTTTTAGATTTTGGGTCCGAACAACAAATGCAAAATTTAAACCGGACAACGTACACCTCACGGTGGATTACGCGTAAAAGGCGCTAATCCACCCTACGGGACTTTATGCGGCTTCACGGGCTTATTTGTGCCGTAATAATAGGAGCGGCCGGATTGGGTGGTGCCGGATTGGCCCGTATGTGTGCGGGACTGGCTATGCTGGTTATGGGATGTTGTGCCTCTATAGGTCGTTGCTGTGCGGGTTGAATACCTGCCAGAATTTGAATGTGAAGCTGCACTGTGGGCTTTTCTTGATCCATAAGTGCCGTACTTTGTGGACGCCCCGGACGAGCGCAGGGTTCCGGGTGCGCACACGACTTGTCGCCATTCATAGCGCGCAGGCGCAATGAGTGTTTTCTTGTCAATCATGCCGTAAACTGGCGGTATATTGACCATGTGTTCTCGACCTGGCTCGACGACGGTTGCGACCGTAATATTACGGTATTTTGCCGGTACAGGGATCTCCCAGACCCCGCCCGGGTCGGCCACAATTTGCTTGCTGACGGAAGTGTATTTCGCCGGAACATTGATGCGGCGCACCGTACCGGAGGATGTCATGACCCGGCGGTTAAAGCTGACGCTTTCGCCCGGCTCTTCAACCAAGCACCAGATTTCGCAGGTTTCGCCGCAACTTGTGGCAGAACCTTGAAAAGAACCTTGAAAAGAACCTTGATATCCGCCACTATGACCACGGCTACGGATACGCCCATCCGCGACACTGTGTACCTTGTATCCTTGCGCCTCCAAACGGATCGGGTTGCCAAGTTTCCACACCAACCTTGGGGCTGATGTCTGGATGGTCTCTGTGACCATATTAAATTGTGGTGGGGTGACGGACAATTTTTCGTATGACGGCCTAACCAATACTTGTTCCCTCACGGTCTCAAACCGGGGTTGGCGCACTTCAAACCGCACACTGGCTTCTTTGACTAAAACCTGTTCCTGACGAGATGCCAAACGGGGCTGGGACACTTCGACTTTGGAATAAGCTTCGGAAACCAGAACCCTATTCTCTGTCGTGGAATATTGCGCCGGGATTTGCACCCGTCCATAACATTGTCCGACCTGCGGGTTGGACGGCAGTAAATCCGGCTCCCACGCCGCCACTTGCCCGCTCGCAGACAGCCCCAATGATCCAGCGCCCAGCATCAATATGCTGGCAAAGCTAAGCCGTTTTAATATTGTACCCATGTTTGCACCTCTATCAACCAACACCTAAACCTCCGTTAACCATAGATAGGTTAACCGTCTCGTCAAATTAAATGTTCAGGCAAGCCAGCTAAACTGTTACAATAATGGACATAATTCCCCGTGGAGGCGATTATTGGTGTTTGTTTTCTCGTATTTCGCTATATTTTACCACATACCGAGTGAATATAATCCATATGATTACCGCCAGTACCGCGCCCAAAGCGTTGGCAACACCGTCATATATATCGGCGGATCTGCCCGTATTGATTATGCCTTGCAATATCTCTATACCCGCCCCAAATCCGGCCACACCAAGGCACACTAATACTGGACGAATATGGGGCAGTGCAGGCAGTGTGACCACTCCCAACACCAAATACGCAATAACATGGATATATTTATCCACATTGTTGATGCTCAAGCTTGGCAGAGCCGGGGTCAGGGATTTCACCAAAATAATCGTTGCAAAAGCGATTGCCAACCCGGTAAATGATCGCTGCAAGTCTTGCCCAAATTTCGTATATAGCATCAAACTCTCACCGACAAAAGCGTCCTTCAACAACACCCGTTAATAACAATAGTATATTCAACGTAACTATGGCACATTTATGGCTAAATCATTTAAAGCAAAGATAAAATTATGCACATTCTTGACCCCAAACAAATTGCAGACGAATTACCGGGCTGGAGCGGGGGTGATGATTTTATCACCAAGGTTTTCCAGTTTAAAGATTTCGCGAGCGCCTTCGGGTTTATGTCCGAAATCGCAATTGTCGCCGAGGCAATGAACCACCACCCCAGTTGGTATAATGTTTACAACCGGGTTGATGTGACCTTGACGACCCACGACGCGGGCGGAGTGACGGAAAAAGACGTGACCTTGGCCAGACGCATGCAGCAAGCTGCCGGGCGCATGGAGCCGGCGGCGGGCTAAGTTTTGGAAACTGTTATCACCAGATTTGCCCCCTCCCCCACTGGCTATTTGCACCTCGGTCATGCTGCCAGTGCAGCCCAGGCGTTTGCATTTCCCGCAAAACACGGCGGCACATGCTTGTTGCGTATCGAAGATATAGACACGACCAGATGCAAGCCGGAATATGAGCAAGCCATTTATGAGGATTTATCCTGGCTCGGGTTTAGCTGGCCTACGCCCGTGCGCCGCCAAAGCGATCATTTCGCGGATTATGACAAAGTGCTGCAAAATTTACGCACGCAAGACCTGGTGTACCGCTGCTTCAAAACCCGCAAGGAAGTTTTGGACGACATTGCCCGCGCCCCCCACGAACACGGTGTTGCCTTCATCGGTGCGTCTTTACCAAAAGCGCAAGAAACGGATCTGCTTGGCCAGGAAAAACCATACGCTTGGCGGCTGTCGCTCGAAATGTGCCGGGAGATACTGGGTAAGAAATTTCAAAACCTGTATTTTTCCAATAACGGCAAGAAAACCAAAGCCAGGCCAGACATGCTCGGCGATGTGATATTGGCCCGCAAGGATGTCGGCACGAGCTATCATATTGCCTGTTGCCATGATGATGCTGTGCAGGGCGTTACCGATATTATACGCGGGGTGGATTTGCTGGAGACCACCACTATCCACCGCTTGCTCCAGGAAATCATGGGCTGGCCCGTCCCCCATTACCAACACCACGAATTACTAGTGGACGCAAACGGCAAACGTTTCGCCAAACGCGATCAAGCAAAGACTTTGCGCGCAATGCGGCAATCAGGCGCAGAGCCTGAGAATATTCTGGCGCTTTGCGGGCCGTTGGGATAAGAGCGGTTATGGCTCAAGCACTGACATTCGTGGAAGACATCTGGTATTTCGCCGGGCTTGCGTCTGAATTAAAGCGTGGGCAAATGGCTCACAAAACTATAGCCGGACATCCCATAGTCGTGGGGCGCAGTCAGAGCGGCAAAATTTTTGCCCTGCGCGATATTTGCCCCCACCGCGCCGCGCCGTTTTCTGCGGGCAAAGTCATGGACGACGATACGGTCGAATGCCCCTATCATGGTTGGCGTTTTGGTTTGGACGACGGCCAGTGCACCCATATCCCGGCCATATGCAAAGGCCAAAAAGACCCGTCCGGCGGCATCAAAGTCCGTAACTACCCTGTGCGCGAAAACGGGCAATTGATCTGGGCTTATATTGCGGCTGATCCCAAATTTAAAGGGGATCCAGAAATAGCCCCGCCGCAATTTGCCCGCACAGACCGCAAGGCGGTGTTTGTCGAGCGGCTCAAGCTTAACTGCCATGTTGACCATGCGGTTATCGGTCTGATGGACCCGGCTCATGTTTCGTTCCTGCACCGGCAATGGTGGTGGCGCAGCGGCGCCAGCATGCACGAAAAAGAAAAACGGTTCGAGCCGCGAGAACGCGGCTTTGCTATGGCTGCCCACACGCCGTCGTCCAATTCCTTTGGTTATAAAATCTTGGGCGGCAAACCGATCACAGAAATCGCATTTCGCCTGCCCGGTGTGCGCACAGAGGAGATTACGGTTGGTGATAAAGGCATTTTATCGTTCACCGCCGTTGTCCCTATCGACGAAAACAACACGGAAATTATCTCGGTGTTTTTCTCGGATATGGCGATAGTTAAACTCCTGAAACCAATCTTGAAAAAAGGCGCAAGCATTTTCCTAAACCAGGACGGCGACATCATAAAACTACAAGCCGAATGCCTAAAACACGACCCGCGCTTAATGCTCATCGACGACGCAGATAGACAAGCGAAATGGTATTACGCGATCAAAAAAGAATGGGCCAAATCGCGAGCGGAGGGCCGGGCGTTCGTTAATCCGGTGAAGCCGACGACGCTTAGGTGGCGGTCTTAGGAGGGGCAGTTAATAATGATAACGGCACTGAATAATTATCAATTGTAAGAGTTTCGACTTGATCTGATACTTAAAGTACCCGAAGATTTCCGTTCGCTCGCCGTAATTGACGTAGCACCAAGAACGGAAATGAAAATTTGGGAAATTACTGCAATTTTTTGGGACAAGCATGGAACTCGGATTTCCAACTTAACCTAGAAATATATCCGCACGAAATACCTTTGTACCTATTCACTATTCTCTACTGGTTCAAAAAGCTCCTAAGCTTCCGTGACCGACTAGGATGCTTCAACTTCCGCAATGCCTTCGCTTCAATCTGTCTAATCCGCTCGCGTGTCACACTGAACTGCTGCCCGACTTCTTCGAGCGTATGGTCGGTGTTCATACCTATACCGAAACGCATTCTTAGGACGCGTTCTTCTCGGGGTGTTAGGCTTGCTAGTACCCTTGTTGTGGTTTCGCGCAGGTTTGCTTGAATGGCGGCGTCGATGGGGAGGATGGCGCTGCTGTCTTCGATAAAATCACCAAGCTGGCTGTCTTCCTCGTCGCCGATTGGCGTTTCCAAAGATATAGGCTCTTTGGCGATTTTCATGACTTTGCGCACTTTATCGAGGGGCATGGCCAGTTTCTTGGCCAATTCTTCGGGCGTTGGCTCGCGGCCAATTTCGTGCAGAATCTGACGGCTGGTGCGCACGATTTTGTTGATGGTCTCGATCATATGTACCGGAATACGGATGGTGCGGGCCTGATCTGCGATAGAGCGGGTGATGGCCTGGCGGATCCACCATGTGGCATAGGTGGAAAATTTATAGCCGCGTCTATATTCAAATTTATCCACGGCTTTCATCAAACCGATATTGCCCTCCTGGATGAGGTCAAGAAATTGCAGGCCGCGATTTGTATATTTCTTGGCGATGGAAATAACCAGCCGCAGATTAGCCTCGACCATTTCTTTCTTGGCCTGAGCGGCTTCGCGCTCGCCTTTTTGCACGGTCTGGACAATGCGGCGAAATTCGTCAACCGGCACACCGGTTTCCTGGGCTTGTTCAGCGATTTCGGCGCGTAATTTCTCGATGGTGCGGTTTTCGCGCCCGATAAATCTGTCCCAGGCTTCGGATTTCCCGCGCAGTTCCTCAACCCATTCAGGGTTAAGTTCACTGCCCAGATAACAAGCGAGAAAGTCCTGACGCGGCACACCATTACCGTCGGCGAGGCGCATCAATTTACCCTCAAGCCCGATCAGGCGCTTGTTAATAGCATAAAGCTGCTCGACCAAAGCTTCAATCCGGGCATTGTTTAGCTGTAGGGATTTAAGCTCTTTGATGATGATGGTTTGCAATTCGGCATATTGTTCCGCTTGCGGTTTGCGCAAAGCTTTGCCCTTGAGCCGGGCCCGGATATGCATGTCCTGCAATTGTTGGAAGCGAGCGAAATCACGGCCAATATTGTTGAGGATTTCGAAAATACCGTCGCGCAATTCCGCTTCCATTGCGGCCATTGACAGATTGATTTTTTCGTCTTCTTCTTCTTCTTCGTCGTCCTCAAGGGTTTTTTCGCCCTCCGCATGGGTCGCTTTCTTCAAGACCGGCCCATGCTTTGGCTTTTCGATTTTCTCGCCCTTTTCAGGCTCGATCTCACCGCGTTCAATTTTCTCGCGGCGGACGGCTGCATCCGAGCGGTCTTCTTGAATATTGCCGATGGACAAATTATAAGTGCCGTCCAGATCAATAATATCGCGCAGTAAAATGCGCTCTTCTTCAAGTTCCTCGCGCCACACCATAATGGCTTCAAAGGTCAGCGCACTTTCGCACAGGCCTTTGATCATGGTATCGCGACCAGCCTCAATGCGCTTGGCGATGGCAATTTCGCCCTCGCGGGACAATAGCTCGACCGTACCCATTTCGCGCAAATACATGCGCACCGGATCATCGGTGCGGTCATGGGCTGGTTTTGAATTTCCGCCTTTGACCACACGGCTATCAGCTTTGGTCAAGGTGTTGGCTGAAGTGTCGCCTTGATCTTTGTCGTCGACCACGGAAATACCTAGCTCAGACAACTCCGATAAAGTAACCTCAATCTGGTCCGGGGTAATTTCGTCAGCGTTCAGATGCTTGTTCAATTCCGATGTTGCCAGCAAGCCACTTTTCTTGGCCACGGCAATCATGCGCTTGACCTCGACATTGTCCATGTCAAGCATTGTTGTTTTCGGAGCCGCTGCAACGTCCTGAGCAGGGCTATCAATCGCTTCTTCGGTCTTTGTGGCTTTAGCCTTTGCGGCTTTTGCCTTGGTGGTTTTCGCTTTAGATGTGGCCGCCTTTGCCATATATTTCTCCAGTTCTTGGCTCTAAACGCCAAACAAGCCCGTACCCGCCCGAGGGGGCAGGTGGAGCCTTATTTTATGCCTGCAATTATGCCGACTATGTCCAATCCGCGTTCGTCGCACCTGCCTTATGACCTATAGTGGTCTATGGCCTTAGGGTGATTTTTCTGGCCCCAAAGCCCGCGCCAAACGCTGTAATGCGTCTCTTTTATCCGAACGAATGGTGTCTGCCAAACGTCCGCGTGTCTCGTCTCTGGCCCCGTGGGCATCCTCGCGCCCCATCAGTTTTCGGGCCTCTGCCAACCATTTTACCGTGCGGTCTGTTAACGCCGCGTCAACGCCGCCCATGGCTGCAATGATTAAATTGCGCTCTCGGACGAATGGTTTTATGGTATTTGCCAGTCCAGCCTCCTCTATATGGGCAATGAGCGCACGCTTATCAACCGCTATTGTGTCCTGCCAATAGCTTAAAAGTGCATTTTGCAGGTTTTCACACCCCGGCGAGATGAATTTCAGGCCAAATAATGTCTGATCAACGCTTTCCAGCAATTCCGGCCATTCCAACACCGCGCCAATAACCCGCCGTTCCCGGGCCATTTGCTGAGCTTCGGGCTGCATTTTCTGCTCCTGGGACTTGCTCGGCTTTTGCTTACCCCCCCATTTTTTATCGTACCCGCCCGGCGTCCATTTGGGCCGTCCAAATTCTTTGTCAAAACGGCCCAGAAGCGCAGTCTTGTATTGGTCGCGCACGCCTTCGTCGCTGATTTCGCGCAGGGCAGTAAATATCCGGTTCTTTAACCCCGCCTTGGCTTCGGGGGTATCCAGATGTTCTTTCTCGATCTCGCGCCGCCACAACATATCCACCAGGGGTATGGATTTTTCCAAGACGCGCTTCATGGCGTCCGGGCCTTTATCACGGATTAAATCGTCCGGATCTTGCCCGTCCGACAACAGCGCAAAGCGCAAAGTCTGCCCCGGTCGCACCAAAGGCAAAGCCCGCTCGACCGAGCGAAATGCGGCCCGCAAGCCCGCTTTATCACCGTCAAAGCACAAAATCGGCTCTGGCCCGGCCCGCCACAACAAGGCCAATTGGTCTTCGGTCAATGCCGTGCCGAGGGGCGCACAAGCATGGTTAAACCCGGCCCGCGCCAACGCGATGACGTCCATATACCCTTCCGCAACAATCAAGCCGCGTGCGCCATTGCCCGGCGTGTGCAGGGCTTTGCGGGCATTAGGATAGCGGTACAGAATTTGGCTTTTGTGGAACACACTGGTTTCAGGAGAGTTGAGATATTTGGCTTTTGCCCCCGCCTCCATAGCCCGCCCGCCAAAAGCAATCAGCCGCCCACGGGCATCAGTGATCGGGAACATGATGCGGTTGCGAAAGCGATCCCAAGGTCTTTTATTTTCGCGTTCGTCGTCCGGGCGAATGACCAACCCGGCTTCCACCATGCGGTCTATGCTAGCCCCGGCCTGGCTCAATTCGTCCACCAGCGCCGTGAAGCTATCAGGCGCAAAACCGATACCGAAACGCGTGCAGTCTTCCCCCGTCAGCCCGCGTCCTTTTAAATAGGCCCGTGCGTCCCCGCCCATATCCCGGCGCAAGCATTTTTCGAAAAACACCTGGGCTTGTTCAATAATGCTGATGGTTTTTTTGTTGGACGCGGCGCGGGCTTCGGCCTTCGGGTCGGCGGCGGGCAATTCCATCCCGGCCTGTATAGCCAACCGCTCCACGGCTTCGGGGAAACTAAGTCCTTCGACCTCCATCAAAAACGAGATAATATCCCCGTGCTTGCCCGAGGAAAAACAATGATAAAACCCTTTTTCGTCATTAACAAAAAACGATGCAGTTTTCTCATTACTAAACGGCGACAAAGCCGCAAATTCCCGCCCCTGACGTTTCAATTTGACATGCTTGCCAATCACATCCGAAGGCCGGAGGCGCGCTTTAAGTTCATCAATAAAATGTTCGCCAAACTGCATGGGGATTATGTAGGGGGTTTGGGAAGGAATTGCCAGAGGGATGTTTATGAGGGATGTTTATGAGGGATGTTTACCGCTTGGCGGGCAAACCCCTGAACCAAGAGCTAGAACTCACCATCATCAATCTCGACCCCAAAAAATACTGGGAAAAAGGTGCAGGTGTAACCAATGCCAGGATTAGAGAGTTGATTGATCTGCATGAGCCGCCGGAGAAGAAACAAGATGTTTCCACGGTTGTAAACAAGCCAATGCCCTATGGAAAATCGGATTTTGTTGAAGTTATTAAGCACTTAGAACACTATAAATCGGCAGACATTTGGCAACAAGGCGATAATCAGGAGCCAATCAATATAAGCGAGCAAGAACTAGAAATTATAAAACACTCCCTCGCCATCGCCTCCACCACCAGTGAAATACCAAATTGGTCAAGCTGGATGGTCACGCAGTTAAGGGGTGTATTGGCCGTTATGGAAGCGTTCACGCCAATCATCAAGAAACTAACCGGGCCATTGCCCAAGCTTTGGAACGGCGCTCTCAAGAAACTGCAAAAAGCTTTAGCGGGCATGGAAATGGAAGAAGCAAAAAAACCGAAGACGAATAACGCAGACCAAAACGAATAACCCAATTTTTCCTTCCTCCATTTTTCATGGGGGAAGTACCCCGCAGGGGGGATGGGGGCCGCCGCTCTTGCGGCGCTACGGTGGTATGGTTTAATCCGAAAGCTCAGTTGCGCACCAAGGGGTGCGCGCCCCCATCGAGCGCTAAGAAGCGCCCACTTCCCCCGTGAAAACGGAGGAAGGAAAGAAAGAACGAATACTACTCCTTACCCGCCAAAAGGCGGTAGCGGTTTGGCGCGGCTGTTGTCCAGATACCGCGCTGCTTTCACATTGAGCGTACCAGCTTCCAGTTCGATCAAGAGCGGGTTGCCGGTGGGGACTTCGTAGCTCGGGATGTCGGCATCCGGGACGTTGAACAGTTCTTTGAGAAGAGCGCGCAAGCTGTTTCCGTGGGCCGAGATTAGCAGGGTTTTGCCTGCTTTGATTTTGGGGGCGATTTCGGCGTTGAAGTAGGGCAACACCCGCTCCAGAGTCAGTTTGAGGCTCTCCCCACCGGGCAATATGGCTGGATCAATACCTGCGTAGCGCGGATCATTGGCCGGGTGATACTTATGTTCCGGCGTGACTAACGGCGGCGGTACATCATAGCTGCGCCGCCAGATATGCACCTGTTCGTCGCCGTGCTTGTCGCGCATTTCTTGTTTGTTGAGACTGGTCAACCCGCCGTAATGGCGCTCGTTGAGACGCCAATCCTTGGTCACGGGAATATAGCATTGGTCTAACCCGCGCAGGGAAATCCACAAAGTTCGGATAGCGCGGGTTAGATAGGAGGTATAGGCTTCGTCGAACCGCAAGCCTTCTTGTGCCAAGAGCTTGCCGCCAAGCTTTGCTTCGCGTTTACCCTTTTTGGTCAGGTCAACATCGACCCAACCCGTAAAGCGGTTTTGCAAATTCCATTCGCTTTGGCCGTGGCGCACCAATACCAGTTTCGTCATATTATTGCACTTTATTTTGCAGGTTTAACATACATGTGCAAAAACCTGTCGGTCTTGCGACGGACTTTCGAATCAAACACCTGGATATCGTAATTATCGGCCGGGTTGGCCAAAACATCACTGTCTTTCTTAAACACGAAACCGGCTTTTTCTGCACTGGCCAAAATATGAACCGGGTCAATGCGGTGGGTCGTTCCGCCCGTTGTCGCGGGGGAGCCTGGGGCGGCTTTATGATCAAGGGCGATAAATTTTCCGCCTGGTTTCAACACCCGATAAATTTCGGCGTAAACATCATCAGGCGCTCCAAGAGTAAGTGCACCATCTTCGTCTTTGAGCCACAACTCGTGGGGCCCAAGAAACCATGTCACCAAATCGGCAGATGCATCGGGCACATCCAACACATCAAAATTACCGCGAATATGGGTGACATTTTTGAGACGCTCGCCGTCTTTGCCAAGGCGCGCTTCAAAAACCTCGGGCTTGATAAATGCATCAAAACGCTGCGGATTTTGCATGATAACCTTGCCGTTTTCCCCGACAATACGCGAGAAAAGCTCGGTGTAATAACCACTGCCCGCCTCAAGGTCGACCACGGTCATTCCGGCACTTACACCCGTAAATACCAACACGTCGGCGGTTTTGCGCAATGCGTCATCTTTCAAATCAGCCTCGGGGCGAGTTTCGGCCTGCATAGCTTTCATAACCGCGTCGTGATTGCCCATATTATCAGCAGCTTTCTCGGCAGCTTTTTCAGCGTCGGCCATCTCAACGGCTTTATCCACCATTTGTTGCGTGTCTTGCGCTGCCTCGTTTTCAGATGCAGGCATATCAACTTCCGGTGCATCTTCCGCCTGCTGGCAAGCTGCTAGGCTCAATGCTATTGCGGCGGTAAATATAAAAGTTTTCATTTTAGTCTCTCTGGTTAGGCCCCCGCAACACGGCCCTGTTCAATGCGCATTTTGCCCATCGTCTACATCCTTCTTACAGACTTCCACCTTCAAGTTCAAGCCCAAGGCTCTCATAACCGCAAGAATTGTCGTAAATTGTGGATTACCCGCCTGGCTCAAAGACCGGTACAGCGCCTCGCGCTTAACCCCGCTATCTTTGGCGATTTGGGTCATGCCCCGGGCTTTCGCCGCCACACCCAGAGCGTGGTTGATATATTCAGGATCACCTGTCTCGAAGGCCTCTGAAAGATAATACGCAATCTCTTCGTCGTCCTCAAGATAGTGTGCCGCATCAAACGGTGTTGTTTTCACGTCCATAACTTTACTCCATTACCTGCTTGTCAGGCCTTTAAACTCTTTGCTAACTCTTTCGCCAACTCAATATCTTTCGACTGCCTCTTTTTCGTGCCCCCGCAAAGCATTATAAAAATCACATTACTTCGCCTCGTAAAATAAACACGATAACCTGGGCCATAATGAATGCGTAACTCGCTAATGCCATCACCGACAGGTTTCACATCTCCTGCATTTCCAAATGATAAACGATCAATACGCGTACCAATCATACTGCGTGCACGTTTATCTTTCAGAGCCATTATCCAGGCAGAAAATTCTTCCGTCTTACGAATTTCATACATGCGCTTGTGTAACCCGTGAGGGACAGCCTGTAAAGCTGTTTTTGGGGCAGGTTTTTCTAGGCAGCTTAATGAGCATCATTCCAATTACGCGCGGCTTTGGCGTCTACCACCAGTGGCACGCTTAAACTAAGCGCCGGGGCGCAGGCATTTTGCATTACGGGTTTGACCACCGCAATCAAATCATCCGCAGCAGTTTCCGGCACTTCGAAAATCAATTCGTCGTGAACCTGCAAGAGCATTCTTGCACCCTCGACGCTCTTGATCGCGTCTGGCATTTTGATCATGGCGCGGCGCAATATGTCGGCGGCGGTGCCTTGAATGGGAGCGTTGATGGCTTGGCGTTCGGCGCCGGCGCGGTACATGGGGTTTTTGTCATTGATAGAGCGCACATGGCATTTCCGGCCGAACAAAGTTTTGACATAACCATGTTCGCGGGCCTCGTCTTTGGCGGCTTCCATATAATCTTTGATGCCGGGGAATTTTTCGAAATAACTGTCGATATACTCCTTGGCTTCCGTGCGCGAAATCCCCAAATTATTGGCCAAACCGAAAGCTGATATGCCGTAAATAATCCCGAAATTGATCGCTTTGGCCCGGCGGCGCGTGGCGCTGTCCATGCCTTCTATGGGCACACCGAACATCTCGCTGGCGGTCATGGCGTGGATGTCCACACCGTCCGCGAACGCTTGTTTCATAGCGGGCAAATCGGCCATATGGGCCAACACTCTAAGTTCGACCTGGGAGTAATCTGCCGCCACCAAAACATGGCCCGCCTCGGCCACGAAAGCGGTGCGAATTTTGCGGCCATCATCAGTGCGGATCGGGATGTTTTGCAAATTCGGATCGCTTGAGGACAAGCGCCCGGTCGAGGTGGAAGCCAGAGAATAGCTGGTATGAACGCGCCCTGTGCGCGGGTTTATCTCTTTGGGTAAAGTGTCCGTATAGGTGGATTTCAACTTGGCATAATGCCGCCAATCCAGCACCAGTTTTGGCAGCGCATGAGCGTCCCCAAGTTTCTCCAACACCCCTGCCCCGGTTTGCCAAGCCCCGGTTTTGGTCTTCTTGCCACCCGGCAGAGCCAAATCATCAAACAGGATTTCGCCCAGTTGCTTCGGGCTGGCCAGATTAAATGGCCGCCCGGACAGGGCGTGGGCTTCGGCCTCCAGCGCACATTTCTTTTGTTCAAAGTCTGCGGACAAACGCGCCAAAACGGCTTTATCAACTTTGATACCCGCGTTTTCCATTGCCGCTAAGACGGGCGGCATGGGGCGCTCAAGGGTTTCGTAAACTGTGGCCACTTGTGCTTTGGCCAGTTCAGGCTTTAGATGTTTCCACAAACGCAAGGTCACATCCGCGTCCTCGGCGGCATAGGGTACGGCAGTTTCCAAATCTATTTGGTCAAAGGTTTTTTTGTTTTTGCCCGTGCCTGCCACCTGTTTGAACGGGATTGGTTCATGACCGAAATGCAGTTCCGACAAAGTATCCATGCCGTGCCCGTGCAAGCCGCACTCCAGCGCATAGGAGATCAGCATGGTATCGTCAAACGGAGCCGGGTAAAGACCGTAGCGCGAAAACACCCCCAGATCATATTTAAAATTCTGCCCAATCTTAAGGACACTTTCGTCGTGCAGCATCGGCTTTAGTATGTCGAGGGCTTCCAGTAACGGAATTTGCTTTGGCGCGCCCCCGCCCAGTAAATCCCCCTCGCCCACATGGCCAAGGGGAATATAACAGGCCTCATTATCCGCCACTGCCAGACACACCCCAACCAGATTGGCCGCCGCGCTGTCCAGGCTATCCGTCTCCAAATCAACGGCGCACACACCGACCTCAAAACACCGGGCTACCCAGTGTTTCAGCCGCGCAACATCCTGCACGCATTCATATTTCGCTTTGTCGAATACCGGGACACCTGCCGTGCGGGCTTCGTCGCTGTCGTCTTTGCGCAGGCCGTCGGTTTCACCCTCCCCAAGGGCGGCGATGACCCGCTTGGCCAAAGTCAGAAATGTCATGTCTTCGAGAAAGTCCAGTAGTGCATCCCTGTCCGGGTCTTGCACGGCCAGCTCTTCCAGCGGAACCTCCAATTCCATATCGCGTTTCAGCGTCACCAGTTCTCGGGACACGCGGGCCAAGTCGGCGAATTCTATCAGCTTTTCGCGCCGGGCCTTTTGCGGGATTTCGCCCGCCCGCTCTAACAATGTATCCAGATCACCAAATTGATTGATCAGCAAGGCTGCGGTTTTGACGCCAATGCCCGGCACGCCCGGTACATTGTCAACACTGTCCCCGGCCAGGGCTTGAATATCTATGACTTTATCCGGCCCAACGCCAAATTTTTCCATGACTTCCGGCGCACATATGGTTTTGTTTTTCATGGTATCGACCATGCAGATTTGGTCACTGACCAACTGCATCAAATCTTTGTCGCTGGAGATAATAGTAACTCGTGCACCTTTCTTCTCGGCTTGGTCGGCGTAGGACGCGATAATATCGTCGGCCTCAAAACCCGGTGTTTCAATAGACTGCGCCCCGAACGCCCGTGTCGCGTCGCGTACCAGCGGGAATTGTGGCACCAAATCTTCGGGGGCTGGTGGGCGGTTGGCTTTATATTCGGGATAAATGTCCGAGCGAAAAGTTTTACCCTTGGCGTCAAATATCACAGCAAAATGGGTCGGACGTTCATCACCGTGTTGCTCCCGCAACAGCTTGAACAACATGTTGGAAAATCCGGCCACCGCCCCGATAATCAGCCCGTCCGTGCGCCGGGTCAGGGCTGGCAGGGCGTAATAAGCGCGGAAAATATATCCCGAACCATCCACCAAAACTACATGGGAGCGGCTATTTACGGGTTTGGTAAAATCTGTCATAGTAGGAGTGTGCGCAAGCTGGGAACAATATGCAAGAACGGATTTACCCCTTGCCCCATTTTTGCCTTTTTTGCAGACTACTCTGGGCGTGATTAGGGGAAATCAATGGTGAACCGTAAAGACATAGAGCAAAGCACAGATCAAGAAAACCTGGCATCCAATCACAGATATAGGATGTTTTTGGTGTTGCCTCCTCTCGTGGTAATCGTTGGGATATTGCTCGTCATAAGTCTGCGCGGCACCCACCCCGGCATGCTAAATCAGCAAATCACGACACGGCAAACCTATCTCGATATTCTCGGCGAACCCCATACGGGTTTGCGACTGGCGCGGCTCAAGGATTTTACCGCCCACACGCCGCAAAACACCGATACGAGGCGAGCAAAAACCAGGCAAAACACCCTTGCCATATCCGAGCAAAACGCCTGGGCAGGCCTCACCGATGTGCTTTATGGAATTGGCAAAACGCGGGACGAAAAAACCAGGGCAGTCGCACACTATAAAACCAATTGGGATGTCTGGAGCCGCCAGACGGATTTACCCAAATTGCTGGCTGTTACGGGACTGGTTGAAGCACAGCAAACCGTGCTTGCAACCTCCCCCAATACTCACCCGGCAGATGAGCTAATCTTGCCCAGCTATAGTCCGCAAAACAAAAGCTCAAGATATGCCAAAGGCAATACAGAGGCCAGTTTGGCTGGCGACATAGCCAGCTACACCAATACCCAGTACCTCCCTACGACCATCACAACCCAACCGTTAAACGCGGGGCATATCCGTCCCGTGCGCATAAAATTTGCTAAACGCCCCCGCTATCCGCGCCGCGCTTACCGCAAAGGTATATCTGGTCAAATTACTCTGGCTCTGGATATTGACGAGCGCGGTCATGTGGTGCGCACAACCGTCATTTCGGCGAAGGCCCCGCGCTATAAAGATAACTTTATCCGCGCCGCCAGACGCGCCGCAATGGCCTCCAAATTCCACCCTAAAACCGAAGCCGGACAAGCCGTCGCAACCAGCAGATATGTGCGGAAATATAGCTTTACAGCGGGTGGTTAGCGACAGGGGGAAGGTCATGCAACCTAAGTATTAGGCTGTTTTGCTACTGTGTTTCCCCTCACCCCCATTACCCCTCACCTTGTTCCTCTCCCAAAAGGAGAGGAGACGGTGTCTTTGCCATTTTTTGTGTGTCGATAGTTCAGATATTGCCTGTACTTTCTTTGCAGGTGTATCAGTATTCACAAGTGGTTTTTTACGACAAAAAAACAAACGAACGTGGTCTCCTCTCCTTTTGGGAGAGGAACAAGGTGAGGGGTAATGGGGGTGAGGGGAAACACAGTAGCAGAAGCACGCTTGGTACGCCAAAAACTTACCCCTTAAAAACAAATTTTTTGCCGCAATATTTGCACACGACCTCGTCTGCTTGACCCATATCCATATAAACTTTGGGATGACCACCCGCGCCACCGCCGCCGTCACATACGGTGCGGTGCGTATGCACGGTCTGCGTTTCTGCGGCGCGGTTTGTTATTGTATTTTCAGACATGAAGGCTCCAATTGCTGTTGAAGTGAACAGGATTACCCCCTATCTATGAGCCGTACACAACAAGGTCAATGGAAACCCGTTTATGACATCCCCGGCAATTGAAATTAAAAATCTGACCAAGACCTATCGGGCGTCGAAGAAATCGCCTGCAAAATTAGCGTTGAAAGGCGTGGACTTGACCATACCGCGTGGCTCGATTTTTGGTCTGCTTGGGCCGAATGGTGCCGGTAAATCCACCATGATCAATATTCTGGCCGGGTTGGTGGTGAAATCAGCAGGCAGTGCCAAAATTTGCGGCTATGATATAGACACCCAAACCCGCCAGGCGCGGGCGTCAATTGGTGTCGTACCGCAAGAAATTTCTATGGATGTGTTTTTCTCGCCTTACCAGGCTTTGGAAAACCAAGCCGGATATTACGGCGTCCCCAAAGCCGAACGCCGCACCGACGAAATCCTGGAAGCTTTGGGCCTGGCCGACAAACGCGACGCCTATGTGCGGCAATTATCAGGCGGCATGAAACGCAGATTGCTCATCGCGAAAGCCCTCGTCCACAATCCGCCAGTCTTGATATTGGACGAACCCACCGCCGGAGTTGATATTGAACTGCGCCGGCAATTATGGGCATATGTGCGCGAACTGCACGACAGGGGCACGACGGTGATCCTGACCACCCATTACCTGGAAGAAGCCGAAGCGCTTTGTGACCGCATAGCCATCATCCACAACGGCGAAATAACTGCCAATGAAGACACAAAAACCCTCATGGGACGGCTCGACCAAAAAACTTTGGTGATCACGCCTGATATCCCTTTGACGAAAGTCCCAACCGCATTGAACAAACTCAACGCGGATTTGCGGGACGACGGCACACTGGCCATCACCTATAACACCGCGAAAGCCAAAATCCCCGACCTGCTTGTACAAATTAGCAATGCCAAAATTACCATAGCCGATTTGCGCACCGAAGAACCAGACCTGGAAGATGTGTTCATGTCCCTGACATATGAGCAGGATTAACGGGCGGCTTTGCACGTCTCGTAAACATGGCAACTGACCTCATGGTCATTGATCATGCCGACCGCCTGCATAAAGGCGTAAATAATCACCGGGCCTACGAATTTAAAGCCGCGGTTTTTTAAATCTTTGGCCATAGCTATACTTGCGTCGGTTTTGGTCGGGGCGTCTTTAAACTCGGCCCAGGCGTTCTGCACTTGTTTGCCGTCTACGAAGCTCCAGAGATATTCGCTAAAATCAATGCCTTCCTCGTCGCGCATTTTTATATAAATCTGCGCGTTGGAAATGGCGGCGTTTATTTTAAGCTTTGAGCGGATAATGCCGGGGTCGGCGAGCAACCGTTCGCGGTCTTTGTCGGTATAGTGGGCGATGGTGTCCGGGTCTAGGCCGTCAAAGGCTTTTAGGATTGTCTCGCGTTTGCGTAAAATCGTAATCCAGGCCAGACCCGCTTGCATACCGTCTTGTATCAATTTTGAAAACAGCGATTTGCTGTCATAAATAGGCACGCCCCATTCCGTATCGTGGTAATGACAATAAAGCTCGTCGCCCGGCGATACCCAGCCGCAGCGGGGCAGATCAGGATTGTGGCTCATAATTTGGCTCCATGATAGTAACGGGTATATCGTTGACAAGCACATCATCTGTGCTTGCGGCCAACCGGTCAAGCCGGATTAAGGCCATACCCATATCACCTCTTACATGATTGAGCTTACCGATAGTACGCCCTCCGGCTTTTACCCCATCGCCCGCCTGCGCCGTACCTGATAATTTCACGGCCCGCATCCGCTTACGCACGTCTGTTTTGCGGTGCATGCGGCTGACAACTTCCTGGCCAATGAAACAGCCTTTTTTGTAGTCGACCCCGTTTAGCAAATCCATATTGGCATCTGCCGGGAACATTTGCTCGGTGTCAAAATCCCACATGCTGTCGGGGACGCCGAGGGACATGCGGTGCAGGTCATAGTCTTCGGGGGTGTGTTCTGGCGATAAACTGCCGGGCTTGGCGAGTAAACGTTGCCCAAGTTTTGGGTGACGTGGGTCGTTTAAACCAATATTTCCCGTCCCGTCCCAAAGCGCATAAATGTCATAATCTGCACTTACATCAACAATGTCGATTTTGGCGCGAAGCTTATACATTTTCAGGCGTAGGGCCAAGACCTTGGCGAATTTCTCTGCCGTTTCCAGCAAGAAATGGTCTCCGGCTTTGTGGATAAAAAAGTCAGCAATGACCTTCCCTTGGGGCGTCAATAGAGCCGCGAAGGTTAAATCGTCTTGTAATGAATTGGTAATCAGGCCGTTCAAAAATTCGGCAACATCATCTCCTCTTAGGGAAATAACACTGCGTTCAAGACGGCATACAGGCATAGCTGGCCTACTTGATTTTACCTTCTTTGAAGTCCACATGCTTGCGGACAACCGGGTCATATTTCTTTTTGACCATTTTGTCGGTCATGGTGCGGGCGTTCTTTTTGGTGACATAGAAATACCCGGTTCCGGCGGTGGAATTAAGGCGGATTTTAACGGTGGTTGGCTTCGCCATGATTTAGTCCTTAAATATGAAATCTGAAGCGCGGAACATAGTCTCGAAATCATCCATGTCAACGCCTAAAACGCAGACTTACGACCACTAAACCGACAAGTCCCAGCCCGGCCATCGTCCACATAAAGCCTACGGGGTTATAAACATCCATTATTTTTCCGGCAATGGGCGGTACGATAAGCGAACCAATGCCGTAAGAGACAATAAATCCGGCATTAACGACCGGGGGGCATGACCGCTTCCGGGATTTGGTTCATTTATCATTGGTTGGCTCATTTACCATTGGCTGGCTGGGGTGCGGACAAATAGGCTAAAACATGGGCGTTGACCTTCGCGTCATGGCGAATGTTCATGGCGTGATCACCGTCTGGCATAATGATGATTTGCGCATTGGGCATGGCTTTTTTAAACCGGGCGGCGCTGTCAATATGTACGGTTTCATCGCGCTCGCCAAATATGGCCAGGACAGGGACATCGCTCTGGCCCACTTGCTCGAAATAAATGTCCTGGTCGCGCATACTAAAGTTTCGTAAAATATTCAGCATGGCCGGGAAATAGCCTTTATATTTGGCTTGCTCGTAAACATCGTCCAATAATTTACCCGTACCGCAAACGTCACAGGGCGGCTGCGGCGGTGCCAAAATAGCTTTGCGGCCCACAACCCGCCACAACCATTCCCCGAGCACTCGCGTGCGCAACAATTTAGCGCCTAAATTATCATCCGGGCCATGCATTTCTAATCCGGCGGGTACAAACAAAATCAGCCGGTCTATTTTCTCCGGATGGGCCGCCGTAAACTGGGTCGCGATCAAACCACCCATGGACTGGCCCGCCAATATTATTGGCCCGTCTATATTCACAACTTCAAGAATTTCGCTCACCTCGCGGGCAAAAAAAGCACGAGTATAGTCGTCGCTGGGCCTGTCTGAATAGCCATGGCCAAAATGGTCAACCAGTAAAACCCGGTATCCTGCCCCGGCCAAAGCCTGGGCATTGCTGATAAACATAAGCTGCGGCACATATAATCCGTGCAACATCACCACGGTCTGCCCATTGGCATTTTCCGTGGTCGGCTCAAACCATGTGTAATGGAGCTTGCCGTCGGTAAGCTGGGCGAACTGGCCCGGAGCCTGAGCTCGCACGTCGTCAGTTAGCGGCTTGTCCTTGGCACCAATCACTATGTAGGAAATAACGATCAACAGTGCCAAGAGTAGCAATATGCCAAGGCTGGTTTTCTTTAACATAGTGTTCTCTTCTCAAGGTTTAATGAAGTCTGCATAGCCCCATATGTCAGGTTCCGCAAGCCGGTGGCGCAAACTTCGTTGCGGTGGAATTTTAACGGTGGTTGGCTTCACCATGCTTTAGGCTCAGGACTGTGACCACTAAACCGACAAGTCCCAACCCGGCCAGCGCCCACATAAAGCCCCCAGGATTGTAAACATCCATCATTTTTCCGGCAATGGGCGGTATGATCAGGGAACCTATGCCGTAAGAGACAATAAATCCGGCATTGGCGGCGGCTAGCTGCGGGCCTTTGAACGTCTCTCCGAGCCGCACCAGACCGACCGTATAAAGCGCCGTTGTCAGGCCAGCATAAAAGAATGCCAGCGTCGCGATCAAAGCAAAATTATCGCCCGCAAACACGATGGCTATCGGGCCAATCACTGCCACACCCATCAAGATAACCGTCAAGCGTTTGCGGTTCATTTTATCAGCCAACACGCCCATAGGATATTGAAACAAGACAATACCGAGCGCGGCTATTAATAAAAGGATACGGCCCGATTCTTCGCTATGACCGAGCCTAGTATCGTAGACAGGCAGAAAATAAATCAGGCTTTGCTCTATGGCACCAAATACAACCCCGCACATCATAATGGCAGGCGCGGCCCGCATGATTTTGAAAATAACCCCGAACCTCGCATCTTCCTTCGATGTAGCTTTCACTTGTGTGGCTTTGCGCATCAAAATGAACGGCAAGACCGCCGCCAAATTTACGGCTGCGGTGATGAGAAACGGTGACCAGCCATCAATGCCGGTTTTGACCGCCAGGCCGCTGCCAATGCCCATACCGCCCGCCAAAGCTGCGCCGTACATGCCCATTATCCGCCCGCGCAAATGCTCTGGCGCAAGTTGGTTTATCCATATTTCGGCAATAACAAACACAATTGTAAAAGCGCATGAGCCGATAAACTTGATCAAAAACCATGCAGCCGGGGTCATGAAAATTTTAAGGGCAGGAACTGTCGCCGCCCCAATCACCAGGCAGGCAATCATCACATGGCGGGGCTTAAACCGGCTCATTAACTTTGGCACAAAGGGCGTAGACAAAATTGTTGCCACTGCCGCGAGGGATATCAGCCAACCCAGCAAAGCGCCGGAACCCTCCATCCGCTCCATGTTTTGGCTAATGATTGGGGAGGATAGCCCCCAAGCCAGAGCAATAAAACCCGTACAGATAATGGCGGTGGCAATGCCCTGTTTTTGGGCCCTGTTCATTTTATGAGAGAGGCTCATTTTTTGGGACATGTCCATTTTTGTAGCGGTCATAACTGCTGGCTTCATTTTGGAAAGCGGGTAAATTCAAAGCGCCCACGCGGGGCGTGCGAGAAGAACACATCCGGCGGCGGGGTATCGTAGTCAAGATATATTTTCAACTGCTCGATCATCATATCTGTCGCCTTGTGGGTTTTAAGCAAGGCCAATTGCTCGAAATTAAACCAGCCCGTGTCCACCAGCTCAGGGCTGTTTTTTATGGGACGCCGGGCGGCCTCTCCTGCGAGCCGTGCCAAAAAGAACCATGTATCAAAGCGTTTATCGCGGTGGGGCGGGGTGATGGCCCGGCCAAACAGTTCGATATTGGCTAGACATGGCAAATACCCCTTGGCATGAAAACTTTTCCAAGATGCATCATTGATAGAGCGCGGCGGCGCAGATTTCTCCCCAAGGATCAGCGACGTTTCCTCAAATGTCTCGCGCACCGCCGCCAACACGCAGGCTTGGGCACGGGCCGGGGTCATGGCGGCTTCCAAGATTTCGCGGGTGCGGGCATTTGGCTTATCTAGGGCGGGGGCATACGTATCGCACGGATCAACCCGCCCGCCCGGAAATACATAGACGCTCGGCATAAAATCATGGCGCGCAGACCGCTTGCCCATTAAAATCTGCTGCTCGCCGTCCATTTCGCGCAACAGCACAATGGTCGAAGCCAATTTGGGGCGCGGGCAACGGCGTCCAGGAATGGGTTTGGGTATAGTTATCATGGCGTCTCATAATAAATTGCCACCAACTTGTATAGCCGTGTTTTTGTCGGTTGTCGGTTGCCTATTCAATCACATTGCTGCGCTTGAAGGATAATGACGTTTGGGGAAAGAGCGTTATGCCTCCAGAGCCGCCAATGCGGCATCTGACAGTTCGAGATTGTGATAGACGGTTTGTACATCGTCCAAATCCTCCAGCGCTTCCACCAAATTCATGACCGTCACGGCCTTGTCAGGCGCGTCTATCATATTTTGCGCTTTCCAAATCAAATTGACGCTTTTAGGCGCATCGCCCAAGGCTTTCTCAAGCTCGGCGGCGACCACAGCCAATTGATCGCGGGCGGTCAAAAATGTATGTAATGGCGCATTATCAGGCCCATTATCAGGTTCATGGGACGTCTCGTCAGACTGCACATCATCCGCCCCGGCTTCCATAGCCGCTTCCATGACGGCATCTTCATCACCGGCCCCGAGCGGGTAAGTAATTTCACCAATCTGGTCAAAGCCAAATGAAACGGTGCCGGTTTCACCGAGAGCACCACCGTTTTTGGAAAACGCCGTGCGCACTTCCATAGCGGCGCGGTTTTTATTGTCGGTGGAAACCTCGACAATAATGCCGATCCCCGCCGGGCCAAAGCCCTCATAGCGCATTTCGTCATAGTCCGCGCCCTCACCCGCCGAACCCTTACTGATAGCCCGCTGGATATTGTCCTTGGGCATAGACTGGCCCTTGGCATTGTTAACGGCGAGACGCAGGCGCGGGTTCATATCCACATCAGGGCTACCAAGCTTGGCAGCTATGGTGATGTCCTTGGACAGCTTGGAAAACAGCTTGGAACGGGCCTTGTCCTGCCGTCCTTTACGGTGCTGAATATTAGCCCATTTTGAATGTCCAGCCATGAAGTACTCCCAGTCAAATATCTTATTTGCGTAATGTGAGGTGTGTGTAGCCCAAGGCTCTGAAAGCTTCAAGTCATGTCTGTAGTGATTATACGACAGAACTCGTATAAACGTTACAGACTTCTCCGGGTGAAGCCGGCAGGAGCATCAGGCTTTTAGCACAAATCAATATTAGGTTGATGCGTTTAACATAATGACTAAACTAGTTTAGTCATTATGTTAAACGATAAAAATTAGTAGGAAAGCCAGAACTTATTGCAGGCTCATTGTCAAAATTTTCTGGTGAGGGTTATGCTAAAAACACGAATGAGCTGGGCAAAGTCTATGACTAATAGAACGTGTCTCTAATTTTGATGTGTTGAAAACCCCCGTAGGGTGCATAGAGCCTCTGTTTTTTGTTGAGTATCCAGACCCAAAACAAAACACCTGTACCCGGTATTTTAAGCGGTACGTTCTACTGGCTCAGGAGCCATTAATTTGAATTTAAAACAATCGCGCTATACTCCTGTCAAAGGTGGGAGAATATCATGGGACCGATTGAAGCTGTTACAAGTGTAATTACCAAATCATTTAATTTTCGCGGGCGGGCCTCGCGGTCCGAATTTTGGTGGTTTTACTTCATCGCCTCGATAATTTATCTCCTCATTCTGGCAGTGACCGCCGCCATTTATAACATTGACGTAGATATGCAAATTCTGCCCATCAAGGTTTTCACTTTACTGATTTTACTGCCCTATGTTGCCGTGTTCACGCGGCGGCTGAATGATGTTGGCTGTCGGCTCTGGCAACACATTGTGTATTGGCTTTATGTTCCTCTCGCCATGATTACAAACTTTATGCTCAGCGGCGCCCTACCGGAATGGGCCGGAATGACCTACGCAATCTTCATACTTGTCTGGGTATTGCTTTGGATTTTTGTCCATATTCAACTCTTGCGCAAGGGCCAGGGCGGAGATGCAACCGCGCATGAATATGAAAACGAAAATCAAGCTTTCGTCCCCGAACTCTACGTCCCGCCTGCGCAACCAGCAAGCTACTAGGCTCAGGGCCGGTACGCCTTAACTCAAGACTGCATTTCCTAAACGGCCGGCCCGGCCATAAACCCCAAATCACTTTGGCCGAAATTTGCCAAATTTGGTAATGCGCTCGCAAGCTCACCATCCGTAAGCCCGAACCAACGCCCTAATGTAGCCGCATATTGCTCAACCGACGTTTGGGGGATCCAGCGGCCATTACCAGCGTCTTGGTCGTGATCAATGCTGTAGGGCGGAATGTCGCCGTAAATCCGGTTGCCATTGACCGCGCCGCCAACAATAAATTGATGCCCGCCCCAACCATGATCCGTACCATTACCGTTTTCGCGCAAAGCCCGGCCAAAATCAGATGCCGTAAACAAAGTCACTTCATTTTCCGCACCCATCTCCGCAGTCGCTTGATAAAATGCCGCAATAGCATTTGCATATACACTTTGCAGGTTTGGCAAGTTTATGGCTTGATTGTCATGGGTATCGAATCCCCCCATACCAACAAAAAACACCTGGCGCCCGACCCCGAGCGCACTGCGGATGTTTATTGTATTGGCTACGGATCTAAGCTGTCTGCTGATACTGTTATTTGGGAACTCTGTTTGTAATTCCGGGGCATTTTCAAGCGCTGTGCTATATGTTTCGTTCAGGGTAAAGGCCCGGTCATTGATGGCAGAAATATCACGCTGAAACAAATTGGTATTTGTCTGCGCCAAATTGCGGTAATGATCTTCCAGCAATCTCCTGGCCAATTCCGATCTCCGGCCTGTACCGAGCAAAGCACTTCCCCGGTTTTTCAGACCGTTAACCTGCTGAGGGCCATTAGTGTTCAGCGCGTATTGTTGCACCTCGTCTCCCGACAAAAACACGGTATTCCCATCCAAGGTTATGGCCGTAAACATATCTTCCTGATTGGCCCCTGAAGCAACGACCGTATCGGCGAATTTTCCGCCCCAACCCAAAATTTCACCCTCTGGTGCATTACTCATCCATGTGGATTGTTGGTCATTATGGGAATATAACTGTTTGGGGCGCGCAATTGCTTCGTTTTGGTATTCTGTACGGGTCATAGGTTGAATGAGCGGGCCGACATTGCCTAAAATAGCAGCATTACCCGTATCA
The DNA here is from genome assembly GCA_016765135.1 of Robiginitomaculum sp. GTDB lineage: Bacteria > Pseudomonadota > Alphaproteobacteria > Caulobacterales > Maricaulaceae > Robiginitomaculum_A. The sequence continues at coordinate 84,122 of JAESQN010000020.1, forward strand.
AACAATGTTTTAAGCGGAGATAAATCGTCAGGCAATGCGAATTGACGCGCGCCAAAATCCGCAGCATTGGTTGGGTTTAATTGCAAAAGTCGGTCTCGTGTCCGGTTTGACCCGCCCAGCCTAGCGGCGTAATTCGCCAAAAGGCCCGACCGCAATTGTGCGTAGCTATCATAGGATGCCTGATCATAGGGCAGCACTGTGTCATTACAGTCTTGCCCGCCGTGCATAAACAAGCAGACCAAAGCCTTATACCCAGAGACCTCCGCCGCATGTGCGGACGAGTTTCCAATAGCCGACAAAATGCCCGTGCCGCCCAGAAAGGACAAAGCCCCTGCGCCAGATATGCCTTTAAGAAATGCCCGTCTATTATTTAAATAACGTCGATCAATCATAATATCCTCCTAGCGCTGCACAAGATAACCAGGTGATGTCATCACCATTGAAACGGCCACCTTGACCCGCGAAATTCTGTCTTCATCTTCCGAGCCTGCATCTACGGTGATCTCGCCCAACAGTTCGACAATCCTGTCCTTGGTGACAGTGCTAAGTTGATTTCCCGTCAGCAACAAATCCAGATCGTTCACCAAAGCACGCGCATCGTCTGCAAGGCCAATTTGCCGCGTATAATCAGCATTGACGCCGCCGTCCGGATCCCCGGATCTAGTCCGCGAATCGTCATAAACAAATGTGTTGATAAAATTGATATACCCGATCGCACTGCTCGCATTGATGATTTGCAATTCCGGCACGGTTAGCCCGGCAGCTCCAGTTTCGGTGCCTGGTGCTACATGCTCAGGCTCGAAAAAGTTAAAGACGTGCCTGGCGCGAAACGGATGTTGTCCAATATACTGTGTCATATCCCTAAGCCAACGCTCATCTGCACTGTCAGGGGTCGTCTCGCCAAATGTTCTGGCCCAATTGATAAACCGCAACATAGGCTCGCGGATTTTACCAAAATCGTCCGGCGTATCTGCCGGATCGCGCAGGGCATTGGCATCAAGCAACACGGCCGCCAATGTAGCTTTTAAATCACCCCGCTGTCCCGTGCCCACCGCCGTACCGCTTGGCAGTGTAAACCTGCCGCTTTCAAAAGCGGTGGCAACCCGGCGCACATATTGCGGCCTGGGATGTGAAGTTACAAACCTCTGGATCAATTGCCTTGATACGAACGGCGCGACATTCGGGTGGTTGAAAATTTCGTCCAAGGCCATTTGGACACTGTCCGTCCCATTGGTGTTTGCTGGAATGGTCAAGTCCAGAAAAGTTTTTTCCAATTCAGAATGATAGTCATCAAACATTTCGAGTGGTTGGTAAACCCTGGGGCAATCCCTTCTTCTGCTACTGCATCCCCTAAAGAGGCTACGGAAATTACTGTCGCGCAAACCGAAACCCGTAAATACTTTGGCCAGCCCTGTGATATCGCTATTATCATATGTATCGATTTGCTGCCCTTGCCCATTGGTTTTCGGCGTACCGTCCATTTCCAACTCGACAAGGCCAATTGAAAATAATTGCAAAATTTCACGGGCGTAATTCTCGTCCGGTACACGTCCGGTTTCCATATCACCCTTTCGGTTTCGCAAATAGGTCAGGTAAAACGCCATGCCCGGCGAATATGTAATTTCTTGCAACAAATCCCGGTAATTACCAAAAGCGTTTTCAGATAATATATCGACATAATATGCCATGGTTTGCGGATAGCTGTTCAACGTGCCGTCACTTGAGGTTACAAGTATTTCCGACAATGCCAGCACCATACGCTGCCTAAGCTGGTCATTGCCCGCAATCGCTTCATCCAAAAATAAATTGGTGACGCTATTGGCAGACAAGTTCTCGTCTTGCGGCAATCCTGCCAGAATTCCCGTAATTCTTTCGCGGTACAGCGTCGGTTGCTTGTTAAACTCGCCTATGAACCAGTCGGAAACTTCTGTATCGTTCAGCCCGTCAATTTGTGTTTTGGTCGCACCAAACGTTGCCCGGCTAAGAAACTGCGCCGTTGATGTTTCGCTTTTAAAGGCCGGGGAGACTTGCTGCGGCTGCGGCGGAGGGGGCGGTGCTGGGGGCGCCGGTGTTGAGCCACCGCCACAAGCCGTCAATATGATAGAGGACAACAATGTAACGGCTAACATCAATCCACGTGATTGTATCCTCGTAAATAGTTGCGAAACTGGCAAATCTTCCTCCCAATAAACATTACATAAGCTTAAACGGCCAACAATACGAACATGTATTCAACGCACACACTTACTATATCTGTCGAAAAATCGTTATGTGCTGATTATGTCATAAATATGGCAATTTTACGAGACTTGACTGAGAATTAACGCGTTACGGTTTACAAACGATAAACTTAAATCTGATTAACCCGCCGTAAAGTCAAATTTATGCGCCCGCCCTTTGGCACCAATGTACTCTGCCCGTAAAATATCTTATCAACCCCGTGATAGCATTGGCGGGCATCACCTGCCAGCACCACCACATCACCGCTTGAAAGCTTCAGGGCATGGGTTTTTCCGCCGCGGTTTAGGCCGCCTAGCCGGTAGCGCGCCGGATCGCCCAGGGAAATCGAGACTATGGGCGCGCCCAGGTCATGCTCATCCCGGTCAACATGCATACCCATTTTGTTGCCCTCCCGGTACCAATTGATCAAGCAAGCTTCGGGCGGTGCGGGGTAATCCGTGAGGTCGTCCCATATGTCCAATAATATTTGCGGCATGGGAGGCCAAGGCTTGCCAGTTTTAGGGTGTGTAGGATCATAGCGGTAGCCTTTAATATCCGCCACCCAGCCCAGCGGTCCGAAATTGCTGCCAACAACCGAAATAGCCTGCCCGGTGCGCGGCATTCGGCCTTGAAAAAACGGCGCATCCCCGCGCACCGCTTCGCTAACATGGGCCAGCATGGATTTTTGCGCCGATCGGTCGAAATATTCGGGGTAATAGGCGAATCCGTTTGGTAATTTAGCTGTCATGTCCACAGGCTACTAAAAATAACTGTTTTACGCAAAAAAATTGCGACAATTTCAGCAAAACCCGCTGCCAGCCCTTGCAGGGGCGGATTTATCACCCATATGGGCATTGAAGGAGAAATCCGTATCACGAAATTTCGCGGCCCCGTCACGATAAAGGACACTCAAGCCGCTCAAAAGGAGAAACATTATGGCTAAAGTTATTGGTATTGACCTCGGAACCACCAATTCGTGTGTCGCAGTTATGGACGGCGACAAACCCCGGGTTATCGAAAACGCGGAAGGGCAGCGCACAACGCCTTCCGTTGTCGCATTTACCGAAGGCGGCGAGCGCCTGGTCGGTCAGCCTGCCAGACGTCAGGCTGTCACCAACCCTGAGCACACATATTTTGCCGTCAAGCGGCTCATTGGTCGTCCGTTCACGGATCCGCTGGTGAAAAAAGACGCCAAATTGGTGCCTTATGACATTGTCAAAGGCAGTACTGGCGACGCCTATATAAAAGGCCGCGACAAAAACTTTTCTCCTGCGGAAATCTCTGCGGTTATTTTGCAAAAAATGAAAGAAACGGCGGAAGCTTTTCTGGACGATAAAGTCACACAGGCCGTAATCACCGTACCTGCTTACTTTAACGACGCCCAGCGTCAAGCCACCAAAGACGCGGGTAAAATCGCTGGCCTCGAAGTCTTGCGTATCATCAACGAGCCAACCGCTGCGGCCCTCGCTTACGGCATGAACAAAGAGGACGGCAAAACCATCGCGGTTTACGATTTGGGCGGCGGTACATTTGATGTGTCAATTCTTGAGATTGGCGACGGCGTATTTGAAGTTAAAGCCACCAACGGCGATACATTCCTCGGCGGTGAAGATTTTGACATGCGTATTGTTGAGTATTTTTCAGACGAGTTCAAAAAAGAAAACGGCATTGATCTGAAATCAGATAAACTGGCTCTCCAGCGTCTGCGCGAAGAAGCGGAAAAAGCCAAGAAAGAATTGTCCACTGCGACCAGCTATGAGGTTAATCTACCGTTTATTACGGCGGACGCATCTGGCCCGAAACATCTGACCATGAAATTGACCCGCGCCAAATTGGAAGCTCTGGTTGACGATTTGATCAAACGCTCTATCGCGCCTTGTAAGAAAGCTTTGGCGGACGCCGGGCTGAAAGCTGCGGATATTGATGATGTGGTTTTGGTTGGCGGCATGACCCGCATGCCAAAAGTTCAAGAAGCAGTTTCCAAATTCTTTGGCAAGAAACCTCATAAAGGTGTAAACCCCGACGAGGTGGTTGCCATGGGCGCGGCCATTCAGGCTGGTGTGTTGCAGGGTGATGTTAAAGACGTATTGCTCTTGGACGTGACACCATTGTCCCTCGGTATCGAAACCGAAGGCGGCGTGTTTACCCGCATGATCGACCGCAACACCACTATCCCGACCAAGAAATCGCAAGTTTACTCAACCGCCGCAGACAACCAGTCTGCCGTGACCATTCGTGTCTCCCAAGGCGAACGCGAAATGGCTGCGGACAACAAATTGCTGGGTCAATTTGATCTGGTCGGTATTCCGCCAGCACCACGCGGCTTGCCGCAAATCGAAGTCACCTTCGATATTGATGCCAACGGTATCGTCAACGTGTCCGCCAAAGACAGCGCGACTGGCAAAGAACAGCAAATCCGCATCCAGGCCAGTGGCGGTCTAAGCGACGCTGATATCGAAGAAATGGTGAAAGATGCTGAGCGCAATGCAGACAGCGATAAAGAGCGCCGCGCCCTCGCCGAAGCTAAAAACCAGGCCGAAGGTCTGGCGCACAAGGCCGAGAAAGACCTGGAAGAACACGGCGATAAAATCGAAGAGGAAGACCGCGAAGCTATCAAGGTTTTGATCACGGAAGTCCGCGAACTGGCCGAAAGCGAAGACACGGAACAAATCAACGAAAAGTCCGCCGAGCTAACCGCCGCCGTCATGAAAATGGGTGAAGCCATTTATAAAGACGCCGGCGCAGCAGAAGAAGGTGCGGACGCGCCGGACACTGCATCCGGTGCAAGCGACGACGACGAAGACATCGTAGACGCCGAGTTCGAGGATGTCGACGAAGACAAAACATAGGCTTTCAGCTAAAGTGCTGAGCGTTTTCCCCTCTTTCCTTCCCCCATTTTTCATGGGGGAAGTACCCCGAAGGGTGGATGGGGGTCGACGCTCTTGCGTCGTTGCGAAGCAAATGTGGATGACGATAGACCGTAGCGCGCAAGAGGCGCCCCCCCCATCGCCTACGCAAGAGCTTCGGCACTTCCCCCGTAAAAAACGGAGGAAGAAA
>JAESQN010000021.1 GCA_016765135.1 Robiginitomaculum sp.
AGCCGTTCGTAGGATTCGCCGCCAGTAGGGCGGTTTGTTGCTGTCAGCATGTCAAACGCCTTGAAACGAACCTTTTGCGACACTTTCTGGTCAGAATTAAGTGCGGCCATGATCTGGCTAATGCAGAAAATCAAAATATCTCGATCATGGACAGTTGCCAGCCCTTTGACTGAAGGGGTTATCTCGATAAAGTTTTTCCCATTCTCATAGCGACGTATGCGCCGATCTGGTTTGGTCGATATTGAAAATATGGGGTGAGCCATTGAAGCCATGTCGCCTTTAGGCGCGGCATCAAAAATATCGCATACAAAAAAGTCGCCTTGAGTAAGCCGATCTGGTAGTAGAGGGGACTTTTCTTTCGTAGTATCACACACCATAGAATCAGCTTCGTAGTATCACACACCAAAGTCAATAGTTTCGTAGTATCACACACCTTATTTTCTTTCGTAGGTTTACACACCATTCTTCGTAGGTTTACACACCTTCTTTCGTAGGTTTACACACCGAGCATTTCCAATTTTGCAAATAAATCAGTACCTTATGACCACCTATCAGCCCCTTAACACTATATATAACACATATTAACACTAGGCTTCCGCTTCGCTACAGCCTTAATATGGGAATTGGGATAAGAACCCAATTGCTTTAAAGGGAAATAGCCCTGCAAGTTTGCGGGGCTATTTACTTTACTCTCTCTCGCCTAACAAATTCATCATATCGACGATCAGGCATTGTCAACTGCTTCGCAGTTCTACGCTTCGCTACGACCCCTAAGAAGGGGTGAGTAATGCCCGCTCTTACGATAATCTGAAAGTGTCGGCTCCGAAGAAATGTCGTTCTTTGTCTTCCAAAGAAATGAATAAGCGAAACAAACCGCCAACGGATAAAGGTTTGTGAAGCCAGACCGTAGGTCAGAATAGTTATTCATCAAAACCCGTTTTTTAGCCCCGCTGAGCCACTTTCTAGTGTAAAAGGGAGCCCTACCTTAGAATTTATTCAAATCTCTCTCTACGGGCTTTATTTAGCTCATAAATTAGAAAAAATGAATAGCGATACACCTGCCTGAATTGCCAGCCATAGCAAGCCGCGTGATGCGGTAACGCGAGCATTAGCATTTCCCGTTTTAATATATCTCTGCCTACCAAACATAATCCAAATTATGATGGGGACAAATACGCTAGCGAGAGGGATAAAATTACCATGGTCTTGCAATATAGTAATTCCACCAAAAAGGTTTAGAAGAAACAATAAGGCGGCAATTAAAAGGAAAATATTGCCAAAAAACTTACTAAAACTCACGTCTTGTTTTCTTCTTTTTTGCTCGGGGGTAAGCATTTTTATCTCCTTTGTGATATTTATATAGCATTAAAACGCTTGTTTTCTATCACCTGTTTCTGGTGATGGGGCTGGTTTATTTGAAGTAGGAACCTTAGCCACAAAATCATTGAGCCAGTTTACAGTGCGCTCATGCAATATATGATCTACCATTACCCTAGTTTTTTCTTCTACACCGCCATATTGAAAAACCACTTCACCTTGGATCACTTGGGCGCTTTGCCCTTTTTGTGATGTTTGGGTTTGAGTGGTAACAACGCCAGCCCGAAAACCGCCCCATAATTTCCGATCATAATTTTTCCCGTCAATGGTGATAATATCAGGGGTAACAACCAAATCTAGTTTGCTGGTGGCAATCCGTTTAATTAAAAATATCCATGCAATGACAGTAACTAGCCAGATGATGAAACCGCCCCCTGTCATGACCGCTAGGATTATCGGAAAGATCAGCCCGCCCACAATGCCCGCGCCGATTTTAAGACCATTCACATGGCCTTTTAAGCACACTTCGCCACGTTCGGCAGTTTGGCTTTTGATCCGTGCTTTTTTGGGTATTCCTGATCCTACAGCTTCAATTTTCATTTTCTAAACTCCTTAAATGTGTCGGTGTAATATGGGACTCGGTGCATAAAGATCGGATCAGCCCCAGCATATAAAATTAACTGGTTGCCCGATTGCCGAGAGAAAAAATAGGCTACTTCGTCAGCCGTGAGTAGGGGGCTTTGTTGTATGGATTTTGATTGTCCACTAAACCCACCAGCACTTTGAGAGGTTGAAAGCTCGCCTTGTGATATTTGCTGGATCGAGGACGTGCCGAGCCGTTTTGAAACATATTCGAGCGTGGTTAGATCATTCAGGCCAAAAAATTGTAGTATGCCAGCATTGCCGAGGAAGGTTTCCCATCTTTGGCGGTAGAGGTGTTTAAGCTGGTTCATGTCTTGCCAGATCGACCAGATACGAACCCCAAACCCCGCAATCAACCCTGATGCAGTTTCTAAGCTCGCCATGTGGCCGAGAACGTGCATTTCATCTAGGATCATTAGCGCAGGTAGGGCAGGGGTGCGCTGTTCTCTTTCTATGGCCGTTAAAAGCAAATTTATGAACATTCGCAAAAATCGATTATGCCGATGAAGCCGACCAGCAGGTAAGCAGAGATAAATTGATTTGCCCCCCATTTTCCAAGTTGCCAGATCGACGGTTCTTTGTTGATCGGATAAGATCGAAGCCATTGGCGGGGAAGATAGGAAGGCGATATTCTGCCGAACGGTTGAGAGGATCGAACCCCGTTCATCTTGTCCCATGCCAAGCAACATGCCCGCCATTTCCATTGGTACACCGTCAGCAATATTCGGGGCTTCGGCCATGTCAGAAATTAGATCGTCGAATCCGTCATCATTTTCGCCTTCAGGCGAAAGATACAAAATGCGCTTCAGCTCATTAAGGCTTCTTTTTCCTTTTTCTTCAGAGGAAGCAATCCATGCTATAAAGCCCCGCAGGACTAGCCTTGCGGAGCCGTTCCAATGGTCGTTTTCTTTGCCAGGCTCGGCGACAACCAGGGCGTCAGCCAAACTGTCGCAATCATCAATAAAATTTGGGCTTTGAGGATCAAGAAAATCAAATGGATTAAAGCCCGCTCGATACTCGTCTGGGACATCGGCCACCTTGAAGGGATCGATAACATAAACCTCATGGCCTAGCCCGCCTTTTGGTATGCCCCGCCCTTGCCCCCGCCGTTCTGCTGTTATTGTGGCATTTTCACCCTTTGGATCGATACAGAAAATTGAGCCTTCATAGGTCAACAGGTTCGGGATTATTACGCTTGTGCCTTTGCCCGCCCTTGTCCCTGCTATGGTCAATAAATGGCGGTTGTCGCTTGCTCCGATCAGGTTATCACCCATAGCCCCCAGAAATAGCTTACCCGCCCCAAACTTCCAAAAATCGGCTTCTATGATTGTTTTTGGATTGTTCCATAAAGCACGGGGCGCAATGCCAGAACTGGCAGGAGATCGGGGAAGGCCACGGGGAAGATCAGCAAATTGCATTGATAGCCTTTTTACCAGAATAGGTTTTTCCATAGCACCTTAACTAAAAATTTGAAAGTAACATTTATAATATTTATTAGGAGGGTAGCGAGATATGTTTATATGTAATATAAACGCTCGATCAGGGGAATGAATTTCCCCCCGATACCCGAATTTGTAGAGGAGTTTTTTTAATGGCACGGCCAAAAAAATCACCAGCAGATTTGCGAACTGGACACATTGCATTTTGTGTAAGTCCAGCCGAGCAAACCCGCATCTTGTCGCAAGCGAGCAAGGCCAATTTGACCAAGGCCGAATTTGTCCGTGCGGCGGCGCTTGGCAAAAATCTGGTCGTGCATGAAAGCACAGCCCCCGACTTTTTGACCCGCAACGAGTTGCGCCGTATCGGTGTAAACCTCAATCAAATTGCCCGTGCCGTAAATGAGGGATTTACCCCACCCGCAAAGCTCAACGATCTAATCGACAAGCTCGATCACCTCTTTGACCAATGGATTGATTATGGTTCCCAGCATCGCCCAAGCAGGCCGTAGTTTCGAAGGCGCATCACAGTATTATTTGCACGATAAAAAGGCGCAAACTAATGAGCGTGTAGCCTTTACCGAAACCCGCAATTTGCCGACCAGCGACCCGCATAGGGCAACGGCTCACATGATCGATACGGCCACCCATTCAAACCAGCTTAAAGCGCAAGCTGGTATTAAGGGCGGGCGCAAATTGGAGAAGCCAGTTTATAGTTATTCGCTATCTTGGCACCCTTCCGAAAAGCCAACACAGCAAGATCAGATCGAAGCCGTCAATGA
>JAESQN010000022.1 GCA_016765135.1 Robiginitomaculum sp.
AAACCAGACAGTCCCTACCATATTGCTTTGGGGAAGTTTGTATATAGTGCCCATTGCAAAGATGGTTTATCTGGTTCCGGTTTTCTCGATTATTGTCGGCATCCTGTTCCTAGACGAGTCGTTTTCATGACGCTCCATATTGGCTCTTGGCATAATTTTTATCGGCTTATACATATCGCAAGTGGGTAAGATGGCATAAATTCTTCCACCATTCATGGGGGAAGTGGGCGCCTCTTGGCACTCGAAGGGGGCGCGTACTCTTGTGCGCTTTTGAGTTTTCAGATTGAACTATATCTTTGTTTCGCCGCAAGAGCGTCAGCCCCCATCCCCCCTTTGGGGTACTTCCCCTGCAAGCGGAGGAAGGAAAGATGACCCGCATCGACCGCACATTCGCCGCGTTAAAAGCCACTAACCAATCCGGTTTTGTGGCTTATATCATGGGTGGTGATCCTAACCATGCTTCTTCTTTGGAACTTATGAAAGCCCTGCCCTCGGCTGGCGTTGATATTATCGAGCTTGGTATGCCGTTTACGGATCCGGCGGCGGACGGGCCGGTGATTGAACTGGCCGGGCTTCGGGCACTAAAATCTGGGGCTACAGTTAAAACCGTGCTTGATATGGCCACAGAGTTTCGCAAGGGCAATGACACTACACCGATCATAGTGATGGGCTATGCTAATCCTATCCACCATATGGGCTATAGCGAATTTACCGCCGCTGCGAAAACCGCTGGTGTGGACGGGGCGATTATTGTTGATTTACCACCCGAGGAAGACGCGGAGCTGAGAGCCGAATTTGAACGCCACGACCTGGCCCTGATCCGCCTCGCCACCCCGACCACGGACGATGCCCGCTTACCCAAAGTGGTCGCAGATACCAAAGGCTTTGTCTATTATGTTTCAGTCGCCGGCATTACCGGCAAAAACCTGGGCGCACAAAAATCGGTTGCGGCTGCTGTGGAGCGTATCCGCAAAGCTTCTGGCTTACCAGTTGTCGTAGGTTTCGGTATCAAAACCCCGGAGCAATCCGCACAAGTGGCCAAATCCGCTGACGCCGTTGTTGTTGGCTCTGCAATCGTGGATGCGTTTCACAAAGACGGCATGGACGCAGCGCTAGAATTGGTGAAAACTTTGAGTAAGGCGGCACACGAATCGTAAGGTGGATTAGCGCCTTTTGCGCGGTATCCACCTTTGGCACTCACCGCTACGATTTCCTACCCTAATGTGTCAGTCTAACCTTGATCAGATTACGACCGATGTCCTCGAAAGCCGCATTTAGCTGCGCTGCGTTGCTGGCATCAAAATACATGCTGGAGTTTGTTGCACAATTACGCATCAGGTTTTTGGTTGCGTTATTGGTGATTTCGTAGGCAATGGTGTAGACTTCGATATCACCAGCTTTGACATTTGTACACATTCTTGATGTTGTCTGGTTAGCGTTCGCGATGTTCCGGCCATTGTGCCTGTTACCGTTCTGTGAGCGGGTATTGTCACCGTCCGTCATAATGATCATAACTTTTTGCGTGTTGGCTTCATATGGGCCGCGAGCTTCTGTAAATGGTTCACTGTTGTTCAGAGTGCGCCATCCCCAAGCAATGCCGGACGGGATATAGGTCAATCCACGGGCACGAAGCCCGTTAATGGTTGATTTAACTGCACCCATGTCGTTGGTGAGCGGGCGAAGTTCGCTACCACAACGTACGTTCATCAAACCTGGAATTTCCCGGCCATCATAGGCCACTCGTTCATTGTGCGGCGTATTGCGTGAACCCACACACCCATGCCAGCGACGATTTTGTGTCGGCGTGTAACAAGAACGGTATTCAGGGCCATATTCGATATCGCATACTCTTCGTGTATATGTATAAGGCACGCCGTCATTATATCTGGTGCGAGTTTCGTTGCGGCAATTGCTACGCGAAACCACATCGCGGCGCATGCGGCAAACTTCTAAACCCGTTGTTGAGCTATCAGCTGGCACATCAATCCATGGTGCATTTCTGCGCGATACGCCTACATTTACATATTGGGAAAACGGGACAACGGAAACTTTCAAACTGTCATTGTCATAACTTTCCAGTAAATCAACCAAATTATTTGCCGCCGTTTTCAAAGACCCCAACTTGGCACCGGACATGGAGCCAGTGGTATCTAGAACCAAAGCAATATTAACAGGTTCGCTAGCCCCAAGCGGCGCTTCGCTAACCACAGCGATATCTACTGTCGGATAGCCAAATATACCCATGAGATAAGTATCATATTGCCCAGACACATCAATACGGACACGACCATTAGCCGTCAAATTCAAAGTAGTCGTCAAGGTACCGCTCGTCAGGTTGTTGGTATTGACCACTTCCGCCGCGACACCGAGTAGCGCAGACTGTCCGGTCTCTCCAGATTTCGCCGCAGCCAATACGGCCGAGTCCGCTGCGTTTTGGATTTTCACTCTGGACGACTGCGCCATAGAAAAATCGAGGGCCGCACCAACAACAGCAATGAGCATCAACAAGCTGACAGCAAATGTAATGGCGAAATTGCCGTCCGTGTTGTTTTTGTAGGCTTTGAAAAAAGTCGTTATAGGCATTTTAATCTCCACATAAATAAAAGCGTAATTCGTAGGAGAAAATGCAGAGGTCATGCCAAGTCTAGGCCGTGTCCCATAGAGACACGGTCTAGCTGGCATTATGGTTAACCAGATATGAAAATCAGGCCATTTTACAGTCGAAGTCTATTTTTGCGGTAAAATTTGCACTCTATAAGCGTTTTCGGCTTTGAAGATTTGTGCTGCCAACGGTTTAATATCGTCTAGTGTCATGTTTTGATACGCTTGTGCGCGGGTGCGGAAATTATCAACCCCCCATGTGTCGGTTTGAGCCGTGGCGATTACCCCGCCCCAATATGCATTACTCTCCAAGGACGTATCCAAACTCTCCAATATCGGTGTAATAGCGCGTTTAAAGTCATCATCACTGATATTTCCTGTTTGAAAATCCTTAGCAATATTGTCCAAAACCTTGATCATATCTGGAACCTTTTCAGGCGTCAGACCAAGGGAGGTCGACATATAACCATAGCCCGGATAGTAGCGGGAACCACTGCGCCCGGCGGACGGCGAATAGGCCGCTGCTTCATCTTCACGAATAATATCGATCAAGCGGTTGGAAAAAACACTGCGGAGCACACCGAGGCGACGGTTAATCGTCGTATCCGTACCGTCTGGTGCGGGCCAATAGACTTGCAATAAGGCTCGATTAGCATCGCCGGAATGGCTCAAGGTTACTGGTTTGCGCTTGCCTTTGGGGAATGTGAGTTTCGTCATGTCCAGATAAGAACCTAAACCTATGTCGCGTTTTGGCAGCGCCCCGAAAGTCCGTGCCACCTGTTGAATTATGGTGTCCCTGTCTATATCTCCAACCACGGCAATTTCAATTTGCCCGGTTTCAAGAAACGGCGTGAGCCAGGCTTTGATCTCGTCCGTTTTCGGAGCCAGTAATTTGTCCAGGCTCGGAATACCGTAGCGCAGGTCGCCGGAATGCAAGAGCCGCGCTACATCGCGGCTGGCAACACCGCCCGGCGTCGAATCAAGTGTCGGATACCAGCTTTCAAGAGATTTCAAATACCGCGCCCGCGCCTCGTCCCGATAGCCTGGTGCGGTCAATTGTGCGGCCATCATATTAAACTGGCCCTCCAGGTCGGAGGGGACGGTTGCGCCCGAAATATGGAAATATTTTGTGCTAAAACCAAACCCTGTTCCCACTGCCTTGCCGGCCATCAGAGTCCTAATTTCGTCGGCACTATGGGCTTCAAGCCCGCCAGCACCCATAACACTACTGGCCAGATAGCTCAGGGCCGCGCTTTTGCGCGGCATGGACAGGTTGCCACCGCCGATACGCACGGAAATACTGATACTGTCCTTGGCAAAGTCGGTGCGCTTGAAGTTAAGCATGACATTATTGTCAAATTTGATCAGATATGCATCCACATCTTCTATCCGGGTTTGGGAAACTACCTTGCCGGGTTTGCCAAAATCCGTATAGGCGAATGCACCTGTTTCCTTGACCTGATTAGCCTCGACCGGCGTAGCAAGACTGGCGTCATAGGCGGCCCGAATTTCGCCCGCAGGTTCGTCCAGGATTTCACTGGATTGTAGATATAATAATGGATTGTCCAAATCTGACCACTGGGTTTTAAACGCACCCCACACCTGTTCCAACGTAATATCATCGCTGTAAGTCGCAAACCGCTCCAAACCTGCGGAAGGATGGGTAAACACACTTTCATTGGCAAAGCCGCTCAAAACCCCGCTTGCCAGGCTATTGGTGCGGCGCGTTTCTGCGGTTTGCACGGCCACTTCCATGCCTTTGCGCGAATTGGCCAATTGCTCGTCCAGTTCGGCTTGTGTAAACCCAAATTCAAATGCTTTACGGAGTTCTTGCTCCCCGACCGCCAGAGCCTTTTTCCAATTTTCCGGGCGCGACGACATGGTCAGATTTGCCTGCTCCATGGTTTTAAACGAGTAGGAGATACCGACACCGCCAGAGAGAAACACTGCGTCGGACTTTTGCGCCAACGCCGATATCCGCCGGTTCAAAATACGGTTGCCCAAGCCTTCAATAAACCCGCGTTTACGGTGTGCGGCTGTATCGGCCTCATCAGTATAGGGCTTGATGGTGGCCAGGGTGATACTGGTCTGGATTTCCGGGTCGGTGAAATACCCGACCTCGCTAGCCCGGGGCGGCGTTGTGCCTGCGTTCATCTCTGGCCCCGCCTCACCGACCGCTTGCCAATCAGCAAAATACTCTGCTATCTTGGTACTGGCATAATCAGTGTCAATATCCCCGACCAATACGACGAATGTATTTTCAGGGCGATAATAGCTTTGATAAAATTCGCGAAACAAATCCGCATTCATGGTTTCCAAAGTTTCGTCCACACCAATGGGCATCCGGCCAAACAGACGCGAACCTTTGGCAAAAAACTTGAAGCGGGCCAAAGAAGCGCGCACGCCCGGACTATCCTGGCGGCGTTTTTCCGATTGGACGACGCCACGTTCGCTATCAATAGCACTTTGTGCCAGGGTCATGTTTTCGACAGTTTCGCGCATGATCATCAAGGTTTCGTTGAGAACGTCCTCGCCAATATCCGGCAAGTTCAGCATATAGACCGTCTCGTCAAAGCTGGTATAGGCATTGGTATCAGCCCCGAACGAAAGCCCAAAACGCTCCAGACGTTTGATCATCTCGCCTTCAGGAATATTTTTGGAGCCGTTAAAGGCCATATGCTCCAAAAAATGCGCGCCGCCGCGAAAACCGTCCGTCTCGTTCAGGGAACCTGCGCCGATACGCACCCTGAGCGCCGCCGTTTTGGTCGGAGTATCATTGCGCATAACCGCATAACGTACCCCGTTGGGCAATTTGCCGTACACCACAGCCGGGTCGGGTTTAAGGTCGCTGGCCTGGTGGGCGAAATCCACGTCGTTGATATTAGGTGTTTCGTCCTTGGGCGTACACGCACCGAGCAAAAGCGCTCCCAGTGTTACGGATAGAATGAATTGCAGTTTCACGGAAATCTCCAGTTTGTTATAAATTACATCCAGCGCCGGACACGAGACTGGTAAGATGTGTATTCATCACCAAAACGGCGCACCAAATAAGCCTCTTCGCGGGCAATTACATAAAAGCGCAGAGCCAACCAGGCTAGAGGCGCGAACAAGAGGGCCAAGGGCGCGTTCAATATAAGACTAATCCCGACAAATACGACCAACATGCCCAGATAAATCGGATTGCGCGATCGAGCAAATGGGCCAACCTCGATCAAATTACTATCGGCGGTATGGGGCAGAATATTGGTCTTGGCCTTGCGGTACATAACCGCAGACCACAAATTAAGCACCAGCCCCAAAACCACCAGGGCAACACCGACAATTTGTAACCACCAGGCGCCATTGCTAAACTCGGTCTTGAAAACATAGTCAAGCCCAAGCCCGACCAGTAAAATAGCCAATACAATAAGCGGCGGCGGTAACTTAACCCCCGGCGTCTCAATTTCTTCCCGATTCTTCATAACCAAAGATTTACCGTTCACACCGGAAAAGCAAGTGAAATTTTGGGGAGATTGAGGGCCGTCAAAACTTTCCTCAACCCTGTCATTCACTTGACTTTCCTAATGTTAACCCATTATCTGGCAAAGTGTCACAGAAAATTGTCGTGCGCCCAAAATAAATAAGAAGTTTCACACTGTCAGGAGATTATCTTGAGTAATAAGCCCATAAATCAACCCATTCAGATGATCGCCTTTGATTTTGACGGCACAATCACGACTACGGATACTCTGGCCTTGTTTTTTCGCTATTGGGTCGGGACGCCGCGCTGGATTTTAAATATATTGAAACTATCACCTGTGTTGATCGGATATGTGCTGCGGATTGTACCGCGTGATACCGTGAAAGCTCATTTGGTGCGTGCGTTTTTCAAGGGTGCCGATGCGGATGAACTGAACCGGCGGGCTGCGCAATTTGCCCGCGAGGTGATCCCCGGTTTGATTCGTCCCGCCGCCCTCAAAGCGTTGTCCGAGAAGAACAAACCTCCCTATACACTATATATAGTTTCAGCATCTATCAGCAATTATCTTGATATTTGGGCGAAAGATAACGGTATAGAGCGCGTAATCGCGACTGACCTTGAAATAAAGGACGGAAAATTAACAGGCGAACTTTTAGGCCCAAATTGCTGGGGGCCGGGCAAAATGACCAAAATTGAGGCAGAAATGGCCGAAACCCCCTATGTTTTAGCCGAAGCTTACGGCGACACACGTGGAGACAGGGAAATGTTACACGCGGCTCAGGTGTCTTTCTTCAAACCTTTTCACCTGTGACGCATAATATGTTTGGTTACTGTCAAAAAAGTGTACTACGCGTGCATTATCACCTAGCCAAAACATTAAGTTTTTGTTAAGGTCAGGTTCATGTCTGCATTGGCAGATGTTTAATTGTTGAATTATACGTCTGCATACGTAGATGTTTTATTGTTGAGTTTAGGGGAATTTTGATATGAAACGCACACTTTTATTGGCAGTATGTACTGCCGCTTTAGCCTTACCATCCATCGCTCAGGACTTGCCGCCCGGCAATCCACTTCCTGGCGAATGCTTTGCACGGGTCATTGTCCCTGCACAGTACCAAGTTTCAACCGAACAAATCGTTCTGCGCGAATCTGGTGAGGAATTACGCAAAATCCCTGCCCGTTATGAAACCGTAACGGAACGCATTCTAATACAAGACGCCAGTTTCGAAATCGTACCCGTCGGTTCTTCCATCGGTACACGCCTGGTTCCGGGTATTGGCAAGATCAGACTTGATATAAACGGAACTCACTACCACATCGATTCGGACCGCACGGTTCGCAATGCTGGTGGCGATGTAATTGGAACCGTTGACAGAGACGGCAGCATCGTCGGCACCAATGGTGCCATCATTGCCCGCAATGCCGTGAACCCCCTCACCCTTATTGGTACTGGCTCTGACGCTCACACAATCTTGACTATAGGCTCTACGGGCTACCATGTTGATGGCAACATGAATGTTACCACAACAAATGGCCGCAGACTTGGCACAATCAACAATAACGGCAGCATTGTACGTTCCAATGGTTCCCTCATAGCTCGCAACGCCGTAAATTCTTACACTGGAACAGGCACCGGTTTTGCCGGAACAGGCGCGTTTGCGCAGCCGACATTCCGCACAGTAACCGAAACCGTCGTGGTTTCAGAAGCCTCGACCGAACTTGTTACTATTCCAGCCGTTTACGGCAACGTAACCGAAACCGTTGTGGTTCAACCTGAAAGTATTGAATACGCCTCTGTTCCGGCCGTCTATGACACGGTCACAGCAACCGTCGTGGTTCAGGACGCATCGACCCAACTGGTCGCTATTCCCCCGGTTTACGAAACTGTCACCGAGACAATTGTCGTCAAAGCAGCCACCACGGAACCTGTAACAATCCCGGCGACCTTTGAAGCCATTACCGAGACTGTACTGGTGCAACCGCAATCCGTAGACTATGTGACAATTCCTGCCACATATGAAACCGTATCCGATACGGTTGTTGTCCAAGAAGCATCCTCTGAGCTGATCACCACCCCTGCAACATTTGAAACTGTCAGCGAAACCATCGTCGTGTCAGATGCCACAACGGAATTGGTTGCTATACCGCCTGTTTTCGAAACTGTATCGCAAACTATTGTTGTGCAAGAAGCTACAACTCAACTGGTATCAATTCCGGCAACCCATGAAGCCATCACAGAAACGGTCGTAATTACACCTCAAACTGTTGATTATGTGACAATTCCTGCCACATATGAAACCGTATCCGATACGGTTGTTGTCCAAGAAGCATCCTCTGAGCTGATCACCATCCCTGCGACATTTGAAACCGTCAGCGAGACAATTGTTATGCAACCTGCCAGCACTGAACTGGTCAGCGTACCAGCCGGATATGGCACCGTGACAGAAGACATTGTCGTTCAGGAAGCCAGTACACAATTAGTAACAATTCCACCTGTTTTTGAAACCGTATCGCACACAATTGTTGTTCAACCGCAAAGCGTTGAATATGTAACCGTGCCTGCTACCTATGATGCTGTTACCGAAACTATAGTCGTTCAAGACGCAAGTTCAGACCTGGTCGCAATCCCGGCAAGTTTCAGAACCGTCACTGACACCGTTGTTGTGACCCCGCAAACCGTGGACTATGTAACGGTTCCAGCTGTTTACGAGACCGTATCAGACACCATCGTCGTGCAAGAAGCTTCAACAGAGCTTCTGTCCGTACCGGCAACTTTCGAAACGGTTACCGACATGATCATTGTGCAGCCACAAAGCGTTAATTATGTCACCGTTCCGGCGACATATGAAACCGTGTCCGAGACCATCGTTGTCCAGGAAGCCTCGACCCAGTTGGTTTCGGTTCCGCCAGTATTCGAGACCGTGACAGACACCATAGTTGTACAAGCCGCTGGCGTTGAATATATCAGCGTTCCTGCCGTGTACGAATCCGCTAGCAGCACTATCGTTGTCCAGGAAGCCTCAACCGAGTTGGTCACTATTCCTGCTACATTTGAAACCGTGACGGATACGATTGTGGTGACACCGCAAACCGTTGATTATGTAACGGTGCCAGCCATTTACGATACGGTGAGCGACATCGTGGTTATGCAAGAAGCGTCAACAGAACTTGTGCAAATTCCAGCCGTGTTCGAAACTGTGACAGAGACCGTTGTGGTTCAACCTGCCAGTGTTGACTATGTCACCGTTCCGGCCACTTACCAAACCGTCTCCGAAGCCGTTACAGTTCAGGAAGCTTCGACCGAATTGGTCAGCATTCCCGCCATATTCGAGAACGTCACAGAAACATATGTGGTCACACCACAAACTGTAGAATTGATCGTGGTTCCAGCCGTTTATGAGACAATTTCAGAGAGCTATATTTCTCAAGAAGCGACAACCGAGCTTATCACTGTTCCTGCCGTCTATGAAACTGTGACCGACACGGTTCTGATTACACCGCAAAGCGTTGATTATGTCACTGTCCCTGCCACTTACGAGACCTACCAAGAGACAGTCGTCGTGCAAGGAGTCTCAACAGAGCTTGTGACCATACCTGCCACCTTCGAGACCGTAACAGAGACCATTCTCGCACAGCCACAAGGCGTTGACTATGTCACCGTCCCCGCCACATATGAAACCGTATCCGAAACAATTGTTGTTCAGGAAGCCTCGACAGAGCTTGTTTCTATTCCGGCCACATTCGAGACCGTATCCGAAACAATTGTTGTTCAAGCTGCGGGCGTTGAATATGTATCCGTTCCGGCCACATACGAGACCGTATCTGATACTATTGTTGTTCAGGAAGCCTCCACAGAACTTGTGACCATTCCAGCAACTTTTGAGACTGTAACAGAGACAATGCTGGCGCAAGCCCAATCCGTTGATTATGCTACTGTTCCAGCCACGTACGAGACCGTATCCGAAACTATTGTTGTCCAGGAAGCGTCAAGCGAGCTTGTGACCATACCGCCTGTTTACGAGACCGTATCCGAAACTATTGTTGTTCAAGCTGCGGGCGTTGAGTACATCACCGTTCCGGCCACCTACGAGACCGTATCCGAAACCATAGTGGTTCAGGAAGCTTCGAGCGAGCTTGTAACCATACCGCCTGTTTACGAGACCGTAAGCGAAACGGTTGTGATAACCCCGCAAACAGTAGAATATGTTGCTGTTCCGACCACATATGAAACCGTTTCCGAAACCATTGTTGTTCAGGAAGCCTCCACAGAACTTGTTTCTATTCCAGCCACATTCGAGACCGTCACAGATACAATCGTGGCACAAGAATCCTCGACACAATTGATCACAACACCGCCTGTGTTTGAAAGTGCGACTGAAACTATTGTTGTGCGCGAGGCAACGACTGAACTGGTCAGTGTTCCTGCAACTTTCAAAACGGTCACAGACACAGTTGTCGTTACACCGCAAACCGTTGACTATGTCACCGTTCCGGCACAATACGAAACCTACCAAGAAGCCGTTGTGGTACAAGAAGCCACGACCGAAATGATTTCTATTCCAGCCGTTTTTGAGACCGTAACCGAGACCGTGGTTGTGCAAGAAGCCTCATCTGAATTGGTGTCCGTTCCTGCCGTTTACGACACAGTAACCGAGACCATTGTCGAGCGCGAGGCGACAACCGAACTGGTCGCAATTCCGGCCACATTCAGAACCGTTACAGACACAGTAGTGGTAACGCCGCAAACCGTTGATTATCAGACTATTCCAGCCGAATATGAAAGCTACCAAGATACGATCATTGTCCAGGACGCAAGCACTGAACTGGTTGCTATTCCGGCCACATATCGTGATGTCACTGAAACCATGGTTACCCAGGAATCTGCCAGCGAACTGGTTGTTGTACCTGCGACCTATAGAACAGTTACTGAAACCATGATTGTCCAGCCAGAAACGGTAGAATATGTCACCGTCCCTGCTAAATTTGCCACGCAAACCGCGACCTATCAGGCGCGGGATGCAGCCGAACGCCTTGTGGTTATCCCGACACAATATGATACGGTTACTGAAACTATTGTTATCCAGGAAGCCTCAACAGAGCTACGCGCAGTTGCGGCATCTTACAGAACGGTTAACGAGACAATTGTCGTCCAGCCGGCCCGCACGGAAATCGAAGTTGTTCCAGCGGTTTGGGAAACACGCACTGAGCGCTTGCTGGTTTCGCCGTCCCGCGAAGAGTGGAAGCCCGCTTCCCAGGCTCTGAACTATGGTCAAATCCAAAGAACTGGCCGTATCAACACCAACACGCCGCGCCAATTTACAGTCTTTGAAGGCACGTCTGAGCAAATCGTCGAATCAACCCAGACGGTTGTGAACGCGACAGGGGAAATCCTGTGTCTTGTGCTAATCCCGGCCCAGTATAAAACCATCACAAAACGTGTATTGGTCACGCCAGCACGCACAGTTGAAAGAGCCGTGCCTGCAATCACCAAGCAAATCACACGCAGAGTGGTTGATAGACAGGCAAATGTCGAAGAGATCGCCATTCCAGCCAAAACCAGCACACTTACACGCCGCATCGTGCGTTCACCTGCCCGGGTTATGAGCTATGCCGAAGCATCAAGCGCTAATTTGCTAGACAGTACCTATACAACTGGCACTATTTCAGGCTTTGTTGACCGCAATAATGATGGTGCCGATGACCGTGATAATCTCTCACGCGCTGCCGCAGATGCAGCAGACCGCAGAGGTAATGGCACGCGTGCTTACGACGGCGGAAACTTTGGCGCGCAAACGGGTACATACCAAATGCGCGTACTGGCTGAAAATGCTCAGGTGGTCGAACGGGTAACACCGGCAATCACCAAGCAGATCACCCGCCGCGTCGTTGACCAAGCCGCACATACCGTTGAGCGGGTTATTCCGGCTCAAACATCGGCAATTACGCGCCGCGTAGTTGACCGTCCGGCAACAACCCAGGAACGGGCTATTCCAGCAATCACCAAAACGGAAACACGTCGCCGTATTGCTACGCCAGCCAGCATAGTTGAGCGGGTTATCCCGGCTGTGACAACACAAGTCACCCGCCGTGTGGTTGACCGCCCGGCCAGCACGCAAGAGCGTGTGATCCCGGCTGTGGTCAAGCAAATTTCCCGCCGTGTTGTGAAAACACCGGCAACAACGATTGAGCGGATCATTCCGGCTATGACAAAAGAAGAGACACGCCGTGTCGTCAGGACACCGGCGACTGCGCAAGAGCGCGTCATCCCTGCTGTCACCAGAATGGAAACACGCCGCCGTATCGCAACGCCAGCTTCTATTGTTGAGCGGGTTATCCCGGCCGTGACAACACAAGTCACCCGCCGTGTGGTTGCCACACCAGCGACTACAGTTGAACGCGTTATTCCGGCTGTGACCAAACAAGAAACACGCCGCGTATTAGCCGCGTCTGCACAAACTTCGGAACGTACCATCCCGGCTGTGACCAAACAGGTGACACGCCGCATTGTCGCCACTCCGGCAACTGTGCAAGAGCGCAGCATCCCGGCGATCACCCAGCAAGAGACACGCCGTGTTATAAAAGATGCAGCCCACACCGTTGAACGCATCATCCCGGCCGTAACCAAACTAGAAACACGCCGCATTGTACGCACACCAGCCCAGACGCAAGAGCGGATCATTCCGGCAATCACCAAACAAGTGACACGCCGTGTTGTCAGAGATGCCGCCCACACCGTTGAACGCGTCATTCCGGCCATTACCAAACAGGTGACACGCCGTGTTGTTCGCACACCTGCTACGGTTCAGGAACGGGCTATCCCGGCAATCACGAAACAGGAAACACGCCGGGTTGTTGTAGAACCGGCACACACCCTGGAACGCGTTATTCCGGCCGTGACCAAACAAGTGACACGCAAGGTCGTCGCCACGTCAGCCTCTGTCGTTGAACGTGTCGTGCCGGCCATCACGAAAGTGGAAACACGCCGCGTCGTAAAGGAGCCAGCACACACTGTTGAACGTGTTATTCCCGCCATTACAAAGCAAGTCAACCGCCGTGTTGTTCGCACACCTGCTACGGTACAAGAGCGGGCTATCCCGGCAATCACCAAACAGGAAACGCGCCGTGTCATTAAAGACGCCGCCCACACTGTGGAACGTGTTATCCCTGCCGTGACCAAACAGGTCACACGCAAGGTCGTCGCCACGCCAGCCTCTGTCGTTGAACGTATCGTACCTGCCACAACCAAAGTGGAAACACGCCGCCGCATCAAAAATCCGGCGCACACTGTTGAGCGGGTTATTCCTGCCGTGACCCAACAAGTCACACGCCGTGTGGTCAAAACGCCAGCCAGCGTGGTTGAGCGGGTTGTTCCAGCTATCTCCAAGATGCGTTCGCGCCAGGTGATTAAGGAAGCCGCTCACACAATTGAGCGTATTATTCCAGCCGTGACCCAACAGGTTAGTCGACGTGTGGTACGGACACCGGCCAGCGTACAAGAGCGGGTTATTCCCGCTATTACGAAAATGGTGGCTCGCCGCGTTATTGATAACCCGGCTGGCACAGTTGAGCGTGTGATACCTGCCATTACCAAACAGGTGACACGCCGTGTTGTTCGCACACCTGCTACGGTTCAGGAACGGGCTATCCCGGCAATCACGAAAGTGGAAACACGCCGGGTTGTTGTAGAACCGGCACACACCGTGGAACGCGTCATTCCGGCCGTGACCAAACAAGTGACACGCCGCGTCGTTGCCTCCGCAGCCAGTGTTCAGGAACGGACTATCCCGGCAATCACAAAAGTGGAAACACGCCGCGTCGTAAGGGAACCAGCGCACACCGTCGAGCGTGTTATTCCCGCCATTACGAAGCAAGTCAGCCGCCGTGTTGTTCGCATACCTGCTACGGTACAAGAGCGGGTTATCCCGGCAATCACTAAACAAGAAACACGCCGTGTCATTAGAGATGCCGCACACACCGTGGAACGTGTTATCCCGGCAGTGACCAAACAAGTCACACGCCGTGTGGTCGCCACGCCAGCCTCTGTCGTTGAACGTGTCGTACCGGCCATCACCAAAGTGGAAGCGCGCCGGGTGGTTAAGGAGCCAGCACACACTGTTGAGCAGGTAATCCCTGCCGTAACAACGCAAGTAACCCGCCGCATAGTGGATACGCCCGCAGCAACACGCCAACGTGCGATCCCTGCAGTGACGAAACAAGTAACACGCCGTGTTATTAAAGACGCTGCACACACGATTGAACGTGTTATCCCGGCAGTGACCAAACAGGTCACACGCCGTGTGGTACGCACTCCAGCCAGCGTGCAAGAGCGGGCTATTCCAGCGGTTATCAAGCAAGAAACTCGCCGTGTAGTCGAAACACCCGCCAGCATAATTGAGCGCGTGATACCGGCTATTACCAAGCAGGTTAGCCGCCAAGTGGTTCGCACACCGGCAAGTGTCCAGGAACGTGTCATCCCGGCGATCACCAAACAGGTTACGCGCCGTGTCATTAAAGACGCCGCGCATACTGTGGAACGTGTTGTACCAGCGGTGACCAAACAGGTAACACGCCGTATCGTGGCAACGCCAGCAGGTGTGAGCGAACGGGCTATCCCGGCGATTACCGAACAGGTCACACGCCGTGTGGTACGCACCCCGGCAACTGTGCAAGAACGCGCAATTCCTGCGGTAACCAGACAGGTTAGTCGCCAGGTAGTTCGTACGCCAGCAAGTGTCCAGGAACGCGTCATTCCGGCGATTACCAAACAGGTTACGCGCCGCGTTATTAAAGACACCGCACACACTGTAGAACGTGTTGTACCAGCGGTGACCAAACAGGTAACACGCCGTATCGTGGCAACACCAGCAGGTGTGAGCGAACGGGCTATCCCGGCGATTACCAAACAGGTCACACGCCGTGTGGTACGCACCCCGGCTCGTACCGAGGAACGTGTTATTCCTGCGATTACTGAGCAGGTTACGCGCCGCGTAATCACGACCCCTGCCCGCACGGTAGAGCGTGTTATCCCGGCTGTGACCCAGCAAGTGACCCGCCGTGTCGTGCAAACAGCTGCGACAACCCGCGAACGGGCTATCCCGGCAGTGACACAACAAATCACACGCCGTGTGGTTGATGCGCCGGCCCGCATGGAACGCCGCGAAATCGCAGCTATTTATGATACGGTTTCTGTGCAAAGACTGGTCGAACCAGCTCGGATTGAGCGTATTGTAATCCCGGCAGAGTTCGGGTCGCTTGAGAAGCGCGTCCTATCCTCGCCGGAGCGTGCCGAATGGCGTCAGGTTCTTTGCGAAGCTAACGCCAACAGCGTTGTGATTACGGCTATCCAAAGAGCCTTGGCAGAACGCGGTTATTATAACGGCGCGATCGACGGCATTCTCGGTCAAGCAACCTATGCGGCTGTCGAGCAGTTCCAAATCTCACAA
Source organism: Robiginitomaculum sp. (assembly GCA_016765135.1). GTDB lineage: Bacteria > Pseudomonadota > Alphaproteobacteria > Caulobacterales > Maricaulaceae > Robiginitomaculum_A. The sequence continues at coordinate 15,505 of JAESQN010000022.1, forward strand.
GGCATGTCTACTGGCGGACTAACACTGCGCACGGTTGATGTTTTGGGTGTCGATTGGCGCTCCATGGTTAGCGGCGGTAGTTACAGAGCTGGTGCTTCCAGTGCCGTGACAACGACAACAACGACCAGTAGCGGAACATTTACTACTGGCACTTATTCCAACACCTATACTGTTGATGATCAAGGACGAGTGCTGAACGCTAGTGGAGCTGTTATTGGTAGCATTGATGCCAACGGTAATATTGTTGACACCCACGGAAACATCATCGGCAGACACCGTACTCAGACCACATCCACCTATACGTTGGGGAATAATGGTCAGGTCTTGAATGCCAGCGGCGTTGTGATTGGTCGTTTGGACGGAAATGGCAATATTGTTGATCTAAGTGGCAATATTATCGGCAACGCTTCAGGGCTCACAACCAGATCCATTACCACAACATCAAGTTCTTCTTCCTCAGGAAGCACAGTAATCAGTGGTGGTAGCTCATCTAGCTCAACAACTTTCTCCTCCGGCAGTTTCACTGTGCGGGCAAATGGTGAAGTGGTTGACGGGGCTGGGCGTGTTGCCGGAACAGTGGATGCCAATGGCAATATCATTGATGCCGCAGGTAAAATTATCGGCCGGGTCGACAACTAAGCCGTAACACCAACAAAATCAGGCCCCGCACTTACAGGTGCGGGGCTTTTTTTACGGGTAAATGAAAACGAAAAAAGAAACGACAAAGCACTGATTCATACGTTGACAGGCAAATGTTTTTACGTATATTTCGCGCATTCTTGCGGTTTGGTTGCAAGACAACAATTTTAACAGGGTTGGTACAGGCACCGAAAACATAATTCGGATAGCATACCCGCCAAGATTTAAGGACAGGATTATGTTCGCAGTCATCAAAACCGGTGGCAAACAGTACAGAGTTGCAAAAGACGATGTAATTGTTATTGAAAAGCTGGATGCTGAAACCGGTAAAAAAGTCACATTTGACGATGTATTGATGTGTGGCACCGATAAGGACGTCACAATTGGTGCACCAGCCGTTAAAGGTGCCAGTGTAACCGCCGAGGTTGTTGACCAACGCAAGGGCGACAAGGTTATCGTGTTTAAAAAGAAACGCCGCCAAAACTACCGCCGCAAAAAAGGGCACCGTCAAAACGAAACGGTTGTCAAAATTACGGCGATTAAAGCTAAATAACACACATACAAACTCACCCGATAAATATCGGGCAATACTGGAGATCAGACATGGCACATAAAAAAGCAGGCGGTTCATCCAATAACGGTCGCGACAGTGCTGGCCGCCGTTTGGGCGTCAAAAAATCCGGCGGACAAGCTGTCATTCCGGGAAATATTATCATTCGCCAACGCGGTACCAAGTTTTTCCCTGGTGACAATGTTGGCATGGGCAAAGACCATACGATATTTGCCAAAACCGAGGGCTGTGTAACGTTCCAAACCAAACGCAACAAACGCACATTTGTATCTGTGCAGCCGGCGACCAGTAAATAGGCGATAAAAGATCGCCGCGACGTGGTGATCATTATACCTGAAAAGATTTTAGGGAAGATGGGTCACCATCTTCCCTTCTTCGTTTTAGGATTTTGACAATGCGAGACCATATACAAACCGAAAGATTGACCTTACGCCGCCCCCGGCTCTCGGATGCGCATACGATGACAAAACGCATAAATGACCCGGAAATTTTACTCATGACCGCCACCTTGCCCATGCCGTTCTTTACATTGTCCGGTGAATTTTGGCTCATGCGAGTCGCCGCGAACTGGCGGCGCGGACACTCTTATGCTTACGCAATAACTGGCACAGATGACAGCTTAATGGGCATTGTGGATTTGTTCAAAAACGAACATGGCGATTGGGAAATCGGGTATTGGCTTGGGAAAGAGTTTTGGGGCAAAGGCTATATGCAAGAAGCCGCAAAGGCATTGCTCACCGAAAGCTTTCACACCCTTGATATACCCTATATTGACGCAGGTTATTTCAAAGACAACCCAGGTTCAGGACGGGTACTTGAAAAACTTGGATTTGTCTCTAAAAACGAAACAAGTAATCTATATTCCGTCGCACGCGGGGAACGGTTTGCAGGCATAGAGCTACGCTTGCCTCGAAATACCGCACACCGCTGGAGCGAAACAACACTAGATCAGGCACCAATATGAAATTCCTCGATTCTGCGAAAATATATGTCCGTTCCGGCAACGGGGGCGCGGGTAGTGTCAGTTTTCGCCGCGAAAAATCCATAGAGTTTGGCGGCCCTAACGGTGGGGACGGCGGTAAGGGCGGCGATGTCTGGGCCGTGGCCAATGAAGACCTCAACACTCTAATCGATTACCGTTACCGCCAGCACATCCGCGCCGAAACCGGCCAGCACGGCATGGGCCGTGACCGCACCGGGGCGACTGGGGATGATGCGATTATTGAACTGCCCATCGGCACACAGATTTTCGACGAAACCGGCGAGCACATGCTAGCTGATATGTGCGAACACGGCGAGAAACTACTACTGGCTAAAGGCGGCAATGGCGGCTGGGGCAATACCCGCTTTAAATCATCCACAAACCGTGCCCCGCGCCGGGCCAATCCGGGCGAGCCTTGGGAAGAATATACCTTGTGGCTAAAGCTAAAATTGATCGCCGATGTGGGTCTTGTGGGATTACCCAATGCCGGAAAATCCACCTTGCTGTCCGCCGTATCCGCCGCACGGCCCAAAACGGCTGACTATCCTTTTACCACCCTGCATCCATCCCTAGGCGTGGTTGATATGGGGGCCAGCGAACGTTTTGTTATGGCTGACCTGCCCGGCCTGATCGAGGGTGCAGCGGACGGGGCCGGGCTTGGCCATCAATTTCTCGGCCATGCCGAACGCTGTATGTCCATTATTCATCTGGTTGACGGTAGCGTAGAAAACCCCGGTCAAGCCTACACAACTATCCGCAAGGAGCTGGAGACATACGCTGATATCTTCAAAGAAAAACCAGAAATTGTCGCTCTCAACAAATGCGACGCCCTTGACCCCGAGACTATCAAAAAACGCTCCGCCGAATTGGCCGAAGCCAGCGGTGCCAAGGTCTTCAATATTTCGGGTGTATCCGGGGCAAGCGTCAAACAATTGATGAGCGCGGCATTCAAGCACGTGCAAGCCAAACGCCAAGCCGACAAACAAGCCCGCGCCGCCCTCGTCAAAGCCGAAGCCCGCAAACAAGCCGGGCTGGAACCGGAAACGGAACAATGGCGGCCTTAATGAGCCTAAGCCCCTATAAACGCATAGCCGTAAAAATCGGTTCATCTTTACTGGTGAACGAAGCCACGGGCTTACTCAATCAGGTATGGCTCGAAAGCCTGGCCAGCGACATTGCGGCGCTTACCGCATCTGGCAAGCAAATTTTGATCATTTCATCAGGAGCCATTGCCTTAGGGCGCGGACGTCTCGGACTGGCCAAAACCAATTTGTCCCTCGCGGAAAAACAAGCCTGCGCCGCCGCCGGACAAGCCGTTCTCACCCAAAGTTACGAAACCGTACTGGAACCGCACGGCCTGAAAACCGCCCAGGCTTTGCTGACCTTGAACGACACGGAAGACCGGCGCAGATGGATCAATGCCCGTGCGACCTTGGCTACCTTGCTCGACTTGGGTGCCGTGCCGATCATCAATGAAAACGATACCGTTGCTACCGACGAAATTCGTTACGGCGACAATGATAGGCTCGCGGCAAGAGTGGCGCAAATGTGCGGTGCGGATTTGCTGGTTTTGTTATCCGATGTGAACGGGCTTTATGAGCGCGACCCAGACAAAGACAACACGGCCAAACACATCCCCATAGTCGATATTATCGACCAAAGTATTATGGATATGGGCGGCGAACCAAACCAAAGACGCGCAACAGGTAGCGGCGGTATGGCGACAAAATTACAAGCCGCAAAAATCGCAACCGGGGCTGGATGCACCGTTGTTATTACAAAAGGTGAGCACCACAACCCCTTGTCAGCACTGGGCGTTGGCTCTGGGAAAGCCACCTGGTTTAAGGCAAAAACAAACCCGCTCATGGCGCGTAAACAATGGATTGCCGGGACGCTAAAACCCAAGGGCGTTCTGGTTATTGACGCCGGGGCCGCACAAGCTTTGGCCAAAGGAAATTCCTTATTGGCGGCAGGTTTGGTGGCCGTCGAAGGTAATTTTGAACGCGGTGATGCCGTCGCAATTAAAGATGAAAACGGCACTGAATTAGGGCGTGGCTTGTGCGGATATAACACGCATAATGCCCGCTTGATTAAAGGTCTGAAATCCGGCGACATTGAAAGCCGGCTCGGGTATAATGGCGGCGCAGCCCTCATCCACCGTGATAATATGGCCCTCAACACATAACCCAGATAGGCAGTAAAATGACCATTGAAAACCTGCAAGACTATATGCATACGCTGGGGCAAAATGCCTGCACCGCCGCAAATACCTTGCGCCTGGCTAGCACGGAACAGCGCACGGACGCTATCAAAGCCATGGCCACACAGGTGCGCCTTGCTCAACAAAATATACTCGCCGCCAATGCCAAAGACATGCAAGCTGGAACCGCCAAGGGCTTGAGCGGCGCAATGCTCGACCGCCTAAAACTGGACGAAACGCGGGTGTTGGCAATGGCGGACGGACTGGAGGCTGTTGCCGCCCTGCCCGACCCTGTCGGATCCGAGGATGAGCGCTGGACACGGCCAAACGGGCTGACCATTGCCAAAGTGCGCACGCCTATTGGTGTCATTGGTATGATTTATGAGAGCCGCCCCAATGTCACCGCAGACGCCGCATCTTTGTGCCTGAAATCCGCCAATGCCTGTATTTTACGCGGCGGCTCCGAAGCCGTGCATTCAAATATAGCCATCCATACCGCCCTGGTCGCCGGGCTTAAATCCGCAGGGCTTCCCGAATCCTGCGTGCAATATGTCGGCACCACGGAGCGCGACGCCGTTGGTCATATGTTGGCCGGGCTGGGCGGGCGGATTGATTTGATCATACCTCGCGGCGGCAAGGGCCTGGTCGGACGTGTGCAAAAAGATGCCCGCGTGCCGGTGTTGGCCCATTTGGAAGGGCGCAACCACACCTATATCCATAAGGACGCCAACCCGGATATGGCCCGCGACATTATCGTCAACGCCAAAATGCGCCGCCCCGGCATTTGCGGGTCTACCGAGACATTACTCCTGGATAAAAATGCGGAGAGCATGTTGCCAATGCTGGCAGAAGCTTTGCAGACCGCCGGGTGCGAACTGCGCGGTGACGCGGCAGCGCAAAACCTGGTGCCCAGTATAAATCCGGCCAGCGAAACGGACTTCATGACGGAACATCTGGACGCTATATTGAACATAAAAATCGTCGATGATCTGGCCGCCGCTCTCGCACATATAGAGACATATGGCAGCAATCATACGGACGCTATCATCACCGAAAATCAGGGCGCCGCCACAGAGTTCCTCGCCAAAGTTGATAGCGCCATTGTCATACACAATGCCTCGACCCAATATGCAGACGGCGGCGAATTTGGTTTTGGCGCCGAGATCGGCATTGCCACAGGCCGCCTGCACGCTCGTGGCCCCGTGGGCGCACAGCATTTGACCAGCTATAAATATCAAGTGCTGGGCAATGGCCAGGTCAGGCCGTAATGCCAAGTCAGGCCATAACAAATGACGCCAGGACAATAGGTCTGTTCGGTGGTTCGTTTAACCCGGCCCACGAGGGGCATTTACATGTGGCAAATTGTGGTTTGCAAAGGTTGGATCTTAGCCAAATCTGGTGGATGGTTAGCCCCGGAAATCCCCTTAAAATTGACCAAACTCCCTATGATGAACGGGTGGCCAGCGTCAAAGCATTGAACTTGCCGCCGCGTATGCGCATCAGCCATATGGAACAAGAATTTGGCACGCGCTATACGGTCGAGACCTTGCGCCGCGCTAAAATACGCTGGCCGCGTCACCATTTCGTCTTCCTCATGGGGGCTGATAATTTGCGCCAACTGCCCCAATGGAAAGGCTGGCGCGAAATTATGGAAACCGTTCCCATCGCCGTGATCGCCAGATCTAATACGAAAACCAGTGAAAGCCTCAAAGCCCGTCTGAGCCTAGCCGCAAAGACCTATAGCAATGCCCGTATTCCCGAACACCAGGCCCACACCCTCGCCTGGCGCAAAGCCCCAGCCTGGGTCTATCTAACCCCGCCGCTCAACCCGCTGTCATCTACGGCTTTACGTGAAGAGTTTCGTAGGGTGGATTAGCTCCTTGGCGTAATCCACCATTGGCACACACCGCACGGTGGATTACGCCAAGGAGCTAATCCACCCTACAAACATTAAGCTGTATTGCGGTTCCCTCCTAGCCTTGACACACGAACTATGTTATTCCATAAGCCCCGCCATAAACGGAGAAAGACACTGACCAATACATCTGATGCGCAGAGCGTTACCGATGACCTGCATAAAGGCATACGGCATAACGCTCAAGAACTGAATTCCCAAGAACTGGCGGACTTCATTTACGACATTTTAGACAAGCAAAGCGCCGAGGACATCGTGCGGATAGATTTGGCTGGAAAAAGCTCTATTGCGGATGTGATGATTGTCGCGTCGGGACGCTCCAACCGCCATGTAAGTGCGCTGTCGGATTATGTCTTGCGCGGGCTTAAAGAAATCGGGTTAAAAAAACTGGGCATTGAAGGCGATAAGCAAAATGACTGGGTGTTGATCGATGCAGGTGATGTCATCATACATGTGTTCAGACCGGAAGTGCGCGAGTTTTACGCATTGGAAAAATTGTGGTCGATTTCACCTGTTAGCGGCGAGATTGATAACTAGTGAACATCATTTTGCGAGCTGCCGGATTGATCAAATCCGGGCCGGAACGCACACTTGTTGATGATTATCTAAAACGCGCTAACAGTATTGGCCGAAATATCGGCTTCCCCATAATCAGCGAAAGCGCCGTGGATATCCGCGCTGCCAAAACCCGCGCAGACGAGACACAAACCGTTTTAAGCACAATCAAGCCCGGCGATATATTGGTGGTGCTTGATGAGCGCGGCAAAGCCTTAACATCTCGCCAAATGGCACAAAATTTGGCCAATTGGCGCGATGATGGTGTACGAAATCTCGTATTTGCTATTGGTGGTGCCGACGGGTTTGAGCCAAGCGCCCTGCCCGCTGGCGCAGTGAAATGGCAGCTTGGCAAACCAACCTGGCCCCACAAATTGGTGCGCGTCATGATGGCCGAACAAATCTACCGCGCCCTGTCCATATTGGCGGGCACACCCTATCACAGGGATTGAGTTTTACTCAATATCGTGGTGAACTCAAAAGCTGACAAGGCTATAATTTACCTTTAGTGTCTGTGTATGAATCGATTTTTGATCTTTGTTTTTCTGTTTACGAGTTTACCTGTTTCAGCTTATGCGCAAAATGCTGATCCGGGCAAGCTTGAAACTTTAACGGATCAACAAAAACAGGCGGAGAAGCAAGCGCAACAGCTTGCCGCACAACAAGAAAAGATACGCGGGGAAATAGACGGCTTGCAAGATGACCTTGTGGCGACCAGTAGCAAGGCCCGCGAATTTGAACTGGCCGGAACCAAGGCCCGCAAATATTTGGCAGAACTTTCCAGGCAAGAAGCAATTCTCAAAGCTAAAATCCTCTCGGACCGCACCGCCCTGTCCGACATGCTCGCGGCCTTACAGCGCATAGATAAAAGCCCACCGCCAGCACTTTTGGTGCACCCAAACAGCGCAGTTGATGCAGCACGGGCAGCTCATTTACTCGCCTCACTCAGTCTTTCCCTAAACGAAAACGCCGCCGATCTGCAAAAGAAGCTTGCGGACTTACAAACCCTGCGCAATGAAATAACCAAAAGCCGCATCGAAATCGGGCAAAGCGCAAAAGCCGTTGACACAAGGCTAGGCACAATAAAATCCATCATCAAGACCAAAACTAAATTAAACAGCCAATTGGACAAGGATCGCCAGAAGAAAACCGCGAAAGCTACTCGCTTGGCCCGCCAGGCCAAGGATTTACGCGATCTTATTGCCCGTTTTGAAGACAGTGCCGAAACTATACTCCCACGTATAAAGCCGTCCCGAACCTCACGCGACCCCCTGCCACGCCTCAAACCCAAGCCCGGTAAAGCACCTGCCCCCGCCTATCTTCCCACAGGATCAATCCGTTTTGCTGATGCCAGAGGTCAAATCCCCTTGCCCGTATTTGGTACATTAAGCCGCAATTATGGTGCCAAACTTGCTGGCGGTAGCGTAGCTAAAGGCATTAGTTTAAAAACTGGCCGCAAAGCGCAAGTCATTGCTCCGTTCTCAGGACGGATCGAGTTTTCAGGGCAATTTAATGACGACCATGTGATCATTCTCAATGTTGGCGGCGGATATTTTATCGTCCTGACGGGACTGGGGGATACTTTTACCACCGCAGGAACCAGCGTCAAAGCAGGAGAACCCCTCGGCCTGATGCCAACCAGCGGGCCCAAATCTCCAGAACTGTTCATGGAATTTCGCAAAAACCGCGCCAGTATCAACCCAAAGCCCTGGATTGGCCCCGCTCTTGCACGCTCAAAAGGCTAAACACATAAATATGACCATAATTTCACCAATGTCATAGGTAATTTCTGGTAATCCGTGTTTGTAAGCGGTATGAACGGCTAAAGTTTTGGAGAAAAACACATGAAATATATCTTACCCACCATAGGGATCGTTGCCGCCAGTGCGCTATTCGCTTTCTCCACGTCCAATCAAAGTGCCATAGCAGTAGAGAAGTCGAAACAAGAGCAGACATTTGAACAGCTCGATTTGCTTGCCGATGTCATGGCCCGAGTACGTAACGGCTATGTGGTGCCTGTGGACAATGCCGATTTAATCGACGATGCCATTAACGGCATGTTGCAAGGTCTCGACCCTCATTCCAGCTATATTACGCCCGACCGGTTTGATGATATGCAGATCAGCGCCACTGGAGAATATGGCGGGCTTGGCATGGAAGTTACCATGGAAGAAGGCGTGGTCAAAGTCGTATCCCCTTTTGACGGGACCCCCGCGAAAAAAGCCGGCATTAAATCCGGAGATTATTTAACGGCGGTTGACGGTGTCTCGATCTTGGGACTTAGCCTGAACGACGCAGTTGATAAAATGCGCGGTAAGCCGGGTGAGCCAATTACCGTCACTGTGGTTCGCAAGGGTGAAGAACCACGCGATTTCCCCATGGTGCGCGAAATTATCGAAAGAATTCCAGTGCGCTGGGAGATCAAAGACGGCATGGGGTATTTGCGAGTTTCACAGTTCAATGAAAAAACCACCACATCTTTCGCATCGTCTGTTGACGATATCAAGAAAGAGTTGGGCGGTAAACTACCTGGCATCATTCTGGATTTACGGGGTAATCCCGGGGGTTTGCTGGACCAATCAATCCATGTATCCAGCGCATTTTTGGATGGTGGTGAAGTGGTCTCTACCCGGGGCCGCCGTGCAATAGATACGCAAGCCTATAATGCCGAAAAAGGACAATTATTAAAAGGCGTTCCAGTTATTGTCTTGATTGATGGTGCATCCGCATCAGCATCCGAAATCGTCGCAGGCGCCCTGCAAGACAGAAACCGGGGGCTTGTTTTGGGCATGACGTCTTTCGGTAAAGGCTCCGTCCAATCCGTAATCCCCTTGCGTAATGGTCGCGACGGGGCCCTTAGACTAACAACGTCCCGCTATTACACCCCCGCTGGCCGCTCTATCCAGGGCACGGGAATCACGCCGGATATTGCCATATCTTACGCCCTGTTCGATAAGGACAAGGTTGACATATCCATGCGCGAATCTGCATTACCCAATGCCATTAAAAATGAGAACGGCGACGCAGATAAAACTGAAGGCGACGAAATAGATATAGAATACCCGCCAAAGGATTTTGATGTTGAGGATGATTTCCAACTGAAGCGGGCCGTGGAAATTCTCAAGGACGGCTCCTATAAAACTCTACTGGCGGCGGCAAAAGGCTAAGTGTGCAAATGACTGTTGGTAAAATAGTACGGTTAGCGCTACTCATTGTTTTCGGGTTGGGTCTCGGACTTTCCTTACGCACCCTCGCCGATACAAAATTTGACGCAGAGCAAAGAACCTATGAACAATTGGCCTTGTTTGCGGATGTACTCAGCCGGGTGCAGGACGGTTATGTGGAAGATGTAGAAGCGGATAGCTTAATCAGCGACGCGCTCAATGGCATGCTGCAGTCCCTTGACCCCCATTCGCGGTATGTATCGCCGAAAGGTTTCGAAAGACAACAAGAACGCGAACGCCGGGAATATGGCGGCCTGGGCATAGAAGTCAGCATGGAAGACGGTTTGATTAAAATCGGATATGCTAACCCCAATGCACCCGCCGCCCGCGCTGGCATAAAGGCCGGGGACTTTATCAGTCATGTGGAAGGTGTTGATATTAAAGGAAAAACCTTGAGCGACGCCGTGGAAAAAATGCGCGGACTTGCGGGTGATCCTATTACCGTTACGGTTATAAGCCCTAATCAAGAGCCACGTGATGTTGTTGTCGTGCGCGAAGTTGTCCAGGGTCGGGCCGTGCGCCACCGCATGCAGGAGGGGGTCGGATATATTTATCTGGAAACATTCCTCAACGATCATTTGGCACGCGACCTGGAAGAAGCCATTGGTTTGCTGGAGGCCGAGAACGGCGGAACCTTACCTGGCCTCGTTCTTGACCTGCGCGGTAATGGCGGTGGCCGTTTGGATCAGAGTATTAAAGTCTCTGGCACATTCTTAAACGGCGGCGAAGTGGTGTCTGTTCGTGGGCGGCAAAAAGATGACAATACCCGCTACAATGCCGAGCAAGGGGAAAAACTTGCCGGGGTTCCCATGATCGTTTTGATCAATGGCAATACCGCGTCCGCCTCGGAGATCGTTGCTGGCGCGCTACAAGACCGGGGGCGGGCTATGATCATCGGTACGCCGACCTTTGGCAAAGGCTCTGTGCAATCTGTCATTCCCCTTTCAAATGGCCGCAAAGGTGCGCTCCGCCTCACCACAGCTCGCTATTTCACGCCGTCCGGACGCTCCATTCAAGGACTGGGTATTACGCCAGATATCTGGATCGAATTATTCCCATATGACGATAAAGATGGCGACGGCAAAGAACCGGCCCGCATAAGTGAAGCAAGCCTGCCAAACTCCCTCGACACCATTATCCGCTCCACCGAAGGCGGGGACGACAGCAAGGACAAAGCCAAGCCGCAATATCCGCCCAAGGATTGGCCGGATGACAAGGACTACCAACTGGAAGAGGCCGTGAAAATCCTAACTGCACCGGACTTCAAAACCCGCCTGCGCACTATATTTGAACAGTAAACCTCCCTGATTTTACTGGCATTATGCAAAGGCTCACGATAAGCAAGGTGCATGGCCCAGCATATTCGCAGAACACCCAGAAAAATGCCGTCCGTGCGCAAGCATGGCTTCAGTGCCCTATTGTTGTTCGCGATCTTGGGGGTGTCTGTTTGGACGTGGTTAAACATTTCTGCGAAAAACAAACCTGCCAAGAGGCCAAATATTGAGGTCACATTGCCTCAACCCTCTGCGGGTGAACCCTCTGGCCTTGAGTTTCAACTCCCGGATTTATTGGCGAATGATAATATCCCCCCAGGTGTGAACCCGACCGAATCTGTCGCACTTGTGGGCGAACCCAGACGCCAGGCACCCGTGGTTGGGGCCCCCCCCCGCCCATCTTCTGGCCCCGCTTCTAGCCCTATAGTAATTGACGGGCGCACGCTTGACGACAACCGGAAAACTATCATCAACTTTACCCCCCTACCCCCTGCCCCCATTGTTGGCATGAGCCGTATGACCAGCTTTGGCCCCGTACCCGCACCCCACAAAGATGGGCGCACCGCCCTTGGCGCCTATGCCAAACCCTTTACGCCCAAAGCGGACACCAAATATATATCCTTGGTCGTTGGCGGGCTTGGTATCAACCCCATGTTAACCCGCAAGGCTATCAATGAACTACCAGGCGCGGTGACACTGTCCTTCGCCGCAGAGGCACCTGGATTGCAGTCCTGGATCAATCAGGCCCGCGCCCGAGGCCATGAAGTGATGATCGAGCTCCCCATGCAGGGCGATGGCCCCAGCGAGCAGCGCACCTTGCGTATTGGAGTGCCTGAAGATAACAATATCCGAAACCTTGAATACGCGCTGTCCCAAGCCCAAGGCTATTTCGCCGTAACCAATTATGACGGTGCCCGCCTGGTCAATGACGAGGCCGCATTGCTCCCCATCGTTAAATATTTGAAAACGGCAGGGCTTGGCTTTGTTTATGACGGCGCTTTAGAGGGTGCGCGTATCGACGCACTTTCTCGCCGTGAAGGCCTGCCCATTATCACGGCCAACGCCTATATTGACGGGACACAGCAAGACAGCGCCTCTGTACGCCGTAGCATTCAGGCCCTGCATGCGAAAAGCTATGATAATGTCCCTATCGGTATGGGTTTTTCCTATCCAGGTACCATAGATGGTGTACGGGCCTGGCTGGCCAACAAACCCGCGAATATCGAGCTTGCGCCCGTGTCCCATGCCCTTAAATCCAGATAAAACATGAAACGCCGCAACCCTGACAAATACCGCCCGGCGGCCGGAATCGCTCTGTTTAACGTGGATGGCCAAGTATTTTTGGGGCGACGTAAAAAAGCCTCCGGCCCCTATGTCTGGCAAATGCCCCAAGGCGGTATCGACAAAGGCGAAAAGCCAAAGCACGCCGCCCTGCGCGAACTGGAAGAAGAAACCGGAATTAGCGCCGATCTGGTCGAGCCAATAGGCCGCATAAAAGACTGGCTATATTACGACTTCCCGAAAGGGTTTGCAGGCTCCAAACGAGCACGGGGCTGGCATGGGCAAAGGCAAAAATGGTATGCCTACCGCTTTCACGGAACGGCAGCGGATATCAATTTGGAAGCCCACAAACCAGCCGAGTTCACCGATTACCGCTGGGCCAGTTTATCCCTGGCAACAAAATTGGTCGTCCCGTTCAAGCGCCCGGTTTATGTTAGAGTGAAGCGAGAGTTTTCAAAAAAACTGTAGGGTGGATTAGCGTTTTTCACGCGTAATCCACCGTGAGGTGTTTGCCAAAGGTGGATTACGCGTGAAAAACGCTAATTCACCCTACACACCTAAAGGCTTTCAGCCAATTGCCGTAAACCGTCCAAATTCTGCGCTATGTCCAGTTTGGCGTCGCCTTCTGTGGCTTCGAGATGGGCTTCAGTTTTCTTGATCTCGTCCGTGAGCCAACCCGCATCTATATCTGCCATAGGGGTGCAGCTTTCTGCCAATATGGTCAAGCCGTCCGGGGTTACATCGGCAAAACCGCCCTGAACCATATAGCGGGTTTCCTTGCCCTCATCGAACACGGTGATGGCACCTGTGCGAATAGCTGACATAAACGGTGCATGCTCGGCAAAGACGCCAAAATCACCCTCGGCGCCCGGTACATCAACCTGATCAACCGGGCCTGAAAATAATTCGGCCTCGGGCGACACCAATGAAAACTGTAATTTATCTGCCATATTGCTTCTCTAATAGCTCATATCTAAGCCGCTTCCGCTGCCATTTTTGCGGCTTTTTTCAGCACGTCCTCGATACCGCCGACCATGTAGAAAGCTTGTTCGGGGATGTGATCGTAATCGCCTTCGCACACACCGCGAAATGATTTCACTGTGTCTTTAACATCAACCAACAGACCTGGCATGCCGGTAAATATTTCTGCAACGTGGAAAGGCTGGCTGAGGAATTTCTCAACTTTACGCGCGCGCGATACTACAAGTTTGTCTTCTTCGGACAGTTCGTCCATACCGAGAATAGCAATGATGTCTTGCAGAGATTTGTATTTTTGCAGAATTTCCTGAACCATACGGGCAACGGCATAATGGTCGTCGCCAACGATGCGCGGCTCTAGGATACGAGACGTACTATCAAGCGGGTCAACTGCAGGATAAATACCTTTTTCAGAAATCGC
>JAESQN010000023.1 GCA_016765135.1 Robiginitomaculum sp.
ACCGCTTGCTCTACAGGCGCTGGCTCAACCCTGTTTTCCCCAGCTTCCCCAACTTCCTCCGCTTCAACAGTTTCCCCTACTTCCACAGCCGCAGGGGTTTGCGTAACTTCCTCAGCTTCCCCAATTTCCCCAGCCTTCATCACATCAGACTCGGTCTGAACAATCACAGGCGTAAAAACAAACGGAGCCGCCGTCGGTGCAGGGGCCAGGAAATAAACACCAATGCCTAGGCCCAATGCTGCAAAGATGGCCCCAATACCAAGCCCGGCACGCGACGACGACATGCTGCGCAGCACGCCATCTTTGTTGATAAAGCCATGCTTCAGGGCCGCACCAACATGCAACACGAACTCTCCAGGCAATAATGTAGCGCGAGTAATCATCCAAGATGGTGGACAAATACATCCAGCCCCAACCGATGATCTTCAGGTATGTGAAGTCCGTCTGCCACATTTGATTGATGGCTGTTGTTTTATACAAGAGGCAGGCTACACACTCTTTGAACTCGCTGGCGGCCTTCATGACGATAAAGGCAGGGCTAGAGATTAGGTCGTGAGCCTTTAACAGCCTATATACTGAGCTTTCTGACACGAAATAGCCTTTGGTGTCAGTAAATTGTACAGCAAGTTCACGCGGGCTTAGCTCTGGTTCGTCGAGTGCAGGTTTCACTAATTTATCACGGATGTTATCTGGAATACGGTTCCATACCAGCCGTGGCATTGGGGCGCGATCCGCAAGCCCGTCTTCGCCGTGTTCCAGATACCGATCATACCAACGGTAAAATGTACGCCGTGGTACGCCCAGCATATCCAAGGTTTGCTTAGCGGGAAGGTGTGAGCGTTCAACTATGCGGATTATCTCTAGCTTCTCTGATGCAAGGTATCTCATACGTCTTCGCCCCCATCCCCGATCATGCTTTTTTCACCCTAAAGGGCACTTCGTAAGCAAGCGTAGTTCGAGTGTCTGTTCTGCCACAACTTCTTTAAGCACGCGGGCTTCTTTGCGCAGATGCGTGACTTCGCTGCTATTGGCTTGGCGAACGATGTCGCCCGCAAGCCGCTTCTTGCCAGCCTCCATAAAACCCTTCGACCACTTATACCAAAAGGGCAGGCTTCGCACTAATAAATGCCTTGTGATATACTTTCGCGGCGGCATAGCTCTGCAATGCTGTCTTCGCCGCGCAAACCGTCCAGCACGATGCGGATCTTCTCCTCAGCGCTATATTGGCGGCGGGTCTTACGCTTGATGTCTTTAATTATGCGCTCGGAGGAACGCTCTGTGTGTTTCTGTCTCATCATTTACTCCTAAGATGATGATGAAGTGCGAAGCCTGCCTCTTGTACAAAAACTCTCTCTTAGCCCAGACTTAAATCTGTGCCATAGGCGCTGACGTTAGACAGTATCTCAGTGGTTTTGAGGCGTGGATGTGTTTTGTTATAGCCTTAAATCAAGATAATGTCACAAACATTTTGCGCTACATTATTGCCTTAATCTTGAGGTAGCAGTTTTTATACATTCGGGCCTAAAATGCCAGTACGCAGAAACCGCACAAAGCTCGCTTCAATACTATGTTATAGACGAAATCCGCAACGCTCATCCCTCATACCAATCAAGATAAGTGATGGTTTATCACTTCCCTACTATGGACTTGTATGTGGGCAATACCCTTGCTTTTAACGGGTTTCGAAATCGGAAACTGCGCCTCAACAAAAGGACACTTCCACCATTCCCGTTAGTGGGAATGGTGGAAGTGTCAGATCAAGTCGAAGCTCTTGCATCTTTATAAAACACTAAATCAGAGACTGTACATTTAGTCATCATCAGGGAGTTCAATTGATAATTCTCTAGCTGTCAACGCTCTAGCACCTGTTTTTGTGCCTTCGGCTTCCACCAAATCCCCAACACGGAGTTGATTGAAAAATGCTGTTCTGGAGAGGTTGTTATCATTGGCATCTTCATAGCGCGTATTTGCATTGGTTGACACTGTGACACCCAAAATGATCAAGCTTTCTGAGGTGAAGCTTTCGACGGGCGCTTCGATTTCACTTTCATTTTCAGCTTCTGGGTCATCGCGTTCTATTTTGGACGCGTATAATGTACTGCCACCACGGTCATATCCTTTAATTTCAAGATAATCACCTGCGGCCAGATTGGATAACCCGAATGTGCGAAGATTTGCGCGGCTGTCATCTTCATACCGGGTTGATGCATCAACTTCAAAATCAACACCAAAAATAGTAATTAAGTTGGTGGCTGTGTTGACCGCATCTAGAGTTGTTTCGACTTTGATGTTGGAATCATTGCTTGAGTCACCACTACTGCTACTCCTGTTTTTAAACTCTATTTCTTCAGCAACAAGAACCTGGTTTGCATTATAGGTGCCTTCGGCTTCCAGTCTAACATTAAGCGCTATATCCGTAGCAGTACCGTATTCGTAGCGGGTGCTGGCATTGGTGATGATTGGGACGCCAGAAATTTTGAAGCTGCTGCTGGAGCTAAACTCGGTAACAATGCCTTCAATTTCAGCCTCATCATTTTCATTGCCTACGCTATCATCATCGCGGCCTTCTTCGCCTTCATACTCTACCTTGGTGGCAATCAAAGTATCAGCATTGTTAAAATTGGTGCCTTCGGCATCAACAAGAAGTCCATTTGCCAATACATTCGTGCCAAAGTCTTCCAATACGGCTTGGGAATAATCTACGGTAAGTTGATTGATTTGAAACGTCCGGGCATTTGTATCCAAATTGGACACAATGCCGCGTACTTCAAATTCGGAATTTGCCGGTTCCCGCTCAATACGGCTGGCAATTATGTTGCCGTCAGCATCGCCTGTGCCGCTAATCTCAACATTATCACCAACGGCAAGACCGAGAAGAGATCTGGGGGTTATTTGGCTATCAAATGATGTATTGCCGTCAATAATTACAGTTTGCCCCAAAACAACCATGCGATTATTCACGGTGTCAATTGAACTGATCGGGCCTTGTACGGCATCATTATATTTCACTGATTGGGCAGTGGCGTTGCCACTGGAATCCACTGTGGCTTCAACTATGACATAAGACCCAACACCCAGATCGTCCTGGGTTCCGGTTTCTCCATTTATGATAAAACTTGCAGTGTCCGTGTTGTAACGGACACCATTGACGATGACACTACCAAATCCGGATATAGGACCAACGGCCGTTGTTGGCGTTGGGGCTTGAGTGACCGGTGGTGGTGGGGGTGCAGCAACTAGTGGGGCGGGGGCGGTAGTTCCCCCGCCTCCGCAAGCAGCTAGTGAAACGCCAGCACTCAATAGCGCTAAATATTTAACAGTTTTCATGGTAGTCTCCATAGTGTTATGCCCCCAAATTTCGGCAAGTGATTAGTCGTCATCGTAGTCATCGTAGTCATCATCGTCATCACCGCCTGCGAGTGCTACGGCAGCTCCGACGGCCAAAGCACCGCCCGCGATAATGAGTATTGTGTTTTTGGATATACCTGTACCAGCGATGCCAGTATCGTGTTTTTCATGGGCAGATAATGGTGTGAAGAGCGGCGTATAAATATCCGCACCGCCCAGCAACATTGTAGGTCGCCCATCAAACTGCCAACCAAAATCCAGTAAATTTGTAGTGGTCCGTTTTGGAATCGCAAAGTTTTGCCCGTTATATTCACGCGATAAATTCAGCATGAGACCAAAGCGTGCCCGGTCTTGTACCTGTTCGGCATGTTTCCCTCCAAAGGGAACCGTAATATGAAACCCTGCCGTGGTACTGACTTTGCGGTGGTTATCAAATGCACTAAAAGAAGCCTCTTGTGCGCTTGCAACGCCGGATAAGCCAAGTCCCGCAGTTATTATTGCTGTGTAGCAAAGAAATTTCATGTAGGCTCTCCCTCAGGTTAACTCAAATAACAATGTGTCGTTATTGTGTTGACGTTGCCAAGGTTGCGGGACTGCCATATATTTTAATTTTTTTTGAAGCTTTTTGCAGGCGCTTAGAATTGCTTTCGAATACGCATACCAATAGTCCGCGGACGCTGGGGCGTCAGGTGTTCTTGCAGGCGAAATGTGAAAGGGTTTCCAAAGGCAAATGTATTGCTCTTGTCATCAAGAATGTTATTGACAAACCCCTCAACCTGCCAGCTCTCATTGGCGAGGTTTACACGGGCATTCAGCGAATGGTTATTGCCCATATCCAAATCATTTGTGGTGGCAAAACTAAGCTCTGACGGACCTGTAAAGGCGTAATCAAATGACCATGTTGAGTGTAAGCCGGAATGCCCAATAGGCCGACGGTAGGTCAGTAGAATGCTGGTGGATAAATCCGGGATGCGGGGTAAGTGTTTTTCGTCAACATTTGGCCCCAAAACCGGGTTGAAATTGGTGACGTCAGGATCGTTGACAGTTATATTTGCCCGAATGTCGAAATTGTCTGTTGGACTATAGGCGATTTCAAACTCATAGCCCAAATTGGTGGCATCACCCGCATTCAACACGCTGGAAAACCCGTCCATCAAGATTTGTTCCGATTGGATGTTTTTCCAATTTATATAAAACAGGCTCGCATTAACGGTAAGCTTATCGTCAAACCACCTGGTTTTTCCGCCAAATTCATACATGGTGATAACATCAGATTCGAAAACTGATATATCTTCGTCGTCTTCGTCTTCCCCATCATCGTTGTCGTCGGTGCTTGAGGATAAGGCCCTAATGCTGAATTTGCTGTCAGGCTCGACAATAGCAAAAGAATTTACTGCATTACCTGTGTTTAGCCCGCCGACGCGGTAGCCTACGGTCGCGAGGGCGTACAAGAATGCATCTGGTGTAAATTGGTAACCAATGTTCAGGCGCGGCAAAAAAGCGCTGTCCGTGTTATTGCCTTCTATTTCTTTTTCGTTTTGGCCAAAATCATTGATGAGGGTGTTTGTTGTTAGCCGTTCATTAAACCATCTCAGGCCTGCACTGAACTCCAGCTTGTCAGAAAGCTGAAAGTCAACCTCGCCAAAACCGCCGTAATGGGTCGAAATGTCATCCCTGTTTTCGCTATAAAACACCTCCACATTCTGATTGGCACCACCCCCCAGTACCTTGTACTCGGACTGATAATTACTATTGGCATGGGTGATGAAGCCGCCGACAAGAATATCAAACCAATCATTTACATCTATGTTTACCGTTGTTTCGTGAGACAGGAAATCGACTTCTCTGATTTCAACAAAATTGGCAGGCTCGACCGGTCTATTTAGGTTGACTGGCAAGGACAGGGAGGCATCAAATTGATGTGTACTATTACGCCTGATCCGTGATGAGGTGGACTTTACTCTGCCCCACTGGAAATTACCAATAATGTTAAAATGGGTGTGTAACAAATTATCGGTATGTGGTTCCGAGACATAGTTTTCTCTTTGCAGGCGCGGAAGGTTTGTCAATGCATACTGGGTATCGTCGGCTATAACGTCTTGATATGTAGCGCCTGCAGTCAAACTCCAATCTGGCGTAATTTGCCATTTCGCGTTTATGCGTCCGCCCATATTCCTGGTTCTATTGATATTATCCACCCCCAGGCGAATGTCGTCAATATAACCACTGTTATCAATATTATAGCCCACGGCGCGCAGTGCCAACTTGTCTTTGATGATTGGCATATTTACCATCGCCATAAGTTCCGTATTTGTGCCGCCGTCATGTGTATTGGACACGCCTGCCTGAACCCAGGCTTCTGCGTTTCGCAAATCAGGTTGGTTCGTTGTGATTTTGAAAATCCCGCCAATTGACCCTGTACCGTATAGCGATCCTTGCGGCCCGCGTAAAACTTCGATACTTTCAATGTCCAGCAGAGGTATTTCCGGATATGGGGTATTATAATTTATAGGCGTGTCGTTAAAATAGACGCCGACCGTTGACTGGACGCGGCCATTGAAAGCCCCGTCAGATATGCCTCGAATAGATATTTTATTACGGTTTAAACCAAGATTGGTCATTTCCACACCAGCTATATGGAGGGAAAGGGATGGGGTGTCCGTCACGCCAAGTGTTTTTAGCGTATTGCTGGAGACAACACTGACACTATAGGGGGCTGACTGGAGGATATCAAATCTGTCGCGTTTATTGGCCGTGACGATGATTTCGTCTCTCTCTATTGCGGGGCTGGGTAGGACAGGGGAAATTTCAGGAAACACCGACGGAGTTTGGGGATTTGGGATGATGGCGGGGCCAGGCGTTAGCTTTTTGGGGCTTCGCTTAATAATTCGTACCGTGTTATTATTGACAAATTCATAGTCATAATTTGTGTCTTCAAGTAAAACACCCAAAATTTCCCGGGCCGTAAAACGCCCGGAAATGGCTTTGCCCCTATATCTTTTTAGGGCGCGGCGCGAATAGCTTATAGTTATGCCTGTTTGGCGCGCCAAGTCCCGAATATCACGATCAAGGGATTGAGCTGGTAGGCTTATAGGCATGGTCTGCGCGGCGCAAATTGGTGCGTAAAACCCTAATAAAACACCGCTCAGCGTAAGGGCAGCCTTTCGTTGGTATCCAGATTTACTCATTGCAGGTTTAAATCTCGGCATGAAAATTTAGTTTTTCCCAGAAAGAAAAATTTGTTTGTCGGCGCGCTCTACACTCACAGGCAGTAACGCTTCAATTGAGCCTATCATTTTATCTTGGTCGCTTATGTTCAAAACGCCAGAAAAGGTCAAAGCGGCAGTGCTCTCGTCCACAAGGATAATTGGGGTTTTGAAATAGCGGTTTAGCTCAGGTACTATGCCGGACAAAGGCGCGTTCTCAAACACCAAAACCCCGTCCCGCCATGTGGAGATATTGGCAATGTCCACAGCGGCAATTATCATCGTATCGCTCCCTTGTAACTGTGTAGCTTTTTGGCCTTTAATTAGGCGTATTTTTTCTTTGGGAGATTGCATGTCCACTATGCCTTCAGTAACCGAGACAGACAGTGTTTCATCGAAAAAATTAACTGAAAACGCAGTGCCAATATCTGTAATTTTTGTGTCCCTGACATTGACGACAAAACCGCGTTTTTTATCGTCAGCAATATCAAAAAACGCTTCGCCGCTGTGGAGTGTAATGACCCGGGCTTTCTTGCCCATGCTGACGCTAAGTTTTGTGTTCGTATTGAGGTTAATCCGCGTACCGTCAGACAAAACAATGTCCTCATATTCACCAATATTGGTTGCGTATTGTTGGGCTTGGGCAGGAGAAGATTGGAAAACATTTGTACTGTACATCAACGTCAGAGCGACAATGAGCGTAGCTGCTATTCCCATCAGGCGCGTTAAATTTACTGGCTTTAAAAGCCGCCGCTTCTCTTCCAGTGACACAACATTATCTGCAAGTGGTGCCGATGCGACAGGCACATCAAAAGCCGCTGCAGGAATATCCGCAACTGCCAATTCCACCCGGTCATATGCGTCTATGTGTTTGGGGTCAGCTTCAAGCCAAATTGTAAAAGCAAGCCAATCATCCGCGCCAGCCTGTTCAGCGCCCAAGACTACATACCAAGCCCGGGCTTGCGATAAAATATCTTCGGGTATTGAAATGTTATTGCTCATCTCTCCAGCCTGTTTACTTTCCTGCAAACGCTATGCACAATTGCTCTCATCTGTTTAGACGCCGCCAAAATCGCTTTACCCCCATAAACCGCTCCGGTTTTTTGTATGGATTTAGTTTTCATGCCCGATCTCCCAATTTGATTCCATAATATGTTGAATTGCTTTGCCCAAATGCTTGCCGACAGTTCCTATGGAAATATCCATTTCTTCTGCTACTTGTTTATAGGGCTGCCCCTGGAATTTATGCCGTTCAAAGGCTTCGCGGGCTTTTGGGGACAGGGATTGAAGCCGAACCTTTAAGGCAGCAAGCCGCTCTTTGGCAATCAACGCATCGTCGGCGTGAGGCGCATCGGCTAAATACTCGTTTCCGACTTTTTCACGGTTTAAATCGCTCCAGGCCCGGTCTCGTACCATTCCCCGTTGGTTTTTACGAATATGGTCAAGAGCCAAATTCGCCGCCATACGAAACAAAAACCCTGTAGGGTTGTTGATAGTGGCAGGAAGATTTGCTTTGGTGATTTTAAGATATAGATCCTGAACAACATCTTCTGCCAAACTAGAACTGCGCAACCGGGTCGTTAAAAACCGCAGCAAAGCCGGGCGTTGCTCTAGGTAAAGTGTTTTCAGATTATCAAAGTGCTGTTCAGACATATTCAGGTTTTATTTTCACGGGGCTGGTTAATTCAAATTATACCCTTACAATGCCAGAAGAAAAATTTAAATCAAATTTTTATAAGATTCATATTTTAACGTCTGCTTTGGAGGTGTGAGTTCAACGAGTCGTTGCAACACTTTAACATTCGGGTTAAAGATGGAGCGATATTATGGCAAGAAGAGCACGGATATATTTTACGGATAAGCAGAAGGCAGATATTTGTATCTGCCTTTAATAACGCGTGACTTAATTAAGAGTTGGTGTACCATCCCTTAATAACGAAGTTTCTTATTAAAGGATAATGCGCAGTGCCAAAAGTTGAAAATGCAGAGCGGATAGGGGATTATGTGACCATTAGCACGGTTGGCGAGACGGCTCGGGCTTATGTGCCCAAGCGATTACCGCCCGCACCGGCTATCGACATGACGAACTTATCAACATTGGCCAGCGAGGCTATGTTGGCCTTGGGGCGGCTGGACGGTATGCGGGCGGTCACGCCTGATACATCACTTTTCCTTTACATGTATGTTCGCAAAGAAGCGTTGCTCTCGTCGCAAATTGAAGGCACACAATCGTCTTTGTCTGATTTGCTCTTGTATGAAAACGAACAAGCTCCCGGAGCGCCCCTGGATGATGTTGAAGAAGTTTCAACCTATGTAGCGGCGCTTAATCACGGATTAAAACGATTGGGCGAGGGATTTCCGCTTTCCGCGCGTTTGCTGAGGGAAATCCACGGCATCTTGCTGGCAACAGGGCGCGGTAGTACAAAACGGCCTGGTGAATTTCGGCGGTCCCAAAACTGGATAGGTGGCACACGTCCCGGTAATGCTATTTTTGTTCCGCCGCCGCCGGAATCCGTCCTTGATCTCATGGCAAATCTTGAAAAGTTTTTACACAGTAAGGACGATAAACTCTCGCCCCTCGTGAAAGCCGGCATTGCCCATTTACAGTTTGAAACAATACATCCATTTCTTGACGGAAATGGCAGACTTGGCCGCTTGCTGATCACTTTGTATCTTTGCGCGGAAGGTATATTAGAAGAACCATTGTTATATCTCAGCCTGTATTTAAAAACCCACAGAGCAACATATTATGCTTTGCTCAATGAAGTGCGCGAGCGCGGGCGGTGGGAAGTGTGGCTTGAGTTTTTCTTGTCAGGTGTGCGGGATGTTGCAAAGCAGGCTCATCAAGCCGCCAGAACAATATCAGAAATTTTTGCCAGTGATACGCTAAAGATCAACACCCTCAAACGGGCGGCTCCTACGGCGCACCGGGTACACGACATTATGCAGCAACGGCCAATTATGTCGGTCGCAGGTATTGCCAAACTTGCACAATCCAGTTTTCCGACCGCAAATAACGCGCTTTCCAATTTGCAGCGGCTCGGCATAGTCACTGAAATAACCGGTAAAGATCGTGGCCGAATTTATGCCTACACTCGGTATTTGGACGTTCTAAACGAAGGAACTGAACCTATCCGGCAATAAG
>JAESQN010000024.1 GCA_016765135.1 Robiginitomaculum sp.
AAGCAAAAGGTAAGCCTCATAAGCAAGTCATGATTGCCGTAGCCAGGAAACTACTCCTAAGCGCAAATACAGTCCTGAAGAGAAATAAACCATGGGTAATTGAAATGAAATAATACAGTTGCTACAAATCAGTGTTATGCGCTTACAGCTTTACCATCAGCTGGAATACGTAGCATTTGGCCCACATAAATCCTGTCCGGGTGTGACAACATAGGTTTGTTGGCTTCAAATATTTCCATATAACGGCTGCCTTTGCCGTAATATTTTTTGGACACGGCCCATAATGTATCGCCGCTGACAACTTCGTGGAATTGTGAAGCCGCACCGTCGTCCGCCGTGCTGGCCTCGTCATTAACAGAGCTAACCCCTGAAACATTACCAACCGCAAGAATGATTTTTTCTTTCATTTCTTGTGACACCGCATTACCGGAAATCGTTACTTTGCCATCATCATCCACATCAATATTGACGCCGTCCGCATCAAGTCCCATGTCACTAACTTCTTTCTCCAGTGTTTCCTTGCCTTTTCTACCCTTAAAAAGCTTACCAAGCTTACGCCCGGCCACCTTTGCAAAGTTCATAGCTCCAAACATATATTTCTCCGTTGTTTAGTATTTGCCCCAATAGGTATTAGATAAGGGCCAAGCCTCGATTCGTCCATATTTATTTACATCCTTCAATGCAACCTATAACTTTACCCTTGCCCCCTTAAGATTGTGATAGCGATTATTGTTCGTAAAGCATGTATATCATATTAAAGGGGAATAAAAATGGGCATATCATCATCAATGAAAAAACTGTGTATCAGTGCATCCGCACTTGCGCTTGTGGCGTTTGCGAGCCCTTTTATGAGCCTGGCAACAGCCCAAACCCCGCTCGAATATAATAACGACTTTACCAGTGTTTACGAGGTCGACGATACTGAGATGTCCAGAATCATGCAACAGGTCAGAGCCGGGCAAGAAGGGCCGGAACGTGATATACTTGTTTTCAGAGCCGAAGTTTTCTCTGCAGCGCAGGCTGGAACGTGCGTCATAGAAATCACCTGGGAGCACTGGAGCGAAGGTGAACTTATTGCAGCTGTTGTAACGACGAGTGCCGAATTCAGCTGCAGCAGTGATGAAAGTTCATCACAAAAAAATCAGCCCGAATTTAGAGCATGTGATTCAGTTGGGTATGATCCTGTTACCGGCGCAACAAGTGAAGGCCCACCTTGTTCTGGCGGTGGCAGCGGTCGAGGTCGCGGCAGTAGCATTACCGGCGGTGGATTTGGCAATGGTAGCGGTGGCGGCTTCGGTAGCAGCGGCAACGGCCCCGGATTTAACCCGAACGGTGGTGGGGGTATCTTTGGCCACCTTGGTAGTGGTCCACCCGGCGGATCAGATGACTCGGATCCTGATGATGATGGCGAATCAGATGATGGTGATGGCGCGGTGGAGACTTTTGTTTGTGACGAGCAGGAATACACTCTTCCTCCAGGGTTTGTAGCTTTACCCACGCCTCCAGGGAACCCATGGTACCCGCTTATGCAAAACCCGCAAACGGGTGAAATCCTGCATACGCCTTGGTATGCAGAGGAAATGGAGCAGTTTAGAAATAATTATGATTGGGGCCTTTTTTTGCGAAACTTGGCCGGTATCGGCGTGGCCTCAGTTAGTGGAGTAGGAGCGGCGCAGTTCCAAGCATGGACATTACCTGCCGGGTCTGGATTAGCTGTGCTAGAAGGCCCACTACCTTACCCTGAAGGATGGGAACCACCTGGATGTTGAAAATTTAAAAAATCATTACATCCAACAAAAACTGGTTAACACGACATGCTTAGTGCAATATAGTAGCGTCAAAATCCATTAGGTTTACAACACAAAACCTTTTAAGGTAATTACGATATGCCCAGAGTGATTACGAGCCGGGACAGATAGCTTGCATACGCCCTCTAAACCCCGAATGAAAATGTAAAGGAGATGATAGTGATACAACGTACATCTGAAAAATTGATGATTTTCGCCAATGCCGGATTTATCCTTATGATACTATTGGACATGGTTTTCGATACGGGTATGTTTGAGGGTGATCACTCTTTCTTAAGGTATGGACTATTGCTTGTTTTTGTTGGAAATTTGGGTGTGGTGGTTCGCCGTGTGCAAAACAAGAACAATGATTAGGCCAACATTCCTGGTATTGAGGATATACAAACTCTAATAGCTTGTGTTAGACCCAGCTTATGATGAATAGTCTTTTGACAAAAAAAAATGCCTTGTTAATCGCTGTGATTTTATTGGCTTCATGTAGTCAAAATAGTCCTGGCAGCAAAATCAGCGAAGACGCCAGTGAGGTTGAGCAGAAAAAATAATGCTCGAATATAGAAAAGCTTTGGAAAACCTCTCTTCGTTATCTTCGCTAGAAAATATCTATGATAGCTCCATTTCCCCAAAATGTGTTCAAGCCATAAACTTTGCGCTTAAAGATTTGAAAAAAAATGTGAGGATAAAGAATGGAGAAGAGTGGATACAAAAACTGGGGCGGATTTATTGCCATGACATTGGAAGAAAAAATGGACAGATTATGGTGGTTTTTGAGCTTGATAAAACAGACATTAAAAACGCTATTAACGGTAGATTTCGTCTACTTAACTATGAAATAAATGCTGAAATAGATGAGGTACTTAAAGCATATACTACGCATGCAGGCTTGTAGTAAATTTATTGGGAATCAACTACTTGGTCCTGGCGTTTTTGATGCTTTGGATCGGCATGCTGCTCGCCTGCTTCGTGTAGCTTTTCCGGGATGTTAATATGCTAAAAACCAAGATATTTTTTTTCCGGTATTTCGCCTTTATTCTAACTTTCTTTCTGGCTGGTTGTGGTTATGATACACTGTTCCAGTACAAAACAGAAGCGTCTACAGGCCACCGCCTGACAATAACAACTGACACCTCGCAACAAGCATCGTCCGTTATCAAGCAAGCGTTCATGAATGAAGAATTGGAAACTATTCTTGCTGCTGACTTTGGTCATTTAGAAACTTATTATATTCCTCATAACAGTAGCAAGATAGATATTTATTTACATCATGATTACAAACTTGTTAGTATTACCATATACCCCGCCCGGCTGAATACGTTTTCTGCCAAGGGAAGAGCGGAATTGAAGAAACGCGAGGCGGCGATTTTGCGCATAAAGAAAGTATTGGAGCAAACCGATAGTTTTGATGTATATATTCCTCAAAAATGGGAGTGCGAACGCAAGCCATTTCTTCCGGGATGTTGAGGGATGAGATTGATGAAAACAGAAGGATTTCCAATGAAAGTTTTATCTTTAGCGATTTTTGTGATCTATTTTTTTGCTATTGGCTATGCAATGAGTGTCGAAGATAAAATTCTTCCAGTAATCGTTTTTACACTCGCATTCGTATTAGTGATATGCGTATATTTTTATTGGATATTTGTACCTGCCAAGTTTGCAAAAGAGCGGCATGGTCAAAATGTTTACTTTCGTAGGCTTTCAATTTTGCTATATGTTATTTCAGCCATGTTTCTAGTGATTCTGGTTTCGGCAATACTACAGTATTCAAATTTCATAAATCTTGGCAAGATGAAATACTTCATAGATATTCTGGGGGCTTTCTTAGTCCTTTCACTTATTTACGGGTTCATTCTTGGGGCAAAAGCTCTGATTTTTTGTGAAAAACCTGCAGATGAAATTAAAACTGGTCTATTGGTGTGGACTGTTATTTTATATTTCTATCTTCCTGTTGGCATGTTCTTTCTTTCGCCTAGATTAGACAAACTCAAAACTATGGGCGATTAAATAATTAGTCTCAATTATTTAAGGGACTGCACCTCAGTTTGAGGTTGGCTCTTCCCTCACAAGGTATAGGCTATTGATTATATTGGCTGGAAGCTTCAGCGTCATGGTTCGCCACCTAAAGAACAAGGACAATGATTAGGCCATCATTCCTGTTATTATAAATCTTGCGAACAAGTCTTGGCCTTTGTGTGTTGACACTGTATAGAGCGGAAGAATCTGTTTTGAACTTTACGAAAAAGGCACATTATGACTTCCACATTAGAACTAATCCAGGTTGGAGGACTAATCCAGGCTGGTATTAACATGTTTGGCTTGTTTGATCTTGACCCGGCCCTGTTTATCTTTGGCCTTATCGCTGTGGTATTTGGCGGTTTGAATCTGATTGAATATAAGCGTTTCTGGTAGAGGCACCGACTTTGTTATTTGCATTTTTTCTATTTTGCGTCGGCGTCGTTATGTTGCTGGTGGCAGGCGATTTACTGGTGCGCGGCGCGGCGGCTCTAGCCCATAAGTGGGGCGTACCCTCACTTATTGTCGGTCTCACTATTGTTGCTTTTGGCACATCCGCCCCCGAATTAATCGTTAGCGTTCAGGCCGTTCTTACGGGCGCCAGCGAGTTGGCCATTGGCAATGTCATTGGCTCCAATATCGCTAATATTCTTCTGGTTTTAGGGATTCCTGCCATAATCATGGCCTTGCCAACCAATGTTGCAGGTGTAGGCCGCAATGCAGGCGTTGGCCTCTTTGCCACAGTGGTTTTGATTGCACTGATTTTCATACCCATAAACGGCCCTCTTGTCAGATGGCACGGCATCATCCTGTTTAGCGGTATAATCCTGTATTTAATCTGGATGTTTGGATTGGCCAAATCTGGCTCCAAAGACCCGGCCTTGGCTGAAATGGCAGATATGACCGATATGGAAGGCTCGCCCAAAAGCTATGGTGTGATGATCCTGTTCACGGTTTTGGGTATTGGCGGACTAGCACTTGGCGGCGATATGATTGTCAAAAACGCGACAGTTCTCGCCGCAGGTTTCGGTGTCAGCGAAGCATTCATAGGCTTGACTATTGTTGCGATCGGCACGTCCTTACCAGAGCTTGCCACCGTCCTGGTAGCCACTTACCGGGGCCATAGCGAAGTGGCGATTGGTAATGTGCTTGGCTCAAATATTTTCAATATTTTCGCAGTTATGGGCGCGGCCTCTATCGTTGGCCCTGTCAGCATCCCAAGCGAGCTTATGGTGTTTGATCTTTGGGTCATGTTGGCCGCAACTGTCGCCTTGACAATTTTCGTCCTGAGACGCGCACCCATTGGCCGTAAAGCCGGGATTGTTTTGCTCGCCGCTTATGTCCTTTACATGGCCGCAGTTGCCAGCAGGTTTGTTGCCGCCAGCCCAAGCTTGTGATACACAGGGTTTATGAACAAGACCATTTTAATCACCGGAGCCGCCACCAGAATTGGTAGCGTGCTGGCAAAAGGGTTGGCGGATGATGGCTGGCGCGTTGCTATTCACTATAATGGTTCCGGCGGGGCAGCACAAAAATTAGCGCAAGAGCTTGGCAATGCCGTGACCGTACAGGCCGACTTGACCAATGCAGGCGACGTGAAAACTTTGGTAAGCCGTGCGCGCAAAGCACTCGGCACCTCCATAACCGCTCTCATCAATAACGCATCCACTTACGCGCCTGACGATGCAAAAAATTATAGCGGAGAAGCTTTTGACTTGCATTTGAGTGTTAATTTAAAAGCCCCTCTGCGTCTAGCCCAACACTTCGCCGAACAACTACCGAGCGGAGAAAAGGGCTGCATCCTCAACATAATAGACCAGCGCGTATTGCGCCCTGCCCCGGATTTTTTCACTTACGGAGTGAGTAAATCCGCGCTCTATGCCGCCACAAAAACCATGGCGCAAACTTTCGCACCAAATATCAGAGTCAATGCGATTGGCCCTGGCCCGAGCTTAAAAAGTATTTATCAAAGCGAGACCGAATTTGCGGCTGAAGCGAAAAACACACTTCTAGGCACAGGCTCCCCGCCCGAAACTATCTTACACGCCGTGCGCTATTTATTATCCGCAACCGCCGTAACCGGACAAATGATCGCCGTAGACGGCGGCCAGCATTTGGCAGGGCGAGAGAGAACAACATGACAAATTCGTCCACCAAAATCATCATCAAAGCTTTGGAAGTACTTGCCTCTATTGGTGTGCATCCCCACGAACATGAAAGTACCCAACCTATCATCATGGATATTGAGCTAGACATGGGTGCCATGCCAACGCCCGAGGAGGACCGGTTGGAGGAAACTCTGGACTATGCATTGGTGGCCGAAAAAGCTGCGGAACTGGCCCAGGAGGCCCATGTGCAATTGGTCGAAACCCTGGCCGGACGTATCGCTGAATGGGCATTGTCCGCCGATGACCGTGTCCAAACCTGTACCGTGCGCATTGCCAAGCCCCATGCGCTCATCAATGCAGAAACGGCAGGTGTGGAATATACTTTGAAACGTGATGGCCCAAAGAGAGATGGTTAAGTCCGAAAAAACTGGTGCGGATATTATTGCCGCCTATGTAAAAACCCTGCCCGGCAAGCCCGGCGTTTACCGCATGATCAATGAGGCCGGCGAGCTTCTCTATATTGGCAAGGCCAAGCACCTAAAAAAGCGGGTCACCGCCTACACCAAATATGACCGCCACCCCATCCGTATTCAACGGATGATCCGCGCTACAAAGACAATGGAGTTTGTGGTCACGGGATCGGAGACCGAAGCGCTCTTGCTCGAAGCCACCTTGATCAAGCGCCTCAAGCCGCGTTATAATATCTTGCTTAGAGATGATAAAAGCTTCCCCTATATCCTGATGCGCACCGACCACGACGCAGCGCAATTGATGAAGCACAGAGGCAAACGCAATAAACCGGGCGAATATTACGGCCCGTTCGCCTCCGCCGGAGCGGTCAACCGCACGCTGGACACTCTGCAACGGGCCTTTCGTCTGCGCACCTGTTCCGACAATGTTTACGCGGGCCGCTCGCGCCCGTGCATGTTATACCAGATCAAACGCTGCGCGGCCCCATGTACGGGAGAGATCAACCTTGCGGATTATGCGCAGCTCAACCGCGATGCTTCGGACTTTCTCTCAGGCCGTTCGCAAATCCTGCAAAAACGCCTGCAAGTCCGTATGGAAAACGCGTCTAAAGCCCTGGATTTTGAAGCCGCCGCCGAGATACGCGACCGCATAAGCGCACTGGCTTTCGTCAGCACGGGCAAAAGCCATCTCGCGCCCAAGACCTTCAGCGAGGCAGATGTCGCCGCTATACATAAAGACAGCGGGCAAGCCTGCGTACAAGTATTTTTCTTCCGCGCCGGGCAAAATTGGGGCGCGAATGCTTATTACCCCCGCCACGCAAAGGATCAAGATAATGCGGAAATACTGGACGCATTCCTGGCGCAATTTTACACGGGCAAACCCATCCCAAAACAACTTTTCGTCAATATTGACCTGCCCAATAAAACCCTGCTCGAAACCGCCCTGAGCGAGCGTCGGGAATCCAATTTTCGTATTTTTAGGCCCAAGCGCGGTGAAAAATTTAATCTGGTCGAGTTGGCGCGGCGCAATGCCTCCGAAGCCTTGGCCCGCAAAATGGCCGAAACCGCATCACAAAACAAATTGCTCGCCGGGCTGGCTGAAGCACTGGACTTGCCCGAAACACCTGAACGTATTGAGGTCTATGACAACAGCCATATCCAGGGCAAACATGCCGTCGGTGCGTTTATTGTCGCCGGGACCGAAGGATTTTTGCGCCGGGAATACCGCACATTTAACATCAAAGATTTAAGCACCGAGCCAGGCGATGATTACGCCATGATGCGCGAAGTTATGCGCAGGCGGTTCTCCCGACTGCTCAAGGAAGACGGGCTGGTTTGGCCCGATTTGGTTTTGATAGACGGCGGCAAAGGACAGCTTTCTGCCGTCAGCGGTGTTTTGGAAGATTTAGGCGTTTTGCAGCGGACCACCCTGGTTGCTATTGCCAAAGGCCCGGACAGACATGCCGGGCGCGAAACTTTCCACATGCCAGGCCGGGCCGAGTTTACCTTGCCGCCGCGCACCCCGGTTTTGTATTACCTCCAGCGACTGCGCGACGAAGCCCACCGCTTTGCCATTGGAACTCACCGGGCCAAACGTAAAAAACAGATGCACACAAGCCCGCTAGATGCTATAGACGGAATCGGACCAGGCCGTAAAAAGGCCCTTCTGGCCTGGTTTGGTTCAGCCAAAGCGGTTTCGGGCGCGACCGCCGAAGACTTGGCCAAAGTAGACGGGATAAGCAAGAAACTTGCGAGGAGTATTCATGACCACTTCAACGAATAATAATGGAGCTATGAAGCGAGAAACTGGCGGAGCATTCGCAGATGGTTTGACACTGGTGCGGGTCTTGCTCACCCCGGTCATTATGTTTGTGATCATCAAAGCATGGTCAGCAAAGCCCGGCGACGCCGAAGGTTTTGTCACGCTCAATATAAAATTGGTTTTGCTCGCATCCGCCCTGTTTGTCCTTGCAGCGGTCACCGATTTTTTCGACGATTATTTTGGCGGTAGTTCGAAAGCCAATGAGCGACAATTCGGATGGATTGATGATATTGCCGATAGCGTCTTAATTGGGGGAACCTTGTTGGCATTGCTATGGGTGACCAGTAAAGCAGATATGCTAAATTGGACATTTGCGATACCTGTCGCTATTTTCATTGGGCGCGATATTGTTCTGGCACTCGCCAGAGGATTTGAAATGTCCAAATATGGCCTTACGGAAACTCGCCTGAGCAATTTGAAAGGTGCCTTGGCCATGTTGGCAACGTGTATATTGGTTGCCGCGCCCTGGCTTACGGGGCTGGTCGATGGCTGGCGCGCCAACCGCACGGAAAACATCATCGAGGTTTACGGCACCGCAAGCACCTGGGTATGGAATACGGGTCTCGCGGTATTGTGGATAGCCGTGCTGTTGTCCCTGGTGACGGGGTGGAAATTATTGCGCGCAAAACCAGCCATAGAGCAGAAAACGTGACACTAACCGATCTTGGCGAACAGACATTCAAAGCCTTACTCTTTGATATCGACGACACCATCACAACGGACGGCACCTTGCCCGCCGCTAGCTATACCGCCTTGGAGCAGCTCAAAAATGCCGGGTATTTGATGATCCCCGTAACGGGTCGCCCGGCGGGCTGGTGCGATATGATTGCCAGGTTTTGGCCAATAGATGCGGTTGTCGGCGAAAATGGCGCGTTTTATTTTAAATATGACCACACGGCCAAAAAGTTGAAAAAGATATACGCCGAAGGGTTATGCCTCAAGACCGCCCAAGCCGAACACCGCCAAATCGAAGCTATTATATTAGAAAAATTTCCCCAGACGCGTATATCCCGCGACCAGCCCTACCGCGACATCGACATCGCCTTTGATTTCGCCGAAGACATTGTGCCGCCCATGCCCATGGACGAAGTTATCCGGATGCAAATGGCACTTGAAGATATGGGCCTAACCGCAAAAATCAGTTCAATCCATGTCAATGCCTGGCGCGGAGATCATGACAAACTGACCACGGCGAAAAAACTGATGTGGGACGAATACCAAATGTCAGAACAGACGCTAAAATCAGACTGTCTTTATGTGGGCGATTCGCCCAACGACGAACCTATGTTTGCATTTTTCGACCATAGCGTTGGGGTTAAAAACGTCATGGACTTTTGGGATCAATTAAAGCACAAACCCACCTATGTAACGCAAGCTCGCTCCGGGGCCGGATTTGTTGAGTTAAGCAAACGTCTGCTGGGAAAGAAAACATGAAACAATTAGCCAATATCGTCACCTTGAGCCGCGCACCTTTCGGGATTGCCATTGCCTTGCTCATCCAAAATCCGTCCGTTACAAACCTTTCAATATGTATCGGATTAGCAGTGCTTGCAGAAATCACAGACTTCGCGGACGGTACCATTGCGCGCAAGCTGAACGCCGTTAGCTCTATCGGCAAAGCCCTCGACCCGCTGTGTGACAGCCTGTACCGCCTGTCAGTATTTGTCGGCATGGCTATGGCGGGCTGGATCAGCTTGCCCCTATTATTCATATTCCTGTTTCGGGATATTATCGTTGCTTATGCGCGTATATTCGCCGCCCAAAACGGCGTTGATGTGGCGGCAAGGTTAAGCGGTAAACTTAAAGCGATTATACAAGCCGTCGCACAAATCGCTATGTTGATTGCCGCCCTGCTCACCGCCCAAAACCTAAATGTGGATTACAGCATGGCCGCGAAAATCCTGATGTATATCGCAGCTCTCGTGACCTTCATTTCTGGTATTGATTATGCCTATAATTTAACGCGGGTCCCGAATAAAAAATAACGGGTGATTTAAGCGAAATGACTGTAGGGTGGATTACGCGCAAGAAACGCTAATCCACCCTTGTGTATCTCTTCTGTGCTAATAGTTGTCCCGTTG
>JAESQN010000025.1 GCA_016765135.1 Robiginitomaculum sp.
GCAATAGAACCACTATTGCTGCATGGCCTGCGCCTTGCCTTGGGCTGTTTCAATGGCTCTGAGATCGCCATTATACGGTTGACACGGCACTAACTTGACCAGTGTTTATATCTCCTATAAAGTATCGACTCGATATTAAATAAAAGGAAAAAGAGACATGAAACTACAACGATTAGCTGTTATTGCTGTCCTCACTATGGTTGTTCTTGCCTGTGCCAAAGCAGAGAACAAGGTTGAATATCCAGAAAACTTCCAAAGCTGGAATCATGTTAAATCAATGGTGCTTTATGCTGACCATGCCTTAGCGGATCCGTTTGAAGGTATTCATCACATCTACGCTAATGACATAGCACTCGACGGCTTTTCCAATAGCCAGTTTGCCGAGGGTTCAGTGATTGTTTTTGATTTATTCCATAGTAACGAAGGTGGTGGCGCTTTGCAGGAAGGGGATCGTAAGCTTACTGGCGTTATGGTTAAGAATTCCAAACACTTTAGTAAAACAGGTGGCTGGGGCTTTGAGGGTTTTGCTGGTGACAGTACGGACCAACGTCTTGTGAGTGATGGTGGTGCTGGTTGCTTTGCTTGTCATGAAGCGCAAGTTAAAGACTCTGATTATGTCTTCAGTAAGCCACGTTAGTTTTTTATTGTCATAAAGATGTTCGGGTGGCTTGGGCGAGCGAGAGGTTCTTCAGCTCAAGCCACTTTGTTTTCCGTTGTTGAGTTCAGAAGGATAATAAAGTCATCACTGCTTGCTGGGTATGAGCAGCGAATTTAGTTTTAATCTCTCAGTGATATGGCGAGCTTTCAATACCTTAGTGTTCACTTGAGCAATTCGTAATAATGTTACAATATAACTTATTGTATCGACGAGGTTATTGGATTCATATTGGCTAAGTTCTCCCTCAGTTCTATGTAGCCTATATTTTGAGTGCAATTATAAACGCAAGCTATTGTGGTAAATCAATTTTCTTTTCTATTGTCTAGCGCGTTAGGGCGCTTTGGCTTGGCTGCTATTGCCTTGCTTGTGCTTTGGCTTGCGGTGTTTTGGGCATTACAATGACGGACTGCCAGCCTAGCTTATGTTTGAGTAATGTCACCCTGGGCTACGACCAACACCCGGCAGTACACCATTTGGATATGGATGTGCCTAAGGGGCAGCTATTGGCAATAGTAGGGCCAAATGGCAGTGGGAAGTCGACGCTTTTAAAAGGTGTGATGGGTACTGTTAAACCTCTGGAAGGGAAAATTATTATCCAAACCCCTCGTTCAGCTATCGCTTATTTACCTCAACAAGCAGATATCGACCGTAGTTTTCCTATTAGCTTGATGGATATGGTGGCGATGGGTTTATGGCATCGCCATGGTGCGTATAGAGGGTTTGGTCGCGGCTGTTATCAGGCAGTACAACAAGCGATTGCTCGGGTTGGATTGCGTGGCTTTGAGAAAAGACCGATAGGCACTTTGTCGGGAGGACAATTACAACGCGCGTTGTTTGCCAGATTGATATTGCAAGATGCTGATTTGGTATTGCTTGATGAGCCTTTTGCGGCGATTGATAGCCGTACGGCGAATGATTTGATGGGGTTGATTTTAGAATGGAATAAAGCGGGCAAGACCATTCTTGCAGTGACGCATGACTTGCACCAAGTACGCCAATACTTTCCAAAGACACTCTTACTCGCACGCGAATTGGTGGCGATAGGTGATACCAGTGATGTGCTTTCGGCAGTAAATCTTTTACGCGCACAAACCTTGACCGAAGCCTTTGATGATGATGCTCACGTTTGCCAACGTGGCGATGAGCATCGCCATATCCATCATCACGATGAAGTTGCTTAATCAAAGGCTCCTTAATGTTTGATTTACTATTTTCGCCGTTCGTAGAATTTGCCTTTATGCGACGCGCTTTGGTTGGCTGTTTGGCCTTGGCATTGGGTGCAACACCGATAGGCATATTTTTAATGCTGCGACGCATGAGTCTGATGGGTGACGCCATGTCACATGCCGTCCTGCCCGGCGCTGCGTTTGCTTATCTCATCTCTGGCTTATCATTGGCTGCCATGACGGTGGGCGGAATTATTGCTGGCCTGACTGTTGCCTTATTGTCAGGCGTGGTGGCTCGTACAACAGTATTACGTGAAGATACCAGTCTCGCTGCATTCTATTTAATCTCGTTAGCTTTAGGTGTTCTGCTTGTTTCGCTTGGCGGCAATAGCATTGATTTGTTACATGTACTGTTTGGCAGTGTTCTTGCCTTGGATAATGCAACGCTTTACCTTGTTGCATCAATGACGACGATAACGATTTTTGCGTTGTCGCTGATTTACCGCCCCTTGGTTATGGAGTGTGTCGATGCGGGTTATTTGCGTAGCGTAAGCCAGCTCAGCCCAGTAGCACACTATGGATTCTTGGTGTTAGTCGTTATCAATTTAGTTGCTGGTTTTCATGCCTTAGGCACACTTATGGCCGTTGGTATTATGATTTTACCGGCTGCTGCTGCGCGATTTTGGGCACGCAATATTGGCACTATGATTTTCACCGCGGTGATTATTGCCGTATTAGCTGGCTATTCAGGTTTATTATTATCGTATTATGCGGGCGTACCATCGGGTCCGGCTATCATATTAATGTTGGGCGCAATTTATATCTTCTCAATATTGTTTGCGCGCGATGGTGTTATTACGCAGCGTTTGCGTACAACACGTCATTTAGAAGCTTAAGCTTTCAGCAATATGTCAATGTTGATTCGCGCCTTTCTTATCGCCGTCTTATTATCAACTAACCTGGTATCTATTCCTGCGCGCGCGGGGATAACAGAGTTAGATAACCGTCTTAGCGTTGTTACCACGTTTAGCATTTTGGCTGATATGGCGAATGTGATAGGGGGTGAGCATGTTGCTGTTTATACTTTAGTTAACCCAGAAGCAGATGTTCATGTGTATCAGCCTCGGCCTAGAGACGCACAGCGGCTGGCTGAAGCGGATGTACTTATTATCAACGGACTTGGTTTTGAAGGCTGGATCGAACGTTTAATCACGGCATCGGGATACCAAGGCCTGGTGATTAGAGCAAGCGATAATGTCCCCTCGTTAGTACTAGGCAAGCACGATCATGGGGATCATAATTTTGCAGAGGAGAATGTACACAGCGACCCTCATGCCTGGCAAAATATTCAATACGCCAAAATCTATATTGATAATATTGCTGAAGGGTTTGCAGCGGTCGATACAGCCAATCAATCATATTATCTTTCGCAGCGCGATGACTATCAGATAAAACTGGACGCATTAGAAAAAGAGTTTCATCAACAACTGTCCAATATTCCCAACGACCGACGTAAATTACTGGTATCGCACCACGCGTATCGCTATTTTGAATCAGCCTACGATATTGAGTTTATCGCTGCGCAGGGAATCAACAGCAGTGCTGATGTATCGGCAAAAGACCTAGCACAGCTGATTAGAATGATAAAATCTGACAATATCACTGCTGCATTTTTTGAAGGTACTAGCAGTTCACAATTACTGCGCCAGATTTCGGACGAAACCGGATGCCGCATTGTCGGACGCCTTTATGCTGATTCTTTGTCAAACAGTGACGGCTTGGCATCGACCTATTTAAAAATGATGCGTTATAATTTGGAGACTATTTTAAACGCCTTATTGCCTCAGCCAAAGCGCTAAAAGAATTCTTTGTGGTTGCATACAAAAATTCGCTGTATTATATTTAATAATCAATTGCTTATATAGCTATTCAATACTTAATTCTTGGATGAAAATTGGCCGAAATTTACTCACACTTATTGAGAAGAATAAAGCTAAGGATAATCTACGCAAGTTTACGGTCTCACTTAATCAGAGGCTCCTTAAGGAACTTGTGAATGGGTCGATATTAATTGTAGGGCTTGGTGCTGGTCAGGAATTAGTCTTATGAAGTTGTTAGCCATTGTTTTCGTATCGATGTGTATATTGGCAAGTTGTGCTTCCTTGCCAAAACAACCAGCCTGGCCAAATGATATTCCCCCCCATTCTTTTTACGTAAGTGAATATGAGCATGACCTTGAAAACCAGCGTCAGCAAAACCTGGACAGCTACCTAAAATGGGTCATTAGCTTTTATCATGGTAGCGAGCTCTATAGTAACGGCTGGCGCCAAATGACAAACGATGCGCTTGAGAGCATTGAAGGCCCAGATGAAAGAGCGCTTGTGCAAAACAAGCTTCACTGGATAGGCGAAAAAGTCTCAGCAGAATGGGCTAAGTCGAACTCACTTCGCTTGATTAATACCCGCCACGTCTCAATCTGGTCAATATCATTGGATGAATCTATCACCCAGAGAAAACCACTATGGTATATCAACAAAGTTGTGCGAGATGTGAATGCCATTCTCGCTGGTTTGATTGAGCCAGATAGCATCACTGATTATCGTTATTTCCCCGAAAGCGAAGACTTCTTTTTTTAAGTTATAAAAATTTCATACAAATTGAAACCTTTGCACGAGGCAAGAGAATAATAAGAATGGAAAATCAGCATACCGTCGATAAAGAATTTGAGACACGGCCAAAGAGTAAATCGCAAATCAAGCGCGAGTTCCATGAATTTCAGGCCTTAGGCAAACAACTGGTCGCGTTATCTCACAAGCAACTCGAGAAACTTCCACTTTCAGACAGGCTAAAGGATGCTGTCGAGGCAGCAAAACCACTAAAACATGGCGCGCTAAGTCGGCAATTTAAGTATCTAGGAAACCTCATATCAGATGAAGATGCCATATCTATACGTTTAATGTTAAATAAATTTCAGCAGCCGCATAAAGAAAAAACCAAGGCCTTTCATGAGGCTGAACAATGGAGAGATCGACTTTTGCAAGGCGATCTAAAACTATTAGAGAAATTAGTAAATAGATTTAAAAATAGTGAACGACAACACATCAACCAACTAATTCGAAATGCAAAAAAAGAACAGCAACTAAATAAGGCGCCAAAATCAGCCAGGTTATTATTCAAATATTTGATTGAGTTACAGAAAAATGAATAAAGAAATATATTTCAGGTTAAAAGTCGCTCAGTTATCGTGCTGGTGACTCGTATTCCAGTAAGTAGTGGGGGTAATGAGTGCCTGATGTGTTATTCATACGCGCATTCTACTTAAGCCTTTCAATAGGCGATAAAAAACCCGCTAAACCCTTTATCTATCAGGCTTAGCGGGTTGCTTTAGGTTCTTGTTGAACCTACTTCTGGTGGAGGCGGCGGGAATCGAACCCGCGTCCGCAAGTCCTCTGCCATTGGCTCTACATGCTTATTCCCTCTATTTATTTAGCTGGCGACTACCCGAAGGACAGGGAAGATCGACAGTGAGCTCAGAATTTAGGTTTTAACAAATCGGGCCTGAACAACCGTCATTGCGATCTTGTGTTAATGACCTCTGAAATGAGCAAGCTCTCTGCGCGCACAAGCACGACACAGTCAGAGGTCTAGCTGGGTTAAGCAGCTAGAGCGTAGTTTTCGTCGTTTGCAATTACTTGCTAGCAGAATGGATTTACGAGGAAATCTGCACCCTCGGCATGCACCGCCGGTTTTGCAACCCACGTCGAAGCCAAGTCGC
>JAESQN010000026.1 GCA_016765135.1 Robiginitomaculum sp.
CGCCCACATGTTGACGCAACATAGCCAAGAATTGCGCACAAAAACCCGTAGCAATTTGAACCTCAAGATCAAGGCCTGGGTGTTGGCTTGTCCCGAACGCATCATCTTGGTGCGCTCTATGATCGGCGAAGCGGCCATAAGAAACTGGGTTGCTCGGCTCCGGGCTGCTTATGCTGCGCCCAGAAATATGGGGGATAGGCGGGAGAAAAAACCTGATGCGGAACACAAGCCACGCTCATACAAGCCGCGCATTGGCAAACCCTTTGCTCTGGTCAGGCTGTCGGAGGTTGAAAAACTGCTCCCGTTTCGGCCCCGTTGGCCGCGCAAAGTCCGCCCGGTGTTCTCTAGCAACACCGGAAACTTGCGACATGCGGCGCGTTTGGTGTGTACTGAATATTCGGAAAAACCGCACCCGGCACGCCCCGTGCACCCGCAAAAACCAATAAGGTTTTTCCCCTCAGAGCTGGGCATAAAAACCCGGGAACCGGCAGCCGAACAGGCGGCACAAAAATATGGTGAAGACCCGCCCATTAAAAGAGCCGGGCCGGACAAGCCCGACAAACAAGGCGCTGGCCCAAAAACCCCATCAAAAAAACCACCCTAGGCAGCGCTACCCACCCAAGCTCACACCGCCCAGCTGATACCTGACCAGGACGCGGCAATTGTCAAGAGGGGTTGCGGGGGGGGCAAATTGCCAATTTCTTGCGGCACGCTTGCTGGCGCGCTCAAACAGGCCAGCTGGCAAAGCACGCTCTATGCGGACATTGTGTGTCGTGCCGTTAGCATCCACATCAAGGCGCAAAATCACCCAGCCTTGGCGGCCCGTCCGAAAAGCTTTACGAGGATATTCTGGCAATGCAAAGTCCACGGCGGCCAATTTTTCTCCGCCAATGCAATCGTTCGGGTCAGCATAGCCTTTAACCCACGGGTCGGGCGGATATTGGGATTTGGGATAGAACGGCTTGGAGGCACAGCCAGACACGAGAAAGGCTATAATGGCTAAGATGGCAGTGGCGCGGTTCACTCGTCTTCACCAAAACGGCTTTCGACCAACGCGCTTAAAGCTTTTATGGCCGCATCAGCATCAGGGCCATGGGCGGTAATAGAGATGTCTTCGCCGCACGCCGAACCAAGCAAGAGGAGTTCCATTATGCTGTCACCAACCACTGTTTCCTGGCAGACGTCATTGCAAGACGTCACTTCGATTTTCGCATCAAAGCTGGTAGCCAGTTGTGCGAACTTGGCGGAAGCGCGGGCGTGTAGGCCGCGCTTGTTGCGCAAGGT
The DNA here is from genome assembly GCA_016765135.1 of Robiginitomaculum sp. Classification (GTDB taxonomy): domain Bacteria; phylum Pseudomonadota; class Alphaproteobacteria; order Caulobacterales; family Maricaulaceae; genus Robiginitomaculum_A. The sequence continues at coordinate 1,285 of JAESQN010000026.1, forward strand.
TATACGGGTGGTTTTGAGAAACTGCGCGTCTTGGGTATGTTCGTCCCGGTCGGTCGCTACCGCTCCCTCCTCGCCTCTTGATGTACAATCATTCATCCATATCTCCGGCGATAACCTCAGACGCAATGGCGATATAATGGCGGCCTGCTTTCTTGGCCGTTTTTGCGGCTTCAGCGAGAGACATGTTTTCGCGGGCTTCCGACAATTTGATCAACATGGGTAAATTGACGCCAGCGACAACTTCAACATTTTCGCGGCCCAGTAAGGATATTGACAAATTGGACGGTGTACCCCCAAACATATCCGTCAGCAACATAACCCCATCGCCGGTATCGGCGGCGGTAACGGCGGCCTGTACGGCGCCTGCGGCAAACTCCAAATCATCGTCAGCGCCAATGCAAACCGTGCCAAATTGCAAGAGCGGCCCCACCACATGCTCTGTGGCAAGTTTAAGCTCTTCAGCCAAACGCCCATGCGTTACCAATACTAATCCGATCAATTTCGACCCCTCGTTTACGAACATGCAGTTAAACAAATTCAGGGGAGAATGAAAAGAGTTATTTGTGCTTTGCCTTGCTCTTGGTCTTATCTTTTTCAACTATTTGCACAGGTAAGACCAATGTAAAGCGTGCACCAGTGATCTTACCGTCATTATTGGTGATATTGGATGCAGTTATTGTCCCATTATGAGCGTCCATAATTTGACGGCTTATAGCCAATCCAAGGCCAGAATGATTACCAAAAGCTGTACCTTTGGGGCGCTGGGTGTAAAATCGGCTAAAAACCTCCTCCAGATTATCTTTCGGTATGCCCACGCCATCATCATCAACAGTGATTATAGCCATGCCCGCCTCGGCACTTTCACCTCGCACATAAGCCAGGCGAACGGTTCCGCCGTCAGGCGAGAAGGTCAAAGCGTTGTCGATTAAATTACGCAAAACCTGACCGAAAGAATTTTCAAGCGCCGGAATCACGACCGGATCACCCTCATCATGGGTCGTGGTTAGCACCACATCCACGGCCGTCTCCTCACGAGTCTGAGTATAAAAATCCACCATATCGCCAAGGAATTGATGCAAATCTAGAGGCTGTGCCTTTTCCTTGGCCAAAGCCGCATCCATACGGGAAGCCTTGGAAATATCTGTGATCAACCTGTCCATACGCGATACGTCTTTTTGAATAATGTCGATCAGTTTGTTTCTTCGTTCGTCAGTTTTGGAGCCGCGCAGGGTCTCGCTAGCGGAACGCAAAGATGTAAGAGGGTTTTTAATTTCGTGAGCGACATCAGCAGCGAATGCAGCAATGTCATCAATCCGGTTATAAAGCCCGCCTGTCATATCGCGCATGACAACGGACAGATCTCCTATCTCGTCGCGGCGGTCTGACAAGTCCGGGATAACATCACGTTTTTCGGAGGAGCGGACAACCTGTTCAGCGGCGCGGGCCAGGCGGCGGATGGGCAAAGCAATGAATAAGGTCAATGCCAGAGAGGACAATATAGCAGCTAGAATAGCAATGAGAATAATCGGCGTCAGGCCTTGGCGCTGGGAGGCTAATATAGTGTCCACATCATGGGTCTCGAACACCAAAGCACCTTGGATATCGGCGACCCGCTTAACCGGCATCGCCACGGCAACGATTAATTTTTTGCCTTCATATTGCTCGCCCGAAACGGTTTCACCAAGCAAGGCAGCTTTGATATCACGCTCCAGAAACCTTTGCTTTTTCTCTCGGTTGTTTCGAAATACCCGCCAGCTATTCACCCATTCATCACTCCAGCTTTGGAGTTGTACCCACCAGGCAACTTTAATTTCGGGTTTAGGTAAATTGGCGGTAATGGGCGCTAATGTGCCAACTTCGACACTGTCATCCAACTGGTCGCTATCAGCAACCAAAGCGCCATTTCGGTCATAGAGACGAATACGGGCTTTGTCCGGCACATCAATGCGGGCCATGATGCGGCGAGCCTCGACCTCGTCTAGTACCGCCGTGGCCCCCACCCCAGTTGCTTGACCGCCAAGCAGATTAGCGATCATACGGGTTTGGGAATGCAGGTTATCAATTTTGGCATCAATCAAACTGCGCGAAAACTGGTTTAAGGTCAAAGCGCCAATGATCAGGATGATTAAGCCCAAAAGGTTGGCCAAAAAAATCATCCGGGTCAGGGTCGAGAACATGATAAAGCGGCGCACACCGCGTGCCCGCCGACGCGGCTTGGGAAATTTCAATTTAAATGTATTGGCAGGTGCCATTCAACTCACGTCCTTTTTCACCCACCTATAGCAGAAATATATTTACGCTTCCTTATATTTATAACCAATTCCGTACAGAGTTTCGATCCCGTCAAACTCCTTATCTGACTTGCGAAACTTCTTGCGCAGGCGCTTGATATGGCTGTCAATGGTACGGTCATCCACATAGACCTGATCATCATAAGCAACATCCATCAAATTATCCCGGCTTTTTACATAACCCGGTCGCTTGGCCAGGGCGTGCAAGATCAGAAACTCGGTAACAGTCAAACGCACAGGCTCGCCCTTCCATGAACAAGCATGACGATTGGGATCGAGCAATAACTGCCCCCGGCGGATCACCGCATCATCGCCCTCTTGGGGGGTTGGTGTCTCAACACTGCCAAGCTTGGCCCGGCGCAATACCGCCTTGATGCGCTCACCCAAAAGGCGCTGGGAAAACGGCTTGGTGATATAATCATCCGCGCCCATATTTAGCCCCAAAGCTTCGTCGAATTCGTCGTCCTTGGAGGTCAGGAAAATCACCGGCATGTTGGAGGTCTGGCGCAAACGGCGCAACAGTTCAATGCCGTCCATACGCGGCATTTTAATATCAAACACGGCAATATCCACCGGGTTTTGCGAGAGGGCCTCCAGGGCACTGGCCCCGTCGTGATAGCATTTCACATCATGCCCCGCATCCTCCAAAAACATGGATACGGATGTCAATATATTCTCGTCGTCATCTACCAAAGCAATATTGGCCATAAAGCCTCCCAAAATAAGTTATATCTGCACTGTAACCAAAGCCGCTATAAGCTTCAATGGCTACTATAGCCCTTTAAAATCCCAATTGTGGCAAGGTTATGACGGTGGGTGTATTGAATTTGTCACGGTTTAATCCATCCATTATCAATATATTTGGATGTAAGAATGGCATAAAATTTGTATCTACACCGTAAAATCGGTGCACGAAAGGATAATTTGGGATATGATATTACCAGCTAGAATTATCCGGGATTTGCAAAGCAGGTTTGGCTATCTTCTTGATGCAAAATATGGCGCACAGCGCTTTGTTCGCAAACTGCGAAAAACGCCTTTTGAATCTGAATTCGCAATTTTGAAACACCTCAGTCCAAATGGGCGTAGCTTCGTTGATGCAGGCGCAAATCGAGGGCAAAGCATCGACGCTTTGCGGCTTTACCGTCCAGGCGCACAAATATTTTCCTTTGAACCGAACAAGGCACTTTTTGATAAACTTGTTTCAAGGTTTAAGAACGATAAAAATCTCGAACTAAACAATATGGGGTTGGGCAAAGCCAAGCTATCAGCCGATCTGTTTGTACCGTATTACCGCAAGTTTATGTATGACGGCCTGTCTTCTTTCACGCAAGAAAGAGCAACAAATTGGCTGAATGAAGATACCGTGTGGAGGTTTAATCCTAAATTTCTTAGCGTCGAACGCCAGACATGCAAGATTGATGTATTGGACCAATTTTCATTGGCACCGTTTTTTCTCAAAATACATGTGCAGGGGTTTGAATTAGAGGTTTTGGAGGGTAGTGCAAAGACGATCAAAACACACCGCCCAGTCATCCTTATTGCCAAGAATAAAGCCGCAGACCGCTGGTTGCGCAGCAAAGGTTGGGAGGAATTTGCCTTCATAGATAACAAATTGATTGAGGCTTCAAATGAGGTGGTGAATGTGTATAACTGTTTGTATTTTCATCCACAAAGCAAAGAACATTGCAAGATAATTAAAGACCTCAGCTAACTTGCAAGGAGGTTTATTATATTTCCCCATCACAAAACAAATGGTCACTAAAGGTAATTATGCCCCTTACACAAACAAAGAAGATTAAAATATTGAGTGTTTTTGGAACACGGCCCGAGGCTATTAAAATGGCGCCTTTGGTTATTGGTCTGAAAGGACATGAGGAAATTGAAAGCATTTTGTGCGTAAGCGGACAGCATAGGGAAATGCTTGACCAAGTCTTACAGGCTTTCGATTTAGAACCTGATTTTGATCTGGATATTATGCAGCCAGGCCAAAGCCTATCCGATATTACGTCCCGAGTATTGCTAGGGCTGAAACCAGTTTTGGAGCAGGTGAAACCCGATTGGGTTTTTGTGCACGGAGATACGGCGACTACAGTTGCAGCCTCTCTCGCCGCTTACTATGAGCGTATCCCTGTCGCCCACATTGAAGCAGGCTTGCGCACCCATAATATTTACGCGCCTTGGCCAGAGGAAGTAAACCGAAGAATAGCGAGCCTTATTGCGTCTTGCCATTTTTCTCCCACGGAAAAGGCAAAAGCAAATTTAATGACGGAGGGTGTATTAGAAAATAATATCCTCGTTACGGGGAACACCGTTATTGATGCCTTGTTAGCAGCCATAAAAAAACTGGACACGTCCAAGGTTTTGCAAACAGAGATCGATAACCAATTACCGATTATAGACACATCCAAGAAACTTATTTTGGTAACGGGACATAGGCGCGAAAATTTTGGGCAAGGGCTTGAAAATATTTGTAAGGCTTTACTACATTTATCCACGCGAGATGATGTACAAATCATCTACCCTGTTCACTTAAATCCGAAGGTCAAAAACCTGGTCACGGCACGACTATCAAGCCGTGAAAACATACATCTCATAGACCCTTTAAGCTATCTGCCATTTATTCGTCTTATGTCGAAGGCTTATATAATCATTACAGATTCTGGCGGCATTCAAGAAGAAGCGCCTACACTGGGTGTGCCGGTACTGGTGACACGAGGAACAACGGAGCGTCCCGAAGCTTTGGACGCTGGCACAGTGAAGCTTGTCGGTACGGATACGGCAGAGATAACTCGTCAAAGCGAACACCTATTAGAAAGTAAAAGCGCTTACGCCAAAATGTCAAAAGCCAATAACCCTTACGGGGACGGGAAAACCGTTATGCGCATCATTTCGCATATACTCCGCCGAGAGGGGGTGTGAAAGCGAGCCAAACCACGTTGCTTATCGCCGCAAAAGTGCTTTGACACTTAGCCAGATAAACTTTGTATTTGTGACGGCATACCTTTTGGCTAAACGTCTCGGTTCTTGCAAAAGCCGAAAGCACCATTCGAGACCAAAGCTTTGCATCCATTTGGGCGCACGTCGTTTGCATCCGGCAATTACATCGAAGCTACCGCCGACAGGAATTGCCAATTTTACCCCTAGCTGTTCCCAATTGTCCTGAATGAAACCTTCCTGCCGGGGAACGCCCATGCCCACATACAAAATATCAGCCCCGCTATCTTTAATTCTCTGAACCATGTTTGGGGTTTGGCAATCAGAAAAATACCCATTGCTTTTGCCCGTTATAATCAGATCAGGATTGTTTCTTTTCAACCGCCTCTGAACGTGTTCAATAATTGCGTCCGTAGCCCCTAACAGGTACAGGCTTTTATTATTTTGAGCGGCAAGTCGAGCAAGGCTATAGCACAAGTCCACCCCGGCAACCCGCTGCGGAAGCGGTCTGCCAAGTAGTTTTGACAACCAAATAACCGGCTGCCCATCTGCTACTGTCATCGCTGAACTTTCAATAAAGTTACGGAGCTTTTTATCCGTTCGCATCATCATTAACATGGCTACATTTACAGTGGTCAAATATCCTCTTTGCGAACTATCGAGCAAGTCTTTTGCCCACTGCAAAACATCTTCTTCGGTTACAGAGTGGAAAGAGCAATTTAAAATTACCCGAGAGTTATGTTGGTTTAGAGGTTTCATGACGGCGGCATTTCTTGCCGCAGCAGTATTGCATCGATCAGAAACTTTGTCGCCCAATTTGGATAAGCCATAGGCGTGTACCTGCCCCATATCGGGTGTGACCCTTTAACGGCGCCTCTTATATTATCATTCCCAGTGCGTAGATTTTGAGTGGCTAGAGCGTAATCCAAAGCAAGCTTGGCCGTGTCCGCCAAGGCTGGAGAGCCAAAAACCTTGCTCATTTTATACCAGATAATCGCCATCTGGCAATTACCTGTCAGACAAGCCGAACCATTATGCGGCGTTCCTGCCGCGCTTATGCGTCCCGGTAAAAATCCCTTTTCACCCACATAGCCTGCCATTCGGTCTGCGGCTTTTTTCGCAGCGACCACGAACGTCTCGTCCTTCAAAAGCAAGCCGCCTTCAAACAGACCACGGATGGTATAAGCAATAGTATGCGTGAAGGGGTCATGTCCTGATTTAAAACCGCAATTATCAAACAAGCCATTTTCCATTTGTTGTGACAATGCCCAGCGAAGGTTATTTCGTGCGGCGTTTTTAATATCAACATCAGGAGATACTTGACAATATTCTAACATAGCCCAGGCAACGCGGGTGTTATATGTGTGAAGACCATTCAGATGTGTGTTGTTGCGCCAAGCTCCATCAAGATCAATTTGCTCAAACAACCATTGTGCGGCTTTTTGCGCCGCTGCCAAAAACTCACTGTCCTTTGTTTCTTTATAGCACCTGATAAGCCCAAACAAAACTTGGCCCGTATCAAATATAATACCGTTAGATTTATCATAATTTGCATTTGAAAATGAACCATCGTTGTTTTGCACGGTTAAAAGCCAGCGACCAATTTTTTCGGCGCGGTTTGCGCTATCCTTGTCATTATACCGCTTGGAAACGTCATAAAATGTTTCGGTAATATAACCGGATGTTTCAATATAGCTCGACCGCCACCCTATGCGAGATGAACTAAAGGGCCGCCCCCTTAGATAATAACCATAGCTCACCCCATCATCGCTGCTCATATCATGGGCATGTTTTAACCATTTTATGGCAGCTTTTTGGTGTTCTTCTATTGAAAATATATTGGTGCTCGTGCGTAATAAATCATCTCTGAGGCCAATCGTTAAAGCTCTCATCATACGACCTCCTTATACATTAGATTTTAAGGTGAATAACAAGCAAGAATTGTGCCATAGACACCACCGCCTAAGGTGATAGAAAGTAACGAACGTATCATTTCTCCGTAAAAATTGTCTTTTAAGCTTGGTGTGGAGGTGTGGTGCGTTATATAAGCCTTTGGTTTTAGGGAAATCCTTATGGCGCACAGTAAAACAAACAAGACGAATAAGGCATCCGGAAAAAAATCCCGGAAAAAACCCGGAAAATCGCACTTTCAGATCATATCTGACGCGGCTAATGCTTATGGGGAGCGCAGTTTTGATAATTATGCGCAAATCCGTTCCGTAGCCGAGCAAATACAGGCTGGCTTGTGTGCCTATATGGGCGGTGAAAAAAAATGTGTTTTTCTTGTACCGCCCCAAGGGCCATTTATTGAACAAAACTACGGCTCGGCCGCATTTTCGGTGTCCGGCAAAGGTTTTCTGCCCCTTGAACCCATTAGTTTTGGTTTGGGCATTCGGGTGAGCGATACGGGCGACTTTCTGCGTATCGTGCTACAATGCCGCAAAGAGGGTGAACGCATCGACGTTCAGGTTGAAAACAGCCAGACCTATGAACTTTCCCTACCCGTAAAAGACGATGCCCTGAACATCGTGCTGGAAGGTTTGTACCACCATATATTGAGCTGGTTCACCGACCGGGTTGAACGCTATGATTTTGGCAATTACGGCACGACGGATATTGGTTTTGATATTCTCAGAATAGACCAGTAAGAGCCGCTTAAATATCTTTAGAGATTATCATGGAAAACCTGCACACCCTCACAGAACTTCTCCCGTTCAAGATCGCCCTGATCGGGGTTTTAGGCATTGGCGCACAATGGCTGGCCTGGCGGTTACAACGCCCGGCCATTGTTCTGATGGCGATTGCTGGCTTGGTTTTCGGGCCATTTATGACCTGGCTATTTGCCCTGGATTTTGTGCAAAACACCGACTTTCTCCACGGTATTGTTGACGCGGTCAAGTTAAACCCCGTGGAAGATTTTGGGGCCATGTATCGGCCCATGATCGGGATAGCCGTGGCAATCATTCTGTTTGAGGGCGGGCTTAATCTACGGTTTAAGGACCTGCATGATGCCTCCCGCGCCGTCAGCCGCATGGTCGTAGTCGCCGCGCCAATAGCCGCGATACTCGGTGCCGCCGCCGCCCATTATATTCTCCAATTGCCTTTGGATATATCTTTCATGATTGGCGGTTTGTTTGTCGTCACCGGGCCTACGGTTATATTGCCATTATTGCGCCAAGCCAATTTGCCTGGTCGCCCGGCTGCGGTGCTAAAATGGGAGGGTATTATCAACGACCCGCTGGGCGCATTGTTCTGCGTGGCGGGCTATGAATTTATCCGCTTTACCGCCATGGGCGAAAGCACACAATTCGCCATTACTATGTTGATTGTTGCCGCAATCGTAGGCGCGCTTTTCGGAATCGTTTCGGGCTGGGCGCTGGCATGGGCGTTTAGACGCGGCCATGTGCCGGAATATCTCAAAGCACCCGTGGTACTGGTCTGGGTGTTGTTTATTTATGTTATGGCCAATGAAGTGGCCGAAGAAACCGGGCTTGTGGCCGTCACCGCCCTGGGGGTTGCTATGGCCAACACCAAATTCGCCGCCATGCAGGAAATGCGCAGGTTTAAAGAAAATATTGCCGTGCTTTTAGTCTCGGGCATCTTTATTGTTCTTACCGCCACCCTAACCCTGGATGTGCTTAAAAGCTTTGATTTCAGAGTGTTCGGGTTTGTCTTGGCCATGATGTTTGTCGTCCGCCCAATTGCCGTTTTTGTCTCGACTATCTGGTCTGGCCTGAATTGGCGCGAGACGTTATTGGTGGCCTGGATTGCACCTCGCGGCGTGGTCGCCGTAGCCGTGGCCGGACTATTTGCCACAGAGCTACAACTGATTGGACGGGCTGACGGTGCCATATTTGTACCCGTAGCTTTCGCACTGGTATTTGCCACCGTACTCAGTTCGGGCTTTACCATTACCCCGGTGGCAAAATGGTTGGGGCTGGTTTCTGACACACCCGAAGGCGTGATGATTGTCGGGGCCAATCCCTGGTCGCTCGGCATGGCCAAAGCCCTCAAAGATATGGACATACCTGTGCTGGTTGCCGACACCAATTGGCGCAGATTACGCGGCGCGAGGCTGGAGGGCTTTGCGGTGTTTTACGGCGAAGTCCTGTCGGAAAATGCTGATCACAGGCTCGACCACACCGCCTTTAGTCATTTGGTCGCCGCAACACCCAATGATGCTTATAATTCTTTGGTATGTGTGGAATTTGCCCCCGAACTTGGCCGTCACCGGGTGTTTCAGGTTTCGGGACAAGATACGGAAGATGCGGATTCTGGTGCGATTATGTACACGGCCCGGGGGCGCACACTTGCGACCCACGGGCGTTCATTCGACGTGCTGACCCGTGACTGGTGGTCTGGTTGGCGGTTCCGCTCCACCACGCTTTCGCAAAGCTATACGCTGGAAGATTTTCTGGAAGAACGCGGCGAAGACATAGATATATTGTTAGCCAAACGCCCGGACGGAAGTCTGGACTTCCTACAACCGGATAGAAAATCCAAGGCCGAAGGCTCGACCATACTCAGCTTCGGCCCCGTGCTAAGTATCAGCCCTGAACGCGACCCCAAACGCGGTGAAGGTGCCACGTCAGACGCCCCCCTCACCAGTGATGGTGCGACAGTTTTATCCCCGAAGGGTGAACTACCTTAACCACAAATAAGGCCTGTTATCTTCACAATAGTTTAAGGCCTGTAAACCATATTGCTTGCTTTGAACTATGATGAGCCAGCGGCGTGAGCGATAAGGAAATCTTATATACGAGTGAAGACGTGGAGGTGTTACAGCCTGTCGCGCCCGTTCGCGAGATTACCGAACCTTTATGGCAACGTTTCATAAAGCGCAAACCGCGCTCATCTAAACCGAAAAAGAAAAAACCGATATGGTTGGTGCGGACACTATGGATCGTGGGCTTACCCGGCGGTCTTATCACGGCCTTGGTGTTTGGCTGGTTTGGCTATGCGGCGTTGGATATGCCGGACACTGCTCCACTTTGGGCGCCAAAATCGACGCCGCAAATCGTTATTTTAGACCGTCACGGTCGGGAGATATTCCGCAAGGGCGGGGTAGAAGCCAAACCGGTTGATCTGGACACATTACCGCCCGCATTGACCCAGGCTTTGATCGCAATAGAAGACCGGCGTTTTTACATGCATCCAGGCTTTGACCCTATTGGGCTGGCACGGGCGGCCAAAGCCAATTTTGATGCCGGGCGGGTGGTTCAGGGCGGCTCCACCCTCACGCAGCAATTAGCCAAAAACGTATTTCTAACCCGCGAACGCACATTGAAACGCAAGACCCAGGAGCTGATGTTTGCGGTTTGGCTTGAACTTCGTATGAGCAAAAAGGAAATTCTGGAGACCTATTTATCGCGGGTATATTTCGGTGGCGGTACTGTCGGAATTGAAAGCGGCTCTATGCGGTTTTTCAACAAATCCGCCAAAGATTTAACCACGGGCGAAGCCGCACTTTTGGTCGGACTTCTCAAGGCCCCTAGCAGGCTTAACCCGCTCAAAAACCGCAAAGCCAGCGCAGCCCGTACCGCCCGCGTACTGGAGCAAATGTATCTGCAAAACCACCTGAGCGATGTCCAATATGTGCAAGCAATGACAACCTCCATCGCCGTAGAACCTCTGGCCATCAGTGCCAATTCAGGTTCGGGATATTTCACCGATTGGGTGCTGGCGACCATGGACGCCACACTCGGCGCGCCCCATAACGATATCACCATCCAGACCAGCCTTGACCTGGACATGCAAAGACTGGCGGAAGCGGCTGTCAAAAACAGCCTTGATACCAAGCGCAACGCCCAACAGGCGGCGCTGATAACTTTCGACGGAGAGGGTGCAGTACGCGCCATGGTCGGGGGCGTTGATTACCGCCATTCCAGTTTTAACCGCGTCCTCAGCGCCAACCGCCAGCCCGGCTCGGCCTTTAAACCATTTGTCTATCTAGCTGCCCTTGAGGCCGGGCATACGCCTTGGGATATATATGTGGACAGGCCCGTGGATATAGACGGCTGGCAGCCGGGGAATTTCTCCAATGAATATATGGGGGCAATGTCTTTGGAGAAAGCACTGGCCCTGTCCATCAATACCATTGCCGTACAGGTCAACGAAGATATTGGTCGGGGAAAATCCGTGCAAACTGCCGAGCGGCTTGGCTTGGGCGGTTTGCAGCCCTATGCGTCCTTGGCGCTCGGCGCCCAGGAAATGTCCCTATATGATTTAACCGCCGCCTATGTGCCTTTCGCCAATTGGGGTTACGGGATTAAACCACGTGCCATTGAGGCTATCTATGCCCATAATGGTGATGTGCTTTATACCAATCCACGCCGGGAACGCACCCGCGTTCTGGCCACAAAGCCCCTCAACCAAATCAATATGATGCTCGCCACGGTGGTGCGCGAAGGTACGGGGAAAGCCGCCAGGATTGAGGGCCGTGATGTGGCGGGCAAAACCGGCACCACCAATGATTACCGCGACGCCTGGTTTATCGGTTATACGGCGGATTTTGTCACCGGGGTCTGGGTTGGCAATGATGACAATTCCAAAATGGCCCGTGTAACTGGCGGGTCTATACCGGCGCAAATATGGCATGATTATATGAGCGAAGCCCTAAAGGATATCCCGCCAGCGGTATTACCTGTGGTGACAAGGCCTTTCAATAGACCTGGAAATATATCTGGAAATAAACCTGGCCAAAACCAAAATACAAAATTGGAAATCTTGTTGGCCGATTTGGAACGGGCTTTGCCTTAGAGTGTTTAAAATTTCCGGGCCAATCTGATACCGAGACTATCCAGCCCGTCGTTTTGCGGCCCGCCTAGAATTTGGCCATTACTAAGGTGCTCATAGACAAACTCCGCACTCCACTGGTCGCTTATCCTGTAACCGCCGGCCCCCTGTCCTCGAAATTGCACCCTGGAACCAAATTGAATTTCATTGCGCCTTCGCTCAAATAGCGGGGCAAGCAACGCAATACGTTGCTCGTTGGTCATTGCGCGAAGCACCGCTTCGCTTGGGAAATCAATACGGTTTGTGCCGTTATGTACGGAAAACCCGCCGCCAATCTCTGCGTAAAATTTGTCCCCTAAAGACTGCCGCCAGTTAAGCCCTACGCCCGCGTGGCTGGTATCTCCCGCTAGGTTAATGGAGCCATATATATAGGGCCGCGCACCCAATGTCCATTTGGGCCAATTTGGTGTATCGAAAATATATTCCCCGGTGAGCGACACCCCGTCTTCCCTACCCCCCCTCACACCAGACGGCGGTACATCAACACCGTGGGCCATGACGCCAACACGAATTTCATCTGCAAAGGCGGGTGTTGGTAATGCGGTAAGCCCTTGCCAAAATATTCCAGCCAAACCAAAGTTGATAAATGATTTCATAATTTCCCCATCAAGACCGTCAAACCTTAGGGTTTTCAAGGAGAATAGCAAATTACAATATGGAAAACCTAAGGGCTGACCCTAATTTAGGGTTTCGTTATAATAATGCTTGCCACAAAAACTTGAATTTCGGGTGTTTTAATGCACAGAACTCCCTTAGAGAGTGAGCATCTGGGTGACATCTCTCCATAAATCACGGTTGATTATTCGCGCCAGAGGGTTAGGTTAGAGGCAATTATCAGGAGCGAGACTTGTCCCAAGATTTAATGAATTATGACCGAATGACCCAATTGGCACTTAGGAGTGTGGTACGCGATGCTATTCGCCGTGTTATCCGGGAAGGCAAATTGCCCGGCGCTCACCATTTTTACATCAGTTTTCTCACGCGCTATCCGGGTGTGGATGTAGATGAGAGCCTGGCCGACAAATACAAAGAAGAAATCACCATTGTGCTGGAGCATCAGTTTTGGGATCTCAAAACCCATGACGACAGTTTTGAGGTAACATTGAAATTTGGCGGTGTGCCGAAATATTTGTCCGTGCCTTACACCGCCATCACAAGGTTTCACGACCCCAGTGTCGGTTTTGCCATGCAGTTCGATCCGCCGGAGGAAATGTCCGATGGGTCTTCAGGCGTATCTGGGGATACACCAAAAAATGCGCCTCTGACTTTAGCCAAGTTAAGACCAGAAGCCGCGCCCGGCCCCAAGGCCGTTGAGCCTGCACCTAAGCCAAATAAAAAACCGAGTAAAAAAACGGCTATAAACCTCGGCAAAAAAACTGATAAAAACCCACCCAAAGACAAAAGCAAGAAAGACGCTGTAAATAAAGTCGTCAGTCTTGATGCGTTTCGCAAAAAATAATTAAATCTCAGAGAAATACCATGACAAAGACACGCACCGAATCCGATAGTTTTGGTAAGCTGAAAGTACCGGCGGATAAATACTACGGGGCACAGACGGCCCGCTCCTTGATCAATTTCCCCATCGGTATCGAAATCATGCCGATGGCAATGGTGCGCGCCCTTGGCATTGTTAAACGCTCCGCCGCGCTAACCAACCGTTCTTTTAAAGACCTGGATAGCGGGCGCACGAAAGCGATTGTCCGCGCCGCATCCGAAGTGGCCGAGGGCAAGCTGGACGATAATTTCCCGCTGTCCATCTGGCAGACGGGTTCGGGCACCCAAAGTAACATGAACGTCAATGAGGTCATCGCCAACCGGGCTATTGAAATCATGGGCGGGGTGATCGGCTCCAAAGACCCGGTACACCCCAATGACCATGTCAACATGGGCCAAAGCTCCAATGATACTTTCCCGACCGCTATGCACATTGCGGCGGCGGAGGAAATCCATCACCGCTTGCTGCCTGCGCTGACCGTGCTTCGAAATGCGCTTAATGATAAATCCCAGGAGTTTCGCAAAATCATCAAAATTGGCCGCACCCATACCCAAGACGCCACACCTATCACTTTGGGGCAAGAGTTTTCCGGCTATGTGGCCCAATTGGACAATGGTATAAAACGCATCAAAGCCGGCCTGAAAGAGCTGATGCCTCTGGCCCAAGGCGGTACGGCAGTTGGCACGGGTCTAAACACCAAGCCGGGTTTTGCCAAAATGTTTGCAGACGAAGTGGCCAGCTATACCAAATTACCGTTCAAGACCGCGCCCAATAAGTTCGAAGCCCTCGCCGCCCATGATGCATTTGTCTCGTGCCACGGTGCGCTCAACACGGTGGCGGCGAGCCTTTACAAAATCGCCAATGATATTCGCTTTTTGGCCTCCGGCCCCCGGTCTGGCCTTGGCGAAATAAGCTTGCCCGCCAATGAACCTGGTTCGTCCATCATGCCCGGCAAGGTCAACCCGACCCAAATCGAAGCCCTGACCATGATCTGTACGCAAGTCATGGGCAATAACACCACCATGACTATGGCCGGCTCCCAAGGCCATTTCGAACTAAATGTTTATAAACCGGTGATGATTTATAATATGGATCAGAGTATCCGTCTGTTGTCTGATGCTTGCACCAGCTTCGCCGGGCGCTGTGTTGTCGGCATTACCGCCAATGAAGACCAGATCAAGGTTTTGCTAGAGCGTTCCTTGATGCTGGTCACGGCTTTGGCCCCTAAAATCGGCTATGACAACGCCACCAAAGTCGCCAAGACAGCCCACAAAAACGGCACCACCTTGCGCGAAGAAGCCGTACGCCTTGGTTTCGTAACAGGCGCTGAATTTGACAAAGTTGTGCAACCCAGATTGATGATTGGCCCAAAAAAGTGAGGGGGAAGTGACCGATAATATCGTCAATTTCAAGCAGGCCAAAAAACGCGCCGGCTATGCCAAGAAAAAGACACAAGCTTCCGAGAACCGCAAAAAATTTGGCCGCACGAAAGCCGAAAAACGGTTGGACGAGTTTGAACAGGCCCAGGATAAAAATCATCACGAAGACCGTAAACTAGATGAGTAGACGCCTAAATAAAGCTTTCCATAAACGCTCCATATCCATCCATACCCACCGTACATCTATTGCGCTGGAGCTGGAGTTTTGGGCTGTGATTGATAGGGCGCTGCGCGCGGATGGACGTTCGCTGGCGGCGTTCATTACGGCACTTGATGATGAACGCACGGCGGCGGACAGCCCCCACGGCCTGGCTTCATATTTGCGCCTGTTTGCACTGGGTTATGTACAGGGCCAAGCAGGTTAAGTTTGCCCCATACTCAATGTCGTCCAGCCTTTCAGGCTGGCGCGGCGGATGAGTTTTAAGCCCTGGGTTTCGTAACATGTAATCATGTCCTGGGCTTGCTCGTCCAGCAACCCTGATAATATGACCACGCCGCCGCCCGCCAAAGCCCCGGCAATATCCGGGGCCATAAGCATGAGGGGTTTAGCTAAAATATTAGCGAAGATCAGATCGTATTTTTGCTCGTTTGCAATCCCGTCCGCCCGGCTGGCAGTAATAAGATGGGCGACACCATTGATGCGGGCATTGTCATTGGTCACATCAACTGCGTCCATATCAATGTCCGTAGCGCCTACACTGCGGTTTAAAGCTTTGGCCGCCGCGATAGCCAAAACGCCCGCGCCGCACCCCAAATCCAAAATGTTTGCGGGCCAATCCGTGTCTTGTTTGGTGTTTAAGTCTCGGTCTAACAGTGCCTCAAATGCCAACAGACAGCCGGTGGTCGTGCCGTGATGCCCGGTGCCAAAGGCCAGCCCCGCATTGATGCATATCGGAACGGTTGCGTGCTCAGGGATATTGTCCGCGTCGTGAGAGCCATAGATAAAAAACCGTCCTGCTTCTACGGGCGGTAGTCCGGCCTGGGATTTAGCCGTCCAGTCTTCGTCCGGTAATTGGGTGATGAAATGCTCCAACCCGTCCAAATCGAGCGCGGCCTGGCAGGCTTTGGCTTCGTCCTCGGTCGTAAACAAAGCCTGCACATGCATAGTGTCCGGCCCGTCTTCAAACACGGAGACGGCCAAAGCTTGCATATCCGTCTCAAAGCCAAGGTCATCAGACAAAGCAAATATCCGCGCAGACGGCCCGCGCACAAACAGGGCAAAGGGTGGTGATGTTTCTGTCACAATGCCCCCAGACGGTCGCCGAACTGGCCTTTTTTCAACAAGGGCGCCCACCACCATTGGTTTTCGAGATACCAGTGCAATGTTTTTTCAAATCCCTGGTCATGGGTTACAGACGGTTTCCAACCTAATTCGGTGCGAATTTTCGTTGCATTTATGGCGTAACGGCGATCATGACCCGGCCGGTCGACGACAAATTTAATAAGGCTATCGTGGGTAAATGCGCCTTTGGGCATATGGCTGTCCATCAGGCCACACAATGTTCGTACCAACTCAATATTGCTACGTTCATTATTGCCGCCAATATTATAGGTCTCCCCGAGCCTGCCTTTATCAAGCACGGTTAAAAGCGCATCGGCATGGTCGTCCACATATAACCAATCCCTGATATTCTCGCCCGCCCCGTAAACCGGTATATCCTGGCCGTGCAAGGCCTTGAGGATCACAACGGGGATCAATTTTTCCGGGAACTGGAACGGGCCGTAATTATTGGAGCAATTTGTCAGCACCACCGGCAGACCGTAGGTTCTTGACCAGGCCCGCACCAAATGATCCGAAGCGGCTTTGGAAGCGGAATAAGGCGAACTGGGGTCATAGGAGGTGGTCTCTTCAAACGCTGGGTCGTCCGGGCTTAAATCACCATAGACCTCATCTGTGGAGACATGGAGAAACTTGAAAACATCCTGTTTTTTACCTTTTAGGCCCGACCAGTACGCCCGTGCAGCCTCAAGCAAAACATAGGTACCGATAATATTTGTTTGCATAAATGCGCCCGGCCCATCAATGGATCTGTCCACATGGGATTCGGCAGCCAGGTGCATAACGGCATCGGGCTGGTGGGTGTGCAAAACTGCTTTAACTGCCTCGGCGTCGCAAATATTGACCTTTTCAAACCTGTAGGCTTTGTGGGTTTCAACACTGCGCAGGTTTTGTAGATTAGCTGCATAGGTCAAACAATCAACATTGACAACTTCATGGCCGCGCTCAATGGCCATGCGCACAACCGCAGAGCCAATAAAGCCGGCTCCTCCAGTGATCAAGATTTTCATCACATAGACCTTACCAGGTTTTTGACATAGGTCACATAGCCGCTTTTGGATTCTGTCTCCAAATTATTTAAAATATCTTGCTCGCTCACCCACCCCTGCATCAGTCCGATTTCTTCCAGACAAGCAATCTTTAACCCTTGGCGGTCTTCCAAAGTCTGGATAAAAGATGAAGCCTCAAGCAGGCTTTCATGGGTGCCTGAATCCAGCCAGGCAAAGCTACGCCCCAAAAGCTGTACTTCCAATTTTTCCGCGTCGAGATAGGCATTGTTTAAAGAAGTAATTTCCAACTCCCCACGCTTCGAAGGTGTGACCTGCTTGGCCAATGCCACCACATCATTGTCATAAAAATAAAGCCCGGTTGCTGCGTAGGCGCTTTTTGGATGCTCCGGCTTTTCCTCGAGAGAAATAACTTTCAAGTTTTCATCAAACTCCACCACGCCGTACCGCCCAGGGTCTTTTACCAAATACCCAAATATCGTTGCGCCGCCTTCTGTCTCAATTTTTTCTACAGTCTTCTTTAAGACCCGCATAAAACCTTGCCCGTAAAATAGATTGTCCCCCAAAATAAGCGCCACATTATCCTGACCAATAAAATCTTCGCCGACTATAAACGCTTCAGCCAAACCATTTGGGTGCTCTTGTACCGCATAGCTCAATTTGATGCCGAACGAAGAGCCATCGCCCAAAAGTTTACGGAATTGTTCCTGGTCATGGGGGGTCGTTATGATGAGAATATCTTGAATGCCCGCGAGCATAAGAACGCTCAGCGGATAATAAATCATCGGCTTGTCATAGATCGGCAGCAATTGCTTCGAAACGGCTTGGGTAACAGGATATAGCCTTGTGCCCGAACCACCTGCAAGAACAATACCTTTCATTTGGTTTCCTTTCGCACCACATCACGCCAAAATCATTTGCAGCATCAATAGCATATGGATGTCAAACAGGAAACCAAATATATAATTGCCAGCATAGGCTTAGGCGCTGGGTCTGGGTGAACAAATAACGCCCTATTCCTCTGCAACTTTTTCCTTTGTCACTTTCTTCACATTATCGGTCACATTACGCTCGATTAGTAAGCGGCGCGGGTCTAGCAAGACATAAGCCGGTTTTTGCTTGAGGGTGAATGAAAGCTCCGTTTCGGCTTTGGTGATATGCACCCGCTCAAGTTTGAGCCAGTCGCCGCCCAGAGTTTCTTTGGGGTCTTTGTCGTAAAACCCGATTTCGACCCATTCGTTTAATTCCTCGCCGTCAATCTCGCTCACGGATGTTTCCTTGCCGTCTTCTTCGGATGCGATGCGTTTATCAACCTTGGCGGTGAAGCTGACTTCATAGCCATTTGTGTCATCGCCCGAAAGCTTGACATCACCATCAATGCTCATACGCCAAAACACAATCCTGTCCCAATAATCGGTAATCAGGCCTTGCATATCTTCAGGCGCGGCGGCACGCAGGGCGTCAACCAGTAGAATAGTGGTCGGATAAGGCGCACCCTTGGAACCGTATTCCTCCAAGAAGCCGCGAATAGCCGCCTGCATTTTCTCTTCGCCCATATTTTGTTTAAGCCCCCAAAACACCCAGCTAGCTTTGTTGTAGTTCAGATAGGCCTGCCCTTCGGCCTTGGCCAAAGGTGGCTCATCGTCCCGATCAACAATCCGGCCCGTGAGGTAGGCCTGGATTGCCCGTTGTTCCAATAGACGCCGCGCTTTTTGCCAACCGAGTTCGCGCTCATAGGCAGTCATGGCAGCATTTTCCGTCAAGCCTTCCGATAGTATATTAAAGCCTTTGGTCACGGCAGGTACGACTTGATGGCCGAACCATTGATGGGCAACCTCGTGCATGGTGACATAGGTGGCCAGGTCGACAGATTTATTGTCGTCCGGATCGCCCGGATCGCGAACAAAACCCATATTTTCTGAAAACGGTATGGTGCCGGCAAAGGCTTGGGCAAAGCTACGATAAGGAAATTCCATGATCCGGATCTGGTTATATTGATATGGGCCGTAAATCTCCGTGAACGTATCAAGGCTATCTTTCATGGCCTGCATCATAAGTTCGGTATTATAGTCATGCGCATCATGGAAATAAATCGCCAGATCCACGTCCTTGCCATTGAACCCTTTGCTATCTTGCCATTTATCGCGGACAACCTCGAAGTCTGCCGACAGAAAAGAGAAGAAATTCAGGATTGGGTTGACGGCTTGGTAATCCCGGCACGCCTTTCCGTTTTCTTCATAGGTCCGCATCCGTTTACCTGGCGCAATTGGAATTTGGCCGATGTCCGTACAGACCTTGGCTTTGAAGTCCACCCGATCAGCCGAGCGCCCAAAAAACAAAACCTGCCGCGCAACCATATCGGTACGGTCGGGCATTTTTTCACGTTCCGGAAGACCGTATTTACGACGCTTGTCCGGGTTGGTCAGGCGGCGGTCAGTGACTTCTAGACCGGGCATGGAGGAAGAATTATCAACAAATGTGCCGTTGCGTAAAATCCGGCTACCGTCTCCGAGTACCGGCGGGCTTTGCAGCAGCTCAAAGGCAAGTGTGGTCTTGGATCCGGGCTGGAAGGCCGGATCAAAACTAAACACTTTATAGCCGAAGTCTTCAAGAGCTTGGGTGTTTTCGCCTTCAGTTACAAGCTTGGCGCCATCTATGCTCAGGTGCAGGATTTCTCTTTTGTGAGAAACCGGGACACGGACATAGACCTCGCGCAAGGGTTCGGCATTGGCGTTTTCCAGAACATATGTGCCTTTAACCACCGAGGATTGTTTTGAGGGCGAAAATTGCATTTCAACATCAACACTGCGTATTTTGGGTATGGGGGCCTTTAATTGTGCACCCAGCAACTTTTCCCATTTAACCTGCGCAAGTTCGCCCTGCTTTGTTGTTCTAAAATCATTGTCAATATTATAGGACTTATAGATATAAGCCCCCGAGCCAGCAAAACTCGCAAGAAACAGGCTCGCAACAGCAATAGACGGGATTGTCAGGCGCTTATTCAGACCCCTCAAGCGGGCGCGCAAAGATGCTTGCAAGCCGCGACGCCAAAGCCAGATGCTGAGCACGGCGAACAATGCCGCCAATGAACCCCAATAAAGCCCGAACCATTTAAAGCCGATAAGACTGGCAAAGCCGTTAAGTTCTGACAGTCCGCCCGCTGGCATTGAACCATAATTCATCAAAGGATGAGCAAAGGGTAGAAAATTGATGCCTATGACAAAAAAGATCAAAATCGCCGCAGACGCGACCATGCCGGCTATGCGGCCCGGCATGAAGTTTTGTACGAACAATACGAGGATACAGTAGAGCGCAAATGTTGGCACGAAACGAAAAGCGGTGAACTTAAAATGAGTAAGCGGGTTGACCGGAACATCACCCAAAAACATTTGGGCTATCATACCAAAGGCAAGCCCGACAATAAATATGGTGAAAACAATGGCCATAAGCGCGGCCCATTTCGCCGCCATTAACGGCCAGTTTCTGACCGGGCTTGCATCAATGATTTCGGTCATGCCCGCCACTTTATCGCGCCAAATAATTTCGCCGCTAAAGAAAATAATGATCAACATGGTCGGCAAAGACAGACTGCCAAACACCATGCCCACAAGCAAAGCGTTGGTCGGCAAGACCGGGTCGGGTGCAAACTTGATCTGAACAATCACAACAAGAGCGAAGAATACAACACAAAGGGCAGCTAAAATAATGAAAGGAATGGATTTAACCGTGCGTAAATATTCAAGCTTGAAGCGTGTCCAAAATGCTTTCACCGTGCTCCCGGTATTGTAATTGGTTTTCGCCGTGGGCAGGGTGATTGTCTGGGTGCTAATCAACTCGGCCTCTATCGCGTCTTTGACCTTGCCCGAGACAAGCCCGCGCTTGAACAGTTTGAATGTGGCAAGATACAAGAAGATCGCAAACCCGCCCCACACCAATCGGTTCAGGCCTACATAACCGCCCAGGGGCGACATGCGGGTATTTTGTTCGGCAGCAGGCCAAAACTCTGCTGCCAGGCTCAGCGCATTGGCCCCAAATGGGTCAACCAAAGCCATCACCCACTTGGGCGTGCTTTGCGTGGTCATCAAACCGCTGACCATATAGAGGAGAAATAAAGCAATAGCCGTAACATAAACCAGGGCTTTATTACGGGTAATGGCGGCTACGGCCGTATATATACCGCTGACCAATAATGCATTGATGACCATAAACACCAATGTTGGTTGCAAGAAATATAGAAGGTTTTTCGGCCCCAGTGATTCTGTGGCCAGCCACGGCATATATTGCCCCAGGGCCAGCCCCAATACGAAAGCAAAAAGACATAAAAACACGGCGATATAGACACCGATCATGCGGGTGATCATCATTGTGCTGGTTTTAATCGGCGCGGAATGGGTGATTTCGAGGAAGTTATGTACCTGGTCGCGCATCACCCCGCCAACAACAAACACCGCCCCGAAAAATATTGAGAACATGCTGAAAGCCGAGACCATAACCGCGACCGTGAGGGCACCATTGGCTTTAATGCGCTCGCCAGTGGCAGACATAGAGAAAAAATCCAGCGACATAAACAATGCGCCAAGAATAAACATGATGGAGACTACCACCCAAAACCCGATCTGGCTGGTGTGGAGTTTTATTTCGAATGCTAAAAGCTTGCCAAACATAGCAGCCTCCTACACAAATCTGTTTAAATGGGCGAAATAGGCGTCTTCCAAATCGGGCGCGGCTTTTTTGAAACCTTTCGGTGCCTCCCCAGCCAGAACCGAGACCGTCACACCGCCTTTTTGTATCTGGGTTTTTAAAACCTGATGCCCTGCGCGCAGGGTTTCGACCTCGTCTTTATCAACTTGCTTACGCCAGACCCTACCGTCTATTTTAGCGATCAAATCTTCCGGCGCACCGCGTGCAACGATTTCGCCGTCGCCCATTATCGCCATATCAAGGCACAGATCGCGGACATCATCAACAATATGGGTCGAGAGAATAATCACCCTGTCCTCCGCCGCCTCGCTGAGCAGGTTGAGAAACCTTTGGCGTTCCAGCGGATCAAGCCCGGCGGTGGGCTCATCAACAATGAGAACTTTGGGATCACCGAGCAAAGCTTGTGCTACACCAAATCTTTGACGTTGCCCGCCGGAATAGGTGGACACGGCTGCGTATCGCTTGCTCCATAAATTAACCTCTTTCAGCAAGTTTTCCACCTGGGTCTTGCGTTCATTATTATCCGTAACGCCTTTTAATATGGCCAGATGGTCTAAAAGCGCCAACGCACTCATGCGCGGATATACCCCAAAGTCCTGGGGCAAATATCCCAACGTCCTGCGCATAGCGTTCGGGTCCTCGGCAATGTCGGTACCGTTCAATGTCACCGTGCCGCTATCTGGAAGTTGCAAGGTTGCCAATGTGCGCATGAGCGTAGATTTGCCAGCACCATTTGGCCCCAGCAGACCGAACATGCCTGGGCCCAAGTCCAGGGATACGTTTTTAAGGGCATCAATTTTGCCGAATGACTTGGAAATACTGTTGATACTTAACACGTTAAAACCTCTCTCTCGCCTAAAATTCAGACGGTTTTCACATTTATGTTTTTATTGTTATACGATATGTACCTTATTGACAAGCGATAAGTTGCCAACAAACCCTTTAACCTAAATCCCGGCCTATAGCCAAAAACTTTTCTCTGCGCCGGGCAATGCGAGCCTTGGCGTCCAGGGGACTTAGCTCTTTGAGGGCTGATGTGATAGCCGCGCCTACGGATTTTATAGTTTTTTCCCGGTTCCGGTGTGCCCCGCCCATAGGCTCTTTGATGATTTTATCTATGACCCCGAGCTTGATCAGGTCTTGCGCCGTAATTTTCATGGCCTTGGCAGCCGTTTCGGCCTTGGTCGCATCACGCCATAAAATCGATGCACACCCTTCGGGTGATATAACGGAATATACGGAATGTTCCAGCATGTTCACACTATCAGCCGTAGCAATGGCAATCGCCCCGCCCGACCCGCCTTCACCGGTGATCACCGTAACAAACGGGACTTTCAGGGCCAGGCCTTTATCTATAGAACGCGCAATGGCTTCCGCCTGACCACGTTCTTCGGCTCCGCGTCCCGGATAGGCGCCAGCCGTATCAACCAAGGAGACAACGGGGAGACCAAAGCGCTCCGCCAGCTCCATCAAACGCACAACTTTACGGTAACCTTCAGGCCCGGCCATGCCAAAATTATGTTTGAGACGGCTCTCCGTATCATGGCCTTTTTCTTGGCCTATAATGACAATAGGTTGCCCGCGCAACCGGCCCAGACCACCGACCATGGCTTGGTCATCGCCAAACTTCCGGTCCCCGGACAGGGGCGTGAAATCCGCAATCATACCGTCTATATAGTCGTGAAAATGCGGCCTTGAAGGGTGACGGGCAACCTGGGTTTTCTCCCAGGCGCCTAGTTTCGCGTAGATAGCCTTAAGCTGTTTGCCCGCCTTGTCTTCAAGGCGTGCCACTTCTTCGCTCACATCAACCCCACCAGCGTCTTTGAGGCCAGGGCTGTTGAGGGCCTTCAAATCATCGATTTTACTGTCCAGTTCGGCCAAAGGGCGTTCGAAATCCAGATAGGTACGGGCAGAACTCATAAGATGTTTCCAGCAAGTGTTAAGCAAGGGATATTATCAGGGCCACAAGCGGGGGCAAGCAAAAGATTTGGATATGTTGTTAAATTAAAGCCCCATTTGGGCCTGTGGATATGATTAGCTGCTGGCCATATCATTTGAGACTGTTTCCCACATTGTTGTAACCGCAGAAGCAATACCGTCTGCACCAACTATCAGGCCAACACCCAAAAGTGCTACAATCAAGCCGTATTCAATGGCCGTAGCACCATCGTTCGCCCGTGCAAAGTTTTGCACAAGGTTTCGGACAAAGTCCGCGACTGTATTTTTTCGCTTCTTACACATTTTCCACCCCAATAACCTAAACTAAAGTTTGCTTTATAAAGTTGACGAGACGACCCCGCCAGAATTTTACATATACGTAAAAATGATTGCAATACCGCCAGGCACTTCAAACACTTTATTTTTCAAACCGACGCCCACGCACCAGCCTGTCCCTTATTTCCTGGGCGAGCGGAATATCCGCCGGCACCAGATCAAGATCACAAATACGGTCGGGGAAAACCCAGCGTATTTGTTGCCCTTCTTTTGGACGAGCCATTCCGTCCCATTGACGGCAGAGAAATAACGGCATGAGCAGTTGAAAATCTTCGTATTCATGCGAAGCAAAACTGAACGGCTGCAAACACCTAATGCAAGGTTCAACCCCTAGCTCTTCCCATAACTCGCGTCTAATCGCCTGTTCAGGCCCCTCTCCGTCCTCAATTTTACCACCCGGAAACTCCCACAGCCCCGCATGACTTTTATCTGCTGGTCTTTGGGCCATCAAAATTCGCCCATCCGTATCAATGAGCGCACATGCCGCAACCAACATCAACATATCAAACCTACTCTCATTTTGTTAAAGCCCTGTGTAAGGGTGTAGTTAATATTCCGCTCACAGTTTATCTGGCATAGTCATATTACGCCGCGCACAGGCGGCTAAAACCGTATTGCGCAGCAAACAAGCGATGGTCATAGGCCCAACGCCGCCGGGTACAGGAGTGATTGCAGCAGCGTGCTTTACTGCCGCCGCGAAATCCACGTCTCCAACAAGTTTGGTTTTGCGCTTTGCTTTGGGGTTGTCATGCTTGTTATGCTGGTCAATGGCCACGCGGTTAATGCCCACATCTATGACAATCGCGCCCTTTTTGATCCAATCGCCCTTGATCATCAAAGGCCGCCCGACGGCGGCCACCAATATATCGGCACTGCGGCAGATATCGGCCAGGTTTTTGGTGCGCGAATGGGCAATGGTGACCGTACAGTTTTGTTCCAGAAACAAAAATGCGGCGGGCTTACCCACCAGGATTGACCGCCCGACGATTACGCAATGCTTGCCCGATAAGCTGTCACCATCAGCCAGAGCAGATTTGGCCAAAATGACACAGCCCTCAGGCGTACAAGGACGCAGACCCCCACGGCCCAAAGACAACCGCCCGGCGCTAATTTCCGTAAGTCCGTCCACATCCTTGGCCGGATCAATGACTCCGATCACACGGTCGGTATCTATGCGGCCTGGTAATGGTAATTGCACCAAAATACCGTCAACACTGTCATCCCCATTGAGGTTTTTAATCAAGTCTATCAGGGTTTGCTCAGACACATCCTCTGGCAGTTGATGCTCCAAAGAGCCCATGCCGGCTTCTTTTGTGAATTTATGCTTGGAACGGACATAGACTTGGGACGCCGGATCGTCCCCGACCAAAACAACTGCCAAAGTCGGGGCATAATTATAGGCGGACTTTAAGGTATTAACCGCCTCGGTCACATCAGCCCGAAGACTGGCTGCAATAATTTTTCCGTCAATAAGATTGGTCATGGTTTCAGCCCCTAAAGCAAGCTACCCGTTATTCTAAAACTTTCCAGCCAGTTGAGAATAAAATACAGGCCAAAAATCATCACAAGCGGGGATAAATCCAGCCCTCCGATTGAAGGTAAAATGCGCCTAATCCGCCCGGCTACAGGTTCAATCAGAGCGTTTAGAACCGATAATATTTGGCGCACCACAGGGTGGCGGGCGTCAATAACGCCGAAGGCCTGTAACCAGCTGGCAATGACCCAGATGATAATAACGAACAGGTACAGATTGATAATATTGATCAGTAAATTGATAATTGCATATGACATAGTGGCTCCATTTTTTTCTTACTACGCCCAGCCGGTTTGTCTTGCAATCACAAAAGGCCCGGCAGAGCGCCCTTAACACCATCTATGATGAATTGTGCCGCTAAAGACGCCAATAAGAACCCAAGAACACGGGTCAAGACATTGGTGAAGGTCTTGCCCATAAGCTTCATTAAAAACCCGGCTATGAGGAACGAAACCAAGGTGATCAGCAAGACCGCACCCAGGGCTGCCAATATGGAGGTGACATCACCTGTACCTTCGGCATCAGACATCAAAAGCAAAAGAGACGCGATAGTGCCCGGCCCGGCAATCATGGGAATGCCCATAGGGAATACGGATATGTCCTCGGGGTTGGGGTTTGCCTCCAGGGTTTCTTCAGCCCTGGTTTCGCGGCTTTCCGTGCGCTGCTCAAACACCATTTGTAAGGCGATAATAAACAGCATGATCCCGCCCGCTATGCGCAGGGCGTTAAAGTCTATGCCCAGCGCATGGAAAATTATCTCGCCGAAAAACGCAAACACAAACAAAATACCTGCCGCAACCGTGACGGATTTAAACGCCATAATGCGCTGGTGGCGCTTGGACGTGCCTTGGGTCAAGGTCGCAAAAATCGGCGCACAGCCCGGCGGATCGATGATGACAAACAACACCGCAAATGCAGACAAGAATAATTCGAGGTTAAACATAAAGCTCCCTTATCCGAGAGGGCGCGCATTCGCAAGCCCTGTGGTGAATTGCCCCAATAATTATCACAATACATAATTATTAAAAAATCACTAGCCATAGGAAAAAGCATGGGTTAGAGGCATTTTAATTGATTTAATACTCACATTGTCTGAGATTTGACATGAAAAAATATCTTCTAGTCGTCCCCATGATTTTAACGGGTTTTGGGATGTCCACGCCCAGCTTTGCTGATGATCCCAGCTTCGCCCATGATAATGCCAGGTCTGATGTTTGGAAGGTTTTTCAAGGTGCTCCCAAAGTCAAAACTGCAAACGGTAATTATTGGAAAATCCGCGGACGGGTCTTGTGGGACTGGGCCAGTATTTCCGAGACAAGAGTTGGCGGCGTAGAAAACAGCTTTAATGCCAACGAATTTCGAACGGCCCGCATCGGTATTACTGGCGAATACGGCAATTTTAAATACAAAGCCGAGATAGATCTAGCCGGTGGCGTGACGGACGGCAAAGCGGTCAATGTAATCTGGACGGATAAGGATGTCGTCCCGTTCTATGTGAAGGTCGGGCAGATGAAAGCCGGCAATACTATGGAAGAGTCGACCTCGTCCTTACACTCAACATTCATTGAGCGCGGCATGATCACCGATGCAGTCGGGCTTGACCGGCGCTTAGGTGTAGAACTTGGCCAGGCAGGCGACAATTATTCGTGGATGGTCGGGGCTTGGGGTAATTCCGCAAATGGTATCATAGACGGAAGCCCGGGCAATACAATATTGGCGGCGCGAGCTTCCTATGCGCCAATATTGGAAAAAGACAAGCTCGTGCATATTGGCGCTTTTGTACGCCGTACCGCAACCGAGCGCGGCGCACCTAGTCGCTCGGCCCGTTGGGGGCCAGCTTTGGCGACCGAAAGAATTCAGCCGATACTTGGCGATAATGCGGTGCTTTATGGGGCAGAGCTTGCTACTGCATTTGGCCCGTTTCACACTCAGGCCGAATTGATTGCTGAGGACGGGGACATTGGTTCAGTGAGCGGCGGTTTTGTTCAGGCCGGATATTTCCTCACAGGCGAAACCCGTGGTTATAAAGCGGGAGCTGGCAAATTCGACCGCACCAAGCCTTCGCGTCCGCTATCCAAAGGCGGGTTTGGCGCCTGGGAAATCGCGGCACGTTTTGATACGTTGGACGCCCGCAGTGCCGGCGACGAAAAAGCCGACACATGGACGCTCGGCCTAACCTGGTATCCGGAGAGCCATTTGCGGGTCAAAATAAATTACACCGACGCCAGCGCCGATACATTTTCCGCCAAAGGTTTATACACGCGGTTGCAGATTGACTGGTAATGGGCTAAGGTCGCGTTCGTAAACACGGAGCGACATCATGATCAATACAATAGCAAAACCCCTGTTTTTTCTATCTGCGAGTTTGGTATTGGCCTGCTCCCCGAAAGATACGGAAACCCCCGCGCCTTCACTTACCGCGCCTCAAGCCGAGTTTACGGCGGCTCTACGCCAGCATTGCGGCAAGGCATATGCAGGAAAATTGGTCAGCAATGATGCGGCTGATCAAGATATGAAAGACCTGCCAATGGTCATGCAGGTGAACTGCACGGCAGATGCAATCCGCATTCCGTTTTCTGTTGGCGATAACCGTTCGCGTACCTGGGTCTTTATCAAAATCGAGACGGGACTGCGGTTGAAGCACCAGCATAACCATGAAGACGGCAGCGAAGATGTTGTCAGCCAATACGGCGGTGATACGGTGGGCACGGGTGCAGCAAGTCGCCAGGAATTTCCAGTGGACGCTTTCTCGATTGCCCTGTTTTTGAAAGAAGGACTGGATGTTTCCATAAGCAATGTCTGGGCCGTAGAGATTACGCCCACAGTTTACGCCTATGAACTAAACCGGGAAAACCGGCATTTTCGTGTTGAGTTTAATTTGACCAAAGAAGTCCCAACACCGCCCGAGCCTTGGTGAGTTAAAACCAGCCCAGCAAACTCGCGCCTCGTATCACATAAACCACACCAATGACGCTGACCAAATATTTGGTGGCGATCCGAAATCCGGCATTGCTCATGCGTCCTAATATGCGCGTGCCGCCGTAAGTGCCGAGCATAATTAGCGGCACGGCGGCAACAAAAAACCACCAAGGCGGCAAGTTAGGTATGTGGCCCGAAATCTGGCTTGCTGCCAACAGAGGAATACCGAAATACAGGATTTTCATCATATGGGAGGCGAACATGATGATGGCTTTAGTGGCAACAATTTCGTGCCTGGCCATTTTAGTTTTGACGAAAAACATATCCAAGGCTGGCCCGGCGACCCCGGCAATTAAATTCAGTCCCGTGACGTAAAACCCGCAAAACACCGCATGCGTCGGCTTTTGCGCGTCCAGCGAAATCCAATCCTTGGGGAGCCAGAGTAATATTGGCAACAGGCCAAGCGCCATAAACAACACGCCTTTGGTCGGGATAAAATTTAACAGGATCAAAACCGCTAGGGCTGGTAGCGAACCCGCAACAACCCGCAAAAATATATCCCAACGCACATGACCTTTGAGCAAATATGCGCGTGTGGAATTGGATACGCTTTGCACGGCTCCGTGGACAACCATGGCTTCGGCAACGCCCATAAAAGTGGCAATCACTCCCATGAATATTAAACCACCCGCCATGCCGAACACGCCGGATATACCTGCGGTAATCAGTGCGGAAGCTAAAATAAGCATGATGATTTTGATGGTCACGTTTACGCTATAAGAATATTATATGCGTTTGTATAGATGCGCTTGGGCCGGCGGCATCACCTTAACAATTAACATTACGCCAAACCACCTGCCACATGTGCCAAATACACAAAAAATCACGCTATAATAAGATTTTTAACCATATATTGGGAATTTTAGAATAGTTATACTATCAACAGGTGGGGGAACAAAACATTGTCTACATTGAAATTTTTCATGCAGAGCTTCGAAAGCTGGCTACGCATGGAACGGTTGCAACGCACCAGTGATATTTTACGGGCTCGCGCCGTCTATTTGATTGCCGTCGCGTTGATTGTTTCGCAATTTGCCAATATGCTGATCATGACCCGGACCTATGGATACTGGACGATGGACCACTGGACTGCCTTGGGTGCCAGTGTGTCTTTTCTTGGCTCCATAGTCGCACTGCGCTACACAACCGCGTTTTATCTATTTGCCGGCTTTTACAGCCTCTTGCTATTCCTTGCCGTGTCGGCAGCATCTTTGTTTGATTTTACGGGCATAAATTCGGCCTTGCTCCCTTATCTATTGCTGGGATCTATTGTCTGCGGATTTATCAGCGGCTGGCGTATGGTGGTGGCATTTGGTGTTGCAGCCATCGCTCTTGTTTGGGGGCTATATCATGTATCCGCAACGGCACCCCAAGGTGTTTTATTTGATCCGACCCTGTTCAACGCCCGCAACATACAAAGGGCCGTACAGATAACGATCGTGCTTAGCTTGGCGACGGCCATTACCGGGTTTGCCAGTTTTGCCATGCATTCGGCACTTCTTGAGCTTGAAGAAAATGCCGCCCAGGCCAATCAAGCCTCTGAAGCCAAAACCCGGTTTATGTCTGATATGAGCCATGAGCTTCGCACACCACTAAACGGCGTTATGGGGATGAGCGAAATTTTAATGGAAACACAGCTGAATATGAAGCAATTCCAGTGCGCAGGCATGATCAACAAGAGCGCACGAAATCTTTTGGCTATTTTGAATAATATGCTGGATATTTCGCATCTGGATGCCAACACATTCACGATTGAGTGCGCACCGTTTAATTTACAAGAATTGTTCAACTCCGTAATTAGACAACACAAAGCCACCGCCAAAAGCAAGGGCTTGGCAATTGGCATTCACTATTCCAAAAATATACCAAAAGATTTTGTCGGTGACGCAAATGCAATTCGTCAAATCATCAACAATTTGATGAGCAATGCAATAAAATTCACCCACACAGGGTCGACCTATATTCATGTTGATGGTGAAATGGAGAGCGGTGCCGAAGCCGGTGATAAATGCCAGCTTGTCCTGTCGGTGCAAGATACCGGCATAGGTATTGCGCCGGAAAATACCGAGAAAATCTTCAACCGCTTTTCTCAATTGGATACTGGTTTATCGCGTAAATATGAAGGCACCGGGTTGGGGTTATCGCTTTCGAAGAACATCGCCGAGCTTATCGGCGGCGAGTTAAGCGTTCTAAGTTATCCAGGGGAAGGTGCAACATTTATGCTAAAATTAGCTTTACCAATCGGCGAAACTTCAACGGTAATAACCCTGCCCCTAGATATGTTCCATCCCCCAACAGAAGACCTCATACAAATCTCCCACGATCCGGGAGAGGATGTAGAGAAACGTGCTGTGGGTTAGTCGCACCGTTTATTTTTAAGGGATACCCAAGATACCCGGAAACCCGAATTTTCCTGGATTACTTTTACTTGGGCCGTCAGCTTGTTAGCTGAGCCCGAGCAAAAGCTATTCAACCGCCGCCGCAATTGCCGCCAAACTGTCCATTTCCAGTGCTGCGCCGCCTATGAGTGCGCCGCTTACGTCTTTTAGAGCCAAAATTTCTTTGGCGTTGGCGGGTTTGACCGAGCCGCCGTAGAGGATTTGAATAGTGTCGGCAATTTTAACGCCAAAACGGGTCGTAAGACAACCTCTGATATGGTCGTGCATAGTGGCAATATCTTCCAGGGTTGGCACCAGGCCCGTCCCAATAGCCCAGACCGGTTCATAGGCGATTACCAGATTTGTGCCGTCCGCATCCTCGGGCCCAAGTTTTGACAAGCACACAGCCAATTGTCCGCCGACCACTTCTTCGGCTTGGCCCGCTTCACGTTCAGCGCGGCTTTCGCCGACACAGACGATTGGCACAAGACCAGCCCCAATACCAGCCCCAAGAGCGGCACGGGTCTTTGCAGCAACAACTTCGTCCGTATCACCAAACATGGCCCGGCGTTCGGAATGACCCAGAATGACATAAGTGGCCCCGGTATCAGCCACCATTTGGGCGCTGATCTCCCCAGTATAGGCACCAGAGGTTTTGTCATGGCAATTTTGCGCACCGATACTGATTCCATGCCCAGCACAAGCCCTAACCATTATTTCCAGCATGTGAGCGGGCGGACAAATCAAGACATCAACAACGTCATTGGCCCGGAATAAACTCCGAAATTCAGCTGGTTTATCGACCCAATCCAATTTCCCATGCATTTTCCAGTTCGCAGCTATCAAAGTTTTCATGTTTTTCCCAAGAATCAAGTGTTTAAGAGTTTACGCACTCACACTATATAGGTATTGTCCCGCACTTATCAAATAAAGGTTATTTATGTCGCAGTCAGTTTTTGGATCTTTTAAAAAAATCATCCTGGGTACGTTGTTTATCCTCCTGATCGGATTTTTGCTGATCGGTTTGGCTATGTTTGGGGTGACAGACGCCTTTATATCCCAATCCAGAGACGCCGCCGCAATGGTCGGCAAGGAGAAAGTCAGCCTGAACGATTTTGATAAATTTTTCCGATCTCGCTTGTCTGACATCAATAAAGAAGCCCCTGAACGCATGACAACCAAACAGGCTTATGCCCGTGGCCTCCATCAACAAGTTGCCAATACATTGATCACAGAAACACTGATCCAACTGGATGCAGACGATCTGGGTCTGGCCGTTAATGGGCGTGATGCGCTGGAATTGGTGGAAGGCCTGGACGTATTCAACAATGAAATTACAGGTAAATTTGACAAAGAAAAAATGTTACAACAGCTCTACCGCATTGACCGCAACATGTCCCCCAAACAGCTTGAAGAAGACATCCACCAACAAATCCGGCGCGAACAAACCATAGCCAGTATTCTCGCTGGCATTGTCGCGCCCAAGGTGTTCGCAGATCAACAATACAAATACATGACCGAGCAGCGCACGGTCAAACTTTTACGCTTGAACAAGGTAGCGGTACCTGTAGCAGAAGACCCAAGCGACGAAGAATTAAAAGCCTTTATTGAAATCAGCAATACGGCCTATATAGCACCGGAATACCGCAGGTTTACATTGTTGCGCATGGAACCGGAAAACGTCTTGCCTGATGTTGAGGTCAGTGAGGAAGAAATTATCTCGCAGTACGAATACAAAATCAAGGCCGGACAACTCGGCACCGAGGAAACCCGTTCCTACCAACAATTGGTGGCTAATGACAAAGAGCACGCAGATAAAATCACTGCCGCCATAAATGCAGGTAAAAACATTGAAACCGCCGTAGCAGAATTTGGCCTTGAAGCCCCCTTGGTCTATGAAAATTCTGGCCCTGGTGCCAGTAGTGACCCTAAAACCGGAGAGGCCGCCTACAAAACGGCAACAACTGGCGCCCAAACCATAGAGGGCAGTTTTAGTAGCTGGTACAGTGTGGTCGTAACCAATATCAAGCCAAAAATCGTGCCGAGCATAGAGAGCCAGCGGGCCAGTTTAACCCAGGAACTTAAAACCAATAAAGCCAATCAGTTTCTTTATGATGCGTCTAAAATCATCCAGGACGGTATTGATCAGGGCATGACCCTGGAGGAGGCTGGCAAAGCGGCTGGGGTATCTGTAGCCAGCTATGACTTCACCTCCAGGCTTGGGCAAACCAGAAGTGGTCAAAGGCTTGAAGGTCTGCCCTATGCCTTGGGTATAGCCACGGACGACAAGATTTTAAAGGAAATTTTCCTGTCCGACCTTGGCTATGACAATGATGTGTTCGAGACTAGCAATGCCGGCATTGCGGCTATCCGCATTGACGAAATTAAAGAAAGCGCGCCGCGCCCATTTGCAGAAATCCGGGACAAAGCTCTAGCTGCCTGGCATATCAAACACACCAATGAGGCACTGGCAGAATTATCCAATAACCTGGTTGTCCGGGCCGAAGCCGGAGAGAACCTCGAAGCCCTGGCCGCAGAAATCGGTAAAGGCGCCGAGGTGAACGAAACAACAATGATCCGCGCTGCTCGCACACCCGGACTGGGCGCACAGATGCTCGTCAACTTGTTTGAAGCTCGTATTGGACAAACCGTTCGCGGCACAGCCGATAACGGTCTTGACCGGATTATCGGCCAGATTTTAACCATCACACCCAATGCAGATGTCTTGACGGGCGGTATTGCCGAAACACTTAGAGGGCAGACTATAGAGGGCATAAACTCCGATATTCAAACAGCTTACCATGCAGCGATACTCAAGGAAAACCCGGCTCGTATCATGACCGAAAACATCGAGAGAACCCTCGGTCTCGATCAATAGTTATGGCTACCGACTTTTTCCCAGACGAGCGTGAATTTGCGCAAAATTACAATCTGGGCAAACCGCAAATTGTATGGACGCGTCTGGTCAATGATTTGGACACGCCCGTTTCCGCATTTTTGAAATTGGCACAAAGCAAGCCCTATGCGTTTTTGTTTGAAAGCGTGCAAGGCGGCGAGCAAAGAGGTCGCTATTCCGTGTTAGGATATGCGCCAGATATGATCTGGCAAGTGCGTGGTGATAAATGTGAGATGTCATTGGACGGCGGCACGTTCGAACCTCTCAAGGAAAAACCAATAGACAGTCTACGGCAAATCCAAGCCCAATCCAAAGTCGATATCCCCGAAGATCTCCCCCCCATGGCGGCGGGTCTGTTCGGTTATCTTGGCTATGATATGATCCGTCAGATTGAACATTTACCGAGCGACAATCCAGACCCGTTGAGTACACCTGATGCCATTATGACCCGCCCAACCTTGATCGCGATTTTTGACCAAATTGCCCAGGAAGTCATCTTGTCCACCACCGTCAGACCAAAACCGGGCATAATGGCAAAAACGGCATTATCTCAAGCCCATGAACGATTGGAAGGCGCAGCCAAAGAGCTTGAAACCGGCACACTACCCTTGCGGCACACCCAGGTTTCCCACGACATAAATACGCCCACGGGCGGCGTCTCCCAAGCAGACTTTGCCCGCACGGTGAAAAAAGCCCAGGACTATATCAAGGCCGGAGATGTTTTTCAGGTGGTGCTGGGCCAAAGATTTGAAGCCCCCCTGCCCGTCCCGCCCTTTGCGTTATACCGGGCTTTGCGACGCCTCAACCCATCGCCGTTCTTATATTATCTCAACTTTGATGACCATGCGGTTGTCGGCTCCAGTCCGGAAATTTTGGTGCGGCTCAGAGACGACACCGTCACCATCCGACCCATCGCTGGAACCCGCAAACGCGGTAAAACCCCGGCCGAAGACAAAGCTTTGGAGTTGGATTTACTGGCCGACGAAAAGGAAATGGCCGAGCATTTGATGCTACTGGATTTGGGCCGCAATGATATGGGCCGGGTCGCCAAGCCGGGTACCATAAAAGTCACCGAGCGTTCAATCATCGAGCGCTATTCCCATGTCATGCATATCGTCTCCAATGTGGAAGGCGAGGTTCAGGACGGTCTAGACGCCATAGATTGTTTATTTGCGGGTTTCCCAGCTGGCACGGTCAGCGGCGCACCAAAGGTTCGCGCCATGGAAATTATCGACGAGTTGGAAGACGAAAAGCGCGGCATTTACGCCGGAGCCGTGGGCTATATCTCCGGCGGCGGCGATATGGACACGGCCATCGCCCTGCGTACCGCCGTAGTCAAAAACGGGGTCATGCATGTCCGCGCCGGAGCCGGCATAGTCCTGGATAGCGACCCAAAATCCGAATTTGAAGAATGCCGCAACAAAGCCATGGCCCTATTTTCAGCCGCGCAGCACGCCCCGTATTTCAATAGGAACTGACATGTTACTGATAATAGATAATTATGACAGTTTTACCTATAATTTGGTGCATTATGCGCAGGAATTGGGTGCCGACACTCATGTCATTCGCAATGATGTCATGAGTGCAGGCGAGGCTCTGGCGCTGGGTCCCAAAGGCGTCATCATTTCGCCCGGCCCCAAGACACCGGACGCAGCGGGCATGTGTCTGGAGTTTATCAAAACCGCACCGGATAATTTGCCCATATTTGGCGTCTGTCTCGGCTTGCAATCTATCGGGCAAGCGTTTGGCGGCAAAGTCGTTCGCGCCAAGAAAATCATGCACGGCAAGGTGTCTCCGGTTGAACACGACGGGACGGGGGTTTTGAAAGATATACCCTCTCCCTTCAACGCCACCCGCTATCATTCTTTAGCTCTCGACGAAACCGCCATGCCGGAGTGTTTGGTCATAAATGGCCGCACGGCGGACGGCGAAATTATGAGTGCACATCACATTACCCGCCCCATCTACGGCGTGCAATTTCACCCCGAAAGCATCGCATCGGAACACGGGCACGACATCATCCACAACTTCCTCAAAATCGCCAAAATAAAATGAGTAGCGATTTTAAACCTCTGTTCGAAGACATGATCAGCGGCGCAATGGCCGAGGACGATATTTGCAAACATCTGTTGGCATGGGAAAAGGAAGGCATCACGGCGGAAACATTACATATTGCCGCCGAAATATTGTGCGAACATATGATCCCGGTCAACGCGCCAGACACGGCTATGGATATTGTCGGCACGGGCGGGGACGGTCTCAAGACCTATAACATTTCCACCGCCGTAGCTTTCGTAGTTGCGGGCGCAGGTGTCCCCGTGGCCAAGCACGGCAACCGTGCCGTTTCGTCAAAATCCGGGGCGTCCGATGTGCTGTCCGAGTTGGGGGTCAAGCTTGATATATCCCCTGAGTTAACCGAAACCTGTATCCGAGAGGCCGGGGTCGGGTTTTTGTTTGCGCCAAACCACCACAAAGCCATGGGCAATGTGGCGGCGGCGCGGGCAAAACTGGGTGTGCGCACCATATTCAACTGCCTCGGTCCGCTATGTAATCCGGCGGGTGTGCAGCATTATTTGCTCGGGGTTTATGACAGATCATTGCGCGAGATATACGCCAAAGCACTGGTCAAATTGGGCGTCAAACGCGCCCTCATTGTCCACGGCAGTGACGGTATGGACGAGATCACCACTACAGGCGCCAGCATGGTGAGCGAGGTTAACGGCCAGTTTATAAAACACTATAGAATTACACCCACCCAATTTAAAATAGACCTGGTGACGCCGAAAGATTTAAGGGGGGGCAATGCCAAGGAAAACGCCCGCGCTTTAATGGACATACTCTACGGCAAACAAAATGCTTACGGCGATATTGTCGCCTTTAATGCGGGAGCGGCCCTATATGCATCTGGCACGGCCCTGTCGATTTCCCAGGGCATAACTATGGCCCGCCAGTCCGTCGGTTCCGGCGCGGCGTTAACCGCCCTTGCCCGTTTGGTTGAGGTTTCCAATGCCTAATGTTTTACAAAAAATAGCAGCTTACAAACGCGAGGAAGTGGCGGTGCTATATGAACAAGCTAGCGATTTGGAAATACTAGCCGCCACGCAACCACCGCCGCGTGGGTTTTTAGCTGCTCTGAAAACCGCAAGCCAAACAGGCCCGGCGCTTATTGCCGAGATCAAAAAAGCCAGCCCGTCCAAAGGCCTAATCCGCGAAGATTTCAAACCAAGCGAGATAGCGCGGCACTATACCGACGGCGGCGCGGCGTGCCTGTCTGTCCTCACCGACGGGCCAAGTTTTCAAGGCTCCCTCCTTTATCTGAAACAAGCCCGCGCCATTTCACCTTTGCCAATCCTGCGCAAAGATTTCATGCTCGACCCGGTACAAATAGTTGAAAGCCGCGCACTGGGCGCCGACGCAATCCTGATCATAATGGCCATGGTCAGCGACGACCTTGCACGTGCATTGCTGAACGAGGCCAAGCGCCTGCACATGGACGCTCTGGTAGAAACCCATACGGCAAACGAACTTCGCCGCGCCGTAAAACTGGGTGCCAATTTCATAGGTATCAATAACCGCAATCTCAAAACCTTCAAAACCACACTAAAAACATTTGAAAAACTAGCCCCCCTCACCCCACCAGACACATTCCTTGTCGCCGAAAGCGGCATTAACACATCAGATGACATCCTGCACCTGACCAAACACGGCGCGAGCGCCTTCCTGGTCGGTGAAAGCCTGATGCGCGAGGCGGATGTGGAGTTGGCAACACGGAAATTGCTGGGACGGTGCCCAATTCATGCACATTGACTACACATCAATGTTATAGGCCATTCCTTATTTTGGCTTGGCTATCACGGATTTCCATTTTATAAGCCTGTCCAAAAGGACATGTCCATGACCCATAAAACCCATATCTATCCGGTTCCGGCAGCGTTTGCCAAAAATGCCAATCTTACCCCCAAAACCTACCGAGATATGTATGCGCGTTCACTTGCAGACCCTGAAGAGTTTTGGGCTGAGCAAGGCAAGCGGCTGGATTGGATAACGCCCTATACCCAAGTTAAAGATGTCAGCTGGGATAAAACCGATCTGCATATAAGCTGGTATGGGGACGGGGTTTTAAACGTAAGCGAAAACTGCATTGACAGGCATTTGGCCACGCACGGCGATAAGGCAGCCATAATTTGGGAGGGGGACGATCCATCTGAAAGCATCACATTAAGCTACCACGAACTGCACCGCGAAGTCTGCCGCTTTGCCAATGTCATGAAAAAATTGGGTGTTAAAAAAGGTGACCGGGTTACCATATATATGCCGATGATTTTGGAAGCCGCCTATGCCATGTTGGCTTGTGCGCGCATTGGCGCGGTGCATTCCGTTGTCTTTGGCGGGTTTTCGCCGGACGCTTTGGCCGGGCGGATTGTTGATTGCGACAGCACATTTATCATCACGGCGGACGAAGGTCTGCGCGGCACCAAGAAAGTACCCCTCAAAGCCAATTGTGATGCGGCCTGTGATATTGCCAAAAAAAATGGAAAAAGCATAGTCAAAACCGTTCTAACCGTGAGGCGCACGGGCGGGGATGTGAACATGGTCAAAGGCCGGGATGTCTGGTTACATGATGCTTTGGAAGGTATCTCCGACACGTGCGCGCCAGAGCCTATGAACGCCGAAGATCCTTTGTTTATTCTCTATACAAGCGGCTCCACCGGCACCCCCAAAGGCGTGCTGCACACTACGGGCGGGTATCTGGTCTGGGCGGCCATGACCCATGAATATGTTTTCGACTTGAAAGAAGACGATGTGTATTGGTGTACGGCGGATGTGGGCTGGGTTACGGGTCACACCTATATTGTCTACGGGCCGCTGGCCAATGGGGCGACTACGCTTATGTTTGAAGGCGTACCGACCTACCCCGATGCATCGCGCTTTTGGCAGGTGTGCGACAAGCACAAAGTCTCGCTGTTTTATACCGCGCCCACCGCCATTCGCGCCCTGATGCGCGAGGGTGACGGGCCTGTCCTTGCCACATCGCGTAAGAGCCTGCGTATTCTTGGCACGGTGGGCGAACCTATAAACCCCGAAGCCTGGGAATGGTATTTCCGAGTGGTCGGAGAGGGGCGCTGCCCCATTGTCGATACCTGGTGGCAGACCGAAACTGGCGGAGCCATGATCGTGCCTCTGCCTGGTGCCACAGACATGAAGCCGGGCGCGGGTAGCCATCCGTTTTTTGGTGTTGAGCCGGCTTTGGTAGACGCGGACGGCAATGAATTGGACGGGGCTACCGAAGGCAACCTCATTATCAAGGGCAGTTGGCCGGGCCAAATGCGCACCGTATATGGCGACCACAAACGGTTCTATGAGACATATTTTAGCGCCTATCCCGGTAATTATTTCACGGGCGATGGTTGTCGCCGCGACGAAGACGGGTTTTATTGGATCACCGGGCGGGTTGACGACGTGATCAATGTTTCAGGTCATAGAATGGGCACGGCCGAGGTCGAAAGCGCATTGGTGTCTCATCCGTCCGTGGCCGAAGCCGCAGTGGTCGGTTATCCACACGACATCAAAGGCCAGGGGATTTACGCCTATGTAACGCCGATACTTGGTGTCGAGGTCAATGACGATTTACGCAAAGCGCTGGTCAAACATGTGCGCACAGAAATCGGGCCGATTGCTACGCCAGATTTGATACAATTCGCGCCGGGCTTACCCAAAACCCGTTCGGGCAAAATCATGCGCCGCATATTGCGCAAAATCGCCGAAGACGAATTTGGTAATCTAGGCGACACGTCAACATTGGCCGAGCCGGAAGTGGTTGACGATTTGATTGAAAACCGGATGAATAGGGGGTAGAGGTGGTGGGAACATGATCTTTTCCTTCCCCCTGTTTTTTACGGGGGAAGTGCCGGAGCACTTGCGGAGGCGATGGGGGGCGCACCTCTCGTGCGCTTTTGAGCTTTCGTAATGATCTAAATCACCGTACCGACGCAAGAGCGTCGGCCCCCATCGAGCGCCAAGAGGCGCCCACTTCCCCCGTAAACGGAGGAAGGAAAGACAGTATAAAACAAGGAAAAACGACAATGAAAACATATTTATTTGCTACAGCGTTGGTGTTGACCGGGCTAAGCGCCTGCACGCCAAAGACCAATACTCTGGCACCTACAATTGAAAGCTACGCCGCCCAAGACTGGCTCGCGAAAACCCTACCGGAAATATCCGAAGCCTTGCAAAACGGCGAGGTTTCTTCCGAAGAATTAGTCAAAACCTATTTGGCGCGGATTGATAAAATTGATCGGGCCGGGCCGAGTTTACAAAGCGTTCTGGCGCTGAACCCTGATGCTTTAAAGCATGCGCGGGCTTTAGATGCGCGCCGGGTTGCGGGCGAAACTTTGGGGTCGTTGCACGGTGTGCCCGTGCTGATCAAAGATATATTGGAAACCAAAGATAACCTGGCCACCACGGCGGGGGCGTTGGCACTTAAAGATAATATCACCGGACGGGATTCGCCTTCTGTAGCTGGCTTGCGAGCAGCAGGTGCTGTGATACTCGGCAAAACCAATCTTAGCCAATGGGCTAATTACCGGTCCAATGATTCCATGAGCGGCTGGTCGGCACTGGGCGGGC
The DNA here is from genome assembly GCA_016765135.1 of Robiginitomaculum sp. Classification (GTDB taxonomy): domain Bacteria; phylum Pseudomonadota; class Alphaproteobacteria; order Caulobacterales; family Maricaulaceae; genus Robiginitomaculum_A. The sequence goes on from JAESQN010000026.1 coordinate 41,917, forward strand.
AAGTGCGCAATCCTCATATGCTGGACAGGAACCCATGCGGATCCAGCTCTGGCTCCGGCGCAGCAATGGCGGCGTCATTGGCGGCGGCGACAGTGGGCACCGAAACCAATGGTTCGATCATTTGTCCGTCCACGGCGAACGGCATTGTCGGCTTTAAGCCAACGGTTGGGCTGGTCTCCCAGCAATATATAGTACCCATTTCCTCGACCCAGGATACGGCTGGCCCCATGACCAAAACCGTTAAGGGTGCGGCCATGATGCTGGAAGCTATGGCGACGGGTGCGGCTAAAGTCGACTATGTTGGGACTTTGGACGCGGATAAATTAACAGGCGCACGCATTGGCGTGCTGCGGTTTGCGGACGGTTCCAACGCCGATATTATAAAACTGTTTGATCAGGCGGTGGCGGATATGGAGCAGGCCGGGGCCATCATTGTCGAGATTGATAAATTTGAACTTACGGCGGATAATTTTGGCACCAAGTCAGGCAAAGTGATGAAATATGAGTTTAAAGCCACGATGAACGCCTATCTAGCCGACACCGCGCCGCAAGTGAAAACCAGAAGCTTGACGCAGCTGATTGCCTTTAACAAGGAACACGCAGACGCGGAATTGGCCTTGTTTGACCAAAGCATTTTTGTCGATGCTGAAACTTACGGCCCGCTGACGGACGCGGACTATCTGGATGCGCGTAAGGCCGTGTTATCGGCCACCCGCGAAAACGGAATTGATGCGCTTTTGGCCAATAACAAGGTCGATATTCTTGTGGCACCGTCCGGGCCTGTACCGGGGCGCATTGACCCCATCAACGGCGACATTTGGCCGAGCTGGGCCGGAGCGGGCTATCTGGCGGCCGTCGCAGGTTATCCACATCTTAGTGTGCCTATGGGCGATGTGCACGGGCTTCCCGTTGGTCTGTCTTTTATGGGTGCTAAAGATAAAGACGCAGATGTGTTGTCATTTGGCTATGCCTATGAACAAAAAACCCAAAAGCGAATAGAACCGCAATACTTAAACGCCGCCGAAGACCGCCCCGAAATCGCTAAAGCTATGAAACGGTAAGGGCATATGAATACACGAACTATACCCAAAACACTTGGAAACCCGAATGTTATGGGATTGGTTTTCCCCGCCACCCGCATTACCCCTCACCTTGTTCCTCTCCCAAAAGGAGAGGAGACCATGTTACAATTTTCTTTGTTTTATATAAGCTCAAAACATACTGAAATACCTGCAAAAGCATAGGTATCATCTAAACTACCCACAATAAAAATGACCAAGACACCGTCTCCTCTCCTTTTGGGAGAGGAACAAGGTGAGGGGTAATGCGGGTGAAAGAGAAACCGATAGCCCAAATAAAAGTAATCCAAGAAATTCGGGTTTCCGAGTGCCTTAGATATACTATTTCCAGCGTGCATTTATGTGTTGACTTCTAATAGCGCCAATGTATTAGCATGTTAATACACTATATTTAACCCTGAGCATAAAATGAACGCACAAAAACTATATTTCAAGCGTCGGGCGCAATTGGCTGATGCTTTAAGCTTGGCCAAAGATGCGCCCGAAATGGAGCGGTTTTTGGTGGACTTGTGTACGCCTGCCGAGCTACGGGCTTTGTCCGAGCGCTGGTATGTGGCCAAATTGCTGGACAAGGGCGAAATGTCCTACCGGGACATAAATGCACAAACTGGCGTCAGCACAACCACCATAGGCCGGGTAGCGCGGTTCTTGAAAGAAGAACCGCATCAGGGTTACCGCGCAATTTTGGACAAACTGAAAGACGAGAAAAATGACCGATAGATTACGCATTGCCGTACAAAAAAAAGGCCGCTTGGCGGACGAAAGTTTTGCCATGCTCAAAAAATGTGGCTTGAACTTTTCTGTGCGCGGCGACGGCCTGTTGGCGCGGGTAAAAAACATGCCAATTGATCTGCTATTGGTGCGCGACGACGACATTCCGAATTTTGTTGCTAGCGGGGCTTGTGATTTTGGACTGGTCGGTGAAAACGTTTTTGCTGAAGAAGTGTTGGCGTCCGAGGATATGGACATAGAAATCGTGCGCAGGCTCGGGTTTTCCCGGTGCCGTTTATGTTTGGCGGCGGACGCGGACGGGCCAATACAAAGCCCGCAAGATTTGAACGGCACAAAGATCGCCACCAGCTATCCCGGCGTTTTAAACGCTTATCTCAAGGACAACGGTATCAAAGCCGCCTGTGTGGAAATGAAAGGCGCGGTGGAGCTGGCCCCGCGTATCGACATTGCTGATGCTATTTGTGATTTGGTTTCTTCTGGCGCGACATTGGAAGCCAACGGCCTGGCGCCGTTCGCGACGATTTTGGAAAGCGAAGCGGTGCTGATCGGCTCTGGCCGCAAATTAGGCCCCAACAAACAAGCTATATTTGATCGGCTTTTGTCGCGCATAGACGGGGTGATCCGTTCGAAAGATTCCAAATATATCATGCTCAACGCCCCGCGCTCGCAGGTAGACGCCATCACAAAAATCCTGCCCGGTTCCGATGCACCGACCATTATCCCGCTGGCGGGTAGTGATGATTTGGTGGCCGTGCAGGCCGTGTGTACGGAGAACGTATTTTGGCAAACATTGGAAGATTTAAAAGCCGCCGGGGCGCGGGCAATCCTCGTTCTGCCCATAGAAAAAATGATGAACTGATGATGCAGGTATTACAGTGGCATAACCTCTCACCGGATGAGCAAGCGGCAGCTCTTGCCCGCCCGGACATGCTTGCGGACGCGCAGATATCTCAAAGCGTGACCGATATTTTAGAGGCGGTGCGCACCGGGGGCGATGGGGCGGTGCGCACATATACCAAGCGTTTTGACGGTGTTGATGTGGCGGATATGAAAGTGCCTGTTCAAGATATAAAACAAGCCTGGGCGGATTTACCGGACGCGGACAAAGCCGCCATGAACATGGCTAAAGCTAATATTGTTGCGTTCCATACCGCCCAATTACCGGACGTGATCGAGGTCGAGACCATGCCCGGCGTTCTGTGCCGCCGCGAACCAAGACCGCTGGACAGTGCGGGCCTCTATGTACCGGGCGGCTCTGCACCTTTGGTGTCTACATTGATGATGTTGGCGATACCTGCGAAAATCGCGGGCGTAGCCAAACGCATTGTCGCAACGCCCCCCGGCGCGAACGGCAAGGTCAATAGCGCCGTTTTAGCGGCGGCTTATCTTTGCGATATAGAAGACATATATATGGTCGGCGGGGCGCAAGCCATTGCCGCCCTTGGGTTTGGCACCGAGACCATCCCAAAATGCGCCAAAATCTTTGGCCCCGGAAATGCTTATGTAGCGGGGGCCAAAGCGCAAATTTCGGCGCGGATGGGCGGCCCGGCTATAGACCTGCCTGCAGGGCCTAGCGAAGCGATGGTGCTGGCCGACGACAATGCCAGCCCGGTATTTGTCGCGGCAGATTTGCTGGCCCAGGCCGAGCATGACCCTATGGCCCAGGTTGTTTGCGTGTGCCGCTCGCAAGGTTTTGCTAACAAACTTAGCCGGGAAATTGTCAGTCAGATCACAGATTTACCGCGCCGGGATATTGCGCAGAAATCTTTGAAGAATGGACGCATTCTTATTGTGGACGACTTGGAGACGATGGTGGAGATTAGTAACGAATACGCGCCGGAGCATTTAATCGTCCAGATTGATAATCCAGACACCATCACCGCAAAAATCCAAAACGCTGGCTCGATATTCCTCGGGCCGTGGACACCGGAATCGGTTGGTGATTATGCCAGCGGCACCAATCACACCCTGCCGACATTTGGCGCGGCGCGCAGTTATAGCGGGGTGGTGGTCGAAAGTTTTATGAAATTTATCAGCGTGCAAAAACTAAGCCGCGCCGGGCTTGAGGCTCTGGGGCCGTGCGTGGAACGGCTGGCCACACTGGAAGGGCTGGACGCCCATAAACGCGCAGTACGTCTGCGGTTGGAGACACTATCATGAGCGAATGGCCAAACAATATTGCCCGCAAAGCGGTGCTTGAATTTCAAGCTTATGGAGCGCGGGGCGGGGCAACGGACGCTCTGCATCTTGATGCCAACGAAAGCCCATGGTCTCCACCGCCTGTACAAAGCACGGGCGGTTTTAACCGCTACCCCGAGCAACAACCCGCAGGTTTGCGCACCCGGCTGGCAGATTTATATGGAGCTATGCCAGAGCAAATACTGGTCGGGCGCGGGGCTGATGAAGCTATTGAGGTTTTATTGCGCACATTTTGCGAAGCAGGCGAAGACAGTATTTTGGTATGCCCACCGACATTTGGCTATTTTGCCACATGCGCAAATATTCAAGGTGCAGGGATTGTTGAAGCGCCTTTGCGGGCAGACTTTTCCTACGACGGCACATTGATCAATGACAAAATGCGGGCGGCTGGGCCGTCTTTGAAAATAGCTTTTTTGTGTTCACCCAACAACCCGACCGGCAATGTTATTGATGCGAAAATCGTTTTGGATTTATGCGAAAACTTCCCGCAAACCCTGATCGTCATTGACGAAGCTTATGGGGAGTTTACGGGCGCTGACAGCTTTGCCGATCAGATAGACACGTATCCGAATTTGGTGGTTCTCCGCACCCTCTCCAAAGCCTATGCGTTGGCGGGCGTGCGAGCCGGGGTGGCTATTGCTGATCCGCGCATTATCACGCTGATGTTGAAAGTCTTGCCGCCCTATCCGATCCCGCGCCCAGTGGAACAGGTGGTCATGGCGGCATTGACCCCGGCGGCCATGCCCGTCCACGAGGCTCGGTTGAAGCTCTGGAAATCCGAACGGGAACGTATGGGGCAGGCCTTGAAAGCCTCGCCATTTATCAGAAAAATATATCCGTCCGAGGCTAATTTTTTGTTGTTGGATATTGAGGAGGACGAAAAACTGTTGCGGGCTTTGGCAAAATACCAGGTTAAAATTCGGGACTTTCGGAGCATTCTACCCGGCAAGATGCGCATAAGCATTGGCAGTGTTGAGGAAAATGATATTGCCTTGGCCGCTTTTGGGGTTGAGGTGAAGGCAAAACGGCAAAACCGAATTGGCGAGGCGCACCGCAAGACTAAAGAAACTGATATTGCCGTGCGGGTTAATCTGGATGATGTATCGGGCACCACCATAGATACGGGTATCGGGTTTTATGATCACATGCTCGGTGCCTTGGCCAAGCACGGCGGGTTTTCTCTGGTGCTGTCCTGCGCAGGTGATTTGGAAATAGATGCCCACCACACCATAGAAGACTGCGCACTGGCACTTGGCACGGCGCTTTCGGATGCGCTGGGTGACAAGGCGGGCGCGGGGCGTTTCGGCGCACACATACCTATGGACGAGACATTAGCCAAGGTCGCCGTGGATTTATCCGGGCGGGCGGCCATGGTGTTTAAAGGTGAATTTCCGACAGACCACGCCGGAGAGTTTCCCGTCGAAATGTGTCCGCATTTTTTCGAAAGCCTGGCGCAAACTTTGGGCGCATCCATTCACATAGAGGTCAGCGGCACCAACACCCACCACATGATCGAGGCTTGTTTTAAAGGCCTGGGCCGTGCGCTCATGCCCGCATTTAAACGCGAAGGCACAGACATCGCTTCGACCAAAGGGGTGCTGTAGCCATGTTGGCAATCGTTGATACGGGCTGCGCCAATCTGGCCTCGGTCGGGTTTGCCTTTGAGCGGCTGGGTGCAGATAAAATCATCACCCAGGATGCGGAGGTTATAGGGAGCGCTGACCATGTTATCCTGCCCGGTGTTGGTGCTTTTGATTATGCTATGGCGGCCTTGCGACAGCGCGGCCTTGTGGAGGTTCTGCAAAACCTGACCCAGCCCTTGATGGGGATTTGTCTGGGTATGCAATTATTGTTTGAGGGTTCTGAAGAAGGCGTTGCGGACGGACTTGGTCTGATAAAAGGCGATATTAAACGTATGGAAACGGGAGATTTGCCCGCTCCGCATATGGGGTGGAACACGCTTCAAAACATCACGGATGATCCATTATTGGACGGGGTAAAATCCGGAGAGTATGTGTATTTCGTGCATTCCTTTGCGGCTCCGGTACGAGATGAGACCCTTATGTCTTGTAGCTACGGCCAGGATTTTAGTGCAGTGGTGCGCAAAGATAATATTTATGGCTGCCAGTTTCACCCTGAGCGTTCGGGCAAGACGGGTGCGCGTATTTTGGCAAATTTCCTGAAGGTGAAATCATGATTATTCCGGCAATCGATTTAATGGACGGCGGCTGTGTGCGCTTGCTCAAGGGTGATTTTGCCCAGCGGACAAATTATGATGCTGACCCCGTAGATACGGCCAAGGGTTTTGCTATTGCGGGCGCGGAAATTTTACATGTGGTGGATTTGGACGGTGCCAAAAACCAACAGGCCGAGCAATCCGGTTTGGTTATAGACATCGCGAAATCCGTGGACATGAAAGTTCAAACCGGCGGCGGGCTGCGCACGATAGAACAGGTTAAACATTTGCTGGACGGGGGTGTAGAGCGGGTTGTTATCGGTTCATTGGCGGTGAAAAACCCAGCACTTGTTAAAACATGGATGGGCGAATTGGGCGCAGATAAATTTGTTCTGGCCATAGATGTGTTCACGGATTTGGACGGCACGCCCCGCCCGGCCACCCACGGCTGGACGGAAACCTCTGATTTGTCTTTGTGGCAAGTGATTGACAGTTTCAAAGGTGCCGACCTCAAAACCATATTGGTTACCGACATTGCCCGCGACGGGGTTCTGCAAGGCTCGAATGTGGCGCTTTACACGGAGATAATGGTAAAATATCCGGGCCTTGATTTAATCACTTCTGGTGGTGTCGGGTCTCTGGATGATGTGCGGCAACTCAAAGCTTTGAACCCGGCAGGCATCATCATTGGCAAAGCATTATACGAAAATAAATTCACCCTTGAACAAGCCATAAAATGTTAGCGCGGCGCATTATTCCGTGTTTGGACGTAAGGGACGGGCAAGTAGTTAAGGGCGTACAATTTCGCAATCACGAAATTGTCGGCGGCATTCTTGACCTGGCCCTGCGCTACCGGGATGCGGGCGCGGACGAGCTGGTGTTTTACGACATCACCGCCAGTGTCGATGATCGTACCATCAACCCGGACTGGATCAACAAAGTCTCCGCCGTTTTGGATATTCCGTTTTGTGTGGCGGGCGGGATAAAATCGGTTTCGGCGGCACGGGCCAGGCTGGAGGCCGGGGCCGATAAAATATCGGTCAATTCCCCGGCGCTGATGAACCCGGATTTGATCAATGAACTTAGCGCCGCCTTTGGGGCGCAGTGCGTGGTTGTCGGGATTGATAGCTTCGAGGATGGTGGCGCATACCGGGTTAAGTCCCACACCGGCGCGGCGGATAAAACCCGCGAAACCGGACGGGATACTCTGGAGTGGGTCGGCGAAGTCATTGAACGCGGCGCAGGCGAAATCGTCCTGAACTGTATGAACAGGGACGGGGTCAGGCGCGGTTATGATATTGCCCAGCTAAAGGCGGTGCGCGAAATTTGTAATGTACCGCTGATTGCATCGGGCGGGGCTGGCGAAGTGGCGCATTTCGAAGACGTGTTTAAACTGGCCGGGGTGGACGGGGCTTTGGCAGCCAGCGTGTTTCACAAAAACATCCTGCCTATCCCGGCGCTCAAATCAGATTTGAAATCAAAAGGTATAGAGATACGCATATGAAAGTAGATTTTGCAAAAGGAGGCGGGCTTGTGCCGGCCATTGTCCAAAACGCCGACACGGGCCAGGTGTTGATGCTTGGCTATATGAACGGGGAAGCACTGGCGGCCACAAAAGAGAGCGGACTGGTGACATTCTACAGCCGCTCGCGGGATGTCCTGTGGTGCAAGGGCGAAACTTCCGGCAACACTTTGAAGCTGGTGGATATAAAACTGGATTGTGACCAAGATACATTATTGGTGCAAGCCCGCCCGGCTGGCCCCACATGCCACACGGGGACGACTTCATGTTTTGGCGAGCAAGGCCCACAAGGATTAGGCTGGTTGGCCGAATTATCAAGCTTGATTGAAGGGCGCAAAACGTCCGACCCGACAAGCTCCTATACCGCTAAACTCTTGCAAGGCCCGCTGGCCAAATTGGCGCAAAAAGTCGGTGAGGAGGGGGTGGAAACCGTCATAGCCGCCTTATCTGAAACCGACGATGAACTGCTCGGAGAAGCCGCTGATCTGCTTTATCACCTCATGGTTTTGCTGGCGGCAAGGGATTTGTCACTGGAAGATGTTGTCAACAAGTTGCAGTCCCGACAGACAAATTAACTTGCACTCAAGTTTTATGTGTGTATAGAGCCATTAGATTTTGAAATTTGGTAGTCGTGAGTCTATAATATTGTTTTTCTAAGTGCCTAAAAAGTGTGTCTGTACGCAGACGTTGATCTCACGATCTTCCATACGTTTTTACAAGTCCTAAGTCCTTCAATTCCAGCTTTTAATCTCTATTTGTCTCTTGCCGCTTTGCCAAAGTGGTGGGGGTTTTATACATACTCAATTTGAGGAGAACGACATGGCAACTGGAACAGTGAAATGGTTTAACGGAACTAAAGGTTACGGATTTATCGAGCCTGATGATGGCGGCAAAGACGTATTTGTACAC
>JAESQN010000027.1 GCA_016765135.1 Robiginitomaculum sp.
CAACCGGTGCTACGTGCCGCGTCTTAAGCTCGTTATAGCAATTATCTGCACGCGATTTCCGCCCACGAGCGTCACCACCGTGTGCTCGTCGCATTGATCTTTTTTGGCATTTTGACTTTATTGCTTCATCCACGTACCCCAGCGTTATCAACCAATTTGCATCATTATCAGCATCACAATCTAGGTTGTTACTGAGAGGCAAACCAAGGCTGCCACCGAAATTTCTAAGCTGTCCGGCAATACCACCAGCTCGACCGCACTCTGCATTGTTGATCGCTTGCGGTGCAAATGCAGACGAAACAGGGAAACGAAAGGTTGTCGTGTCGCCGCCAATATTTACTTGGTTGTCAGAGCTGCCACCAAACCCGGTTGCTCGACCACCAGTTGCCGCGCTGACTGCATTTCCCCCAGTTGCTCGGCTCGTACTAAGAGAGTCACTGTTTGCCGCGCTGCGTGATCTGCTCTTATTGATATTGCTGTTGTAATTGCTGTTATAATTGTAGTCATTTTGATATCCGTACCGTGACGCAAAAGCATCGCTTGACCCAACCGTTACTAATAGTAGTGCGGTAATTCCTAGCGCTGTGTTTTTCATTTTGTTTTCTCTTGTGTTTAATAATTATTAAGAGCCGTACCCAGAGCCATGACCAGAGCCGTACCCAGAGCCATGACCAGAGCCGTGCCCAGAGCCATTACCATTCCCAGAGCTGGAGCCGGAGCCTGCGCCAAATTCATCACCCCGGCTAGAACCGAAGCCAAGGCCAAAGCCATCGACAAAGCCGCCGCCCGAGCCAAAGCCAGCGCCCGAGCCAGAACAATCACTGGAGCCGGAGCAACCCGCCTTAGCACTTCTCATACTAGGTAGGGCTAATTTTTCCATGATTTTGCGCCCTTAAAAAACTCAGCAGACTTTTCTGAGCATGGAATAACCTCAATCACATCCGTTAGATGCTGCTCAGGAACAGTCATGGCTATTCGAGAGTTGGGGTCAACGCCGTCCATGGCGACCTGAGAAAGGCTGGCGGCCCCACTCCATTGATGAAGCCTGCGAGAGTTTCTGAGCTTCGCGTGCTGCGGATACTTAACTCCAAACTCTTCTACATATCCTATATGCACCCCGGCAGAATATGTGCGGACAACACAATATTTCATGCCGTCAACTTCCTTAGCTGCCGGGTTTTTATCTGCGCGAACATAGTCAACGCCATCGATTGATATTACTTGTGGCTTGCTCATTTTGTTGCCTCTTTTTGGTTATTTTCTATATCGTATATTGTGCGCAGGAGCTGTCGTCCATTGCTGTCTGCGAGCGTAAGGCTACCTACAAGATCAGAGGTTATATTCTCGCCATGTAATGTTGCGACCCAATAAAAAGCGTGATTGTCGCACCTGGTCTGATAGCGGTGGAGGCAAAGCCATTTATTGAATGGACTAGACCCCATGTGGGTGTCAATAAACTCTCGACCTGCGTCTACAGCCGCTTTGTGCGATAGATACTTAATTTCGCTTCGACAGCTCACCCCATTTATACTGACGCCGTCAAAATCGTCCTCAAAAGATTCGATTGTCGTGCCATCCTTTACGTATTCTTTAACTGCCAAATCACATTCGTCATATCTGTTCATTTAATAAACCCTCTATTTTAGTTATAAAAACTTTATCAGCCGCTCCAACCCTACACTCAAGGCCAGCTACAGTTTCTTCTAAAGCCTCGTTTTTTATTTTTCCGACCTCTAACTGTTTAGTTAGATGTTCAATTCTGCTCTTATCAACTTGATGGCCAGCCTCGACCGAAGACCACAGTACTTTGCTATCGCGCATCATAGTCTCAATACGCTTCACCAGTTCGCTGATCTCCGGATTAGATAAGTCTGCCATTGCGATGAGTTTGTCGGTAGGCATCATGTATAAGTTAGTATACTCCGTAGTCATTGTTACGCTCCAAGTTGGATTATTTAAGGTCGGCTCTTTTGGTTATTTTCTAAATCGTATATTGTGCGTAGGAACTTTTCACCCATTGCCTTTGCATAGGCTCTCGTAGACATAGGTTTACAAGTTACAGTTACGTCATCAAATTCTGCATACCAGTAAAAAATTGGATACGCCTCTTTGACTCTAAACTCATGGCCTAAAAGCCATTCTTGGAACATGTCAGCTACATTGCGGCCATCAATAAACTCTTTACCGGCTTTAATGGCATCTGAGTGATGGGCGTGGGCACGGCTTCCCCGACAAACTACCCCACCGATCTTACAAGTAAAGTAAAACATCACGGGGTTGACGTCATCTTCATACTCTTCCACCTTTAGCTCACACTGTTCATACTTGCTCATCTTTCTCGCCTCTGATTTAATTAAAAACCGCCCTATCGTCGATGTTCTCTAAGTAAAACTGCTTAGCTAGATGCTGGTAACGAGCATCTAGCTTAATAGCTCCTCAAGAAATTCAACCACATCCTCAACGCGCTCTTTATTCATGTTGACAACTTTCATTTTCTTCCCCTGCGCAGGGCAAGAACCATATTGCCGACCTGACGCTCGCCAAAAACAATGTACCCTGGGGCTTGCATAAAGTCACTGACATAGGTGATTTCGTAAACGTATTGCTTGTCATACATGTTTGAAAAAGGCTGACTATACGCCACTGTATCACCGACCTTAAAATCCCTGTCGTTACGCCTAACTTCAAATAATTTTTCCCCCATAGCTTTCGCTGCCAAATAAGCTGGTTTAATTTTAAGTTTATGGTTCACGTATCGGTCTCCTTAAGGTCGTTGTTCCGCCTCTGCCATTTCTTTCATATCTTTAAGGGCCGTCTCAGATGACGCTAGCCAATTTGGTATACTTTCCATGGTCGGATCGCTAGCCATGTAGATTAACGCCGCCGCCACACCTGTACCGTAGAGATCTTCCATAACTTTCCCCGCTTCCCCGGCAAGGATGACTACCCACCCTGCTCGGCAATGTGTTGAGTCGCACTTAGGCCAATCTCCCATATCGAGAGCATTGTCTTTGCTTGCCGCAGCATATACGGCGGTGTGGATGTTTTCGATCTTTGGTATCCAACCGACAACACTCAGATCGACACCTCTGAGATCGACACCTCTCAGATCGACACCTCTCAGATCGACACCGCTTAGATCAATACCGCTAAGATCGACACCACTCAGATTGGCACCTCTCAGATTGACACCTCTCAGGTCGACACCTCTCAGATCGACACCTCTGAGATCGACACCTCTCAGGTCGACACCTCTCAGATCGACACCTCTCAGGTCGGCAACACTCAGATTGGCCCAACTCAGGTCGGAACCGCTTAGATTGAGACCTCTCAGGTCGACGCCTCTCAGGTCGGCACCACTCAGATTGGCACCTCTCAGATCGGCACCATTTTTAACCGCCCAGCGCACCGCCAACCCAATCTTAAACCCCTCTGGTGCCAACTTATCACAGTCAATATCAGCGGTAAACAGCACCTTTTCACTAACTCTATTCAGTATGTCAAATTTCATTTTGTTGCCTCTTTTTAGCTATCTAATTTAACTGGTCTACAACTTCATCCAAGTCAGCCAACCTTAAAGTAATTAAGTTTATGCTTCATGATCGTGAGGCAATCTGTTTCGTTGACACCGCTTTAATGCCTGGCCACTTCATTTCAGACCTGAGAGCGCAAGCTTGAGCATTGCAAACTTTCATATTAATTTCGAGCGCGATCAGCGGAACTTCACCCGCTGCGACAGCCTTTATCAGCGCCATTTTATCAACAACTTCTGCGCCCCATGTGTTCCTATACGAGACCCCCGGTGGCGTGGACGCTCTGTGAGCAACAATTGGTGTGGGCAGCGTTTCTGCTTTATCACGCAGCGCCTCAGCTTTTTCTTCTTGTCCTTTGTCAGCAGCAGCAGCCGCACGTTTTACTAGCAGCTCTTTCTCTTTGCGTTGTTTGTCGCGCAACTTTGCTTCAATTTCGCGGCGCAGTTGTTCTTGTTTATTATCATAATGCAGAATTGATCGTTTAATTAATGATTCTGCATCAGCAAGATATTTAAGCGGATTCCTGAAAAGATCCATAATGCGTTTTTTTGATTCATCCATCGGCTTGGTTATGGCGACACGTTGAGCGGTCAAATCTTTTGCTTTAGACTTTATGCATTTTAATTCGTCACCAGCGGCAAGCATCATATCGTCCGAATCTATTTTGTACTCTCTGGCAATCGATAATAGTTTTTGTGCGGTTTTGATATCATCATGTGTTTGTTGTGTAATTTCTTTATCTAAGTTAGCAATCATTTTTCATTCTCCATTGGAAAATAGTATGGCAAGCAAGGAAAACGCTGAAATCTTCTTTGTCCTGCATTTGGTGTACAGCATAAGTTCCGTTAGGTTTTAGCTGGATAACCCAGCGTGTCTTTAATTTTTCAGAGAGATAGTAATTGTATGCCTCAAAATACGCAGCAGACTGAGGCCCAGCAGAAGGCATTAGCGCACCACTTTTTATATCAATGACGCAATCATTATCAAATAATTTTCCGATTCGATCATAAGTACCTGCATACCAATACCTCTTATGAAACAACCGTGACTCAATGCATTTTGGTACAAACCCCGTATCTTTACGAAAAGATATCCATGCGTCAAGGTAAGGGGTTAACTGAGGATCTAGCGTTTCCACGTCAAGATCGTCGAGGTCATAGAGCGCTGTTGCCGTGTGTACCGCTGTGCCTCTTTGCTGCGCAAACTCAAGTTTATCTGCTGGCACATTGGCAAATTGATTAAGCGTGGCATCCAGTACTGTAGTGACGCTGGGGACGCTTATGCCGTCATACGTGTAAACGTGATTTTCTGCGTTAAATTCTAGGCCCATAGCTATAAACTCTTTTGTATAGCAGAATAAATAGCTAAACAAGCATTAGTGTCGGCGATTGCTGTGTGTGCATTCTCTAGCTCAATGCCGGTAAAGTGCTTGTATGCTTCTGCTAATTTCGGCATCTTAAAACCAAAACGGTTCATTGGTTTCATTTCCATGATCGGAGTGGATAGTAAGCCAGTACATTCATAAGCACCGTTAGCCCACTGATCAATTAATTCATCGCTGCAATATCTTTTTGTTGCAATCCGTATAATGCGATTATCAAATCTTACATTGTGTGCAACGCGTGTATTGCTGCGCCGCCAAAGCTCCAGAAACAGATCTAAAGCCACTTCTTCAGGCACACCAACATCACTCGCATATTCGGTGCTGATGCCATGTATCTCGGTCACTACGTCAGGAATAACCCAGCCATCCGGCTTGACGATCACATCCATAGTCTGCAATATTTTAAATTTGTCAGCATCAACCAAGTGGGCGGCAAGCTGTACTATGTGAGGCTGATTTTCAGCCCCTGATGGTGATTTCCAATCTGGCAGACCTGTTGTTTCTGTGTCAAATACAATGAAATTGTTCATTTTGTTTCTCCATCAATCCATTCCAAGCAGTCGTTAATAAAGTCACGTGGAAGTTGGTCAATCTCGCTAATGCCGTACTTGCTATAAAATGATTCGATTCCGATATCTGCATTCTTAAGGCGAGCATAGATTAGTTTGCATTGCCCCTCAGATATAACAGGCGTACCGCTGGTGGCATCGGTTGAAGCAGGTTGGCCAGAGCGTGACTGTGGTTGAGTTACCGTTCTTGGGCCTTGTTCTTGCGATTCTTGGCTCATAATTTGATCATCCGTATCATCATCCGGAACGAAGATATCGGACGCCGCAGTACACGTTAAAATAGCATCATTATAAGCGCGCTTTTTAGCTATCTTTTTTACTGTGTTGTAGTAGTCAGCCGGATTATCATGCTCAACTTTATGCTGGATCAGCCATTTCCCATCTATTTTTTTTGGTGCAAAAGAAGGGCCGCCAATAATCTCATTATCCCGAGTGTCCCAGTATTCTTTTGGTACAATCTCGCCAGTATTTTCATTTCTAAATCTATATTTGCTTTCCATTGTTGAGCATACGCCAACGCCTTCCCCGATGAAGCGGCCGGTTCCGCGATGAACCAGCTCACACGTTATTTCGTACTCACGGTGGTCACTGCCAAGCTCATTACGCTCGATGTTATAGCGAGGGCCAAGGTTAAACATCATGCCTAACTTATGCGCGCCAGGAAGGAAAATGGCAGGCTTATTCCCGCAACCTGGAATCAATCCATAATGTGTATCCTCTTTCAGCACTGACCCCATTAGCTCAGAAATCATTTTTTGTTGTGCTCTTACTTGTGCAGGGTTTAACTCAAAAGCACCTGATTCTTGGGCTATTAATTCTGATTCAATATTCATTAAGATTGTCCTTTTCTGGCGTCCAATAATCATCGTGCTTATCCGCTATTTCCAGCTCCACCAGCTCAAAAGCTATTATATTTAGGGTGTCGGTCAGCTTATCTTTGAGCAGGGCAATATCGGGGTCTCTAGGACGATGCCCGCCCGTTATTACTTTCGCGGCAAACAGTGCGAGCAGGTCGTTCGAAAACATATCACCATGACCTACAAGCTGAATCTTTCGACGATCTCTGTATTTCTCTTTAGCATGAAACACTTCATCGCTGTCAGAATCGTCGAAATAGTACGCTTCTGCTTGTGTGTATTTGCTCATTAATTATCTCCATTGCAGCTTAGTTCGTTCATTTTCTGGCCTTATCTTTATTGGATATAGTGTTGCAGCAATTCATGCACTTCTTTAAATTACTTAGGCCAGAGTCCAGTGCCTCTATTGAATGTTGGTACATCTGTCCAGGACTTATTTCACAATGGCACTCGCAGCACTGGCGAAAATTTCTTGCGTTCCTCTGCTTGCTAAAAAATTCTTGCAGGTTACACACTTTTTGCACCTTCGCTTGTTATTTAACTTGTGCTCAAATTAACCCGAATTCGGGCAAATGGCAATTCATATAAATCAACCAAACAAGCGCTTATTATAGTTTTTTTCAATTTGCCATTTGCCCGAATTCGGGTAACATTATTGGCATGGAAAAATCAGAATTGCAACAAGTAAAAGAGGCTCTTGATCTATATAAGCGAAATCCAAAACTAGGCAAAACACAAGAGGCGATAGCAATTGAGAGTGGAGTATCTTATGGCACATTAAAGAAGATATCGACTGGCGAGACTAAAAACCCAGGTTCAGAGTCTATAAGAAAACTCTATGAGTATTTCTCAGAGAGAAGCAATGGAAAACGCTAATCTATGGCAGATTGAAACGATAAGGCAACAAAAAAGGACTCAAAGAAATGAAGAAAATTCCAAACATTAAATCTGGGATGCAATTAACGCCATGAAATGGTTTAAACATGATTCAAGCGCCAGCCTGGATTCAAAGCTAAAACTCGTAAGGCTAAAATACAAAATGGAAGGGTATGGATTGTATTGGTACTGTCTTGAGTTAATTGCCGCAGATGCAGAAAAACATAACCTGACATTTGAGCTTGAACACGACGCAGAACTGATTTCATCCGA
>JAESQN010000028.1 GCA_016765135.1 Robiginitomaculum sp.
CTGGAAGGCATTTTCGCTGACAGCGGATCCGTCGTTATGGCTGAATATTCAGGCATGACAGTTGCGGAACTGACTGATTTGCGCGCTAAACTCCGTGAGGAGAACGCAACAATCAGAGTTGTTAAAAACCGTCTCGCTAAAATCGCACTCAAAGGAACGCCGGGCGAAGACCTGGCCGACTTGTTCAAAGGGCCGGTGGCAATTGCCTATTCGGAAGATATGATCAGTGCGGCGAAAGTGACCGTAAAATTTGCCAAGGACAATGAGTATTTCAATGTCCTGGGCGGTATTGCGGGTGATGACATCGTTGATGTCGCTGGTGTGGTGACATTGTCATCAATGCCGTCACGCGAAGAACTTATTGGCATGGTAGCAATGCGTCTGCTGGGTCAAGCTTCTGAAATCGGATCTCGTTTGAATGCACCAGGGAGCGCGCTTGCGGGCGCAATTTCGGTCATTGAAGAACGGGCCGCCGCCTAAAGAAAAGCTCAAGGGAATTTAACAATAATCAGGCTTCGTAACACTCGAACTGAAACTTAAAAGGAAACTAAAATGGCTGATGTAGCTAAACTTGCAAAAGACTTGATGGCTTTGACCATCATGGAAGCAAAAGAACTAAATGATATTCTTGAAGAAAACGGCATCAAAGCCGCTGCTGTTGCAGTAGCTGGCCCGGCTGCTGGCGGCGACGCTGGCGGTGCTGCCGAAGAAAAAACCGAATTTGATGTTGTGATGACATCATTCGGCGAAAAGAAAATCGCTGTGATTAAAGAAGTCCGCGTGATTACAGGTCTTGGCCTGAAAGACGCTAAAGACTTGGTTGAAGCCGCGCCTAAGGCCATCAAAGAAGGTGTGTCTAAGGATGAGGCTGAAGAGGTTAAAGCCAAGCTGGAAGCAGCTGGCGCGACCGTCGAAATTAAGTAAACGACCGTCCGGCGCACGCATTTGTGTGCGCCGGATACGCTTTGCACCGGCTAGGTGTGCTGAACGGAACAGCTTAAATTTCGGTAAAGAATTTAGGGGGGCTCTCCCGGCCGCTCGCATTAAAAAAGGTGTCTTTGATGTCGCTCACATTTACTGGCAAAAAACGAATTCGCAAAAGCTTTGGCAAAATTCCGGAAGTTATCCGGATGCCCAACCTGATCGAAGTGCAAAAAAGCTCTTATTATCAGTTTTTGCAAATGGATGTCCCACTTGACGAACGTGGTGATGATGGTTTGAACGGTGTGTTCCGCTCGGTGTTTCCTGTACGGGATTTTTCCGAACGGGCAATATTGGAATTTGTATCTTTCCAGTTCGAGGCGCCGAAATTTGACGAAGAAGAATGTCAACAGCGCGATATTACCTATGCGGCACCGCTCAAGGTTAAAATGCGCCTGATCGTATTTGATATGGACGATGCGTCCGGGGCCAAATCGGTCAAGGATATCAAAGAGCAAGAAGTTTATATGGGCGACATGCCCCTGATGACCGAAAAGGGCACATTCATTGTCAACGGCACCGAGCGGGTAATCGTCTCGCAAATGCACAGATCGCCCGGCGTGTTTTTTGACCATGACAGCGGCAAGAAGCATTCTTCCGGCAAAGTTCTGCACTCGGCCCGTATCATTCCTTACCGTGGTTCGTGGATGGATTTCGAGTTTGACGCCAAAGACATTTTGCATGTCCGTATTGACCGCAAGCGCAAATTACCGGCGACAACGGTTCTTTATGCCCTGGGCATGACCAAGGAAGAAATCCTGGCTGAATATTACGAAAATATTGCTTACAAACGCAACAAAGCCAAAAAAGGTTGGGCGCTGCCGTTTAACCCGGGCATGTACCGAGGGTCAAAGCTGATCCATGATTTGGTTGATGCCAAATCCGGTGAAGTTGTTGCGCCTGCGGGCCGTAAACTCACGGCTCGTGGTGCCAAGAAACTGGCCGGGGAGGGCCTCAAAAGCCTGTTGATTTCCGATGAGGAATTGGCCGAGCGTTATGCGGCGGAAGATATCGTCAACGTTAAAACTGGCGAAATTTACGCCGAAGCTGGCGACGAGCTTAGTGTTGACGCCATTGAAGAAATGAACGAGGCTGGGATTAGTGATATTTCCGTGCTTAATATTGACCATGTTAATGTTGGGCCGTTTATCCGCAATACTCTGGCGGCTGATAAAAATGAAGCCCAGGACGATGCTTTGGTTGACATTTACCGGGTTATGCGTCCGGGCGAGCCGCCAACACCCGAAACCGCAGATGCTTTGTTCCAAAGTCTTTTCTTCGAATCCGATCGTTACGACTTGTCCGTCGTTGGCCGTGTGAAAATGAATTTACGTATGGATATGGAATGTCCGGACGATGTACGGGTTCTTCGCAAGGAAGATATTTTAGCCGTTGTTGATACGCTGGTGAAACTTAAAGACGGCATCGGTTCGACCGACGATATTGACAATCTTGGCAATCGCCGGGTGCGCTCGGTTGGTGAATTGATGCAAAACCAATACCGCATTGGTCTGCTCCGTATGGAACGCGCCATTAAAGAGCGTATGACGTCGGTGGATATCGAAACCGTCATGCCTCATGATTTGATCAACGCCAAACCGGCCGCCGCCGTGGTGCGCGAGTTTTTCGGCTCAAGTCAATTGTCGCAATTTATGGACCAGACCAATCCATTGTCTGAAATCACTCATAAACGCCGCCTGTCAGCCCTAGGGCCTGGCGGTTTGACCCGCGAACGGGCTGGTTTTGAGGTGCGCGATGTGCATCCAACCCATTATGGCCGTATCTGTCCAATCGAGACACCCGAGGGGCCAAATATTGGCCTGATTAACTCCCTGGCGACCCATGCGCGGATTAACAAATACGGCTTTATCGAAAGCCCGTACCGTAAAATCATCAAAGGTAAAGTCACCAATGATGTGGTCTATCTATCTGCCATGCAAGAAGCCCGTTATAAAATCGCTCAGGCCAATGCCGAGGTTGACGATAAAGGTATTTTGGTCGGCGATATGATCACATGCCGGGTTGACGGCGATGTGACTTTGATCGAGCGCGACGATGTTGATATGGTCGATGTATCCCCGAAACAGCTCGTGTCTGTTGCGGCGGCGCTTATTCCGTTTTTGGAAAACGATGACGCCAACCGGGCCTTGATGGGCTCCAACATGATGCGCCAGGCCGTGCCGCTGCTCAAGGCTGAAGCGCCTTTGGTCGGTACCGGTATGGAAGTCGTTGTGGCGGCAGATAGCGGCGCGATTGTAAACGCAAAACGTTCCGGTATTGTTGAGCAAGTCGATGCCAAGCGCATTGTGATCCGCGCCAACAAGGAAAAAGACCTGACCAAATCCGGTGTGGATATTTACAACTTGCTGAAATTCCAGCGCTCCAATCAAAGTACATGTATCAACCAGACGCCTCTGGTCAGTGTTGGTGATGTGGTCAAGGCTGGCGATACTATTGCTGACGGCCCGTCTACGGATTTGGGCGAATTGGCCCTTGGTAAAAACGTGCTGGTGGCCTTTATGCCGTGGAACGGGTTTAACTATGAGGATAGTATCCTGATCTCCGAGCGTATCGTGATTGACGATGTTTACACGTCTTTGCATCTGGAAGAGTTCTCGGTCATGGCCCGCGATACCAAGCTTGGGCCTGAAGAGATTACTCGCGATATTCCAAATATCGGTGAGGAAGCTCTCGGTAATCTCGACGAAGCCGGGATTGTTTCGGTTGGTGCCGAAGTCCATGCTGGTGACATTCTGGTCGGCAAGGTGACACCAAAAGGCGAAAGCCCGATGACACCGGAAGAAAAGCTTTTGCGGGCTATCTTTGGCGAGAAGGCTTCTGATGTTCGTGATACCAGCTTGAAACTACCGCCCGGTGCGTCCGGTACGGTTGTTGAGGTTCGTGTGTTTAACCGCCACGGTGTGGAAAAGGACGAACGTGCCTTGCAGATCGAGCGCGAAGAAATCGAATTTCTTGGCAAAGACCGCGCTGACGAATTGTCCATTCTTGAGCGTAATATTTACGCCAGTGTGCAAAACACTCTGATGGATAAAAAGGCAGTCTCAGGCCCACGCGGCTTTAGAAAAGGCCCGGTCAGCGAAGAAACGTTGAGCGAAATTCCGCGCTCCGACTGGTGGCGTATTGGCGTTGACGACGAAAAAGCCATTGGCGAATTGGAAGCTTTGCGGGTTCAATATGATACCTCCAAGGCCAAGCTCGACGCCCGTTTTGAAGACAAGGTTGACAAGCTACAGCGCGGCGACGAATTACCGCCGGGCGTCATGAAAATGGTCAAGGTTTTTGTTGCGGTTAAGCGTAAGCTACAACCGGGCGATAAAATGGCTGGACGTCACGGTAATAAAGGTGTGATTTCCAAAATCAACCCGGTCGAGGATATGCCTTATCTGTCTGACGGTACACCCGTCGATATCGTACTAAACCCATTAGGTGTTCCTTCGCGGATGAATGTCGGGCAAATCCTGGAAACTCATATGGGTTGGGCGTGTGCCGGTGCTGGTAAAATGATTGACGAAGCTCTCAAGGCCTATAAGCGAAGCGGTGATATGTCGCCGCTACGTTTGACTTTGGAAGAGACTTACGGCGAGGCATCTGAACTACCCAAGAAAAATGCCGAGCTTGAAGAGCTTGCTGGAAATTTGGTCAAGGGTGTGCCTATTGCCACGCCGGTATTTGACGGTGCCCACGAGGAAGACATTGTTGAAATGTTGGAACGGGTTGGCTTGACCAGCTCTGGACAGGAATATTTGCGCGACGGTCGTACCGGCGAGCAATTTACCAGACCCGTAACTGTCGGTTATAAATATCTGCTGAAACTGCATCATTTGGTCGACGATAAAATCCATGCCCGTTCTATTGGGCCGTACTCGCTCGTCACCCAGCAGCCGCTTGGTGGTAAAGCCCAGTTCGGTGGACAGCGCTTTGGTGAGATGGAAGTGTGGGCGCTCGAAGCCTACGGCGCCGCTTACACCTTGCAAGAAATGTTGACGGTTAAATCCGATGATGTTGCGGGTCGGACGAAAGTTTACGAAAGCATAGTACGCGGCGACGACGCATTTGAAGCCGGTATCCCGGAAAGCTTTAACGTGCTGATTAAGGAAATTCGTTCCCTTGGTCTGAACATTGAATTGACAAATGGCTAATTTCGGCGGCTAATATTAAAAGGGCGTTTGCCCGAACAAAGGAGACGATCATGAACCAAGAGGTCATGAACATTTTCAATCCGGCCCAAGAAGGCCCAAGCTTTGACAGGATCAGAATTTCTTTGGCGTCGCCAGAGAAGATTTTGTCCTGGTCATTTGGTGAAATTCGCAAGCCCGAGACCATAAATTACCGGACATTCAAGCCCGAAAAAGACGGCTTGTTCTGTGCGCGTATCTTTGGCCCGACCAAGGACTATGAATGCCTGTGCGGTAAATATAAACGCATGAAATACAAAGGCGTTGTCTGCGAGAAATGCGGCGTTGAAGTCACAGTCACCCGTGTGCGCCGCGAGCGTATGGGCCATATTGAATTGGCCGCACCTGTTGCGCATATTTGGTTCCTCAAATCCCTGCCGTCGCGCATCTCCACTTTGCTGGACATTACCCTCAAAGAAGTTGAGCGGATTTTGTACTTTGAAAGCTTTGTCATTACCGAGCCTGGCTTGACATCTCTGACCGAACGTCAGCTTCTGTCCGAAGAAGAATATCTCGACGCCCAGTCCGAATTTGGCGAAGACAGTTTTACCGCCAGTATTGGCGCCGAAGCCGTGCGCGAAATGCTCATGAGCCTTGACCTTGAAGCCGAGGTCGAGCGCGTGCGCTTTGACATGACCGAAACCGGTTCACAGCTCAAGCTGAAAAAATACCGTAAACGTCTGAAATTACTGGAAAACTTCATCTCGTCAGGCAATCGCCCTGAATGGATGGTGTTGACCATTGTACCGGTTATCCCGCCAGAGCTGCGTCCGTTGGTGCCGCTGGATGGTGGCCGTTTTGCTACCTCTGATCTGAACGATTTATATCGCCGGGTTATCAACCGTAACAACCGCCTCAAGCGTTTGATTGAACTCCGTGCGCCGGACATTATTGTCCGCAACGAAAAACGTATGCTCCAGGAATCCGTTGATGCGCTGATTGATAATGGTCGTCGTGGCCGGGTTATTACAGGTGCCAACAAGCGCCCGCTAAAATCCATGTCCGACATGCTCAAGGGTAAACAGGGCCGTTTCCGCCAGAACTTGCTGGGGAAACGGGTTGATTATTCTGGTCGTTCCGTAATCGTGGTTGGCCCCGAATTGATGTTGCATCAATGTGGCCTGCCGAAGAAAATGGCGCTGGAATTGTTCAAGCCGTTTATCTATGCGCGTCTCGACGCCAAAGGTTTGTCCGGCACCGTTAAACAATCCAAAAAAATCGTTGAAAAACAACGCCCGGAAGTGTGGGATATTTTGGACGAAGTTATCCGCGAACATCCGATCCTCCTCAACCGTGCACCGACCCTCCATAGGCTCGGCATTCAGGCGTTCGAACCCGTACTGACAGAAGGCAAAGCCATTCGCTTGCATCCGCTGGTTTGTACGGCTTTCAATGCCGACTTTGACGGTGACCAAATGGCGGTTCACGTTCCGCTTTCTATTGAGAGCCAATTGGAATGCCGCGTGTTGATGATGTCTACCAACAACATTCTGTCGCCTGCCAACGGCAAGCCGATTATTGTTCCGTCCCAAGATATTGTCTTGGGTCTGTATTATATGTCAATCATGGTCGACGGCGAAAAAGGTGAGGGCAGGGCGTTCGCCAACATGCCGGAACTGGAAGCTGCGCTTGACGACAAACAAATCACCCTGCATTCAAAAATCAAAGGCCGCTTCAAGGTTGTTGACGAAGACGGCAATGTCACATGGGAGCTGGCCGAGACCACTCCGGGGCGTCTTAAAATCGCGGAATACTTACCCGCACATCCGAAAATCCCTTATTCAGAGCTTAACGTGCTCATGGACAAAAAAGCGATTGGTTCACTGATTGATCTGGTTTACCGCCATGCTGGTCAAAAAGCCACGGTGATATTCTGTGACAAGGTCATGGGTCTTGGTTTCAGGGAAGCCTGCAATGCCGGGATTTCGTTCGGTAAGGACGACATGATTATCCCTGAAGAAAAAGCTAAATTGGTCGGCGATACCAAAGCCATGGTCAATGATTTCGAGCAACAATATGCTGACGGTCTGATCACCAAGGGCGAGAAATACAACAAGGTTGTTGATGCCTGGTCAAAATGTACCGACAAGGTGGCTGATGCCATGATGGCCGAAACCGCCAAGCCGCGCAAAATCATCAACTCGGTCTTTATGATGGCTGATAGTGGTGCGCGTGGTTCCAAAAACCAGATGAAACAACTGGCTGGTATGCGCGGCCTGATGGCCAAACCGTCCGGCGAAATTATCGAAACGCCGATTATTTCCAACTTTAAAGAAGGCCTGTCGGTTCTGGAATATTTCAACTCCACTCACGGGGCCAGAAAAGGTCTGGCTGATACGGCGCTTAAAACCGCCAACTCCGGGTACCTAACCCGGCGTCTGGTGGATGTGGCGCAAGATTGTATCGTCAATGAACAAGACTGCGGTACGACCGAAGGCATCAAGCAAATCCCCGTTGTTGACAGCGGCGAAGTGGTTGTGTCCCTGGGCGAGCGTATGCTTGGCCGGACGTGCGCCGAAGATTTGCGCGATCCGTCTACGGGTGATGTGATGTTCCCGGCCAACACTTATGTGGACGAAGACATCGCACTTCAAATCGACAATAGCGGTTTGCAGGACGCCCGTGTGCGTTCGGCTCTGACTTGTGATACTGTGAACGGCATTTGCGCGGCTTGTTATGGCCGAGATTTGGCTCGCGGTACGCGGGTTAATATGGGCGAAGCGGTCGGCGTGATTGCGGCGCAATCCATCGGCGAGCCTGGTACCCAATTGACTATGCGGACTTTCCATATTGGCGGTACTGCGTCGGTTTCCGACAAATCCGTGACCGAAAGTTCTAACGAAGGCAAGGTTGTCTATATCAACGGCAATATTGTTGAGGATAGCGCTGGCATTTTGGTGGTCATGGGCCGCAATATGCAAATCGCCGTCCATTCCAAAGACGGTAAAGAGCTGGAGCTTCACAAGGTCAGCTACGGCTCTAAAGTATCCGTCAAGGACGGCGCCAAAATAGCTCGCGGCGACAAGATCAACGAATGGGATCCCTATTCCGAGCCTATCCTGACGGAAGTTGGCGGCATGGTTAAATTGGTCGATATGATCGACGGTGTGTCCGTGCGCGAAGAAACCGACGAAGAAACCGGCATTACGTCCAAGGTTATTGTCGATTGGCGTTCATCCGCCAAGGGTGGTGATCTCCAGCCAATGGCGATTATTCAAGACAAAGACGGCGAACCCATGAAAAATGCAAATGGCAATGTGGCAAGCTATATGCTGGCAGTTGGCGCGATTTTGTCGGTTAATGACGACGATATGGTTCACGCTGGTGACAGCCTGGCCCGTATCGCTAAAGGCGGTGCGACCCAGCGAGATATCACCGGTGGTTTGCCGCGTGTGGCTGAATTGTTTGAAGCCCGTAAGCCAAAAGACGATGCCGTAATTGCCGATATGGACGGTGTGATTGAATTTGTGCGCGAGTATAAAAACAAGCGCCGTATCCAGATCACTCCGGACGACGAAAATATGGAGCCGTCCACATTCCTGATCGCCAAGGGCAAGCATATGTCCGTGCGCGAAGGCGACCGTGTGGTCAAAGGCGATTACCTTATCGACGGTAATCCTGCGCCCCAT
The DNA here is from genome assembly GCA_016765135.1 of Robiginitomaculum sp. GTDB lineage: Bacteria > Pseudomonadota > Alphaproteobacteria > Caulobacterales > Maricaulaceae > Robiginitomaculum_A. Next base: position 8,807 of record JAESQN010000028.1, read on the forward strand.
GATATTCTGGAAATCCTCGGCGTTGAGGCTTTGGCGGAATATATGATCGACGAAGTGCAGGCGGTTTACCGCCTGCAAGGTGTGCCGATTAACGACAAGCATATCGAAGTTATCGTGCGCCAGATGTTGCAAAAAGTTGAGATCACCGATCCGGGCGATACCAGCCTGCTCATAGCCGAGCAGATTGACCGTATCGAATTTGCCGAGGTTAATGCGGCATTGCTGGAACGCGATAAAGACAAAGAACCTGCGAGAGCCAAACCGTTCTTGCTCGGCATTACCAAAGCGTCTTTGCAAACTCGTTCGTTCATCTCTGCGGCGTCCTTCCAGGAAACCACCCGCGTGCTGACCGAAGCATCGGTGCAGGGCAAGGAAGACATGCTCGAAGGCTTGAAAGAAAACGTCATCGTTGGTCGTCTAATCCCGGCTGGTACAGGCGCGACTTTGCGCAAATACCAAAACCTGGCCAATGCCCGCGATACCAAACTCCTGGCAGAACGCGCCGCAGGCGTAGCGCCAAGCGACGAAAGCCTACCAGCGGAGATAGCGGAGGCTGCGAAGAAAGAAGAGAGCGGAGACGAAGCGGGGGCTTAAATTCTAACTGTCATATGAGAATAAAAACCCGGTCATTTGGCCGGGTTTTTTATTGCGGTTTGATAGGGCATTGAAATAATTCTCAGAACTGTTAATGCTATTGAATGAAAAATATTTTACTCGCGTTCATAATGAGTTTGGTTATTTGGTCTCCAGATATCTACGCGCAAGACGATGTAGAACTCGAAGACATTTTAATTCACTCCGACCTTCCTTTATGGGGTTCAAAATCAAAAAATGTGTGGCCTCAATCATTCGTGGACGACACCTCTTTTGGCTGTGCTAGTAAAATTAAATTTGGTGATTGGAAATACACTGAAGGGGAAGAAATTGATAGCTGGTTCAGATTGACTAATTATGGCGTGTTTCACTGCTATCTAATGGTGCGCAAAGCCTATGACCGAAGCAATTTGAAGGCTAAAGATTGGCAGCCCACTTATTTGATAGAAATAGATCAAGTGAAGCATGGTCAAAAAACACTGGGATTATCGATTTTGCAGTTAGGTGCGCGACCTGGCAGCGATTATATATTGCTAGCCCATGACAAAAGTGACGACATGGTAAAAACCTACTATGTGTTACAAAGAGCATGCTCCCGTAAAAATACTCGGACGGGGCCTGAAATGGATATTTTAAGTACGCGGTATTGCGCCGTTAATTCAAAGAGAGAACTCATCCGCATGGCCAAGAAAATGGCAAAGCGGCCGCCTTTGGGGAAACTTGTTTTTGTTACAAGTGAAATAGGTGATGAGTAACTGACTAGGGTAGTTGTTGCCGGGTTTTTATCTTGGCGTTTTATTTCGGCGTCAGGCGCAGTAATTTGCCGTTGGTTTTATCGTCGGTCAGGACAAGAATGCTGCCGTCCGGGGCCGTGCGGACATCGCGGATACGGGCGTTTAAATCGGCCAACAAGCTTTCTTCGCTGATAAATTTGCCGTCTTCAAGATCAACCCGGCGCACATCACGCGATACCAAACCGCCGATAAAAGCATCCCCGTTCCAGTCCGGAAACAAATCACCCCGGTAAATGGTTAGACCAGACGGGGCAATAGACGGCGTCCAATCTGTGACGAACGGTTCCATACCGGCATAGCTCTGAAACGGTGTGATTTTCGCACCGGTATAATCTGTGCCCGTGGTGGTAATGGGCCAGCCGTAATTTTTACCGGGCGCAATAATATTCAGCTCATCGCCGCCTTTAGCCCCGTGTTCATGTGACCATAGTTTGCCGCTGTCGAAATGCAGGCCTTGGCTATTGCGGTGGCCCAGGCTGTAAATCTCGGGGCGTACACCATCTACGCCGACAAATGGGTTGTCTTTTGGCACGGAGCCGTCCGGGTTAATCCGCACGATCTTGCCCAAATGCGAGGCTTTGTCTTGTGCGGCTTCGCGGTGGGCGAAGCCTTCACCCAAGCTTAGAACCAACGTTCCGTCCGCCAAAAAGGCAATACGTCCACCAAAATGCGACGAGGTATCGTTACGCGGCGCGGCGTGGAACAATTCTTTGCGCTCAACAAGTTCGCCCCCCACCAGTCGCGCCCGCACCAAAGCCGTGCCGTTGGCTTTTTTTGTGCCTTTGGCATAGGCGAAATAGACGGTGCGTGTTTGCGCAAAATCAGGTGCCAGTACAATGTCAAACAATCCGGCATGCCCTTCAACATAAATATCACCCGGCAGGCCCGCGATCTCTGTGCGCGAGCCGTCCGCAGTAATATGCAACAAATATCCGGGGTGTTCCGTAACCAAAAAACTGCCGTCCGCTAGACTGGCGACACTCCAGGGTGCGCGTAATTTATCCGCAATGGTTTGCACATTTACGGCTGTCTGGCTGATCGTGACTTCTGGCCTTTGTGTGTTTTGTTGATCCGGGGCGGGCGAACAGGCGGATGCCAACAGGGTGAGTGCCAAACTTAAACCAATATATTGCTTGTTCATTTCTTCGCTCCTGCCTTGACCTTTGCGTAAAGACTAGCCCATATTAGCGTGAAGTGAAAGCCCGAAGCGGAGAGCCGACAATGATAAAAAACAAAACGGTCCGCCGGATTATTAAAACAGGATTGGTTTTTATTTTGAGCGTGGTCATCGCCACATTGGTCGCCACCCTGTTTTCAACCCAATTTGTCATTGCCGGGCTGACAGGGGCGGGCGCGGAAATTAGTTTGGGCGTGCGTCTGGACATGACCCTGTACGACCTTAGCTATTTGGGGCCGCTTTACGGGATTTTTATTTTCATCGGTCTGACCATTGCCTTCCCGGTGGCTGCTCTGGTTCACCGCTTCGCCAAAACCAAACGAGCTGTAATTTACGTGGTCGCAGGCATGGCTTGCTTCGTGGTCATGCTCTACCTCATGCAAGCCGTGTTTTTCGGTGTCCCGATTATCGCGGGCGCAAGAAGCGCAATGGGTCTAGGGTTTCAAGCCTTGGCGGGCGGATTAGCGGGTTATGTATTTGCGAGATTGACCAAGCGTAGCGTTGTTAAAAGAGGGTTGGAAAACCTCTAATTAACCCAACCCTACTCAAATTTCGGCAAGTCCGCTTTTAGTTGTGCTTGGCCGCGTTCGTTCATTAGGGCTTTGGCGCGCATGAAGGCCTGGAATTCGGCGGAGTTTGTCAAGGCCTGTAGCTCTTGCAATGAGGCTGTGGCCTCGGCGGTGACATTGAACATTTGTTCCAGCTTTTCCATATCAGTTAGTTCGCGTGGGAATTTGCGGATATTCACTTCAGTGTCTGCGTCGATCTCGGCCAGTTCTTTAGCGATTTCCAACGCTTTCATAAAGCCGCCAAGTTCGTCCACCAAACCAATTTCCTTGGCTTGGACGCCCGTCCACACCCGGCCTTTGGCGATTTCGCGCACTTGCTCGATTGTCATGCCCCGGCCTTCCGCGACTTTGGAGGTGAAATCGTTATAGATATCTTCCATGCTCCCCCGGAAGGCTTCGCGGTTGCTATCGCTCCACGGCTCAAAGGCGGAATAGGCTGCGGAAAATTCACCGCCGATATTGACCGCTTCCACATTAAAGCCGATCTTGGCAGTGGTGTCTTTGATGTTGACCAGCCCGGCCAACACACCAATAGACCCGGTGATGGTGGTCGGCATGGCAACTATTTTATCAGCAGGGGCGGCGACATAATAGCCGCCCGAAGCCGCGTATTGACCCATGGAGACAACAACCGGTTTACCGGCGGCTTTGGCTTTGACAACTGCGTCCCAAATTTGATCAGACGCTGTGGCCGAGCCGCCGGGACTATCGATGCGCAAGATAATGGCTTTGACTTTATCATTCTTGGAAGCCTTGATGATGGCTTTAGACAAGGTGTCGCTGCCCATGGACAAATTGTTGGAAAACGGGTTGGAGCCGTCTTCGGAACTGCCGAGTACCACGGCGCCCTGGCCGCCGACAAAAGCTATCAAAGGCCCGGTGTTAAACCCGACGCCGTAATCAGCTACGCTTTGGAAAGCGGCGTCTTTACCGGCTTTCTTCTTGGCGTATTGCTGGGCATCTACATAATGGCCGAGCTTGTCCACATAGCCAAGTTCCTTGGCTTGTTCGGCGCTGTGGGGTGCGTTTTGCAAGAAGGACAAAAACGCATTTTCAGACAAGCCCCGGTCAGCGGCAATATTGCTGACATTGCTGTCCATCAAGGATTGGAGCAGGCCTGTCATGCTTTCCCTGTGGGCCGGGGTCATGGTCTTTTCGGTATAGGTGTTGGCCGCGTTCTTGTATTCATGGAACTGGATAAATTGTGGCTTGGCATCAAGTTTTTCAAACACGCCGCCCAAAAACTGAACCTCGCCGCGCATGCCGGCCAGAGAGAAACTGGTGGTGCTTTGCAACCAAATCTCGTCCGCCGCCGCTACCGACATATAGGCGGGCAGGCTCGTGCCTTCAAACCCCTGGGCGTGGGCGATAACGAATTTGCCGCTGGACTTGAAGTCAATAATAGCAGTGCGCAGTTCTTCGGCTTTGGCGGGGGACATGCCCCAGCCATTGGCGCGGATGAACAAGCCTTTGATTTTCTTGTCGTCTTTGGCTCGGTGGAGGGCGCGTACCGTGCTAACGACAGATAAAGGTTTGTCGCCAAAAAGAGAGGCGCCACCGCTATGGTCGAGCATGGGTTTGCGCAAATCCAGCGTCAGGACAATCGCGTCTCCGGCAACTTCGTCTTTCTTGGCGGCTGAGCCAATAGCCGCGCCTACCAACATTGCGAAGAATATGAACAGCAAAAACATGGCCACAAAAAAGCCAATGACAGACGCAAATAAGGAAATGAAAAAGTGACGCATTAAAATACCCATTATATGAAGTTTAAAGAAACAATCTGATTTATATTTGACTTATATTATTGTCCCCTATGGCATGTATTTAGGCAAATGCAAAGATTATTCTCGATAAACGATAATAAATTTGCAGACGGGGTGGTGAGGGGTTAATTGTACAAATAGACCGAAAAACCCATTGCATTCTTTTGGCTTTGACGATAATAAGCGGCCCTTGCTTGGCTTGGCAATATGTCAGGCAGCAATACAGGCACTGCGCTTTTGGGGCGTAGCCAAGCGGTAAGGCATCGGGTTTTGATCCCGTGATCGTTGGTTCGAATCCAGCCGCCCCAACCAGTGCTTGATATTTCGCAATCATACACATTAAAGTTTTTACTTGCGCATTGGGGAAGTCCTAGGGGGGCGCGACTCGAAAAATTCGCCCCTGTCAAGGGCGTTATTTTCAAAAAAAGGCAAAAAAAATGCGTTTTGGTACATCCTAACGATTGATTAACCCGAAAGAGGCGTGTAAGCGTTGTCTTAACAAATAACAAAATGACTATCATCTTGAGTTGGTGGTTTGAAATATCGGGAGCTGTGTGTGGTAAATATTCCTACAAGCGTAAAGGCTTTGGCAGTAGCGGGATTCGTATCAGTCGCGTTGGCGCCGATTGCATTTGCGCAAACGGCAGCACAAAACGAGGCGACCTACAGCTCGCTCTTGCAGGCAATAGCGGCTGAAAAGGTTAGCTTGGCGCAGCAGCAAATGTTTGTTGCAAAGCAAGGCGGGGAAATCGAGCAGCTCAATGTGCAGATTGCTGGTGTTGGTGATCTCAAAGCATCTATTGAGCCGATGATTGGCAAGATGACTACGGGCATTGCCGGGCAGATAAATTCTGATTACCCGTTTGAAATGGATCGCCGTATCCCGCGCTTGGAATCTTTAGAGGCTACAGTGGCAGACCCAGCGGTCTCTATTGGCGAGAAATATCGCAAAGCCTTGAATATCTACAAGCTTGAGGTCAATTATGGCCAAAGTCTGGAGGCGAAAAAAGGCAACCATCCCGTCAATCCCAGCATCCGCGTTGGTGATGATCGCTGGGTGAAAGAGGACGACGGTACAATCAAATTTGACAAGAAGACTGGCGAGCGGGAAGAAATTTTCGATGGTTCGTATTTGCGCTATGGGCGTTTGGCTTATGTCTATCTGGATGCGGATAGCTCGGGGGCCATGCGCTATGACCTGGAGCAAAGTGCCTGGGTGGATTTGCCCAAGAGGAATATTGTTGATATCCGCCGTGCCGTGCGGATTGCCAGTGGGGAGGCTGCGCCAAATGTGGTTAAGGTTCCTATTTTTAATGCACCCTAAAATGGGGTGGTGTTTTGAGCCTGTGGCTCGTCTGTAGTGGTGACACTGCTAAAATCCCGCAGTGCAGGTGGTCTGCGCGGCGGAAAGTTACGAAACTAGATCGGAAGGAAGACATGTCGAAAATTTCAAAAATCAGGAATGTCCTGCTGGTTGGAGCGTGTGTAATGGCTGTCGCTATACCCGCCCATGCGCAGCTCGAGCAGGCTTTGGGGATAGCCAAAAATTCCACCGCCGCTAGTGCTGCGTCTCAACAGCGTGTTGAGCAAGCGGATGATGATGCGGATAGTATGGCACGGGATTACCGGGCTATTTTACAACAAACCGACAATATGAAGTTGTTTTTTGACCAACAGAGTATTTATCTTGAGGGTCAAAAGGGCGACATAGAGTCCTTGACCGAGCAGCTAGGTTCGGTTGAGATTGTTAAGCGCGGTATGGTGCCCATGATGCTAAGAATGGCGGCTGAGATAGAGGATTCTATCAAGGCTGATATGCCGTTCAAATTACGTGAGCGTAGGGAGCGGATGGAGCGGATGAAGGCGGTTTTGGGGGATCCAACCGTGACGCCCACTGAGCAATATCGTCAGGTATTGGCAGCGTATAAGAATGAGGTCGCCTATGGTGCGGCTATTGAGAGCTATGAGGGTGCACACCCGACCAGGTCTGGCGTTAAGGTTGATTATTTAATGATTGGTCGTCTTGCCTTGATTTATATGACCAAGGATGAAGCGGATTTGGGTGCTTATGACTTGGCTAGCAAGACCTGGAAGCCCATTGATACCAAGCAGGCTCTTGGTGTGCGGCAAGCCATTCGTATTGCTAATGGCGAGGCTGCAGCGCAAATCGTATTCGCGCCAATGCCCGGTACTAAATAGAGAAAGAGGACAAACAAATGACAAGAATTTCTAAAACAGTGAAAAAACTCAGTGCCTTTCTCGTGGGCTGCGTTTTACTTGTTGGTGTGGCTATGCCCGCCAGCGCCCAAATTAACTCTATTGGTGAGCTTTTGGACAAAGTCCGTCAAGATGCGCGCCAAACCCAGGCGGAAAATGCCCGGCGTGAAGCGGATTTCAAGAGCCGCCGCGATCAGCAATCCAGTAAGTTGGCGGCTGCTCGTGCAGAATTGAACCGGCTTGAGGCTCAGGTTCGTCGCGTTGAGCGGCAGTTTGAGGCCAATGAAGACGTAATCGCACAATTGGACGGAGAGCTAAACTCCGCTCTTGGCGAATTCCGCGATGTGTTTGGCCTTGCCCGTCAAAGTGCTGGTGAATTTAAAGCTACATTGGACAGCTCATTGGTGTCGGCGCAATATCCGAGGCGTACCGAAGTTCTTGGCAAGATTGCCAATTCCAAAGCTCTGCCAAGCTCTACGGAACTTGATGCTATCTGGAAGTCCATGCTCGGGGAGATTGAAGCCCAGCGCCAAGTGGTGACATTTGAGGCCAATGTTGGCAATAGTGACAATCCAGAGGTGCCTATGGCGCTCACCCGGGTTGGCGGATTTAATGTGTTTACCAATGATGGTGCCGACTTCTTGGAATATAAGAATACCAAAGAGCCGGGTGTGTTGCCGTTGACGTTTTTGAACAAACAGCCCGGTGGGCAAATCAATAAAGCCGCGCAAGATGTGTTGAATGCAGGGCCTGGAGATCTGGTTTTTGGTCCAGTTGACCCGACACGTGGTAGCTTGTTGAAAGCTCTGGAGCGTGTACCAACTGTTGTGGAGCGTGTTGGTAATCCTTTCTTGTTCAACGGTGGTCACGGTGGTGGCATTGGTGTCATCATTGGGTGGGTGCTAATCATCGGCGCGGTGTTTGGTATCTTCAATATCATTCGCTTGTTCCTGATATCTTCTGCGGTGCGTGCCCAGAAGAAGAAGGCGCAGCCGTCTAAATCCAACCCGCTTGGTCGCGTTATGATGGCCTATGAAGGCGCCAAGGATAAAGACGAGGAAATCATCGAACTTAAATTGGATGAAGCGATTTTGCGCGAAAGCCCGAAGCTTGAGGTTGGTCTTAACCTGCTCAAACTGGGTGCTGCGATTGCGCCATTGCTCGGTCTATTGGGTACGGTTACAGGTATGATCGAGACCTTCCAGGCTATGATGATCTATGGTGCTGGTGATCCACAGCTAATGGCTGGTGGTATTTCCAAGGCCTTGGTTACGACTATGGTCGGTTTGATTGCCGCTATTCCCTTGCTGGTTCTGCACAGTTTCTGTGCGTCGCTCGCCCGTGGTGTGCAAGGTACACTGGAGGAGCAATCCGCAGGTATCGTGGCGCGGCATATCGAAAGCCGCCGTGGCTAGAGTATATGGGTTCGGCTCTGGCCGAACCCATTCGTTTCCTGAGCAGGTTTTGTGTTTGGGTTTAAAACTAGTGGATAAAATAAGGTGTCATTATGCCCGAATGGTTAAATCCAAAACTAGCATTTGAGGGATTGCAAGACTTCATGGCTCAAGGGGGCTGGGTTCTGGTTCCGATCATGTTTCTCGCATTCTTCTTGTGGGTCTTCATAATGGAGCGCATGTCATATTATATGTTTGCCCATTCAGCGCTCAAGACCAGATTGCGTTCAGAGTGGAATGCAAGACCCGATAAGCGTTCATGGCGCTCGCGGGCAATTCGAGATGAATTGGTCTCGCAAGTTAAAATTCAAACGGCCAAAAGTGTCGGTATTGTACAAACTCTTGTCGCCGTCGCACCTCTTTTGGGCTTGCTCGGGACTGTAACAGGCATGATCGTCGTGTTCGATGTTATGGCGCTGTCAGGTTCGTCTAGCGCCAGGTTGATGGCGGGGGGCGTGTTTCAAGCTACAATTCCCACTATGGCGGGCATGGTAATCGCTTTGACTGGCTTGCCGTTTTCCAACTGGTTGCCAAAGTTAAGTGCACGCGAAACCGCCAAATTCGCCGATACATTGGGATATGGAGACTAGATATGAGAAGACGTGTACGCCACGGCGGAGATGACGCCGATGTAGATATGACACCAATGCTCGACATTGTGTTTATCATGTTGATTTTCTTTATTGTTACAGCCACATTTTTAGATGAAAAAGGTATTGATCTAACTCAACCGCCGCCTCCACCGCCGAATGAAATTGACCCTCCTTCCAAACCGTCCATTGCAGTTTATGTGGATGGTCAAAACAGATGCTCTGTTGACGGGCTGGCCGCTGAGTGTGACCGGGTAATCCTCACGGTTGAAAGCCTTTTGGCGGATAAGCCGGGTGCCAATATCATTCTGAAAGTCCACGAGACTGCTGACAATCAATATCTGGTTGGTTTGAAGGATAGCTTTGATGCCAAAGGCCGGGATACAAAAATTGAAATTATCAAAGGGTGATAGTGTAATAAAATTACAAAATAACACTTGCAATCTAAAACGAATAGTGATAAGGTAACAAAATGGCAAGACGTAGTCGCGTAGCAGTTGAGGCGGAAGAGACAGAAATGAACATGACGCCCATGTTGGATGTGGTGTTTATTCTCCTGATTTTCTTCATTGTGACCTCTGTGTTTATCAAAACCCCCGGTTTTGAACCCGATAAGCCTGAGGCTACATTGGCAGTAGATTTGGCACCTGGGATTATGGTGGCGATCAGTCGGGATAATGAGATTTGGATTGATAAATCGCCCTATAGCCTAAACGAGATCAGGCCGATTATTTTGGCCTTACAGGCGGAAAACCCAAAAGCGCCCGGTATGATTCTCGGAGATGCGGAAGCCCATGCAGGTCTGGTAATGTCTGTGCAGGAAATGATGTCGGATTTGGGTATTGATACCCGTGTTGCGACCAAATAGGAGACGAATATGACTGGAATTGTACGTTGGATATTAGGTGCAGGCTTGGCGGCTTTCGTAACCTTTCTTCTGTTCATAGCGATGATGCTCCTGATCAAAGGTAAGTTTGTACTGGCTGAAAAACCGGAAAAACTTAGCTTTGAAATCAATGCAAAAATTGAAGATCCGAAAGTTACACGTAAGGATATAAAAGTTGCCAAGGTGCGCAGGGTAGAAACCCCACCGCCGCCGCCAACGATTGAACGGCAACAAGCGGCGCAACCAACCGTGGCCATTGCATCTTTGGAGGGCGCTATTCCGGATTTTAAAACTCCAAAACTCGATCGCCAAAACTTTAAAATTGCCGTGTCTGACCGGGATGCCCAGCCCTTGGTGCGCATCCCCCCGATTATGCCCCCCCGCGCCGAAAAAAGCGGGCACTGTAAAGTGAAATTTGATGTGAGCCCTCAGGGGCAACCGTTTAATGTTACGGCGACCTATTGTAGCTCAAGTGTGTTCAAGCGTGCGTCAACTAAATCTGTGGAAAAATGGAAGTACAACCCTAAAATCGTTGATGGCAGGTCAGTGTCACGCGCTGGTGTGGAATCACAGATTACCTTTCAGCTTACTGACGAACGTGGGAACCTAATTCCCGAATAATGAAACTATGATGGCGCTGTTTGAGCGTCGATATTTGAAGTAATGGAGGCCAATGTGACCAGCTTACTGACCCGTACACCGACGATAAAAACATCTCTTATGCGCTCTGTTGCACGTGGTGCCGCGAATTTCATTTTACCTTTGGCAATGGGAGTGGCAATAACAGGCGCATTTTCTATAGCTGTGGTAGGTGATGCCTCTGCACAACGAGCCAAAAAAAATAACGATCAGGCAGAGCAACCGGTTGAAGGGCGCCAATTTGGTGCCAAAGCTGGAGAGATTGTCAACGAAGCTCTTCAACTGGTTAATGAGGAGCAACATAGCGCTGCTTTAGCGGTTATGACAAAGGCCTTGGCATTGCCGGATCTGAATCCATATGAAAAAGCTACAATTTATCAGATGCAGGGTGGGTCATATTATGCACTTGACCAATACCCTGCGGCTATTCAGGCTTTTGAAAATGCGATCGGATCAGGTGGGTTGCTTCCGAAAGAAAGTTCCGCTCTGCGGGTTAGTATTGCCCAGCTTTTGATCGGGAATAGCCAGTTTGTACGCGGCGCACAAATGCTGGAAGATTGGAACCGCAATGGCGGGCAACTTAAACCTCCACATATTGAAATGTTGTGGCAGGCATGGTCGCAAGCCGAGCGTTATAATCGGGCATTGCCGTGGGCTGAAAGATGGTTCAATGATGCCCGGCCCAAAGAGCGTAAGCATTATGATCTTCTGAACTTCTTGTACAATAACCTAAAAATGCCTGCCAAGCAGGCAGATATTGTCAAACAAATGATCAACCGCTGGCCCCAGGACAAGAACCTTTGGGACGCTTGGGCGTCTATGTTGGCTAATGGTGGGCGGGAGCAAGAATCTTTTGAAGTCACCAAAATGTTGTATCTTGGCGGGGCCTTACAGTCCCAGCAAGACCTTGAAAAAGTCGTCCAGTATTACAGCTATTATGATATGCCCTATCAAGCGGCAGAAATTCTTGAGCGGGAAATGAATGCTGGCCGTATCACGCAATCTCCCGATAAGCTTGTGCAACTTTCCGATTTGTTTCGTCAGGCGCGGGAATACAAGCGCGCAATACCTGCTTTGGAAAGGGCGGCAAGCACTTCGGGTACAGCCAAGCTTTATGCAGATTTAGGTGAAGCGCTCTACAAAGAAAACCAGTGCGGCAAAGCGGAGGATGCCTTTAAAAAGGCCATGAATTTAGGTTATGATCAAGGCAAGTCCTGGATGCTAATCGCTTCGTGCCGTTATGATGATGCGGCGACGGAAAACCGTATTGCGTGCCCCTATACGGACGAGAAAGAAAAGACTGCGCCCTGGTCTGTTAAACGGACCGCTGCCGTTGCTGCATTTGACAATGTTCCTTCATCATCACGTGAAGCGCGAAATGCTAAAAAGTGGAAATCCTTCATTGTTGCAGAGAAATCCGCCGTGAGAAGACGGTGTATTTTCGAACAAGACCTTGACTGGCAAAACTGTAGTGTAGACATTGACCGGGCTTATAAAGCCGAATTTTTAAAAGGTGAGTTTAAGCTGTCGGACGCAAAATGCGAACAATATGTGCCAAGGTTTGATGCGGAATTTCGTAAAGGTCGTGATGAAGATGCTAAAGAAGAGTAGGCTGATCACATTTATATAAGGCGAAACTCATTGTCTTGAATTAGCAATAACCCGAAAGCCCGGCTTTCGGGTTATTTTATTTATAAAAGACGAAAACAGTTATCACAATGTTACGAGATGCTTGTAATCTGGAGATGTTGCCCCTATTTTGACTTTCTAACAGGAGATTCCATGTCGAGTAAAAACCTGCCTCCCATTGAAAACAAAGCCGAGATGATTAACTGGATTGCCGCCGGCTGTAAGTCTGAATCCGATTGGTTAATTGGTACGGAGCATGAAAAAATTGGTTTTGATTTATCGAACCTCAAGCCCCTGCCATATGACGGCGATACGGGTATCTTTGCTATGCTTGAGGGGCTTAAAGAATTTGGCTGGCAAGGCGTGGTGGAGAACGGTTATCTAATAGCCCTCAAGCGCGACGGGGCGTCCGTGTCCCTGGAGCCAGGCGGGCAGTTCGAATTATCCGGCGCACCTCTTAAAACCATTCACCAGACATGCGGGGAAGTGAACCAGCATCTGCGCGAAGTCAAGAAAATTGCGGACAAGATCGGGGCAGGGTTCTTGTCCCTTGGTTTCCGTCCGGATACAAAATTGGAAGACGTTCCGGTGATGCCCAAGGGTCGTTACAACATCATGCGGGCTTATATGCCGAAAGTTGGTACGCACGGGTTGGAGATGATGTTTCGCACTTGTACGGTTCAGGTTAATTTGGATTTTGCATCCGAAGCCGATATGGTCAAAAAAATGCGGGTCAGCTTGGCACTGCAACCCATAACTACGGCGTTATTCGCCAATTCCCCGTTCACAGACGGCGCACCAAATGGCTATAAATCATTCCGTTCACGCATATGGCTGGACACGGATGCAGACCGCACCGGCATGTTGCCATTTGCATTTGAAGACGGTTTTGGGTTTGAGCAATATGTAGATTATGCGCTAGATGTGCCTATGTATTTCGTCCACCGGGGAGAGGATTATCTGGACGCCTCTGGCAAAAGCTTCCGGGATTTTCTGGATGGTAAACTGGATATTCTGCCGGGAGAAAAACCGACAATTACTGATTTTGAAGATCATCTCTCGACCATATTCCCCGAAGTCCGCCTCAAGCAATTCCTGGAAATGCGGGGTGCCGACACCGGCCCGTGGAACCAGCTCTGTGCCATGCCCGCCTTTTGGGTGGGCATATTATATGACCAGGCCGCACTGGATGCGGCTTGGGACTGGGTGAAAGACTGGAGCGAGGAAGAGCGTGATCAACTGCGCCGGGATGTTCCCAAATATGGCCTGCAAACCAAATTCAGGAGCGGCACTATACAAGATTTGGCCAAGCAGGCTTTGGTGCTGGCACGCGAAGGTTTGAAGACCCGCCACAAACTTAATGCTTACGGCGAAACCGAAACCGTGTTCCTGGCCGAGCTTGACGATATAGCCAAAACTGGCAACAGCAATGCTGACAAGCTGCTAAACCTCTACAAAGGTGCCTGGGACGCCGATATCACCCGCGCCTATCAGGATTGTGTTTATTAGAGCAAAACGATCATAATATCCCCGCAATTCCCCCGTAGTGTTTCCAGCAATTGGAGCGAGGGATTATGTTGAAGAAAATTACCATAGGCTTGTTAATTTGGATTGCGCTGCTATGGGGGTGGAACACCTCCCTGTTTATTCAATCGGACACAAGCAATCCACAACTGATTGCTCACCGGGGGGTGCACCAAACCTTTGATGCGGGCGGCGTTGGTCGTGACGACTGTACGGCTTTGCTGATAGGGCGACCAACCCACGCTTATCTTGAGAACACTATAGAATCTATGAAAGCCGCATTCGCATACGGTGCGGATGTGGTTGAAATTGATATTCATCCCACACCGGGCGGCGAGTTTGTTGTGTTTCACGATTGGACACTGGATTGTCGCACCAACGGGTCTGGTGTTACCCGAAAAATGCGGCTTGCAGAGCTCCAGACGCTGGACATTGGTTATGGCTATACATTTGACGGCGGGAAGACCTATCCATTTAGGGGCAGTGCAATTGGTGGTATGCCGACACTGGCACAAGTATTTACCGCTATTCCAGACGGTAAATTCCTGATAAATTTTAAGGGAAACCAAAGCAGGGGAGGTCGCAATTTCGCAAGCTTTATGGAAGCTAACCCGAAATGGATTTTATCTGTTTGGGGGGTGTATGGCGGTAAAAGGCCCACAGATATTGCACCGACCATCTTGAACATAAGGGGGTACTCGCGCCCTAGTACCAAGGCATGCTTAAAGGAGTATGTTTTGAAGGGCTGGAGCGGACATGTACCGCAGGCTTGCCGAAATACCTATGTGGTAGTTCCTGAAAATTATGCGAAGTTCATGTGGGGCTGGCCCCATAAATTCACTAAACGCATGGCAAATGCGGGCAGTGAGGTTATTTTACTCGGCCCGTATTCCTCTGGGAATGCCGGGTCAACAGGCATAGATGATGCCGTACTCTATAGAAAAATCCCGGAAAACTTTGATGGATATATATGGACCAATAAAATTGAAATTATCGGGCCAATGGCAAAGCCCGATAAAAATAAATCCAACCCTTAACTTAATACCCGCTCGCCCCCGATGTTGGGGAGCGTAGATCTGCCGCGCCGTAGTAGAAGCCGTCTCTCAGCATAACCGCATTGGCGCGGCCCAGTGTTGTGCGTTGGTATTTACCCTGCGCGTCTTTGGCGAACTTGAAGCCACGGGCTTGCAAAATACCCACAGTATCCGCAGAAATGCCCGGCTCGGTAATCACGATATCCGGTAGCCATTGATGGTGGATGCGCGGAGCGGTCACGGCCTCCATAGCGTTCATGTCAAAATCGACCACGTTCAAAATGTTTTGCAAGACAACGGTGATGATGGTGGAGCCGCCGGGCGAACCTGTGACGAAATATGGTTTGCCGTCTTTTTTGAGTATAACGGGGGTCATGGACGAGAGCGGGCGTTTGCGCGGCTCGATCTTGTTGGCTTCGCCGCCGATCAGACCGTAGCCATTTGGCGTGCCCGGCTTGGCGGAGAAATCGTCCATTTCATTGTTCAGCAAAAACCCCGCCCCATCAACGCTATAGCCGCTACCGAAACTGAAATTCAGGGTCGTCGTCACAGACACCGCATTGCCCCATTTGTCCATAACTGAATAATGGGTGGTGGCCGGGCTTTCCTTGGGCAGGTTGCGACCCGGTAAAATGTCCTGGGAGCGGCTGGCTTTGCCCCTGTCAATTGTGCTGCGTAATTTTTCGGCGTAGGATTTGTCGGTGAGTGCTTTTACGGGCACATCAAAGAAATCCGGGTCGCCAAGATATTTGGAGCGGTCAGCATAGGCCCGGCGCATGGCTTCGATCAACAAGTGCAGATAATCGGCGCTGTTGTGTTCCAGTGCACGCACATCATAACCCTCAAGGATATTGAGCATTTGCACCACATGCACGCCGCCAGATGATGGCGGCGGCATGGAATAAATACCGTAACCACGATAGGTGCCTTTGACGGCCTTACGCTTGATCGCCTGGTAGTTTTTCAAATCAGCATGGGTGATCAAACCGCCGCCTTTTTGCATTTCTGCGACCAGAAAATCAGCGGTTTTACCGCCGTAAAATCCGGCGCGGCCATGCTTGGAAATCCGCTTTAGGGTTTTGGCCAAGTCGCGCTGTTTAAGCCTGTCACCTTGTTCATAGAGCGCACCGCCGGATTTGTAAAAATATGCAAGTGAGGACGGATCTTTAGCCAATAATGTTTTGCTGGCGGCAAACCCCTGGGCCATGCCGTAGGAAATGGGTATGCCTTTTTCTGCAAGCCGGATGGCCGGGGCCATAACTTGCTTGCGGCTCATGGTGCCGTAAGTTTCCAGCGCGTCGAGTAAACCCATAACGGAGCCGGGTACGCCTGCGGATAAATGTGAATACTGGGCTTTTTGATTGTCGACCTCTCCGTCCGCACCTAAAAACATGTCGCGGCTGGCGGCGTTGGGAGCCATTTCGCGAAAATCAATGGCGATCACCTCGTCCGCTTCTTTCATGGCCACCAACATAAACCCGCCGCCGCCCAGATTGCCCGCCGCCGGAAAGGTGACTGCAAGTGCAAACCCGGTGGCAACTGCTGCATCCACCGCATTGCCGCCCCGCACTAAAATATCACGCCCTATCTCGGCAGCGAGAATTTCCTCAGCTGTGACCATACCGTTTGCTGCGACCTTGGGATGGAAAGGTGCCTGGTCATACCCCGCAAATGCCATGGAGCCAGTCGCATCTTGCGCGTGGATAGTTGGCGCGAGTAAAGCGAAGTTGATGATAATAAGAATTATCAGTCTGGATAAAACTGCGCCCATAAGAACCTCCAAAAAATTACAGTTTATTCTGTCATATTTTTTTCATGCAATCCACATTTATAAATCTACAGTTCATAAAACTATCGTTTCCTCTTCAAGCTCATTACCCCTCACCTTGTTCCTCTCCCAAAAGGAGAGGAGACCACGCTACAATTTTCTTTTGTTTGAATATAAATCAGAACATACTGAAGCACCTGCAAGAATAGTGGAAACCTCAGAACTATCAACAAACAAGATGGCCAAGACACCGTCTCCTCTCCTTTTGGGAGAGGAACAAGGTGAGGGGTAAAGGGTTTGAGGGGAAATTCTGGGTTTAGGGTGTTCTTAGCTACAGTAATTTTTCTATGTGTATGGCTAAATCCCGCTTGCCAGCCTGTGCGCGCCTCGCTAGGTTCCACTGGTTATTAGGCATCAGGGAATGTGTAAATTATGAGACCGACCAACACCCGTAATCCCGATTATTTTCATAAAGTTGTTGATTGCCAATGGGCCTGCCCGGCCCATACCCCCGTACCGGCTTATATCCGGCTGATCGCCCAAGGGCGATATAGCGATGCATATATGCTCAACCGGGACTCCAATGTATTTCCCGGGATTTTGGGCCGGGTCTGTGACAGGCCGTGCGAGCCAGCTTGTCGGCGCGGGCGGCTTGAAGAAGAGCCCGTTGCCATTTGTCGTCTCAAGCGGGTCGCGGCGGATCACCGGGGCGATATTACGGACAGCTTGCCCAAAAAGCCGGCCAAAACCAATGGCAAGCGCATAGCCCTAATCGGGGCCGGGCCAGCTTCATTTACGGTGGCCAATGATTTGGCACCCCTTGGTTATGAATGCACAATTTTTGAAAAACTTAGCGAGCCGGGTGGTTTGATGCGCTCCAACATTCCGGCCTTTCGCTTGCCCGAACAGGTCTTGTCCGAAGAGCTGGGATATATTTTGGATATGGGGGTCGAGCTAAAACTTGGCCATTCGGTAGACAGCATGGACGCGCTTTTGGAAGAAGGCTGGGACGCGGTATTTGTCGGCACGGGCGCGCCACGGGGCAAAGATTTAAATCTGCCAGGTCGCTGGGACACGAAAGACGAAGATAACAAGGATAGTGAAAATATCCATATCGGGATTGACTGGCTCGAATCCGTTGCCTTTGAACACACCAAAAAAATTGGCAAAAATGTCCTGATCATCGGGGTTGGCAATACGGCTATGGATTGTTGCCGGACAAGCTTGCGGCTTGGTGCGAAAAACGTCAAGGTCATGGCCCGCAAACCACGGGAATTTTTCAAGGCATCCGTCTGGGAGTTGGAAGACGCCGAAGAAGAAAATATCGAAATCATTGTCAATCATTCCCCTAAATCATTTGTGATTAAAGACGGCAAGCTCACAGGCATGGTGTTTGAGTTGCTGGAATACGAAATAGATGCGGGCGGCAAAATCATCAGCCAAAAGGTGACGGGCGAAACCACCATCCCTTGTGATGATGTTATATTGGCCATTGGGCAGGACAATGCATTTCCGTGGATCGAGGAGACATCCGGCATAAAATTGGACAAATGGCAGGTGCCCGAGGTTGACGAGGCTACATTTGAAAGCACACGCAAGGGCGTGTTTTTTGGCGGCGATGCGGCCTTTGGGCCTAAAAATATTATTTGGGCGGTGGAGCATGGCCATCAGGCTGCGATCTCCATCCATAAACATTGCCAAGGCAAAATGCTGACCGGGCGTTTACCCAATGAAGTGGAAATGGCCCCGACAAAAATGGGCATGTTCGAGTGGCGTTATTCCAATTCTTATGATGATGCGGCGCGCCGCAAAATGACCCACGTGGAATTGACCAAACGCTTTGCTGATTTGGATGTTGAGGTTGAACTTGGTTTCACCGCAGAGCAGATTGCCACAGAGGTTGAGCGTTGTCTCAATTGCGATATTCAGACCGTGTTCGAAGCGAGCCTGTGCGAGGAATGCGATGCGTGTATCGACATTTGTCCGGTGGAGTGCCTCGCCATGACCCCGGACGCCGAGGACGAAGACCAGTTGCGGGCCAGTCTGAGTGCGTCTGAGAACATAGAGGGTCAGGCCTTGTATGTCTCGGATGCTTTGCCTTTGACCGGGCGGGTGATGATCAAGGACGAAGATGTCTGCTTGCATTGCGGCCTGTGTGCCGAGCGGTGCCCAACGGCCGCATGGGATATGAAGGAATCGTTGATCCAGATACATTATGCGGATGAGCAGGACGGCGGGCAGAAAAGAGGGCTGGGGACATGAGCAAGGCACGCATCAATGATTTCACCATAAAGGTCGGCAATGTCAACGGTACTGGTTCGGCCAGTGCCAATGCTTTGTTGATGAAAATAATTTTCCGCATGGGTGTGCCTGTGGTCGGGAAAAATATTTTTCCGTCCAACATTCAAGGCCTGCCGACATGGTATGAAATCCGTGTCACCGAAAAAGGCTATCGGGGCCGCTCTGGTGATATTGATATTATGATCGCCATGAACCCGGACAGTTATAAGCGGGATTTAGAGGAATTAAGCCCCGGCGGCATATTGCTGTATGATGATACTTGGCCCCGGCCCCATTTCCTGACCCGTACCGATATTACGGTTATCGGTGTGCCTTTGGCGCGCATGTGTAACACCGCGTTCAAAGTGGCCCGCTCGCGGATATTGATGAAAAATGTCGCCTATGTGGGCGCGGTTGCGGCTTTGCTCGATCTTGATTTGAATATAATCCATACACTATTGCGCGAAATGTTTGCCGCCAAACCCAAGCTGGTTGATCTAAACTTACAAGCCGTTGCTCTTGGGTATGATTATGTCAAAGAGCATTTCCCAGGCATGAACGATTTTAAAGTCGAAGCCCGTAATCTGACCGAAGGTAAAGTGATGATCGACGGTAATACGGCCGCCGGGCTGGGATGTGTTTACGGCGGGGCGACGTTTGGGGCTTGGTATCCGATTACGCCTTCGACCTCTTTGATGGATGCCTTTGTCAAATATTGCAAAGAATTGCGCATTCATCCTGAAACTGGCAAGCATAAATATTGTATCATTCAGGCCGAAGACGAACTGGCCGCAGCCGGGATGATCATCGGAGCGGCGTGGAACGGAGCGCGGTGTTTTACCCCGACCTCCGGGCCTGGTATATCTTTGATGAGCGAGTTTATCGGCTTTGCCTATTACACCGAAATTCCCATGGTGCTGTTTGATATTCAGCGCACCGGCCCGTCAACCGGCATGCCGACCCGCACCCAACAGTGTGATATTCTACTGTGCGCCACGGCGTCCCACGGCGACACCATGCATATTTTACTGTTCCCGGCAGACCCCGGCGAGTGTTTTGAGATGGCGGTCAATGCCCTTGATTTGGCCGAGCGTTTCCAGACACCAGTGTTCGTTCTGTCCGATATTGATATTGGTATGAATGATTGGATGGCGGATGAGCTGACATGGGACGATAGCTATATTCCTGACCGGGGTAAGGTTTTGTCGTCTGAGGATTTAAAATCCGTGGATAAATTTCACCGCTATCTGGACGTGGACGGGGATCATATTCCTTACCGTACCATACCGGGCACCGACCCCAAAGGCGCCTATTTCACCAGAGGGTCTGGCCACAATAAATTTGGCGGCTATACCGAGGACGGCGCAGAATACAAAGAGGTCGTTGACAGGCTCAAAGCCAAGTGGAAAAGCGCCGCCGAAAAACTGCCTGTACCTATCGTGAAGCGGGCCAAGAAACCCACCAAAACTGCGATACTATCGCTTGGCTCTTGTGACGGTGCGGTCATTGAAGCCCGCGATAAATTGGGGGCGGACGGTGTGTATTTGAATTATATGCGGGTGCGCGGATTTCCGTTCGCCCAGGCGGTGGAAGATTTTATTGCCGAGCATGACCAGGTGTTTGTGATTGAGCAAAACCGCGACGCTCAACTGCTTGGGCTATTGTTATCCGAGACCAATGCGCCGCGTGAGAAATTGATCCCGCTCCTACATTATTCGGGCGAACCTCTTGATTATAAATTTGTACGCGGTGCGCTGAGCGAAGCCCTTAATTTAAGGAAAACCGCATGACCTCTTTTGTAAAACCGTTCATTCGCCGTAAAAACGAACCGACCAATGCCCTTGGTCTAGTGAGGGCTGATTATGACGGGGCCATGTCCACGCTCTGTGCTGGCTGTGGCCATGATGCGGTCACCGCCACCATGGCGCGGGCATTTTTCGAGCTGTCCATAGAGCCGCACAAAGCGGTCAAAGTTTCCGGCATTGGTTGTTCGTCCAAAACCACGGCCTATTTTCTGCGCGACAGCCACGGTATCAATACCGTGCATGGGCGTATGCCGTCCGTGGCAACGGGTGCTATCGCCGCCAATCACGAGCTTGCCTATATTGGTGTGTCGGGGGACGGGGACAGCTTGTCTATTGGTTTGGGGCAGTTTGTCCACGCCATGCGGCGTAATGTAAATATGCTGTATGTGTTGGAAAACAATGGCGTTTACGGCCTGACCAAAGGTCAGTTTTCTGCTGCCGCAGACATTGGCTCTACGGCCAAAAAAGGTGCGGTCAATGAATTGCCGCCCATTGATCCTGTGTCTTTGGCACTGTCGGTCGGAGCTACATTCGTTGCACGCGGATTTTCCGGCGACCGCGATCAATTGCTGCCCCTGATCAAGGCCGGACTTAAACACAAAGGCTTTGGCCTGATTGATGTGATCTCGCCGTGCGTCAGTTTTAACGACCATAAAGGTTCGACCAAATCCTACGCCCATACTTATAAATATTATAATCCGGCCATTCACGCAGACTATGTACCGCCGAGTGAACAGATCAAAGCCGATTACGCCGCAGGCGAAGTCATGCCAGTGAAGCTACACGACGGCGGGGAGATTAGGTTGCGCAAATTGGAAAATGGTTATGACCCCCGCGACCGGGCTGCGGCTATTGGGAAGTTGTTTGAAAGTGGTCAGAGCCAGGAAATTATCACCGGGCTTCTTTATATCAATGAAAACGACAAAGACATGCACGAAATGGCCCGCATGGAAGACAGACCCCTAAACCAAATCCCCTACGACGAGTTAAACCCCGGCGCAGCGAAGCTGAAGGAACTACAAAAGGGCTTTCGTTAAAATTCCGCGCTGAACGATATTTTAAAATTTCGGCCGGGTAGGGGGATAATGTCTTTTAGGAATGATGTGTGTTGGCGGGCCTCTTGATCAAAGAGATTATTGATGCCGCCGCGCACGGTGAATTTATCATTGATCTTGTAACTGGTTTGTAGATTGACCAGTGTATAACCATTTGTAACCAATTCACCCGGCGCGGTATCATCTTGCTTGGCTGCGTAATCAATCTCGGCGCGAAACCGCCAGTCACCGCTTTGCAAAACGGCACCAAGTGCAATGCCGAGCGGCGGTATACGCGGCAGGGAAATGCGCGGGGCGTTCCCGTCTGCGTCCAAATTGGCATCTACATATTCAACCGAGCCGTCCACCAGCAAATCGAAACTTTTGAACGTCGCCAATTTAGCACCAGCCTCAAGCTCAAAGCCTTTGAAAACGGCGTCGGATGCGGTGAATATAAATTCTGGCAATCCGTCTTGTTGCGCACCTGTAGCGCGCCCAAATACATAATCACTATATTGAGTGGCAAAAATATTAAAACTGGCAAAGCTGTATCCTTGCTTAAACCGCACGGATATTTCAGCGCCGCTTGCGACCTCAAGCCCTAAATTTATATCACCAATTTCAAATTGATTGGTCGCCAGATGTGGGCCGTTGGAGAACAGTTCTTCACTTGTCGGGGCGCGAGATGTTCTAAATATTGTGCCGCCCAAGCGAATGTTCTCTGTGAGATGATAATCAGCACCGGCCGATGCACTAAAGCCGGTAAAACTGCGAGATATATTGGCGGTGATGTTCTCATGTTGGTTGCGTTCATAACGCATACTGGCTTCCAAATGCCAATCGCCAATATTAAGCTCTTGAAATGTAAACACGCCTATTTGTGTCGACTTGCTCGGGGGGACGAAAGCCTCTGCGCCAATAGCGGCGAAGTCGCGCTGGCGTATTTGTGCGCCGTAAGCCGCCTGCCAATTACCGCGCTCTGCTTGCAGTAATTCGCCACGTAACTCAAACCCTTCATTGGTGAATACGGTACCGGTCGCGCCGTCTGGCTCAATCTCGCGGTGCTCGTAATCCCCATAGCCGCCATTGATGGTCAATGTTTCGAGGGCGCCGCCAAATTCTATACGGACAACACCGTCCACACGGGTTTGCCCCAGGACTACGGTGACGCCACCCTCTTCTTCTCCCCCCTCTTCTTCTCCAGGGCCATGTCCGCCGGGGATGCCGTACTCGCTGTCGAGATTGCGAACTGCAAGACCAACCAGCGCATTTTGGCCAATCCAGGACACCCCGGCAGCCAAGGCACTGGACTGTACGGCGGAATTTTCAACTCTGTTTTGGTCTTGAGGCTGCGCATCATCTGCCTCGCCCTCTGCGCTCCGAAGCACGGCGCTTTCTGCGAAACCGGGAATGCTATAGTCTTGCGTCTTGCGTGTGCTCGCGGCCACATGCCCCACCAAACTACCACCGCTAAACTCGCCGAGCTTATAGTTCACGCCAATGGCAGCTTCATAACCATCATCAACGCTGGATGCGCCTATACGCACTGCGCCTGTGAGCGGTTTATCAGGCACGCTGTCCGGGATACGTCCGTCGATGACATTGATGACCCCGCCCGAGGCGGAACTCCCGTAGCGCAACAGGCCAGAGCCGCGAATGATTTCGATGCGCGTCGCCATTGCTGGTTCGACCGAACCGGCATGATCGGGACTGGACGAGGCGGCATCAATAGAGCCAATACCGTTGTCGAGAATGCGAATACGGTCGCCGCCTTGGCCGCGAATGAGCGGGCGTGATGCGCCAGGGCCAAAGAATGTCGAGGAAAGCCCCGGCGTTTTCTTTAAGGTCTCGCCCAGCGACCCGGACAAATTATTCGCGAGTTTTTCGCCGCTAATGACAGATACGCCGACCAGGCTTTCTCCGGCCGTTGCGGACAGGGGCGAGCCTGTGACGATGATTTCATCTAAAGTTTTGTCTGTCGTGGATGGGGTATCTGTTTGGGCATTGGCCATAATTGGGGAAAATACCGAAACGGCTATAGCCGCTGTAGAGCGTAAAAATATGCTTTGCATGTGGGTGTCCAGAATGTCTGCACCTAGGGCTTCTCAGAGTTGAGATAGGCGGTGCGGTTTATGATAATTTGAAGATTAATAAATTATCGGCTGGGCGGGCCTCGTGCAGTCCCCGCAATACTGTGCGCGGGCAGGTGGGTCTCTGGTGTGGGCAGTATAAAGAGATGCGTGCGGGGCGGTACGTAAATAATGATTTTGCTTGGCGGCATGGCCAAGTCGTCTAGGTCGTCATTTGCCAAAACAGAAAATACACAGACAGCACTATCGTGATTGTGGGGGGCAGAGCCGTAATTGGCCGCATGGGCAATACTGCCCGCTCGTGCGCATAGGAAAAGCACGGCGACAAGAAGCGCAAAACCCCAACTACGATGTTGTCGGACAAATCCCATAAGCCGGATTATAGAGGTGGTGTAAAATTATGCAATACTATAACAAAAAATAACGTACAAAAAAAGCCCGCATATGCAAATATGCGGGCTTACTCTTGCCTTGTTCAGATACTACCAGATTTTTACGCGGTCTTCTGGCGCTAGATAAAGCGCATCGCCGGGCTGGACGTCAAAGGCAACATACCATTGATCGAAATTACGCACGATACCGTTGGCGCGGTATTCGCCTGGGCTGTGGGGGCCGTTTTTAAGCTGGGTGCGCATGGCTTCTTCGCGAAATTTGCGTTGCCAAATTTGGCCGTAAGCTAGGAAGAAACGCTGGTCGCCAGTATAGCCGTCTATCACGGGGGCGGGTTTGCCGCCGAGCGATTTTTTATAGGCGGCATAGGCCATAGTGATACCCGTAAGGTCGCCAATATTTTCGCCCAATGCAAGCTTGCCGTTAATATGCTCACCGGGCAGGGGCTCAAACTGGTCATATTGGGCAATAAGGACTTCGGACCTGGCTTTGAACGCAGCCTGGTCGGCTTCGCTCCACCAGTTGCGCTGTTTGCCGTCGCCGTCGGATTTAGAGCCCTGGTCGTCAAAACCATGGCCCATTTCATGGCCGATTACCGCACCAATACCGCCGTAATTAACCGCCGGATCAGCATTTGGATCAAAGAACGGTGCTTGCAAAATCGCCGCCGGGAAGACGATTTCATTTCGGCCTGCATTATAATAGGCATTGACGGTTTGCGGTGTCATGCCCCAATCTTCTTTTCTAATCGGGCCGCCAAGTTTTGAAATCATGTCGTTCCATTGCCAGACATTAGCGGATTTAACTGTGCCAATGAGATCGTTTTTATTCACGGATAAGCTCGAATAATCTTTCCACTTATTTGGGTACCCGATTTTGGCGTTAAACTTAGCCAATTTGTCTTGGGCTTCGACCTTGGTGTCGGCGCCCATCCATTCCAAATTATCCAGACCGTCTTTGAATGAGGCGCGCAAATTTTCAATCAGGTCATCCATTTGCGCTTTGGAGGATGGCGGGAAATGCCGTTCAACATAAACCTGGCCAATAGCTTCACCAAGATTGCCGTTGATCAGGCTAACGCCGCGCTTCCAGCGCTCACGTTGAACCTCAGTGCCGCGTAAGGAGGTGCTATAAAATGCAAAACGGGCTGCATCCAGCTTGCTAGGTAGGTAGGACGTATTTCCACCAATATAATGGATTGTCATGTAATCTTTGAGAACTGCCAGAGGCGTTTCGCTAAAGATTTTGGCTGAACCTTGAAGAGCGTCGGTTTCGCGTATAACGAATTCTTTTTCGCTACCAATCCCGGCGGCGTCCACCATTGCGGCCCAATCAAACCCCGGCGCGAAATCAATCAGCTCGTCCTTGGTCATCTTGTTATAGGTCAAATCTCGGTTGCGGCGTTTTACCGGTGTCCAGTGTACATTCGCTAATTTGGTTTCAAATGCCATGACGGCCTTGACCCGTGCATCTGCGTTTTGTGCATCTGATGCCTCAAGCATTGTGGTCATATATGTGAGATAATCGTCGCGCAGTCCGACAGATTTTTCGCCCGCGTCCAGATAATAACTCCTGTTGGGCATGCCAAGTCCGGATTGGGTTAGATAAAAAAGATAGGCTTCCGGGTTTTTGGCATCCGTCGTTACGAAACCCCCAAATGGGGAGCGTACGCCCATAGTTGGATCGCCCATCATGGCGGCTACGGCTTTGTGGCTACCCAAGGCCGCAATCTTCGCGAGATCGGCTTGTACCGGAGCCATACCTTTGGCTTCTATGGTGTCCGTGTCCATGAAGGCGGCGTAAAGATCCCCGATTTTTTGTTCGACCGAACCGACTTTATTGGTCTGCCCGGACAAATCGTTGATAATGGTTTTGACCTGTTCTTGTGAACGGTCAGCGAGAATACCGAAAGACCCATAGGTTGATTTATCGGCGGGGATTTCTGTATTTTTCAGCCAGGTGCCGCTAACATAATGGAAAAAGTTATCGCCGGGCTTCACACCTTTATCCATATTTGCCAAGGCCACACCGAATGTGCCAAGTGCCGCAGATTGTGCCTGAACCGTCTCGACGGGTAGGGCGGTTTCTTTGCCACACGCACTTAGGCCAGTGGCTAACCCGAGCGCTAATAAGCTCGGGACGAGTAGTTTATGAAGGGGCATTATGTTCTCCTGTTGGGTTGGTTGAGGCTTTCTTATTTTTGTGCGAATAGGTTTAACTGTTAACGGCGGCCGGGATTTCACTATCATCCAAGCCGTGTTCTGCCAAAGCAATTGCCATCTCGGGGTCATAACTTGATCCAAGCGGTGGTTGTTTTTGGCCTGTCCACAGGCGTTTGAAGACGCGGTTGATATCAATACCGATACCGTAAAGTGCGGGTACCAACATCAGGGTCAGGAAGAAATCGAACAAGACACCAAAGGCCAGCGCCACAATCATCGGCTTGAGAAACTCTGCTTGCGCGGAATTTTCGGCCAGCATGGGCAGAACGCCGACAAAGGTTGTCACCGAGGTGAGCAGGATAGGTCTGAACCTGGCCACACAGGCATCGATCATGGCTTGGTAGGAGCCTAAGCCCTTAGATTTTAGCCGGTTGACATAATCAATCAAAACCAGATTGTCATTGACCGCCACCCCGGCGGCAGCAAAGAAACCAAATATGGACATCATACCAAGGGGTACACCCGTGACGATGCAGCCAAACACCATGCCAACGAAAGCGAACGGAATGGCAACCAAAATCAGGAACGGTTGAAAATAAGACCTAAACCCAACGGCCAGAAGAAAATACATAGCCGCAAGCACAAACCAACCCGAGCGTTTTATTTCGCGCAAAAACGTTCTTTGTTCATCATCAGCCCCGATCAAAAGCCTTTCAGCATTGGGGTTGGCGAGTTCCCAGTTTGGTAGAAAACTCCCTGTCATATCAGCTTGTATTTCTTGCCGGGCTTGGGGGCCACCAATAATGACTGCGCCTACGGATATGATTTGCTTGCGGTCTCTGCGGTTAATGCGGCTGATACCCGGCGCAAAATTTACTTCTGCCACGGAATATAACGGGACTTCCGTACCGCTCCCGGTACGGATACGTAATTGCTGCAAGCTGTCAATCGAATCTCGTGCCGCCTTGGGGTAACGTAACACAACCCGTACATCTTCGCCGTTTCTCGGGATACGTTGGACTTCGCGACCAAAAAAGGCTTCGCGGACTTGGCGGGTCAATGACGCCAACGTAATCCCCAGGCTTTCGGCTCCTGGCTTTAGGGTAAATTGCATTTCCTGGGACGAGCTTTCCAAACTATCCCATGTACGTACAACACGACCATAACTTTCAAGCTGGGCTTTCAGCTCTTTCATGGCGCGGGACAAATCGTCTTCATTATCTGATGCAATGGCGTAGCGCACCATTTGTCCGCCGCCACGCTGGCCGCCAGCGGCACTGACCTGGATCCGGTATGCATCGGGGATGTCGCCGAGATATTCTTCAAGTTTATCAGCTATATTGGTGGACGAAATTTCGCCTCTGTCCTCGGCTCGTGCAAGGCCCAAAAAAGCCTGTAAATTGTTGTTATTTATAAAACTGCCCGGTGCGGGGATAAGTTCATAATCAACACCAAAATCTTCTTGCGAATTGTCATTGAGCGTAACAATCGCCCCGTCCAATTGTGTTTGTATCTGGGTCAGCCGTTCAAATGATGTCCCTTCGGGTAAGGAAATTCGCACCATCAACATGTCACCGCCAAAGTCCGGGAACATTTGCACTTTGACCAAATTGGCCTGAATGGCGCTAAAGGATAAATACATCAGCCCGACAAAGGTCGCCAATGTTGCATAGCGAAATTTGATAATAAATGCGACGAATGGTCGGAAGTATTGCCGGGAAAATGATACTAGGCTGTCCGCCATCATGGTTTGAAACCGCGAAAACGGATTCATTTTTTCTCGTGGAGGCAGTGGTTTCAAATGGCGCAAATGGGCCGGCAGTATAAGGAATGCCTCAACCAGAGAAAACACCAAAGCCGCGATCACAACTAGGGATATCTGTGTGGTAAAATCTGAAGTTTGCCCGGATAAAAACATCAAAGGTAGAAAAACCATAATCGTGGTGATAACCGCAAATATAACTGGTTTGGACACCATATTTGCCCCAGCTATGCTGCCGCGTGTGCCACTAACCCCGTGTTCCACATGGAAATGCACACTTTCCCCGACCACAATGGCATCATCAACCACAATCCCGATCACCAGCAAAAACGCGAATGTAGAAATCATATTGAACGAAATTCCGATAAAAGGCGCAATGGCAAATGCGCCCAAAAACGAAACCAAAATACCGATGCTCACCCAAAGCGCCACGGCTGGGCGCAGAAAAATGGTCAATATCAGCAAGACCAACAACATGCCAATCAGGGCATTCCAGCCGATAAGCGACATACGCGAATCAAAGCCAACTGAGGAATCTGCCCACATGGACAAGGTGAGTTCCGGCGGTAAGGTTTCGTTTTTTTGCTCTATATATGCGCGAAAGGCTTTGCCAGTTTTGGACACATTGGGTTTGTCAGGCGAAACCACCCGAAAAAATATAGCTTCTTCACCTTTATAATTGACGGCGATATTCGCATCTGCGAACCCGTCAATCACTACGGCTATGTCCTTCAGTAATATTTTACCGCCGCCGGGGTTCTGCCGAATAATAATTTTTTCAAAATCGGCCTGACTATTGGCCAGAGCGCGGGTACGCAATTGTAATTTACCAGCGCTGGTTTTCACTTCCCCTGCGGACTGACTAATGGACGCGCCGGATATAGCTGTGGCAACTTGTTGAAAGGTGAGGTTAAATTGGCGTAGTTTTTCTTCTGCAATTTCAATAGTGATTTCGTATGGAAGCCTGGCCATGGCTTCGGTCAGCTCGCCGCCAAACAACCCCGCCATTTCATCGCGAACATCATCTGCTATTGCTTGTAAGCGTAGCCGGTCCATATCGCCGTGCAATGCCATAAACATATATTGAATTTGTATATTGGTTCGCCTGACGGTTAAGCTAAAGGCGTCGGGCGGCAGATTGGTGATGCCGTCAACCCGGGTTTTCACCGTATCAAGGATTTGGTCAAAATCAGCATTGGACTTGGTTTTGATCATGACCCGTCCGCCACCTTCAAATGCAACGGCTTCCAGGTGATCAATGCCGTCTATATCATGGACAGCTTCTTCGATGCGGGTGATGATTTGCTCTTGCATGTCGCGGGGTGAGGCACCTTGCCAGACCGATTCCACTCTGATTTCACTGGACTTGGCCCCAGGAAAGATTTCCCGCTCAAGTATGAGAAACCCGAATATACCTGTGATGATAATTGCTATCATAAGCAGGTTTGCTGCTACAGAATTTTTTGCCCACCAGGCTATAAGACCCTGCATTATTCGTCTCCTGCTTTACTTTTCTTTTTATTTTTTTTGCGGCTTTCCTTTTTGGCAATGGCATATTCTTTTTGGGCCGCGACATAGCTTTTTTTGCTCTCGGCCAGTTTCTTCTTAGCCGCCGCTAAATCTACCTGGGCGTCGTCTTTTTTCTTGTCCTTCTCATCTTCATCTTTTTTGGTATCCACCAAGATTATTGTCGGGTCATTGACGTCAAGGGCGCGGAATTTATAATTGATCTGGGACTGTTCCATGGGCGAGACGATGACCAAAGCACCCGGAGTAATGCCGCCCAAAAGCGCGGCACGCTCAGGGTTGGTGTCCAACACATCCACATCATGGATTTTGGCAATCCCGTCCTGGTTGACCGTGTAAACCTTATCATTTGGGCGCAGGGCATCACGGGGAATTATTATGACGCCTTCCAGAGTTTTTCCTTCGATCTGCGCATCCACAAACAGTCCGGGAGACATGGGATAATTGCCGTCCGCCGCACCTTTGCCGTAAGGATCCACCACTTCGGCAATGGCAAACATCGAGCGGGTTTGCGGGTCATAGGCCGCATCGGTGCGCATGATTTTTCCGTTCCAAATCCGGACTTTACCGCCGATAATAGCGGATAGTTTGACGTCCAAAGCAGCGTCCCGGCTTTTTGCGACATAAGCCAGCGGCAGGTCAATTCGTGCTATATCGGCGTCGCTTAGAGCCAGGCGAACCTCGGCAATATCGGTGGAAAAAATCCGGCCCAGCCGTGCGCCTGGGTTCACATATTGGCCAATGTCCGCCACTTTTTCACGCACCCGCCCGTTAAACGGTGCGGTTACGGCCGCGCGGCGCAAGCGGATATTGGCATTGTCCAAATCTGCCTGGGCGGACTGTAATCCGGCCTGGGCTTCGAGGAGTTGTGGTTTGCGCAGGGTTAGGTCTGTGGCTTCTTTTCCGCCGCCCAAATCGTCCCAGTCAAGGCGCGCAATGGCGCCTTCTGATTGCTCGCGCAGCAAGATTTGCTGGGCGCGGGCCACAGCCGCTTCGGCGCGTACCACGGCAACATTAAAATCTGCAGGATCAATGCGGTAAAGCACATCGCCTTTGGCAAAAAGCCCGCCCGAAATAAATTTCGGCGAGACATAGACGATTTTCCCGGCCACTTCCGGGACAAGGTCGATTTCCGTGCGTGGTCGGCTTTCACCTTGCACATTGACCTTGAGCTGAACCGTGTCCGAAACGGCAATGCTGGCCGTGACCGCCAAAACGGGACGACTACGTTTTTTGACCTCTGGTTTTTTTTTTAAAGGCATTTAAACCGCCGCCTAAAATCACAAATACCAATAAGATGAGGAGTGGTACCAATATGACCAATGCTTTGCGCATAAGCCCACTGCTTTCTCGTTGTATGCCTATAGTTTCATTGCCCATTTCAATGTCCCTTTAATCTGCCTGAGGCTAATATTCTCAAATCACCAATAGTACTTTTGGTGTGTTCTCGTATTGCGCGAAAAAATCTAATTTTGCAAGCCCGTATGTTAATTCAAGCTTGCCAAGCTAGGTAGCTCTATTTTTGGTTTCGGTAATTTCTCTCTCGCTTGTTCTTGTCCGTATAATCCGCCGCCGAGCGCCAAGTGTAATCTTACCCTATTGGCTAAACGTTCTCTTCGCACTGAAATATATTGGCCTTCAGTGTTGTTGCGCCGTGTTTGCGAATCGAGCAATTGCAATATACTCGCCAGACCCTCTGAAAAACGCTGTTCAAGTCGTTCTTCAGCTTTTTTGGCTTCCTCTAGCGATACGCTTAAGGCCCGCACCTGTTCTCGCAAATGGGTTTCGGCGTCCAGAGCGTCTTCAACTTCCCGGTAGGCGGTCAAAGCGGTGTCTGCATAGCTCTCCAGCAATTGGTTCAGCACGGCTTCATTGCGTGCCACATCGGCACGCAATGCTCCGCCTTGGAAAATCGGAGCTGTGAGCCCGCCTGCGACAGACGCGGCTAGAGATTCCAGGCTAAACAAGCGGGCAATTGACCGTCCGCCCGAACTCGCACTGGCATCCAAAGACAGACGCGGCAACAAGTTCTTTTTGGATATATCTATGCGAAGACCCTGGGCGATCATGCGGCGTTCAGCCGCCAGTAAATCAGGGCGGCGCAAGAATATTTCGTCCGGTGTACCCGCGCCCAGCAAAGGTGGTAAAACAGGAAGGTCATCACGGGCCGCAAGTTCCGCTTCAGGATAACGCCGTAGCAAAGTCTCTAACTGTCTTGAAGTCGCCAATTCAACTTGCATGCGAAACGCCAAAGTAGCTTCCGCATTGGCCAAAGCTGACCTGGCCAGGCGGTAATCACTGGAGCCTGATACGCCGCCGTCAAACCGACGTTTGGTTAGGCGCAAAGCGCGTTCTTGGGTCGCCACATTGCGCTGGGCCAAGTCGCGCTGGAGGCGGGCTTCGATCAAATTGAACCAGGTCTGGGTGGTGGCGCCGGCTATGGACAGGCGTGTGCCCGCGTAATCCGCGTTGGAGGCTGCGGCCTCCAAATCGCCAGAATTGGCCGTGTCGCGTACCCGGCCCCACATATCCACTTCCCAGCTGACCGTTCCGCCTAGAGAAAAGTTACTGCTGCCGGGAATAGCACTATTGGCGCTTTCGTTGCGGCTGGCCCGGCTATTGGCATTTATACTGGGATAAAGCCCGGAACGAAATGCCTTGGCGCTGGCTTCTGCCGCAGCAAGCCGCGCAGCCGCGAGACGCACATTTGTGTTGGAGCGCATGGCTTCGCTGACAAGTTCATTGAGGACGGGGTCGTTAAAACCGGCAACCCAATCCGTTGTGGGCATACGCTCCGGCGCGGTTTCTACCCAGCTCGGTTTATCGGCATCGGTTTTTTGTACAGGCGCGGGAATATCCGCAACAACTTCAGTTGGAGTGGGCTTAATACCGCTGAAATTCAAACTGGCACACCCCGACAACCCAACCAGACTCGTGCTTAAGACCAACACTGCTATCCTAGACTGCATAACCATAACTCCTTTTGGTTATACATACCGCCAAGATGGTGAGAGTCAATAATTATTATTGAAAAACGATAATAATTATGTGTGAGCCGGAGGTGGGTTTAGGTAATTTTATCGTAGCGCCATACGGTTGGTGCGGGTGATGGCCCGATTGCTGGCTACGCGGCGGCGTGATGGCTGGTAGGCCAATTGCGCATGTGATTTGCAATAAGGTTCACCCTTGTCAGTGCCGCGTCCGCAAAACCGGAAGTCTGCACTGGTTGGATCACCCAAGGGCCATTTGCATAAATGTTCGGTAATCGTCAATATGGTGGCATACTCACCGCTCGGCAGTGGTTTGGCTTTAAGCGGTACTGGCGGCGGTGTTGGGGCGGGGCGCGCTATTGCGCGGCGCTTTACCGGAGTGCGCTTGCGGGCTGTTACTGCCGTGCGCGGTGTCGTTGGTTTGGTTTTGCGTTTTGGTTTCACCCGGCCCGACAGGCCAAGACGATGCACTTTGCCTATTACTGCATTGCGCGTCACACCACCAAGTTTGGTGGCAATTTGGCTGGCAGATAGTCCTTCTGCCCATAATTTTGATAAAACGTCTACCCGGTCATCTGTCCAAGCCATGTTATTCCCCTCAAAACACTATATGTAGTGTTGCTGCTGATGCAGCTTCACAAAATAATTAACAAATCCACAACATATCGTAGCTCTTTCTTGCAAATACACAAGATGCAGATCGCATCTATCCACAGATTTCTATATGTTGTGTGTAATTTTGCATTAACAATGTGTTTGGTAGGGGAAAGTGTGATTGGAAAAGGGAAAGATTGTCTTTCAAACTATCTTGGCTGAACCAATTTGTCGTGATACAGGCCATAATGATAACGGAGATATTATGAAAATGATGATCAATGCCGAGCCGGGTAGGGCGCGGGAGTTTGGGCGCGTTAATTGGCTCGGATTGTGGACATTGTACAAAAAGGAAATCGGGCGGTTTATGCGGGTCTGGCTCCAGACCGTGTTGGCGCCTATTGTCTCCAATGTTTTGTTCATGACCGTATTCATATTGGCCTTTGCCGAGCAAAGAGCTGCGGGTGATCCGGAAGCTTTTACCCGTTTCCTCATACCGGGCCTGATTATGCTGGGTATATTGGGCAATGCTTCCGCCAATTCGTCGTCCTCGGTTATGACCAGCAAAGTCAATGGCTCCATTGTTGATGTGTTGATGCCGCCTTTGTCCCATATAGAGCTGGCCATTGCATATATTGGCGGTTCGATCACACGCGGGTTATTGGTGGCTGTGGTCACTACATTCGCCTTGTCGTTTTTTGCCGTAATTATACCCGCGCATTTGTGGGCGATAGCCTATTTCAGTGTATCTGCGGCAGCCGCTATGGGCATGGTCGGATTGCTAACGGGCATATGGGCCGAGAAATTTGACCAACTTGCCGTCGTCAACCAGTTCGTCATTTTGCCTCTGAGCTTTTTGTCCGGTACATTCTACCATGTCAGCTCACTGCCAGATGCCCTATATAAAATTTCCCTGGTCAATCCATTGTTTTATTTTATCGACGGTTTGCGCTACGGGTTCTTGGGTGAGGCCGATAGCAATATCATGGTCGGGGTTATTTATACGCTATTGCTCAATATTGTCTTGTTTATTCTTTGCCTTAAAGTATTGAAAACAGGTTGGCGGCTTAAAGCCTAGTTTGGAGAATATTATGCCCAAAAACGATCACATCTATAATTGTTACGCACCACCACCCGTCGAATTTGTGCGCGGTGAGGGGGTTTATCTTTATACCGATGACGGCGATAAATATCTGGATTTCATCGCCGGGATTGCGGTCAATGGTCTGGGGCATAATCATCCGGCTTTGGTCGGGGCGCTTAAAGAACAAGCCGGGCAATTGTGGCATCTGTCCAACATGTTTAAGGTCAAAGGCCAGGTCGAGTTGGCGGAGAAATACTGCGCCGCCACATTCTCTGACAAAGTGTTTTTCACCAATTCCGGTGCTGAAGCGGTCGAGTGCGCTATGAAAACGGCGCGGCGCTGTCAATATGTGGAAGGCCACAAGGAGCGTTATGAAATCATCACCTGCAAGGGGGCGTTTCACGGCCGGACATTTGCAACGATAAACGCGGGCGGTAATCCGAAATATCTCGAAGGTTTCGGCCCGGCACTACCAGGTTTTATCAATGTAGAGTTTGGGGACATGGATGCTATCAAGGCCGCCATTAGCGATAAAACCGCCGCCATTTTGATGGAACCCGTACAGGGCGAGGGCGGTGTGCGGGCTTTGCCAGTGCAGTTCCTTAAAGACGTGCGCGCTTTGTGCGACGAGCACGGCTTGTTGCTGATTTACGACGAAGTGCAATCGGGCGCTGGCCGCACGGGCAAGTTATTTGCCCATGAGTGGGCCGACGGCGCGGCGGATCCTGATGTGATGGCCGTTGCTAAGGGCATGGGCGGGGGCTTCCCTATGGGGGCCTGCTTGGCTACAGAACGCGCCGCCGAAGGCATGGTGGTCGGCACGCACGGTTCTACATACGGCGGCGGGCCATTAGCGATGGCAGTGGCCAGCGCAGCTTTTGACGAATTGACCAATCCTGATCTCATGGCCAATGTCAATAAAATTGCCAATTTCATGACCCAGCAATTTGAACGCCTCAAGCAAGCCCATCCGGACGTGGTTGAAGATGTGCGCGGCAAAGGTTTGCTTATTGGTATGAAGCTCAAGAAAAAAGCGCTCGACGTGCGCAATCTTGCCCGCGCTCATAAATTATTGGTCGGCAATGCAGGCGACAACGTCCTGCGCATGGCCCCGCCGCTGATCATCAGTGAAGACAATGTCAGAGAAGTCGTCGCAGTTTTGGACAAGGTTTTCACCGAAGCTAAAAGCATGGATGATTTTGCTGGTTGATGTTCCCGGCCAGCCCTAATTTAACCTGACAACCCTTTACCCCTCACCTTGTTCCTCTCCCAAAAGGAGAGGAGACCGCGTTCGTTTGCTTTGTGATTTGTATAAAGCTTTCGATGTGTACTGAAATACCTGCAAAAAACAATGGAAACCTTTCAGCTTTCAACACAATAAAAATGGTCAAGACACCGTCTCCTCTCCTTTTGGGAGAGGAACAAGGTGGGTAATGCTGGTGACGGACAGCACACAAAATGTTCCGCTAAAAGACGACCAGGCGCATGTTTCGAAATGGTACAGATTTAAGTTAATCGCACGGCTCGAACGGGTTTTAACGCCCCAAAATGTACTATTGTCTCCTCATAACCCGCCTGCATGGGTATTTATCATAGTTGGGAATTGGCACGGGTTTTGCTCTCCTTAGGGGGGAGTGAAATTATTTTTGGCAATTCGCCTAATCGGAATATGAGGAAACACTATGACCAGTGATATTGATTTACATGTAGGTAGACGCTTGCGCCGCCGCCGCCGCTTATTGGGTTTGACCCAGCAGGCTCTCGGCGATCAGGTCGGCATTCGTTTCCAGCAAATTCAAAAATATGAATGCGGCGCTAACCGGGTTAGTGCCAGTCGGTTGTTCGAGCTGTCCGAAGCTCTCAGTGTGCCAGTACAGCATTTTTATGAAGGCCTGTCCGAGCATGACCCGATCACTGGCGTCCCGGCCCACGGCGTTTTGGCCCCGGATGTTTTATCCAAGAAAGAAACCATGGATTTGGTGCGGGCCTATTATTCCATGGGCGAAATGCCGCGCAAGCACTTGCTTGACTTGGCCAAGTCTTTGGAAGCTACAGCAAAAGCGCAAGCCGCCGTGCGAAAAATGGCATTGACCGCCCACGGCTAGCCCTTACACTCGGTATCTTATGCCGAACCGTAATGACATTGATGCCAGGCTAGCCGCCGCCTGTAATATGGCTGAACGGGTGAGAGCGCTCACCCTGCCAGCTTTTGTGCGCGGTATGGATCCGGAGAATAAAAACCACAAAGGTGTTTTTGATCCGGTCACTGAGGCTGATAAGGGGGCTGAGCGTTTCCTGCGCGACCTTATTGAGAAAGCTTTCCCTGGCGACAGTATTGTTGGGGAAGAATATCCTGAAAAAGTTGGTGATAATGATTGGAGTTGGTGCCTTGATCCTATTGATGGCACCAGAGCATTTGTAGCTGGAGTGCCGGTTTGGAGTACGCTTATTGCCGTCAGCTTTAGGGATGAGCCCATACTCGGCATTATCGACCACCCCGCCTTAAACGAGCGGTATATTGGCGCTCCGGGCAAGGCTTGGTGCGAAACGCTTGCGGGCAAGTCGGCGCTAAAAACCAAATCTTGCGCAAAACTGAGCGATGCGGTTTTGTCATGTACGGAACCTATGGCGATGTTGTCACGGGGCCAGCTTGCTGCTTATGAAATGATCCGCCGGACTGTGCGCTTTACCCGCTTGGGGCTGGACGCTTATGCCTACGCCCTGACGGCGGCAGGGCGTATGGACTTGGTCATAGAGGCCGGTCTCGCGCCCTATGATATCCGCTCCCACATTCCCATCATCAAAGGCGCAGGCGGCGTAGTAACCACATGGCACGGCGGCAACGCAAAAGACGGCGGCGCAATAATCTGCGTAGGCGATGAACGTTTGCTGGATCAGGTTTATTCCTTTTTGCAGCGGGCAATGGATTAAAGCAACTAGCCTACCAAAGAGGGCGGTGGTTGAAACTTGACACTATGTCCGAAATGGATGCAAAACGTTGCACATTATCGGACATTCTGGCTTCTAGTGCTAGGCCGTTGACCTCATTGACAAAGTGTACGCAATTATGCCCGATGACATCATATCCCGTCTCGCCAATGCGGTCTTCCGCGAGCCGGACTGTCTCTTCGGGGCTTAGGACACCAATATAACCATGATTATCTCGTAGCTTACCGTCCGAGAACACACTGGGCGGCAAGCTGGTCACGCCGCCGTAACGGCGCGAACGGGAAATAATATACCCGTCAGAACCAATAATACCTTCATGACGTCCGGCAGGGAACAACTGGATGGAGACCGTATCTCCGGGTTGCGCCGTGGCTAAATTTGCAAAAAGTGTCACAATATATCTCTCCTGCTCAAGAGATATATGAGTTATTATCGATAATCAATAAGTATTTGCAGGATTATGCGCCCCTTACTCTGTTTTAACGGACAACCCAAGAGCCGCAACATCAACGTTCATGCCACCCATGGCAATTTCTCCGAAATTAACCGGTTTTGCCGGGTTCATGTCTATGGTCAAGGTTCCGCCATTATCAATTAGCTTGGTCAGGGCGGCGACCATTTCCGTCGCCAGTTTTTGCTGGGCTTCGTCCTGGGCCGCCATGGTGGCAAAACCGAGCATGGCTTTTGCCTGGCTTTTGAGCGCATCGGCTGTACCGCCTCGCTGCTCTGCTGCCAATTTAAACCCGCGATCAACAATGGAATCGTCGCGCAGAGAGATGCGCAATTTATTAACTTGCAAAGCACTCATCATGCCCATAGCTGCCATAGGATTTGCCGCGTCACCCTGTGCGGACATCGCCGCAGCTTTCTCGGTGAAAGCTTTGTAGCCTGCTATGTCGAAATCGTAGGATAGACGGAAGCCGTCTTTAAGTTCGATATAAGTATCAGTGCCTTTCATTGTATCGGACTTTTCGTCCAAAACACTTTTACCGCCCATGGTAAATTCAAGGCTCTCATAGCCCAAAGAGGCCAGGGTTTTTGTCATTTTTTGCATGTCTGCATTTTCGCTGTCCTTTGGTGGGGTGATCACGAGGGGCGACATTTTTTGAATCATTGTCACCTTACCGCCTTTTTTATTGGCGTTGGCCTCAAAGGATTTCAGGGTGATGAGCAGGCCATCAGCGTTCATATCAAAATTTCGGATGCTGGCGGTTTTAAAATCCGGGTCATAAATGTTCATAGATTGCATGATGTCGGCCATGGCTGTCTCGCTCATATCGCCATCTTTGCCGCCGCTTTTCATGGCCTGGGTCATTATGCCTTTATATTTACTCAAATTCGCCCCGGTTATATCCATAGAGCCAAGGGACATTTTTACATTAGGCTTGGTGTCGTCGTCACCTTTTCCGTTCATTGTCAAACCATTGAGGCTAAACACGCCGGTTTTGTCTTTGGCTTCGCCCATGGACATGGACTTTATGTTCATATTTACATCGTCGTCGGTGAGGTTAAATCCCGTGAATGATATAGCCTGAAAGCCGACATCACCTTTTATATTGTCAAAAGCATCATCGTCGCCGCTAAATGCTTTTGCGAGTCCACCAGCAAGAGCTGGGGATGGTTTTACCAATGTTATAGTCGCGATTTTTACATCAGTATTGTCTTCACCATCGCGTGCCGTAAATTCCCGAAATTCCATTTTATCAAAACTGGCTTGTTCGCCCGCCATGTGAGCGCCCCAAACTTTGATTTGCCCGATTGTGGTCGTATTATCATCATCACTTATCGTTACATCCGTGAAAGTGTAATTGCCGCCACTGCCGTCGCGGTTATCCCATTGCAGTGTACCTGCACCCGGCTTGGCCAGCGAAAACGCAGCCAGGGCTTGCATACCTTCCGCATCGCTGACTTTACGAGCTTCGATTTTCTCGATAGCAACCCCGGCTTTGGAAGCTTTTGTCTTGTTCTTGTCGCCGCAACCGCCCAGTATAAGGGTGGCGGCTATTGCACCGCCCATTGCAAGGTTTAGTGCAAGTGTCGAAACTTTAAGGGCTTTATGTTTGGGAGTATTCATGGCGGGTTTCCTGTCTAAATTAAATCTGCGCATAGCAGACAGCAAAACGCACCCCAATTCAAGTGGCAATTCCAGCTGGGTGGATGAAAATGATGGGCGTATTACCTATTATCTACGCCCGCGTGCCAGACGCATTCGCATAAAGATGGATGTTGCCAACCGGAAAGTTGCCGTCACGGTTCCGGGCCGTGCCAATAAGCTCAAAGACGCCAAGCAGTTCGTTCGCGAAAAATACGATTGGATATTGGTGCAATTAGAAGCCTTCCCGCCTGCTCAGCCATTTGTCGACGGGGGCGAGATATGGTTGCGCGGCGAGATATATACTTTGTATAGTCCCGACACGCGTGGTCGCCCCAAGGTCGATGAGGAATTGAAACACCTAATCGTTCCAGCTCACCCGGATACCTTGGAAGGGCGAGCAAAACGGTTTTTAATCCGCGAGGCCCGTGAAGCTCTGACCAATTGCACCCATGTTCACGCCAGTGCGCTCGGCAAAACCGTGAATAAAATCAGTGTGCGTGATACCAGCTCGCGTTGGGGGTCATGTGTCAGTCGCCGCTCCGGTAACCATATTTCCTATTCCTGGCGCTTGATCTGCGCGCCGCCTTTTGTGCTTGATTATGTCACCGCCCATGAATGCGCCCATCTCATACACCCCGACCACAGCAAAAATTTCTGGAATTTGTGCAACGAATTGGTCGATACCGTCAAGCCTGCCGAAGCCTGGCTAAAAAACCACGGCAATAAACTCCACGCCGTTGGTGCGCTATCCTGAACGTCAACAGACCCTAAGTATAGTTACAAATTATTTCCGTACACTTCTTTGGTCGCAACTTGCGCTAAAAATGCAGAACGGGTCAACCCGCGTTTTTTAGCCGTCTCGTCAATGCCTTTAAGCAGACCTGCATCCATGGTAATGTTGGCGCGAACAGAGCGTCCAGCAAAATCAATATAGGGGATTGCAACAAGTAGAGCGCCTTCCTTTAAGTCTTGTGTCGCTTCCTGGCGGATATCTTCCATGGGGCGCGCTTTGATAAACGGCATATCTTCAAAATAGAAAGCAAGAGCCTGCGCTGCATTTGCTATAGCCAGATCCAGCGTGTCGCCAGCTGAATAGCAACCGGGTATATCAGGAAAGTGAACGCCGTAGGACGAGCCCTTTTCTTTATGAATAATTGCAATGTAGTTTTGCATATTTTATCCTTATAACCAACCTGCCATTTTATAAATACTTCGCGCTGTGCCTGACGGGAGATCCTTTTTCGGGTGCGGGATTATAACAATTCTTCCGTTTTTTTTATATTTGTGATGTGAGCCTTTGCTGGACACAAATACAAATCCGTCATGTTCAAGTTTTTGAATTATCTTACGGCTATTTCTTTCCATGTTATGTTTCTCGAAATGCAGATAAATACTTCTTAAATATCTAATGTTTGACATAAGTAGTTTTATCTAGTGCGCATATAAATACGCATAAAATGGTGAATGTCAAGAAATTATTGCGCCAACCCCATAAACACCACCTTAGCCGCGCCCCATATACGTGTGTCGTGTACCGTATAGCCGCGTAGGTTTGGTTCTTCGTCTTTGGCCACTTCGTAAATTATTACGGCTCCGTCCGCTATTAGGCCTTGTTCGCCCAGTTTACGCAAGACTGGGCGGGCCAGGCTTTTGTTATAGGGCGGATCCACGAATATATGTGTGAACGGGCCTCTAAGATTATTTGGCTCGATGCGCAGCTTGGTGGCATCACGGCGGTGCAGACGGGTGCTGCCGCCCAGACCCATATTGAGTGTGTTTTCGCGAATAGCGGCGCGGGCTTTTGGCTCGGTTTCCACAAACAAGCAAAACTCTGCGCCCCGCGACATAGCTTCCAGACCCAGTGCGCCGGAGCCTGCAAATATATCTATAACGACGGCACCATCCATAGGAGGTGACCATTCGGCGTGCTTCAAAATGTTGAAAATACTTTCACGGGCCTGATCCGAAGTCGGACGGGTGGTCTTGCCGCTCGGGGTCACGATATTCCGGCCCCTGAATTTACCGCCGACGATGCGCATTTATATCGCTCCCGGCAGTGCGCAAGAGCGTACGCCTGCCCTGAAGTTGTAATGGGCGTGGCGCATGGGCGCCGACGGTTGGTCAGCCTTGCCTCGCAAATGCTCGGTACATATGAAGCTGGCAATCATCATTTTTTGCGTCCTTTTCCAGAGGTGGATTTTCCAGCGACCGGTCTGCCCGCACCTGATCGCCGCAGACCTTTTTTGCCTTTGTAATTGGATTTCATTTTTGGTTTGCTCTTTATTGTCCCGGTTGGGCGTTCTTTGGGGACATCGACCAAATGCCCCAGCTGATCGCGCAACGCTTTGGGTTTGACCTCCTCGACCTGCCCGCGTCTCAAATCACCAAGCTGTATAGGGCCGTAGGACAGGCGGATCAGGCGGTTGACCTTGAGGCCTAGGGTTTCCAGGGCGCGGCGTATCTCGCGGTTTTTGCCCTCGCGGATGGTCAAACTGATCCAGGCATTAGTGCCTTGTTGTTTGTCCAGCGTCGCCTCAATAGGCCCGGTTTTTACGCCGTCGATCAAAATACCACTTTTGAGCCTGTCCAATCTGTCCTGTGTGGTTTTGCCGTAAGCCCGCGCCCGATATTTGCGGGCAAACCCGGTTTTGGGCAGCTCAAGTTTTCGCGCCAGCTCGCCGTCATTGGTCAGGAGTAATAGACCTTCGGAGGTCATATCCAGTCGCCCGACCGAAATCACACGCGGCAAATCTTTGGGCAGGTTTTCAAATACGGTGGGACGCCCGCCGGGGTCCATATGGGTGGTCAACAGCCCTACGGGTTTATGGTAACGCCACAGGCGCGGTGCGGCTTTGGCCTCGACGGGTTTATTATCCACCAGAATGGTTTCATGACCAGTGATCAGAAATGCAGGCGTGTCTAAAACCGTGCCGTTCACTGTAATCCGTCCAGCCGCAATCATGCGCTCAACCTCGCGGCGCGATGCCACGCCGGCGCGGGCCAGAACCTTGGCGATGCGTTCAGCCTTTTTGGCACCTTTATTCGCAGTTTTCTTTGCTTCAATTTGCGGCACTTGACCTATCCTTGGTTTTGGCTCAATTCAGAGCCATGAATGATGAACACTATATGCGCCAATGTATAGAGCAAGCGCAAGCGGCAAGTGTACGCGGGGAAGTGCCAGTGGGCGCTTTGGTGGTTGATCCGAATACAGATAAAGTGATTGCGCGAACAGGCAATGCCCCAATTGGCATTTGCGACCCGACCGCCCACGCCGAAATCTTGGCGCTTAGGGACGCCGCCTATAAGACGGGTAATTACCGTCTAAGCGGGCTGACTCTTTATGTCACATTGGAGCCGTGTACCATGTGCGCCGGGGCCATATCCAACGCCCGCATCACCCGTCTGGTTTACGGCGCATCCGACCCAGAGGGCGGAGCCGTACAAAATGGTGTGCGGTTTTTTGAGCAAACCTCTTGCCATTCCAAACCGGAGGTTAAGGGCGGCGTTCTGGCGGATGAATGCGGGCAGATTTTGAAGAATTTCTTTAAAGCTCGCCGCCGTCAATAAAGCCGTTAAAACGTGCCGCTGACATCCAGGCTAAATGTAACCCCGAACGGGCGCACACGGGATTCTGTGAATTCCAGTTGGCCGAGATCGCGTCTGGTGGTGAAAGCCTGGCGCACCAGGTTATCGGTTTGATCAAGCAGGTTTCTAAGGCCTGCGCGGATTTTCAGGCCGTAAATGTCTTTGTGTTCCACAAATGCGGTGGCCAGTGGCCGGGTGTTGGTTTCCAGGCTGATGGTGTCGAGGCGAAATGACGGGGCGTTTACGTTTTGGTCAAGTGTACCGCCATAAGCCCAATTTGTGTTCGGAATATCATGGCGAAATTCGATGTCCCATCTGGTTCGTTTGTCTTCGTTCAAACGTCGCGAGAGACCCGTGAGTGGGTCATCAACTTCTGAATTGCGCAGATCAAGCCTAAGGTCAAGCTGGGTGCCTTTGAACCCCCATTTATCGCCCTTGATCGTGGCGGTGAAATCGACGCCGTAGCGTTTGGCATTGTCAATATTCCCGACCGCATCGCCGTCTATACCAACCGGAATACGGTCAATCAGATCAGAGATAAGCTCGCCGTAAAACCTTGCATTAAAAGTATTGCCTTGACCAAAGTTTTTATCAAACTCCACCGAGCCAACCCAGGCCTGGTTTGGAACCAGTTCCGAATTACCTGTATTGTTTAAATCGTCTTGTAAGTTGAGGGTGGAAATAAAATCAGAGAAATTTAACTGGCCGACTTCGCGCTCTATCCTGGTCCGGATGGTCAAGCTGTCGCTGGGTTTATAACTTGTGGTAATGAGGCCTTTTGGACGGAAAAAATCGCGCACCTGATTGGCATCCCCGGTTTGGGAAATTTGTGAATACTCAAAACCGCCTGTGATTTGCACATCCCAATTTGGCAACAAAGCCCGGCTGTGGGTTAAGGCAAATTCGCCGCGTTGCTCTTCCACGCGTGATGTGCCGCCCGGTACGGGTACGGCAAAAAAATCACCCGTGGTCGGATTTAAAATCTCCAGGCTTGAAGCAATATCAACGAAGTTAAATGCGCCCTCCAGGGACAATTGCCAGTTTTTGCCCTGGTTTGGGGCGAGCGAATATTCTGTCCGCACAATGGCTTCGCCGTCTTGGGAGGCCTGCCCGAACCTGCTGCCTGCGCTTTGTGCGCCAGCTGTAAATTGGTCAAATATTGAGACAGCGGGGTTTTCCCTAAACCTGTAATAAGCAATGATTTTAAGCTTGCCGGTTAGGGATTTAGGCCCGGCGGGTAATTCATAGTCCGCGCCAACGCTGGCATTCCAGGCATCAACAGTTCTTAAAAACAAAGTCTCATTGTTATCGCCCATAACAGTATTACCCATAACAGTATTAGGGTGGGCGCTAAAGGCCGTGCGCCTGGATATTTCGCGGATTTCCAGGTCGAACAAATTATATTCCGCGTTCAGATTGACCACATGCCCATCCTTGGGCTTCCAGGTCAACGAGGTGGAAATACCCGGACTATCCCTGGAAAACCGCGCGGTCTCATCACGGGTCTCGAACACAAACCCGTCCGGTGTAAATCGTTCTTCCAGCCCGAAATTGCCAAACCTGAAAGCAGTGTTGCGCAGGGTTGCGGCGTAAGACAAATCTCCGGTTTCGCCCGATACCGTGACAGACCCGCGCAATAGATTGGGTTTAACATTTTTGCGAAATTGTGGTCGCCATTGCCAGGTCGTGGAGACACCGGTGTTTTTGGTAGTAATATT
Source organism: Robiginitomaculum sp. (assembly GCA_016765135.1). Classification (GTDB taxonomy): domain Bacteria; phylum Pseudomonadota; class Alphaproteobacteria; order Caulobacterales; family Maricaulaceae; genus Robiginitomaculum_A. The sequence continues at coordinate 53,510 of JAESQN010000028.1, forward strand.
GGCAACCCGTCCCAACAAGCCCGGAATGTCCAGGGTGGCCCCGTCAACAATATCAATACGCACCACATTTGCGGCATTGATGCGCGCCAGTTGATCTTCCGCATTGGTTTTACCAGAAATTCGTTCCCCGTTGATCAAAATATTAGCTCCGCCTTGGCCCAGACCGCGCCTATTTTCACTGCTGCGAAGTTGAAATCCGGGCACACGGGCAATCATATCCAAGGCGTTACGCGGGGTGAATTGGTCGAAATACTCCAAGGTATAGGAGTTTATAGTGTCGGGGGTTTGTGCGTCTTGGGCAGTGCTTAATTGACCATAACCAAGAACGGTTATGGCCGTCAGGCAAAACCCGGCGCGAAAAACTCTAGTTAAATACTGCAAATTTACCTCTAAATACTCTAAACGTGAAAACCATGTTTAGAGTATTTAAGGCACAAGGAAAGTAAACAAATTGTCAGGTAGTGCTTAATTAGATAGTTCTTAAAACGTACCGCTGACCCGCATATTATATATGAGGTCAAAACTACGGCTGCGGTCTTCTATGCGCAATAGATTGACGCGGCGGTTGTCAAAAACCTCGCGCCGAAAATCGCCACTGGCGTCAAACAGATTGCCAATTTGCGCCCGCACTTTCAGGCCAAAAACATCTTTGTGTTCAATATAGGCGGAACTCCACGGCCTATCAAGGTTAAACTGCTCGGTGGTGGTTAAGCGGAAATTTGGAGCCCGTATGTTTTGGTCGGCGAAAAACCCCCAGGCCCAACTAGTGTTTGGAATGTCATGGCGGAACTCAACGCTCCAGTTAGATTTGGTGTCACCGTTCAGTCTACGGTTAAATCCGCCAATCGGGTCGATGATTGATGAGCGGCGCAAGAGAAATGACAAATCGAGCTGAGTGCCTTTAAACCCCCATTTGTCCCCTTTAAGTGTGGTGTTGAAGGTGATCCCATAACGGTTCGCACTGTCGATATTCCCGACCGCATCTCCGTCTACCCCAATAGGAATGCGTTCAACCCGGTCAGAAATAAACGTGTGAAAAGCTCGGATTTTTAAGGTATTGCCATTGCCGAAGTCTTTATTCAACGTGACCCCCGCAAATAAATCTTGTTGTGGAACCAAAGAGGTATTGCCTAATGTATCCAATTCATCCTGTACGTCGACCGAGGAAATAAAATCGAAAAAACTCAACTGCCCGACTTCACGTTCTATTCTTGTGACAATGGAGGTGCTGTCATTTAGTTTATAGGTGGCGGAAATAAACCCTTTCGGGCGAAAAAAGTTACGGGTCAAACCGATGTCTTGGGACAGCTCGGAATACTCCGCGCCGAAAGAGGCTTGCACATCCCATTTGCTCGACAATTTTCGCGAATGGGTGAGGGTGGCTTCGCCGCGTTTTTCTTCGACCCGTGATGTAGCGCCGGTAAGCGGTACATTAACAAAAACCCCGTTATCCAGTACCACAAGACTGGACGCAATATCGAGATAATTAAACACACCTTCGACCCCGATTTGCCAATCGCCTTTATCATTTGGTTTCCAAGAATATTCTGCGCGGCCAATAATTTCGGCTTCATCAGCGGCGCGGGAAAAACGACTGCCGGATGTGCGCCCAAGCACCGGATCAAACACATCAAAGCGCGAAATGGTCGGCGAATGCTCAAAGCGGTAATGGCCGATCAATTTTAATTTGCCGTTTTTTTCACTCATGAGGAACGGAAATTCATAATCCACATCGACGCTGGCATTCCATTCGTCTTCGGCGTTGGAAAACAGGGTTTCCCCCGTTGTGCCTGCCGCCGTCACCGCCGTGCTTCTGGATTGTTCGCGGCCATTAAAATTGACCTGGTTGTATTTCAGGTTCAAATTACCCACATGGTCTTGCTTGGGTTTCCAGGTTAAGTCCGCCGCAACGCCTGGGTTGTCGCGGAAAAATTGGGCGTCCTCATTGCGGGTTTCAAACAGAACACCATTTGCATCTGTCAGAGTTTCCAGACCCCTATTCCCATTTCGAAAAGGGTTGTTTTGTGCGGTAAATGACCAGGCCAGATCACCGCTCTCGCCGGACACCGTTGCCTTGAGATCATAGAGATTAGCTGGGAGCCGGTTGCGCCATTCCGGGCGCCATTCCCATGTGCCGGATACGCCCGTGCTTTTGGTGATGACATTGGCCACTTGCCCGCTAAGCCCCGGAATATCCAAAGACGTGCCGTCAACAATTTCGATGCGCACCACATTGGCGGCATTGATACGCGACAATTGATCCCCTGCATTGGTTTTGCCAGAAATTCTGTCCCCATTGATCAAGACATTGGCACCGCCCTGGCCCAGCCCGCGCCTGCCGCCGCTTGAGCGGATTTGAAAACCGGGAATACGCGACACCATATCAATGGCGGTGCGCGGCACAAATTGCTCGAAATACGCGGGCTCAAAGACTTGGGTGCCATCACTTGTTTCTTGGCCGTATGCGGTTGTACTGAGGGTGAGCGTAACCAGCCCACCCAAGAGGGTGCGTTTTAAATACATTGTGTTATGCCTTAATGTTGTTGTTTATGTTTGGGTGTTAATTTTCTTTTGTGTTAATCTATATTGGTGTAATTGCTGAACTCGGTTTCACGTTTTACATTGACATGAAAATAGTCCGGTTTGATGACAATTTTTGTTGCATTGCGCTTGTGCCGCACATAGTCGGAAATAATATCGCAATATTTTTTTTCCTTTGCATCGGGCAACAGCTTGCCGTTGATGAAAATATCATCACCAGCCATCTTAATTGTGACTTTGGATGATTGTTTGGGCAAATAGCCATCGGCCTTGAGAACCGGCATCAGACGTACACGCATATTTTCATATTTCCCGCGCTTTTTGTCAGCCTTGTTTCGTTGTTTGTCCGCACTTTTTCTTAGCTGCTTGGCTCGCTTATTTTGTTTTTTTGCTTTTTCGGCTTGCTCCAAAGCGTTTTCGCGAAATTCTGCGGCCAGTTCCTTTTGTACTTCGGCTTCAATCCGGGCCTCAAGCGCCCGCTCCCAAGAGGCTTCTGCTCTCTCAAGCGCGTTTTCGCGTTGTTCCTGGGTGCGCTCCCAAGTCGTTTCGCGCCGTTCTTCGGCTCGCTCTCTTTGTTCTTCAGCCCGCTCCAAGGCCGCCTCGCGGCGTTCATTGGCCCGCTCGATACGGTCTTCATTGGCCTGCCAGTCTTGGTCGCTCACTCGGTAATTTGTTGTTGGTGGCACGGGAGGTGTAGGCGGAACAGGAGGTGATACTATGTTCATGTCCGGGCGGTCATTTACATTATACCAACTGCCGTTAATTTTTATAGAGCTTTTGCCTTTGCTCGAGGTTTTTACAATATAAGTTTTGCCGCCTTGTCTATGGGAACCGTATGAAAAACCGGATCCGGTAGCGTAAATGCGACCGTTTTTGACAATGGATTGACGACCATTCGTATTATAGACATTGCCGTCAACGACGACAAAATTGTTACCACTATGTTTGTAAATTTTTGTACTCGCCCCTGCCAGTACTTCCAGTTCTTGTTTGTCCGGATGTGCCTGACTGGCCGTAGTTCCGAGCGTCATGACCAGTGCGGCACTGCCCACCAACATAGTCATTGCCGCGAAGCCGCGTGTCGTGCCTTTTCGCATACTGCTGGTTTGTGTGCCCATCAGGCGTTTGAGGCGGTCCATCAAGGGTGCGTCGCGGCCATCAGCGGCCCCGGATGCAGAAAGCGCAAATACGCCGCCGTCTCTGGCTGCTTTCAAGCGGATTGTTCCGAGAGCCGTCGCCAGGCTTTCGGGATTTTTAGTCAGCATGACGGCAAAATCATCACAGGCATGTTCCCGGTCAGTGTCCAGGCTTTTACAGATAAACTGAACCGCAGGGTGATAAAAGAACACGGTCTTTATGATAATTTGCAAAATATTGGTGAGGTAGTCATGGCGGCGAATATGGGCCAGTTCATGGAGGATCACCGCTTCGCACTGTTCAGGTGTCATGCCCGTGAAAAACCAGGTGGGCAGCAGCACAATAGGTTTTAAAAACCCGAAAGTTATCGGGCTGGAGACGTGCTCAGAGAAATAAGCCTGTACTCTACCGCCCACGCCAGACTTGGCGGCGAGGGCGGTAAAGCGTGTCTGCCAGTTTGAAGGGATGTCAGACAATCCTGTGGTTCTTAATTGATGGGTCAAGCGAAATGCGCTCAGATAACGGATACCCAGCACGACAAAGCCGAGCGCCCAAAGCATGCCTATGGGGCTGGTATAATTTGCAAAACGCAGCAATGGATTGCTGATTGCGTTTGTTTCGGGCATGGCGATAGTTATGGTTTTCAAATTGGCGGCGCTCGTCCCAACACCTGCGTTCGCAACACCCGTGTTGAAATAATAAAAGAACGTCCCGACAAAGGCACATAATAGCGCACACAAAGTGATGATACCTATAGAGTAGCGCAATTCCGACGCCCGTTCTCGCGTTAAAGCCCTGACGGCGAATATGATGACGGCTGCGACAACGCCCTGCCATAATGAATGCAGCACGGCCCAACCGAGCGCATCACTCATCAGGTTTATATTGGGTAAAATGTTCATTACCGGTCCCCACTTGCTTCAATTTGCGCGATGAAGTCCTTGATGGCCTCTAAATCTTCGCCGGACGCTTTGGCGTCACCCAGCGCGTGCATGACCAATTCGTTGACATCACCGCGAAAGGCGGTTTTGAGCAAACGGCCCAGCAAATTGCTTTGGGTTTGGCCTTGTGGTTGGGCGGCAGAATAAAGGAAAGATTTGCCGTCGCCCGGCTCGCGGGTCACCAGGCTTTTGTCCTGCATGCGTTGGAGTTGCTTCAATATGGTGGTGTAGCCAACATCTTTGCTGATCCCGATGATTTCATGAACATGGCGCACACTGCACGGTTGCTCCTCCCAAAGGATTTGCAAAATCTCGACTTCCGCTTCGGACGGTTTTTTACTGGACATAGCTTCCCCTCTCATTTTCAAAAACCACTAAACGACACCCGTCGTAAAGTAAAGTTAAAAAAACGACAGGTTTCGTAATGGTGGGAGGTTTAATAAAAAAACACTTGAGTATGAGGGGGGTATGGTGTCTTTTGCGGTAACTATAATTATTAGGGGAGTTCTTATGACAGATGTAAAAAGTGCTGGGCATGCCGATGAACGGTTGACCGATGTAAAAAGTGCTGGACATGCCGATACACGGTTTTTCGGCCATCCAAAGGGATTGCAAACACTATTCTTGACGGAAATGTGGGAACGCATGAGTTATTACGGCATGCGGGGTTTGCTGGTTTTGTTTATGACAGCGGCTATTGCTGATGGTGGTTTGGCGGTCGGTACCGCGACCGCAGTCGCCATTTACGGCCTTTATACAGCCTCTGTGTATTTTATGGGTTTACCCGGCGGCTGGATTGCTGACCGGTTAATTGGTAGCCAGAAAGCCATTTGGTATGGCGGTATTACTATTATGTGTGGCCATATTGTCTTGGCGATCCCGAATCACAATGCTTTTTACATTGGTTTGGTATTGGTCATTCTCGGAACAGGGTTGTTGAAACCGAATATATCTGCTGTTGTTGGGCAGTTATATAGTTCGGCAGATGAGCGACGAGATGCAGGATATGCGCTTTATTACATGGGTATCAATATAGGTTCCTTTATTGGGTACACGGTCTGCGGTTGGTTGGCCGTAGAAGCTGGCTGGCATTGGGGCTTTGGAGCTGCAGCTGTGGGCATGGCCTTTGGGTTGTTCTATTTCTTGCGTACGAACAAAGACTTGAAAGGTGTAGGCGCAGAACCGGCTGCGCCACTGTCGGCTAAAAACCAAAAAATTAGCTGGTCTGTTATTGGCTTGTTCTTAGCAGCCGTGGTTTTGTTCACGGGTTTAATGCTTGCGGGACAGCTTTCGATTGATCCGATTGCGATGGCAAAGAAGACGGCGATTGTTTTATCTATCCTCTTTTTTGCCTACTTCTTTTGGATATATTTCAGGGGCAACTTGAATGCAGTTGAGAAGAAAGGTATGTGGGCTCTGCTTCTGGTCTGTGTCGCCTCCACATGTTTCTGGTCAGGATTTGAACAAGCCGGATCGTCGCTTAACTTGTTTGGTCAGGACCTGACGGACCGCAGATTGTTCGGGTATGAAATGCCGACGACGTGGTTGCAAAATGCCAATCCATTTTTCATCATCATATTAACACCGTTCTTTGCCGCTCTTTGGATCAAACTCGGCACAAAATTGCTGACACCAGCCTACGGAATAAAGTGCGCGGTTGGTTTGATTATTATGGGCCTAGGTTTTGTGGTTATGGTCTTCGCAGCGCAAGCGGCTGCAGCTGGACAGGTGGCGATCTTCTGGCTGATCCTGACATACTTCTTGCATACTGTGGGTGAGCTTTGCCTCAGTCCGATCGCATTGAGTGCAATCAGTAAACTGTCTCCGAAGCGGTTCATGGCGCAGCTTATGGGGCTCTTTATCTTCACTTATTCTCTGGGCAATATTATAGCGAGTTTGTTTGCGGGGAGTTACGATTCTGAAAATGTGGCGGAAATGCCTGGCTTGTTTGCGCAAATCGCAGTTTTCGTTATTGGCGCGGGTGCCGTTGTATTGCTGATTGGCATGTTCACAAAAGGTTGGGAAAAAGAGGTCGAAGTGGCAAATACGCAAACAGCTTTGGAAGAGAGCTAAAACCCTGATCATTATAATCTAAACAAAAAAAGCCCGGGTCTTGCGACCCGGGCTTTTTATTTGGCTTTGATGAAAAGCTACCGCTTCATGAATTGCTTCATGGCCATGCCGAGCACGTCGTCCATCACATTGCCGTCGCCGTCGGCGTCTAGCATTTTGCCGAGTATGCCCATGCCTTGTTGTTGTTGTTGCTGGTAGCCGCGTTGGCGCCGGGCATTGCCGCCCGTCAATGCGCCGAGCAGGCTACCAAGGCCACCAGATTGCTGACCACCACCAAGAGCAAGTCCGGCCAATTGGCTAGCCATGCTTGGCTGTTGTGATTGCTTGGTCAATGAACCCATGGCCATAGTTGCGACCATTGGCAGCATTTTCTTGAGAATGTCCGCGCCAATTCCGGATTGCTTGGCGGCTTGTCCGGCAACTGCGCGGCTCACTTCTTTGGAACCAAACAATTTGCCGAGAATGGCATTGCCCTGGTTGCGTATGTCAGGGCTGTTATAAAGATCAGCCTTGTCCAAAAACTGGGCATTTTGACCGCTTTGCAGGGCGCCGAGCAGGCTTTGCAAGCCTTGTGGGGATTGGGTGTTGTTTTTAAGCGCAGACGAAATCGCTGGCAATAATGCCGCAATAGCGCTTTGGGATTGTTTGGCGTTCAAGCCAAGCTGGCTGCCCGCATTTTGCGCAACTTGCCCACCCTGGGCTTGCATTATCATATCAAGTAAGTTTTGTATGGCCATAAGGCTCTCCTTTGCAGTTAAACATGAAAAGCTTGTAACCCATTCGCCACAATAAGGCTACCCGCTTTCTCAGGTGGACATCAGCCGTGGGGCCGAGCTTCCGGCTACGGTAAAAATATCCCGCGAAGCATGAAGAACAAAGCGGCGGACAGGAATGCGGCTATGGGAACTGTGAATATCCAGGCGGCGATGATTTTCAGAAGCATAGAGCGCTCGACCAGCTTGGCCTTGTAAGCTTTCTTGACCCGGCGTCTTTCCCACCAGGAAATTTCTTCGGCCTTGGCTTTGCGTTTAAGGTCTTGCAAGAAAAGTTTTTTCTCCGCTACTGACGCCGCGTCAAATTCAGCGATGAAAGCATCAATTGTAGCGTCGTCTTTCTTTTCTTCTACGCGCATATGCCGGCGGATTTTTCCGACCTTCTGGTTATAGTCCGTGTTTAGATATTCGCGCAGGAAACCAACGCCGAATATACCGCCAACGGCAATATGGGTGGTACTGACGGGCAGACCCAGTTGCGAGGCAATAATGACGGTGATCGAGGCGGCCATAGCCACACAAAATGCGCGGGCTTTATCAAGCTCGGTTATTTCTGTGCCGACAGTACGGATCAGCTTGGGGCCGTAAAGTGCCAGTCCGGTAACAATGCCGAGAGAGCCGATCATCATCACCCAAAGCGGGATGGATGCTTTGGCGACGATTTCGCCGCCGCGCACCGCTTCATAGATCGCGGCCAGAGGCCCAATGGCATTTGCAACATCATTGGAGCCGTGAGCAAAGCTCAAAAATGCGGCACTGATGACAAGCGGAATGGTAAACAAGGCGTCAATGCCTTGCTTGTTGTTTTTAATGTTCTCGGCCCGGCGTTTGATGATGACACGCACAACCAGGTAAACCAGGACGGCGACAATAAATCCAATCAATAAAGCTTTGGGAAAGTCGATATGTTGTTTGATATAATCTATTTTTTTAAGCCCTTTAATGACCATATAGGTAGAGAAAGCCCAACCCATACACCCAATCAAAATGGGAACGACTTTTGTCGCCGCGCTGCGCATATCTTTCTTGTATAAAATAGTGCGTTTAATCGTGTATAAGAAAGTAGCCGCAATCAGGCCGCCAAGTCCTGGAGATATAATCCAACTGGCAACGATTTTTTGCACTTGCCCCCAGTCGGCAATACCCAATCCGCCTGCGGCAACACCCGCGCCCAAAACCCCGCCAACAATTGAATGGGTGGTCGAAACGGGTGCGCCGGAAATGGTGGCGATATTGACCCACAGGGCGGCTGATAGCAAAGCCGCCATCATGACCCAGATAAATGTATCCGTATCGCCGATTAAGGCCGGGTCAATAATACCTTTTTTGATGGTCTTGACCACATCCCCGCCAGCAATGAGAGCCCCGCTGGCTTCGAATATAATGGCAATAACGATGGCGGAGCCTAATGTTAAAGCCCCCGCACCAACGGCAGGCCCGACATTATTAGCGCTATCATTAGCCCCGATATTCATGGCCATATAACCGCCAATAACGGCAGCAAAAATTAACAGGGAGGCATTTCTATCAAGGCCGCCAGCTAAACTGCTAACAAAGAGAAAAACGGCAATGAGGAAACAGGCTGCAAATGCCAGACGTCCCATGTCCATAATGTTGAAGTTGATTAATTTACCGCTTGGGTTGCCGACTGGTTTACGCATTTTTTTTCCTACTCATACATCTTTTTAGGAGCAGTCTTATGCTGGCCCCTTCATATAATTTGCCCTCTAACAGGCTCACTTATGATTCGAAAGCAGAAAATCAATTTATTTACAATTATTTTTGGAAAAAACCAGCATGTTTGCATGGTTTGATTTTATTCTGTGGCAGCGCCCGTATTGGCTTTTAGATAGACGATAAGATTGTCGCGGTCAGCTTGTTTTTTTAGCCCGATAAATGACATAGTGTTTTTAGGGATATAGGTTTTGGGATTGGCAATATAGGCATCCATGGTTTCATCGTCCCAAATAATGCCAGAGGCGCGCATTGCAGTGGAATAGGCAAAACCTTCGGCAATCCCGGCTTTACGCCCGAAAACACCATAAAGATTAGGGCCAACCCGGTGCCGCCCGCCCTGGTCAATGGTATGGCAAGCCTTGCACCGCCTAAAGGCTTTTTTGCCAGCCATATTTGCAGTCATTTCCACGGAAGGAGGCGTTCGTTCAGGCTTTGTTTCGGGTTTTGTTGGCGTGGTCGTAGTTTGTTCAACTTTTTTATCAGGTGTTGGCGCATCTTTTGAGCAAGCGCCAAGCATACTGGCACCCACGAAAAGCCCGGATATAATGAGGGTGCGAGAAAGAGAGTACATGTGGATCTCCGTGTTAAGACTTGATTGAGCTTTGTTTTTTTGGCGAAAGACGCCGGAAGTCAGGCATTTTCAGATAACTGAAAGCCTTATGCACTGCAAACCATTTCGCACCAAGTGCTTTTGGTGCGACACTTTATAGGGGGAGTTATGGAACAGTATTTACCAATCATTATCGCTTTGCTTTTAGGCGCGGCTGGCGGAAATATTGCCGGTAAACTTTTGAAATCTGGCATGGTAAAAATAACCACACCAAAATTTTATCTAAAGCGGCGTTTCTTTGCTTGGAGCGCCGTTTTTTTATGCGTATAAGTTAAGTAAAATAACAGAGTAACACTATGACTTTTTCTCCCCCTATCAATTCTATCCAATACTTACTGCGCCACGCCGTCGATTTTCGCGCATTACAAGCTTGTCCGACCCATGCTGACCTTAGTGATGAACTTGCTTCAGATATATTGGCGGGTGCAAGCGCATTTGCCTCAGATGTTTTGGCGCCTATCAACCGGGCCGGGGACGAGTACGGCGCGACCTTAAAGGACGGGGTGGTTACCACTGCGCCCGGCTTTAAAGAGGCCTATAAAGCTTATACCGAGGCCGGATGGCAGGGTCTATCGGCTCCAGAAGAATTTGGCGGCATGGAATTACCTATGGTGATGAGCGTCGCCGTCAGTGAAATGTTATACGGGGCCAATATGGCGTTCGGGCTGGCCCCCATGTTAACGGGCAGTGCCATGAACGCCATTTTCGCCCATGCAGCTGACGAGTTGAAAAATTTATATTTGCCCAAAATGGTGAGCGGCGAATGGTCAGGCGGCATGAATTTGACCGAACCGCAAGCCGGATCGGATTTGGGCGTTTTGCGCACCAAAGCCACCCCGAACAGTGACGGCAGTTATGCTCTATCTGGTCAGAAGATTTTTATTACCTGGGGTGATCATGACTGCACGGATAATATCGTGCATTTGGTCTTGGCAAGATTGCCGGACGCGCCAGCCGGGTCGCGGGGCATATCCCTGTTTCTTGCGCCTAAGTTTTTATTGGACGAAGATGGGTACCCCGGCGCGGCCAACGGCATTACGGCCATAGGGCTTGAGCATAAGCTCGGTATTCACGCCAGCCCCACCTGTGTTATGGAGTTCGCCGGGGCCAAGGCATGGTTGGTCGGGCCTGAAAACAAAGGTCTGGCCTGTATGTTCACCATGATGAACGAGGCGCGGCTGTTTGTCGGCGTACAAGGTGTCGGTATTGGTGAGCGAGCTTTTCAAGCTGCGCTTGCTTATGCGGGTGAACGGGTGCAGGGCCGGGTTGCGGGCGCAGAGCCAGGCGCGCCCATTAGCGGGCACGCAGATGTGCGCCGGATGTTGATGGATATGAAAGCCGGCATAATGGGGGCGCGGGCCATCAATTTGGCCTGTGCTTACGCGCTTGATATGAGCGAAGCCGCGCCTGATGAAGCGGCCCGCAAAGCGGCCCATGCCCGCCAAGCATTATTGACACCCATTGCCAAGGCTTACGGTTCCGATATGGGGGTTGCCGTGACCAGTACGGGCGTGCAAGTCCACGGCGGTATGGGCTTTATTGAAGAAACCGGCGCGGCGCAACATTACCGCGACGCCCGTATTGCGCCGATTTATGAAGGCACGAACGGGATTCAAGCATTGGATTTGGTCGGGCGCAAGTTACGCCGAGATGGTGGGGCGGCTATGTCAGCGCTGATTGCGGATATTGATGTGATATTAGTAGATGCTAAAAGCGTACACGGTAGTGATGGTCTTGATCTGGGCTGTAATATCCGGCATTTGGAGGCAGGAATTGCGGCCATGAAATCTGCTACGGATATGGTCGTTGCTATGGACGACATCGATTCCCACGCCGCCGCCGTGCCGTATCTTGAATTATGCGGCCACGTCATTTCGGGCGCACTCTTGATCACAAGCGTAGTGTCGGGCCTAAAGGCCAAAGACCCACACGCCCCCGCCATGCAAAAACTGGTTTGGTACCACAGCCTGAAATACCTGGCTCAAGCCCCTGCCCATCTGGAGCAAATAAAATACGCCGCCGCCCCGGTATTCGCCTATCCGGAGGATAGATTGGCAGATTTATAGGTTTAATTTTTGAGAGGGCTACGCATGCCAAACCGAATGACAAATTCTGTACTCAGGCGAACAATTTTTATAATCCCTCGTGTCCAAAAATTGGTGCCTTTTAAGGCCAATAAGGCTTGATCATGATGTGCCTGCTCATCCGCAATAATTAGGCACACGGCTTCATAGGCTTCCAGGTCGTGAATTTGCAAATACGCAAGCTGGGTTTCCAGATGTTGTAACACCACGCTTTCCACAGCATATGTTGTGGCGGCAATGGCTTTGCCGCCAATTATACCCGTAACCAAGCCGAGGAATGTACCACCTATACCACATAAGTGGTAACTGACACACCGCCTGATATTACGTTTAGCGAGATAGGCTTTAAAAATCTCCCTATGTTGTTTTTCGTGGGTAAGGTTTTCCAAAATTTGGGGAAGAAGTTTAGGGGTTCTCCAGCGCACCATCCAGCTTTGTGCCCGGTAAATTGACACGGCACCATTTTCGCCCGCATGATTTACTTTGATCATGCGTTCATTGGTGGTTTTTGCTGGTCGGGTTTTCGGTTTTATCATCAGTCATATTCAGTTATTTGCTCGCAATATTAAATAAGCCTGCCTATATAAGCAAGGAAATCGTCTGGAGACTTCCCTTATGTCTGTACAAAAACACATTAGCCGTATGACCGCGCCGGGGATTACGGCGCGTAAGGGCGGGGAACCTATCGTTTGTCTGACCGCCTATGATGCGCCGACGGCGGCTATTATTGACGAATATTGCGATCTGATATTGGTGGGCGACAGCGTTGGCATGGTTGTGCACGGATTAAATTCTACGGTGGGTGTGACCCTTGAGATGATGATTTTGCATGGCCAGGCGGTTATGCGCGGCTCCAACAAGGCTCTGGTTGTGGTGGATTTGCCCTTTGGTTCCTATGAGGACAGTGTGGAGAGTGCGTTTAAAAGTGCCTCCAAGGTGATGATGGAGACCGGATGCCAAGCGATAAAAATTGAAACCGGCTCCTATGCGGCCGCGACCATCAGCTATCTGACCGAGCGCGGTATTCCCGTTATGTCCCATGTGGGCTTGCGTCCGCAATCGGTCAATGTTTTGGGCGGATACAGGGCGCGAGGACATGACCAGAAAGCTGCCGCTGAAATACTCGCTAATGCCAAGGCCGCAGCTGAAGCGGGTTCATTTGCCATCGTCGTTGAAGGGGTGAACACAAAACTGGCTGACGAAGTGACCAAGGCGGTCAATGTACCAACCATAGGCATTGGCGCGTCAAGTAATTGCGACGGGCAAATATTGGTGACCCCGGACATGCTCGGCTTGTTTGAGCGCACACCTAAATTTGTCAAAAAATATGAAGATCTGAAAGGTGTAACCGAACGGGCCGTCAAGACGTATGCCGAGGAAGTGAAATCCCGTGTTTTCCCCTCAAAAGAATATACCTATAAATTTAAGTAAATCATTGCCAGAAAAACAGAAACCAGAAAAACATGGACAAGGCTTCATGTGCTGATGTATTGCACTGGGATGCGTGGACGTGTAGGTTCGCGTCAAATTAGCGAAGAACAAAAGCTTTAGAATAGGGGCCAAAATTGGTCGATTTTATCAACGAGGTTGAAGAAGAATTACGCAAGGACAAGTATAACCAGCTCTTGCGTAAATTCGGGCCGTATATTGTAGCCGTAATTATAATCGTCGTAGCGGCGACGGGGTTTTACGAATACCGAAATTACAAAACGGCACAAACTGCGAAGGCAGCATCTGCGGCCTATGAGAGCGCAGGGAAAATTGAAAAAACCGGAGATATACAAGGCGCCATTGTCAAATTTACGGCCCTGGCTGAAATAGCACCGGACGGCTATGCAGGCTTGTCCCTGACCCGGGCCGCAGGCCTCAAAGTCCAGCTTGGGGATATGAACGGTGCCGTAGTTTTGTTTGACCGCGCAGTGGGTAAATTTAACAAACCAATTCACAAGGATTTAGCAGGCTTGAAAGCAGCGTATATCCTGCTGGATTTGGGCCGCTATGATGATGTTTTGGTACGGGCAGGAACCTTGGCCGTGGACGGGGCGCCATATCAGGATTTGGCCAAAGAGCTTTTGGCTCACGCAGCGTTGCAATCGGGTGATATGGATACGGCCCGCACAGGCTTTACCTATTTATCAAATGCGCCGGGAGTTGCAAGCGGGGTTCAATCCAGAGCCGCACAAGCGTTGGCGTTGATAAATGCCGAGCGCGTTGTGCCAGTGCCAACGCTCTCTCAATCAGGGATAGTTACAGATACAGATACAGACAATACAGTTTCAGGGCCGGAAATCCCGGCGCCTGAACCGGCAACGCCTCAAGACCAACAGGAATAATGATGATCATTTTAAACCAAAAAATACGTGGCTTGAGCCTATTGATTCTGGCGACGGCTTTGCTTTCGGCTTGTTCAACAATTAGCAATGTCACCGACGCGATCAACCCGTTTAGCGGGAAGGATGATCAGAGCGATATCACTACGGACCCTGAACGTATCTCAATATTGTCTCTGGACGATAAGCTGGAAATAGCTGGGACAATGTTGCCGTCTGAAATCGTGTTGCCGCCACTTTATACCAACGCGGACTGGCCACAAACGGGCGGTTATCCCAGCCACGCGGTCGGGCGTACAGATGCGCCGGGAAGCCTGTCGCGGCTGTGGAAAAAAGATATAGGCAAGGGTTCTTTTCGCAAAGGCAGAGTTGTCGCATCACCAGTCATGGCTGATGGGCGTATATACACAATGGACGCCGCTAACCGTGTTGTTGCGCTTGACGCTGAAACCGGAAGCCGGGTGTGGAATTATAAAATATCCGTAACCAGCAAGGGTAGAACCAGGCAAGGTGGCACCAGTATTATTGACCGGGTCAGAGACCCTCTGAGCTTTAGTGACCGGGGTGGTAAAGACAAAGAGGCGGTTGGCGGCGGTGTAGCCTATGCGGATGGCCAAATCTATGCCACCTCCGGATTTGGCGCTGTTGTGGCCCTTGATGCTGTGAACGGTAACGAAATTTGGAAAGTGCGCACGCGTACACCCATGCATTCCGCACCAACAGTAGCAGGCGGACGTCTGTTTGCCGTTTCGGACGACAATGAATTGTTTGCATTCGATGCCACCAATGGTGATGTGCTGTGGACGTACCAAGCGATTATTGAAACGGCCCGTATGCTAACGTCGCCCAGCCCCGCAGTCATTGATGATGTGGTGTTGGCACCGTTTTCGTCTGGTGAAATTGTAGCCCTTAAAGCACAAAACGGCGGCGTGCTCTGGCAAGAATCGCTCAGCGGATCTGGCAATTTAACGCCTCTGGCCACATTGAACGACATTGCATCAGGGCCTGTGGTTACGGACGGCTATGTTTTTGTTGCGACCCAAAGCGGGGCGTTTAGTGCTTTTGATCTGCGCACGGGCCAACAGGTCTGGAGCCAACCCGCCGGAACGCTCAGCTTTCCCATGGTCGCGGGTGATTTTGTCTATACGGTGACAACCGAGGGCGAAGTGGTTGCTATGTCCAAGGCCGACGGTACGGTCATTTGGATCACGCAGCTCCAAAATTTTAAAAATGTCAAAAAGCGCAAAAAGCGCATTTCCTGGTCCGGGCCGATTATGGCGGGGGACCGTTTGCTGATGATGAGTTCCCGAGGACAAGCCGTTGAAGTTAGCCCTTATTCAGGTGAAATCCTCCGCAAGTTCAAGCTCGGTGGTGATGTGTATGTGGCACCAATCATTGCCAATAATACGGTGTATTATATCACCGATGATGCCAAATTAGTGGCGCTCCGGTAGAGTAATGATATGTACCCGCCAACAGATACAGCTGATGATTTTCCAGATATGGAAACCGATACGGAAATAACCTTTACCCCGCGTATTGCCGTGGTCGGGCGGCCTAATGTTGGCAAATCGACCTTGTTTAACCGCATAGCTGGCAAGAAGCTGGCTATCGTTGACGATACGCCGGGCGTGACACGTGACCGCCGCGAAGCGAGCGCAGTGCTTGGTTATCAGGCCGTAACCGTCATTGATACGGCCGGATTTGAAGATGCGGTCGGGGAACGGCTCGAAGCCCGCATGCGGGCCCAAACCGAAGAAGCGGTCAAAGCGGCGGATGTCGTGCTGTTCGTTTATGACGCCCGCGCCGGGGTGACAGGTCTGGACGAAATATTCGCTGAATTTATCCGCAAGACCGGAAAGCCGACCGTACTGGTGGCCAATAAATGTGAAAGCCGGGCCTCGGTGCCGGGCGTTGGCGAAGGTTACGGGCTCGGCATGGGCGAACCCATAGAGGTTGCCGCCGAACATAATATCGGCATGATAGAGCTGAACGAGGCGGTGGCAGAGGCCTTACAAGGCGTGACGCCGGCGGCTGATCAAGCCATAGACACATCCGAAGCCCCGGTAAGGATCGCCATTGTCGGGCGGCCTAATGCCGGGAAGTCCACCTTGATCAACACGCTTATTGGTAGCGACCGCTTGCTCACTGGCCCCGAAGCCGGGGTGACCCGCGACAGTATTACGGTTGAGTGGGACTGGCACGGACGCCGGGTGCAGTTCCATGATACGGCGGGCCTGCGTAAAAAAGCCAAGGTACATGACAAGTTGGAGAAAATGTCTACGGCGGACACCATCCGCGCCATCAAATTCGCCCAGGTCGTTGTCCTGCTCATGGATGCCCGCGTAGCATTTGATAAGCAAGATATGCAGATCGCAGATCTGTGCGCCCGCGAAGGCCGGGCTTTGGTTATCGCTGCGACCATGTGGGATTTGGTGAATAACAAGTCGGAAGTTTTGGGTGATTTGAAAGAAAAAGTAGGTCGGCTCCTGCCGCAATTGCGCGGTGTGCCTTTGCTGTTTTTGTCAGGTTTGACGGGCAAGGGGGTTGACCGCCTGTTCCCGGCTATTGAGCGTGTGCAGATAGACTGGTCGGCCCGCATCAAGACGCCAGATTTGAATGAATGGCTCCGTCAAACCACCAGCCGCCATCCCCCGCCCGCGGACAGGGGGCGTCCGGTCAAACTTAAATACATCACCCAGACAAAAACCCGCCCGCCGACATTCGTGGTTAAATCATCTCGTGCTGACGCCGTGCCGGAAAGCTATAAACGTTATCTGATCAACACATTGCGCACGGATTTTGATCTGCCCGGTATCCCGATCCGTATTCATTTACGCTCGGGCGAAAACCCCTATGCTTGAATAGGGTGTTTTGCACCCCGAGAGTACTCAGGCACAAAAAAAAGGCGGCTCACGAGCCGCCTTTTTTGTTCTAAATGTGAGAGTTTCTTAAAACTCTTTTCTAACCAACACACCATAAGTAGCTGGCGGGGTTGGGTAGGCATTGACTGTGCCTGCCTGTACCACGCCTGGGAAAGCGCTGATAAAGCTTTCTTGGTTGAAGATATTGCGGCCCCAAAGCTGTATGCCAAAACCGTTGTCAAGTTTAACGCCAATAGAGCCGTTAAAAATGCTGGTCTTGGCTTGCACGTCGAGAGCTTCAACAATGTTCACTTCGCTTTCAAACTGGTAATCAGCGCGAATATATCCGGTGTTGCCGCCGCCAAAATCATGGGTGTAGGTGGCGGATGTGGAGAACCCAAATTCCGGCACCCCGGCAACGTCCTGACCGGAGAGGTCAACGACCGTATTATTTGGCCCCGGGCCATTGATAAATTCGTCATATTTCGCATCCAGATAAATACCTGCAAACGTCAGCGCCAGCGCCTCGAACGGATAATAGGACGCGTCAAATTCCACACCAAATGTGCTTTGTTGACCCGCACTGCCCAGAACGAAGCCGGTGCCGAGAAAGGTATTGGACTGGAAGTCATTAACGGTTTGGTCAAATACCGAGATGTTAAAGGCGCCTTTGTCAAACCGGGTTTTGATACCGACTTCAAATGCCAGGACATCTTCCGGGCCGGCAAACCGCGTACCAAATGTTTGGTTGGCTTGGAGCAATCCAGCCGCACCCAGGGCCGCCGCATCTGCGGCAAAGGGCCGTGAATCCCGTGATAAGTTCCAGGATGAGGCTTTAAAACCAGTGCCCGCGCTGGCATAGACATTGACACTATTGTTCACCTCATAGGCCAGGCGCGCTGTCCACGTCACCTGCTCGTCATTAGTGCGCCCGTTTTCAACGGAATTGTCAAAGGCGACAAATTGTGGCAGGAATTGCAGGGCTTGCAACCCAGTAATCCCGTCAGTAACACCATCTTGAAGTACACCAAATGCTTGCGCGCCTGTAAGGCCTGCAAGGGGGCCAAAACAAGCTGGCGCTGCTAGAAGCGCTGGAAGTGCCGCCGGGTCAAATAAAGACTGGGGCCCCAAGCCACAAGCGGTTGTAATATTTGGAAAGTCCTGCGCTGTCAAAACGGTTGGCAACGGCACACCCAACCCTGTCGGATCAGCATTGAGATCAATGCTGGAAAAAACCTCATTGACAGACACATTGCCCGTAACCGATTTTTGATCCTTGGTGAAGTTAAGACCGCCAGTGATGGTTAATTTATCCGTGGCATGGAAATCAACGGTGGCAAAGGCTGAGTAGGCTTGGTTGTCCTGGGTGAAAGTATCCGTTGTGAACGCGCTGTTGTTAAAGAATGTACCAGGTGCTTGGCCAAACAACGCTTCAATGTCATTAAGGGCTGTGGGGTTCCCTGTTTGGGCAAACAAAAGTGTATCAAGAAAAGGGCGGAAGTCGGATCCGATATCAATGCCACCAAGCTGGTCAATGCTTTCGGAAAAATAATAGCCGCCGATCATCCAGTCGACCTTGTTGTCGCCCGTGGACGTGACGCGCAGTTCCTGGGTAAATGTCTGGATGTCAACATCGGAATTGATGGTGAGCAAATTTGCGGTCGTGAAATCACTATCATTCAGAAAGCTGGATTGATTGGATCTCACGGCCGAGATTGTTGTAACAGTGAAGTTATCAAAGTCCACATCCACATGCAAAGAGATACCGTCGTCATTGACCAAATTGTCACTATTTATATTTTGAAAATTGATAAAGGCAAATGGATCATTGGGATCTGCCAAAGCACCACCGACAGCTGCAATGGCACCAGCCGTCGGCCCGTTTTGAACATTGGTGACCGTACAGCAAATTTCGTCGATTTCGCTATGATCAACAATCAGGCGGATAGAAATATCATCGCGAGGTTCAAATAAAAGTTGACCGCGCAGGCTAAACCGGTCGCGGCTATTATTGGCATCCAGGCCAGGGACGGCGCTCGGTGCATAACCGTCGCGCTTGTTGAGACTGCCGCCGACACTCAAGGCAATGGTATCTGACAGCCCACCCGTCGCATAAGCACGAAGAACCCGTTGGTTGAAATTGCCAAGCCCGCCCTCAATATAGCCCTGGCTTTCAAATGAAGGCTTGGCCGTGACAACACTGATCACACCAGCCGATGAATTCTTACCAAACAATGTAGATTGCGGGCCGCTCAAAACCTCGACGCGCTCCAGTTTTGGCAGATCACCAATTTGTGCGGCAGAGCGTGAGCGGTAAACACCGTCAATAAACACACCAACCGAAGGTTCAATACCAGCATTGTTGGCACCATTACCAAAACCGCGAATACGGAAATTGACGTTGGCAGAGGACTGAAGTTGTCCAACCCGCAAGGACGGAACAACCGATTGCAAATCTTGAATGTCAAGGATTTGCGCTTTGTCCAGCACGTCTGATGTCGTCACGGATACTGTCACAGGGGTTTCTTGCAAGGTTTGTGTACGCTTTGTCGCCGTTACGATAATCTCGTCGATTTGAGCGTGCGCTACACCTGAAAATGCGACGCTGGCGATGAGCGCCGTTGAAGCCAATAGTCCGTATTTTTTCCCGTATTTTTTATTGAACATAGGTGTCCCCTTTTATGGTTTGGTTGCTTGTTGTTGCGGCCGTCCGTTAAAATTGAATAGACGTTATACGATTATTAACACATATCTAGCTTAGGCACAAAGCCTTGTCAGTCCCGTTATGAAAAAAATTGCATAGTGTGCCAAATAAGTCACAATATATATAGACGGTGATTTGCTCCCCGAAAAGAATGAGAACATTGTATAAACATTTACTTGACTTGATTGTTGTTGTTCTTAGTATGTTCTGAGCATAGAGGAGCCTAAAATGGGAAAACCCGCCAGTATTTTTGTTTGCCAATCTTGCGGCAGCGTTCACGGTAAATGGGCCGGGCGCTGTGATGCGTGCGGGGAATGGAATGTGTTGGTGGAGGAAATTCCTTCGCAGAACCAACCACGTAAGACAGGCCGGCGGAAAAGTCGCGGCATTGATTTTGTTGGTCTGTCTGGGGATGCAGTTGATCCGCCGCGCCTCAGTACCGGGATTGAGGAGCTTAACCGGGTGACGGGCGGGGGGCTGGTGCCAGGTTCAGCCTTGTTGATCGGCGGGGATCCGGGCATTGGCAAATCGACGCTACTCCTGCAAATGGCCGGGCACATGGCACGTTCGGGCCTCAAGACCGCCTACATTTCTGGCGAGGAAGCCACGGCTCAGGTTAAGCGCCGGGCTCGGCGGCTCGGGCTTATTGATGCACCTGTAAACCTGGCCGCCGAGACGGCACTTGGTCCCATTCTGGACGGGTTGATGGCGGAGAAGCCGGATATCATTATTATAGACTCGATCCAGACCATGTGGACGGACCAGCTCGGTGCCGCGCCCGGGACTGTGGCCCAAGTTCGGGCCTGTTCCCAGGAACTGACACGCTATGCCAAAAAAACCGGGGCCTGTATGTTGCTGGTCGGGCATGTGACCAAGGACGGGCAAATCGCCGGGCCTCGTGTGGTCGAGCATATGGTCGATGCGGTTTTGTACTTCGAGGGCGACCGCGCAGGTCAATTCCGCATCTTGCGGGCTCATAAAAACCGTTTTGGGCCTACGGACGAAATTGGTGTGTTTGAAATGGGAACGACTGGTTTGACCGAAGTTGAAAACCCGTCCGCGCTTTTTCTTGATGGACGCGGGGAGGCCGCATCCGGTGCGGCCGTATTTGCCGGGCTTGAGGGCACGCGCCCGCTCTTAACCGAGATACAGGCCCTGGTCGCTCCGGCAGCTTTTGGCACACCGCGCCGGGCCGTTGTTGGCTGGGACAGCGGGCGGTTGGCGATGGTCTTGGCCGTGCTTGAGGCCAGGTGCGGGGTCAGTTTTGGCGGTAAAGATGTATATCTCAATGTAGCAGGTGGGCTTAAAATCAGCGAACCTGCAGCGGATTTGGCAGTTGCGGCGGCATTGGTTTCGTCGGTGTTTGATACACCTTTACCGGCTGATTGTGTCGTGTTCGGCGAGATTAGCCTGTCCGGGGATGTGCGCCAGGCCTCACGTACTGATGCGCGGCTCAAGGAAGCGTCCAAGCTTGGGTTTAAGCGCGCCATTGCGGCTGCTATTGTTGCGCCCGCGTCAGAGACTAAAAGAAGGGGGAATAAAAAACTTGTCCATCAGGCGGAACAACTGCCTATTCTTGAAATCAGCACTTTGCCAGACCTGGTAAGCCGTGTACAAGCCATGAAAGACGGGTGACGATTCTTTTGTCCCTATAGACTATTTAATAAACCATTTTATCTGGGGACAGAGCATGGATATAGCGGGCACAAATTTTGGCGGCTTTGATGTCGTTGTGTTTATCATTCTTGGCTTTTCAGGCATATTAGCATTTGCACGCGGTATTTCCCGTGAGTTGATCTCCATCATTGCTTTGGTTATCGGCGTGGCCGGAGCATTATTCATATTTGGGCGCTACCAAATCAATGTACAGGACTTTATTAAGCCCGCCTGGCTGGCCGATGGAGCTTTGGGGCTTGGCGTGTTTGGGTTGTTATATATCCTGTCGAGCTTTCTGATGCGCGGTTGGGCCAAATCTATTCGCGGCCAAGAGCCACCATTCCTTGATCGGCTTTTAGGGCTGGGTTTTGGGTTGGTGCGCGGGGCCGTATTGGCTTCATTGTTCGTATTGGTTATTTCCAAATCGGCCCAAAACGAGGAGCCGGCTGACTGGATGGCGCAAGCAAAAACCTATCCGGTGTTGCGCAAAGTGGCAGACACACTCGAATCCCTGCCATTTGTCCGCGCCAGAGAAATTGCCGAAGAAATAAAAGACAAAGGCGAACAAACGGATATACTCCCGGATATCCCCCAAGGTGACCAGTAGAGGCCCGCAATTATGTACCCGCAAATACACCCACAGATACCGCCCCAAATACCTCCAAAGGATTTGAATTTGTCCCCGAAAATACGAGAGGAATGTGCGGTCTTTGGTATATATGGTGTAGATGATGCGGCGGCAGTGACGGCCCTTGGGTTGCACGCACTGCAACACCGGGGCCAGGAAGCGTGTGGTATCGCCAGTTTTGACGGGGATAAATTCCACAATGAACGCCATCTTGGCCTGGTCGGCGATAGCTTTACCGGCAGTGATCCATCCACCCGCTTGCCCGGCCATGCGGCCATTGGCCACAACCGCTATTCCACGGCCGGGGAAACTTTGCTCCGCAATACCCAGCCATTATTTGCCGATATTCCGGGTGGTGGTCTGGCTTTGGCCCATAATGGTCATTTGACCAATGCGTTTTTACTACGCGAACAATTGGTACATGATGGTGCGATTTTCCAAAGCACCAGTGACACCGAAGTTGTCTTGCATTTGGTGTCGCGCTCGCGCCGTACCACATTTATTGACAGGTTTATTGATGCTTTGCGCCAAGTCGACGGCGGTTTTGCTTTCGTTGGTTTGACCAATAAAAAATTGATAGGTGCGCGAGACCGGCTCGGCATCCGCCCATTGGTGATTGGCAAAAAAGGCGGTGCGTATATTTTGGCATCCGAGACCTGCGCCCTTGATATGATCGACGCAGAATTGGTACGCGAACTTGAGCCGGGCGAGGTGGTCGTGATCACCAAAGACGGTATAGAATTTATCCGCGCTTTCCCGAAAATCCCGCCGCGCCCCTGCGTGTTTGAATTTGTCTATTTTGCCCGCCCCGACAGTATCGTCGGTGGGCAAAGTGTCTATGAAGTGCGCAAACGTATGGGCGAACGCCTAGCCGCAGAATGCCCCGCCGATGTGGATATGGTTATTCCGGTGCCAGATAGCGGCGTGCCAGCCGCGCTTGGGTTTGCGCAAGCGGCCGGGTTGCCGTTCGAGCTGGGGATTATTCGCAACCATTATGTTGGTCGGACATTTATCCAACCCACCCAGGCCATTCGCGATATTGGTGTGCGGCTCAAGCATTCCGCAAATCGTAATCTGATTAAGGGCAAGAAAGTCCTGTTGGTTGACGACAGTATAGTGCGCGGCACCACGTCCAAAAAAATCGTGCGCATGATCCGTGCCGCTGGTGCGGCGGAAGTGCATTTCCGCTCTGCTTCGCCGCCGATCCGTCATCCCGATTTTTACGGCGTTGATATGCCCAGCACCGATAAATTACTGGCGGCCAATTACGATCTGGAGGCCATGACTGAGTTACTTGGCGCGGACAGTCTCGGGTTTTTGTCCATAGATGGTTTGTATGCGGCACTGGGAGGTTTGACGCGTAATGCCGATTATCCGCAATTTTCCGATCATTGTTTTACGGGTGATTATCCGACGTCTTTGGTGGATAATGACCGCAAAAACTGTGGAGAAAATCCGCAAATGTCTTTCCTCGTAGATGTAGCATAAATTATGACAGATAAAACCGACAATCGCCCACTTGCCGGGCGGGTAACACTTGTGACCGGTGCCTCGCGAGGTATCGGTTATGCCGCCGCCATAGAGCTGGCCAAAGCCGGCTCGCATATTATAGCCACCGCCCGCACCCAAGGCGGGCTTGAGGATTTGGACGATGCCATCCGAGCCTTGGCCAAGAAGGAAAAGGGGATTGGCGAAGCGACGATCGTGCCAATGGATTTAAAGCATCCCGACGGTATCGACCAATTGGGCAAGGCGGTTTATGAGCGTTGGGGCCGCCTTGACGGTTTGCTGGCCAATGCGGGACTGCTCGGCGAAATCGCGCCGGTGCCCCATATTACACCGAAGAAATTTGACGAAACCATTGCCGTCAATGTCACGGCCAATTTTCGCCTGATCCGATCTTTCGATCAATTGCTCCGGGATGCGCCGTCGGGCCGGGCCGTGTTTATGAGTTCATCTAGCGCCCAAAGCCGCAAGGCGTTTTGGGGTGTGTATGCGGCCAGTAAATCCGCCCTTGATGCTATGGTGCAAAGCTGGGCCGAGGAAACTGAAATCACCAATCTGCGGGTTAATTTGGTTTATCCCGGCCCGGTACGCACCCAGATGCGCGCCAAAGCCATGCCCGGAGAAGACCCCGACATTCTGCCCACACCCTCCGACATAGCCAAGCGCATTGTGCCGTTACTGGCACCAGAGTACCAAGCCCACGGCGAGATTATCAACTTTAGAGATTAAGGACTGCACTACGGATTAAGGTGGTTTTTTTGATGGGGATTGTGAGTGGGTATCGCCATTGCCCGATCCATTTGGGCCCGATCCATTTGGGTCTGGCTTGTCCGGTGATTGTGGTGGTGGGTCTTCCCCGTATTTTTGGGCCGGGCTTTCGGTTTTTGGCTCCCGGATTTTGATGCCCAATTCAGCGGGGAAAAACCTTACGGGTCTTTGGTCACGCGTGTGGAAGTGCGGTGGCTCTGAGTGTTGCGATCTCCCAATATGTTCAGCGCGAGCTAAACGCGCCGTATGTCGCACATTTCCGGTTTCGCCAGAGAACACTGGGGCGAACACTGGGCGGACTTTACACAGCCAGCGTGGCCGGAACAGTAGCAATTTTTCAACCTCCGACAGCCTGACCAAGGCAAAGGGTTTGTATTTACGCGGCTTGTATTTACGCGTGTGGTTTGTGTCAGGATATTTTTGCCGTTTATCAGCCATCAAACGGGGTGACATATAGGCGGCCCGGAGCCGAGAAACCCAGCTACGTATGGCAGCTTCGCCGATCACCGAGCGCACCAAGACTATACGCTCCGGGCATGCCAACACCCAGGTCTTGATCTTGAGGTTCAGATTGGTGTGGGTTTTTGTGCGCAACTCTTTGGTATGTTGCGCCAACATATGGGCGTAAAGTTTAACGTCCCTGGCCGTCCCAATGCCAAGCTCGATCACCCGCACCAACACCAAAACAAAGGCCCGCAAATCCGCAAGCGCATACAGTCCCGGCGGCGTAAGTTTGTTGATAGCTGGTAAATCTAATTTCATAAAAGGACTATATGCCAAGCCGTGAAACCGTGGATAAGGTTTTATGAATTATTTTCAAACACCGTGTTTCTCTGCTACCCGCGTAACCCCTCCCGCTGCGCCAGCGCCTGCGCGGCGAGAGGGGTAACGAGTTATCGGGTTTGTGCTAAGCTTACCCCATGAACACCCGCAATAAAACGAACATGGCTTGCAAGCTTCGGCGTAGGCAGAGTAATGGGAAATATAGAGTTGACATTATTACGTTATGACATAACATATACTGCATGGCTGACAAGACTATATATGCAATCCTAACATTTACTGTGGCGCTCGCATTGTCCTTTAGCCTGGCTTTTGCTGGTGCGCCCAAAACCTCTACGCCAATGATTTGTGGCATCATTAATGCTGGGATTGAATTTCGTTTTGCTCAAGAAGAAGCTGCGGACATGTGCGGGATTGATGAGGGTACGGGTGATGAGCTTTGCCTGAAAAAACCGAGCCAGTCTTTCATTGTGATGGATGAAGAGTTGAGATTAAGATCGTCACATACTTATCGTGAGCCGCTCACCTTATCTGGAGCCGTAAAGCTGACCATGCTTGAGAAAGATGAATTTAAAGGGTTATATAATGCCATAGCCACACAAAACCTGATTTTGGAAAGCACTAAGTTTCAAAGCACACTTAACACCCTTTTAGGTGCCGCAACATATGAAACAGACAACACAAAAATGGGCAACCCTGAAGTGGGTGGAAAACAGCGCCATGATGTAGTTTTGGCTTATCTCAAGCGTGAAAAATCCAGATATTCAAGAACGCGAGGCCCCACTGACCCCAAGGTTCTTGAGCTTGAGGAGCAAATAAAGGCGCGTAAAAAAGTGTGGGCTGATACGGCTGTAAAATCGGATGCAGACCTCAAAGTGGAGGTCACTTTGGGGCACCAGAAAATGTTTGATTTTCTGGCAGCTAAAGCCAAACCCAATACTGAAATTGACCACCAAGTCTTTTTGGCCAAGCGAGCTTTTGAGACCGGAAACTGGTATGCTCCTGATAGGCCTATAGATTGTTCAGGAAAAATCTCTCCGCACAAAGATATGTATTTTATGCGCAATACAGATTTGGTGAACAGCGCAACGGGTAAAGTGTTCCCCAAATCTAGGCAGTCATATCACTGGCATCCCAAAACCTTTAACCCAATAGGCGTCATGGTGTTTGGGGGCGGAGCATATGCCCTGTTGGCGGAAAACGGTATGGACGGTTCTCATATCATCGGGCTGGGTGGGCGGCCACGCGTGACGTTGTTACGTCGTGTTGACCTAAACTGGCAAGTCATAGCCACGAGTTCTGAAAGCCTGGTTTTTTATTGAGTTTGGTTTTTATTAAATCCGGTTTTCTATTAAATAATGGCTTTGCCAACCCAATCCACAAACTCTGCCATCACTGCGTCCCGTTCTGCTTTTGGCTCATTTAGAGCTTCATGGCGGCCGTGTTTTCGGATGGTGGTTTTTATGTTGGTGAGGCCGGCGGCTTTGAGACGAGCGGTTAGCTCGCTTTGGGCTTTGGCGTTTCTTGTGGACGGGTCGGCGTCTCCGCCCAATAGGTATATGGGCATGTGTTTGGGGACATTTTCCAGGCCTTTGTCCGAACTGCCGTAAGCGATCCCGGACACCACATCTTGCCACATGGACACGGTAACGGGCCAGCCGCAATCCGGGTCGGCGTCATATTCCCGGCATTCTTCCACATCTTTGGACAGCCAATCGCAACGGGTCTGGTTGGGTTTAAATTTTTTGTTAAAAGCACCAAATGTCATGGCATTGGCAATGCTGGGCGCATTTGCGCCTTTGAATTTGTTTTCAATACGCAAGATAAGCCCGAGCAATTTCAGCGCCGGGTTTTTGGATAGATCCGCATTCCAGACGGCGCAGGCGTCGATGGTTTCCGGCCAGCGCAGCAGATAATTATATGTAAGCATAGCCCCCATGGAATGGCCAAACATTATAATGGGAATATCCTTGTGCCGTTTACGGATTTCGCCGTTGACATATTTCATATCGGCCAGAGTTTTGTTCCAACCGTCCCCGGTAGCAAAAACGCCTTGGCGGGCGTCCGGCGCGGTGGTGGCCCCGTGGCCCCGGTGGTCTTGGGCATACACCGCATAGCCCGCAGCGCTCAAAGTTTCGGCAAACCGGGCATAACGGCCCGCATGTTCGCCAAGCCCGTGGTTGATATGAATGATTGCTTTTGGGGAGGCTTTTGGTTTGCTCTTGATACTTCCTTTGATACTTCCTGGGGCCTTTTTGTGATAAACACACAGGCTGGCACCCGTCGGGCTGTCCCAGGCTTCGATTGTCGTATATGCGCCGTTTTGGCGGGTGGGTTCTTCTCTCATGGCCTTATCATAGGTGTAAATCCCGCCTGATTACCAGTTTTAATTTTCCAGTCTTTAATTTGGAAGCTATTTCGGGCTTAGACCGGTGAAAAATGTGGCGACGGATTTGGTGAGCAGGGTTTCGTAATCCTGGGCACTGAACGCGAAGGATTTAAGCCCCATTGCGCTGGCGATGAACAATTGTGCCAATTCCCGCGCCGCCAAATTATCAGGCCCGCCAGAAATCTGCCCGGATTTGAGGCCGGATTGCAGCTCGCCCGTCAACATGCGCAAAAATCTGTCGTCGGCTTCGGCGTTGATGTCAGCGGAAATGCTTTTGCTCATATCGAAAATCTCGGTTCCGTGAGCGGTATCATAAACCAGAGCATAGAGCGGGGTCATGCGGGCGGTCGTAGCATTGGCAATACGGATTTTGAGAGGCAAGTTTTTGGCCAGTTCACTCTTAGCATCGGCCAGAGTTTGATTGTGGATTTTTTCCGTAACCGAGCGAAAAATATCGGTCTTGTCTTTAAACACCAAATAAAGCGCCGAGCGCGATATGTCAGATGCCAAGGCGATGTCCGCCATGCTGGTGCGCTTAAATCCGTATTGTTTGACGCAGTTAAATGCGGCTTGCAAAATACGGTCGGTTTTGTTGGTGGGGTCAAAGCTTTTCATGGTGATTGACACATTGACAAAATATCTATAATTTGTCAATTCAATAAGAATAATACCAACAAGAACAATAAAGGGATTAAGTAATGGCCGCTAAAAAAAAGATACCAACAAAAAAACAAACCGTACTCGTCACAGGCGCGAGCGGATTTATTGCCAAGCATTGTATCGTCAGGCTTTTGAATGAGGGCTATAAGGTGCGCGGTTCGTTGCGGACTTTAAACAAGGCGGACGCCGTGCGCGCCGCCATTGCCACGAAAGCCTCCGTGGATGATTTATCCTTTGTGACGCTAGATTTAGGCTCTGACGAAGGTTGGGACGCGGCCATGAAAGGCTGCACCTTCGTACAGCATGTGGCCTCGCCGTTTCCGAACACGGAACCCGACGACGAAAATGAGTTGATTATTCCAGCCCGTGACGGGGCGCTGCGGGCCTTGCGCACAGCGGCCAAGGCGGGTGTCAAACGGGTGGTTCTGACATCGTCCATGGTGGCAATTGCTTACGGCCATGAACGCGGCGACGATTATGTTTACAATGAAGATGATTGGTCAAATCTGGACGGAGATATTGGCGCTTATAGTAAAAGTAAAACCATCGCCGAGCAGGCGGCTTGGGATTTTATGAAAACGGATGAAGCGGGCGGTATGGAGCTTTCGGTTATCAATCCCGGCGCGGTCTTTGGGCCGCTGCTTGATAACAGTTTCTCGACCTCCGGCGAGATTTTGACCAAGCTATTGGATGGTTCCGTTCCGGCTTGTCCCGCTCTTGGGTTTTCCTGCATTGATGTGCGCGACGTGGCCGACGCCCATTATAATGCCATGACTATGAAGGTGGCTGCCGGACGCCGGTATGCATGTGTGAGCGGATTTGCTTGGATGTTGGATATTTCAAAAACTCTGTACGATGCGGGCTATAAAACGCCGACAAAGAAACTACCAAATTTCATGGTGCATTTTCTGGCCCTGTTCGACAAAACCATTCGCATGATAAAGGGCGTCATCGGAATTAAAACCCTGAGCAACAATGAACGCCTGCGCACCGAGCTGGGCATTGAGCCGCGCTCTATAAAAGAGATGACGATTTCAATGGTCGAGAGCATGGTAGAGTTCGGGGTGGTGACGCCGAAAATGCGGTGAGAAATGGAAAATATTTGACCCGATAGGGAATTACCGTAGTGTTGGCTTCAAAGGTTAAGTGGGGAAGGTCGGCGCTATGAGATATTTATTACAAATGATTTCCATATTTGTTCTGGCTGGATTGGCGGCTTGTAGCAAGGCGCCGCTATCTGTTGAGGCAGGTGAACCAGTTGGTCTTATTCGTCAAGCCTATCAAGACCCGGTGCGCAAATCCTGGAGGGGTGGCGAAGCTCGTCCGCTAACCACATCTATATGGTACCCTGCGGTGGCGGGCACCGAAATGGTCAAGATTGGTATTCCGCCGTCCCGTCCGGTTTTTATTGGTGGATATGCTGCGCGGGATGCTGAGCTGTCCCCGGCGCAAACAAAATATCCGTTGATTGTCATGTCACACGGGACAGGCGGGGCTGCTCTGCAAATGATGTGGTTGGGGCGCGCACTGGCCTCGCAGGGCTATATTGTCGCCGCCGTTGACCACCACGGGAATACGGCCGCCGAAGACCAATATGATGCCAGGGGATTTCGCCTGCCGTGGGAGCGGGCACTGGATATATCTGCCGTTATAGATCATGTGTTGGCCGATCCGGTGTTTGGGCCGAATATCGACCAAACCCGTATTGGCGCGGTCGGGTTTTCACTGGGTGGATATACCGTCACCGCACTTGCAGGCGGGATTTTGGATCTCGGGCGGTTGGAGGGATTTTGCGCCAGCGACCAGCGAGATGCCACATGCGATGATCAAAGCGAATATCCCGAAGCGTCTGCGGATCTGGAAAAACTGCGCAAAACCGATCCGCGTATTGATATTGGTCTGGCCGGGCACGGCAAACCATTTCGCGACGAGCGCGTGCAAGCCGTCGTCGCGCTCGCCCCGGCACTGGCACAAGCGTTTACCGATGATAGCCTTAAAAACATAAATACACCCATGCTGATAATCAGCGGCAGTGCGGATAGAATAGTACCCACGCGCACAAATGCGTCCCGGCTAGCAGAGACGATACCGAATGCAGAGTTATATGAAATTCCCGGAGCCGGGCATTACGTATTTTTAAACACGTGCAACAAGCGCGGCAAAAAATATGTACCAATTTGCAAAGATGGTGATGGTATTGAACGCGGCCAAATCCACGCGAAGGCCGTGAAACAAGTTTCGGAGTTTTTTGCGAGGCAATTTGGGGCGTGAGTCCGTATTGGAACTGAGCTAGGGTCTGTTCCTAACTAAAGATCTCCGGGCATTCGCGGCAGCATTTATTGTTTACGATTATGTAGATCAGGTGAATGGTCGCGACACCCGCCAGCAGGCAGAAAAACGAGATATTGGCGTAGGAGAAAAACGCCCAGACAATGGCGACAACCGCGATCATGGTCAGGCCGAAAATCCGCATATGTTTATAGGTGGAGAGCAAAGGCGGGATGATCAACAGCACCATATATATGGCATAGGTGCCCCATCTGGGCATGATATAATCCAGCAACATGGTGTCTTCATAGGTGATGGATTGTCGGCTGATTTTTACCTGCACCCAGTCGGGATTGAACAAATGCGGGACGTACAGCGTTAGCCCGAATGTCAGGCCCGCCAGAGCAAACAGCATGAGCAGTTTTTTGCGCTTACTGTCGGGCGGTTCCAGGAAATACATGGCAAAAGGCACCCATGTCGGCCACATGAGCCACGAAAACAAAATAAAGCCCATGGCCGCCCACCAGATCATATCCGGTGCGCCCGCGTTCAATCCCATCCAGACATGGCCCTCCATGAATTGCTGGATACCGGCGAAGATTGGCATGAGGGCGATGGGCAGATAGCGCTTGTTAATGGTCCAGGCTTTCCAGACGGCAAACCCGCCGCCCGTGGCTAAAACTCCGGCGGCCATAAAACTAACGGATGCGGACAAACACATAATCTTTCCCCTTTTTTATACACTATAGTTATTTTTGACGTTTATTCAATGCTGGGATTTTACGTCTTGGCTGACTTTCGAAAGCGCGGGATGAAACGCGGTGTTTTGCTGGCGTACTCATCATAGGCCTCGCCAAATACGGCCCGTGTGTCGCGCTCTTCCTTTAAGGCTAGCCGCCAATACATAACCAGCAAAATTGGGAACATCACCAGAGTTAAAATTGTCGGCCACTGCACTAAAAACCCGAACATGATCAAGATGAAGGCCACATATTGCGGGTGGCGGATTTTGGCATATATGCCCATCTGAGCCAGGGTTTTTGTGCGCAAGGCTTTTTGCAAGACGGGCCAGGCGGAAGACAGCAAGATGAAACCGGCAAATATAAACCCGAAGCTGATCCAGTGAAACGGCCCGAAATGCGGGTTGGTGCGCCACCCAAATATCATCTCCCAGAAATGCCCGGAATCGTGGGCCAGCCAGTTGACATCCGGGAAGCGGGTCGACAGCCAGCCCGACAGGAAGTATATGGACAAAGGAAACCCGTACATTTCTGTAAACAGAGCAATGACAAAGGCGCTAAAGGCTCCAAGTGATTTCCAATCCCTGGAGTTTGACGGCTTGGTAAAGCTGAAAGCGAAAATGATGAAAATAGCCGAGTTTAGGATAACCAGAGGCCAAAGCCCGTAGCTGGTGAATGTGGATGTGGCATCAGTCATTTTTTGTCTCTATTATTATCATTGTTTGGCGGTGCTTTACTCTCACTGTGCCCACCGTGACCACCATGCATAAAAAAATGCACGCCAAGACAAAGGCCTAATATAACCGCCACAAAGATATAATCATTGGGGATATGGGAACGATGTTCGAACAACAAGAGCGCCCCTATAAAAAGCGCAAACACGCCCACGGGTAACCAAAACCGAAATTTGATCATGCCGTGGCTACCTCGTTCAATTCATTGCTTGGGCAAAGCGGTGAGCTACACAGCAAATAATCACGTGTGAGCGGAACTGCGTCCTGACGTTTGGTCAGCTGGATTTGAAACACATTGTGCAGGCCGTGGCGAAAGGATAGCTCGGAGGACGTCAGATAAAAATTCCACATACGCACAAATACATCTCCGTACTTCTGTGCTACCTCGTCCTTGTGCAGCAAAAACCGCCGCCGCCATTCGCGCAAGGTCTCGGCGTAATGCAGGCGCAAAACTTCAACATCTGTGACCATGAGACCCGCCCGTTCAATATGGGGCAGGATTTCCGACAGGGCCGGAATATAGCCGCCGGGGAAGATGTATTTGGCAATCCACGGATTGGTGATGCCTTTGGTGTCAGAGCGTCCAATGGTGTGAACAAGGGCGACACCGTCGTCATTGAGCAAATTGGCCACTTGGTCAAAATATATCTGGTAATGGGGTACACCCACATGTTCGAACATGCCCACGGAGACAATCCGGTCATATTTGCCTTTTGAGGCTCGGTAATCCTCCAGTTCAAAATCGACCTGACCGGCTAGATCAAGAGCGTCGGCTCGCTGTCGCGCCACGCTTAATTGTTCTTTGGCCAGAGTGATGCCCTTTACTTGTGCGCCTGTGGACTGTGCCAGAAAAATCCCAAGACCGCCCCACCCGCACCCGATTTCCAGCACGGAATGCTCGGGCTTCACGGCGAGTTTATTGGCGATCAAATCACATTTGGCCGCTTGTGCGTGTTCAAGTGTATCGTTGCGGTTGTTATAATAGGCGCAGGAATATTGCAGATCATCATCCAGGAACAATTTGTAAAAATCATTGCCTATATCATAGTGGTGGGCCGCGTTTTTTTGAGCGCGGGAGGCGGGATTAAACTGGGCCAAGCGGCGCAAAGCCCGGCGAGTCTGCTCGGGTAGGGCTGCAACTCGTTTGTTATGGGTGCGTAAATTGGTCCACAGCAAATCCATAAAATCATATATATTGTCGTTTTTGATGCGCAATCCGTTTTGCATATAGGCTTCACCCAATGCCAGTTCAGGGTCAAAAACGATACGGCGGAGCCAGGTGTTTGAAGTTATTTTAGCCTTCACAGGCTTGACCAGTTTTTGCCCGTAGCGTTTCTTTAAGCCGCCGGGATATGTCAATTCCAACGCCCCCATCGTAATCATACCAGATAATGTTTTGTCGAGAATATATCTAAAAACACCCATAACCTTTTCCTTTCAAGCTGCTAGCGATTTCGTGCCATTGCAGAGCAAAAATACTGTCGGTCATATATGATACGCAAGGGCAGGGCCTGTCCCTCAAAATGAGTTTTGTGGTGTTTATTCAGACGGCGTT
Source organism: Robiginitomaculum sp. (assembly GCA_016765135.1). Classification (GTDB taxonomy): domain Bacteria; phylum Pseudomonadota; class Alphaproteobacteria; order Caulobacterales; family Maricaulaceae; genus Robiginitomaculum_A. Next base: position 86,991 of record JAESQN010000028.1, read on the forward strand.
TTGGTGAGCGTGGCTATGACTACGGCATGTCCCCACATCCGATCATTCCCGCCACCGTTCATCCTCGCGAAAGCGGGGAGAGCGGGAATCCAGTCCTTGCAATAATGTGCGAGCCTTGCTCGCTCTTTATACGCTGGATACCCATTTTCATGGGTATGAACGGGGGGGGGGGCATGGGTATGAACGGGGTGTAAGGGTATGAGCGGGTGTGTGGGTATGAGCGGGTGTGCGGGTATGAGCGGGTGTGTGGGTATGAGCGGGGGAAACGGGGTGTGAACGGGATAGGGGGTTTAGCCTCTATCAACTATCGCCCAATTTTAAACTCTCACCATCCTTTGCGATGCTGAAACTCTTGGCCGTAAATGTCGTATAGTCCTTTGCGTGGGTGGTGCTTATGCTTATGAAATTTGCTTGGGCCTGCTCGCGAGTTATGTGCAAATCCAGATAGCCGCGCTCCCCGGATTGTATCCAGTGCATGTCTTTGTTTTTGCTCGTCAGACGCTTCTCGTAATCTTGGGTTATGTCTTTGAAAAAAGCGTCGTGGCCGGGTGAGGTTGTGCCGGTGACGCCAAATTCGACGCCCATGCTTTGGCCGGATTTGGTTTTCAAACTGTTGACCCGGCTGACATGGGTGTCACCGGTCAGCACCAGTAAACCTTGCACGCCTTGTTCTTGAGCCAGTGCGTAAAACCTCTCGCGGGCCGCCGGGTAGCCGTCCCAGCTATCTAGGCTGATGGGCAGGCCCAGAGGCGAGAACTTGATGGTTTTTCGGATGCTGGGGCGGAATTGGGCAATGCGTTCAATGGCTTCACTGCCAGCGTAATCCGTAAGGTCGGGCGACAGCACTGGCCCCAACAGCACCTGATTGGCGATAAGCCGCCAGCCGGTTCCGGCGTCTTTGGAAGCCTTGAGCGATTTAGCCAGCCAGTCTTTTTGGCCTGCACCCAGCATTTCGCGGGCCGGATCCCACAGGATATTTTTGACGAAATCCGCTATGGCTTCTTTGGTGGTCAGGGTCTCCGCATATTGTTCATAAGACAAAGGACGTGTGCGGGCCGTGAGGCGGGTTTCCAGCGTGTGTAGGGACAATAAATCTCCGAAGCTAAAATCGCGAAACAAAGCCTCGCGGGCTTTGCCAGGCTCGGGGTCGCGCACCGGCATATACTCATAATAGGCTTGCATGGCCGCGCCCCGGCGCGTGTCCCAACTGCCTTCGCCCTCGTTGTGGTTTTGCGCGCCTGTTTGCCACGAATCGTTCGCGGTTTCGTGGTCATCCCATATTGAGATAATCGGATGGGCCGCGTGCATGGCTTGTGATGCGGCGTCGGCTTTGTATTGGGCATGGCGGGTGCGGTAATCGCCCAGTGTAACGGTTTCGTGGGGCGGTTCATGGTTGCGGCCGAGCCTGCGGCCCGTCCGACCGCCGTAGCTGTCCACACCGTATTCATAAAAATAATCACCCAGATGGATAACCGCATCGAACTCGTCTTGCTGGGCGATATGGTCATAGACATTGAAATAGCCGAACGGGAAATTGGAGCAAGAAACCACGGCAAAACGAGCCTCGGCGACCGAACCAACGGGCAGAGTTTTTGTCCGCCCGACAGGCGAGACATGCTGGCCGACCTTAAAGCGGTAATAGTATGCCGTGCCCGGCTTTAGCCCCGTAGCATCGACTTTTACCGTGTAGTCGCGGGCGGCGCTGGTGCTGGTTTCACCCTTGCTGCGGATTTTGCGAAACTCCGCGTCCGTGGACATTTCCCATTTAACGGGAATGCGTACAGGAATCGTGCCATCTGTACCCGCAGTGATTCGCGTCCATATAACCATTCTGTCCGTGCCAGGGTCACCACTGGCCACCCCGTGGACGAATTCCACCGGGTAATCTACGGATTCGCCCAAATTAGTATCTGAGCAAGCTGTAGCGGAAGCCCCCATAAACGAAATCCCCGTAAATAATGCCCCGCGCCGTGTAATACCTGCCATATTTCATCTCTTCATTGTAAGTTTTGCCCGTAAAGAATGACATAAATATCACACTCGGGAACTAGTTAACACCCAGTTAATAAAAAAACACAAAATCAGTTGAAAAAATATTACAAACAGGACAGATTAGATTTAAGTGCGCTTTTCATATGGCGACATGATCAATTTTAAATGAAGTTTGAACGAGGGGTTTCCTAATGAATAATTTTACTAAATCAACAGTGCTTGCCGGAATGCTCGGTGCGTCGACAATCGCACTGGCAATGGCAATGTCCACATCGGCATTTGCGCAGCAAATTACCTCATCTGTTAGAGGTATTGTCACGGCACCTGACGGCACACCTGCCGTTGGAGAGGCTGTCACGATCACAGACACGCGAACAGGCGCTTCACGGACTGTGAGAACGAGCTCCAATGGTGGGTTTAGCGCACGCGGCCTAACTGTTGGCGGCCCTTACACAGTACGTGTCGATTCTGACCGATTTCAAGATACAGCCATAACAGATATTTCTCTTGGCTTATCCGGATCCACAGACCTTAACTTTACGCTTCAAGAACGCCAAGACAACGTAGATGAAATTATCGTAACGGCGACCCGTGCAAACCTTGTAAACTTGGCAGTCGGACCAAGTTCTTCATTTGACCTTGCAACGATCGAAGCTTTTCCGTCTGTGAGCCGTCAAATCAGAGACATCATCAGAATAGACCCACGTGTAAATATTGGCCGCGGTGCCGGCGGCAGGGGCTTCCAGGTTAATTGTCTGGGCGGAAACTCCCGTGGGAACGCATTTACAATTGACGGTATTCGTTCCGGCGATTCCTTCGGCCTGAATTCATCTGGCACGTCTGCTCGCAATACATTCCCGGTTCCGTTCGATTCCGTTGCCGCGACAGCAGTGGAGTTTTCGCCCATTGATGTTCAATACGGACAATTCACAGGCTGTGCCATCAATGCCACAACCAAGTCTGGTACGAACGAATTCAGCGGGTCGATTTTTGGGCTCTATACGGGTGACGGCCTGACAGGCAGTAAAATCGAAGATAGAGTAATCGAAGCTGATTTTGATAATTATAACTGGGGCGCAGAAATTGGCGGCCCTATTATCAAAGATAAATTGTTTTTCTATGGAGCTTATGAAGAAACAGATGCCGCCGGCATTCAAAGCCGGGGTATAGGCGCTGGCTTTGCAAATCCAATTACTGAGTTTTCTCTAGATGAAGCTAACCGTGCCGCCGCCGCCATTCAAAATATTTTTGGCCGTGATGTTGGAGAGCAAGTTACAGCTTTACCTAGGACGAGCCGTCGCTTCTTTGGTCGACTAGACTGGAATATAAATGACGATCACCGATTAGAGGGCACATATGCAAAACTAGAAGAATTAGCGCTAGCCGGTGACGGCATCGGCGGCGGTCGTAGCCGGTTTACTTTTGCTGATAGCTTTTTTAATGTAGGGTCTGACTCCAATAGTTATTCTCTGCGTTTATTCTCGAATTGGACAGATAACTTTTCGACGGAGATTAGGGCTTCGCGGATTGATATTGGGGATATTCAAGATCCGTTTGGTGGTGGGGAACAGCAGTCAGCTAATCCTATACCACGTGTTTCGATTGGACCTTTTGGTAATGAATTCTTCGGTCAGAACTTTGGATCTGGTCCTGGTATTTTCCGGAGTGCGAACCAGCTGGACACACGTGTGGATCAGCTGAAAATCGCAGGCACGTATGTAAAGGGTGACCACACAATTACAGCAGGTTATGAGCTCGATAGATTAGACATTTTCAATCTTTTCGTTATTAATGCGACCGGCACGCTTTTCTTTGATGATGTGGCTGCACTCGAGGCAGGTACACCGCGGCTCATTCGTCAAAATGGCTCTTTCACCGGCGATATTAATGATGCTGCCGCTTCATTTTCCCGTAATAATCACACGCTTTACATACAAGATGAGTGGCAAATCAACCAGAGCTTGCAACTTGTTGCAGGGTTGCGGTATGATTTCTTTACATCAGGGGATGTGCCTCAATTGAACCCTGTTTTTCAACAACGTTATGGCTTTGCAAATAGTCAGGCTTTTGACGGGTTTGAAATATTTCAGCCACGTATTGGTCTCACCTGGAATTTACCAACCAGCAAATATGGTGATACAACTTTGACGGCTGGATATGGCCGTTTTACTGGCGGTGACCCGACCGTCTTTTTCTCAAATGCATTCCAAAATTTTGGCGGCACAATTGCGCTGGGTGATGCGGGCGATGGATTTGGAAGCAATGATGTCTGTACAGATGCAGATTTGGCGACTGTTATAGTTGGTGGCCAATTCCAGGGTTTGCCGACCTGTTTAGCGCAGGAACAGCAAGCCAGAACAGCGGTTTTTGATGCTGATGTTGCGGCGACAGATCCTAACTTCACCCCGCCAAGTGTTGATCGTTTTAGTCTTGGACTGTCACATTTTGTGGAAGGAACAGGGAGCTCTTTCCTTGATGGTTGGAATGCAAATCTTGATTTCATATATAGCCGTAACCGGAATGCTATTGATTTTATTGACCTGAGCATTGCGCAGAACGGAACAGCGCCAGACGGACGGCCGATATTCGCAAATATTGACCCGCTTCTAGCAGGGTGTAGTGCGACATTAAGTGACGACCTTAGAACCTACAATAACACATCCGCCGCCTGTTTCGCGGGCGCTGATGTTGGGCAAAGCATTATTCTGACCAATGCCGTTAACGGCGGAGGACAAGCTATTTCCTTCTCGGCCCAATTCACGAAGCAATTTGAAATTGCAAACACAGCCACAATGGATCTGCGTTTAGGCTATGCATATTCCGATGCAGAAGTCGGCAATGCAGGGAATTCTTCAACGGCAGGATCTAACTTTGAGGAAGTGACAACATCCGACTTCAACAATGTCCCTATTGCAAATTCGTTCTTTAACAACAGACATAATTTTGTTGTTGGGGCCACATTCCGCGAACAGTTCTGGGACAATCTGGACTCAACATTTGGTGTCTTCTTCCGTGCACGGACAGGGCGACCTCTAAGTTTTGTATTTGATGCTGGGACATCTCGGGACGCTTTTGGTGATTCTGATGATGAAGCCCGTAGTTTGCTTTATATCCCGACAGGGCCTACGGATCCTCTGGTGACTTTCGCGCCAGGATTTGACCAAGCCGGTTTCTTTAACTTCATTGAGCAAAACAACCTTTCGCAATTTGCTGGCTCTATTGTGCCGCGCGGAGCTGTGACGCAACCCACAACAGCGGATATCGATCTTAGATTTACGCAAGAAGTGCCTACACTTATCAAAGGACACAAGCTTGAGTTTTCAGTTAATTTTGAAAATTTCCTGAATTTCATTGATAAAGATGCTGGTGTACAACGTTTTGTGAACACGAGTAACACGGCTGAAGGTGTTGATGTATTATCGACCTCAATTAATGCCAATGGTCAATTTGTCTTTGATGATTTCAATCCAGACGCAATAAATATTTTCGCAGATACTGGTGATACGTTATGGCGTATACAAATTGGCGCGAAATATAAATTCTAAGCCAGTTTGGAAAACACTAAAGAAAAAGGCGGGAGTTTCTCCCGCCTTTTTTATTGTCGTAATTTAGCATATAAATAAAGCGCGGTGGAGAATTCCGCCGCGCTTTTTTTGTGCTTGGGTATTGGGTGAAGGGTTTATTTATCAAGCCCCACCGCCTCTACCATAATGTCGAAAATCTCGGCTTGATCTATAACACCGTGCACTTTATCCGCGCCGGGGCCTTTTGCGTAGAGGGCTACGTCTTCACCGGCGTGGGTTTCTGAGGCGCGGCGTATGGCGGATTGTTGTTTATAGTCTTTGGCCTGTACCATATTATCGGTTTGCGGCACGTCACTGCGCGGGTTTTGGCCATTGTGATAGCCAAGCGTGGTATAGGGTAGGCCGTCCGCATCTTTGCTTGTTTCTGAGGATGGTTTCCCGGTTTTGCGGTCAATGGAGCGGACAAGCCCCAAGATCGGATTGCCGAGAGCCGGATACCCGGCGATGGTGAGCACATGGCTATGGTCGGCGGTGACCAATATCAAAGTGTCCTCGTCATTGGTCAGCTTATCCGCCAATGCCACAGCACGGGCTAGCTCTTGTGTCTCGCTCAAGGCCCGATAGGCGTTGGAGCCGTGATGGGCATGGTCAATGCGTCCGGCCTCGACCATCAAATAATAACCGGTGCCTCGTGCTTCCAGGTTTTTGATGGCGAACTCCGTCATTTCAGTCAGGGACGGTTGTTCAGCGTTTTCACGGTCAGCTTCATAATCCAGATGGGATTTGTCAAATAGTCCCAGAACATTGTTTTTATCTGCTGGATCAAGGGCCCGCAAAGCGCTTGCATCACCGACATAGGTGTGGGCATTACTTTTCTTGCTCCAATTCACGGTTAAATTGACGCCATCTTTGCGCCGCCCGCCCTCGTCCTTGGACAAGAAATTACGCCGACCACCGCCCAGTGCGATTTCCAAACCACCATCCATACCCGTACCACTATAGTTGATCATTTGCGTGGCCAAATCAATACAGCCGCGCTGCACCCCGTCCGGTGTTATATCCCCGTCGTGCTCCCAGTACCGACTGGGGGAGTGACCGTAAAAGGCCGCCGGGGTGGCGTGGGTCAGGCGTGTGGTCGTGACAATGCCCGTAGACATGCCAGCCCGTTCCGCCATATCCGCAAACAAAGTCGTCTGTACGGCGGCACTGTCGGCGCAGCCCGCGAACAGACCGTCAGGGCGCACGTTGATCTTGCTGATCTGGGTTTTTAGCCCGGTATTCATGGCGCTGGCCGTGCCGGCGCTGTCGGCGACCTGGGCATCGAGATTATAGGTTTTGACCAAGGACAGGTGCGGAAACTCCTCGAATGACAACATATTGTCCTCGCCGCTCATGCCTTTGGATTGGCCGTCAAAAATCCGCGCCGCCGTGATGGTGGATATGCCCATGCCGTCCCCGATAAACAGGATAACGTTTTTGGCTTTCCCATTAGATTTGACATTAGAATTTATGGGGGTTGCGACACTGGCAGGGGTTTCATTTGCTGAGCTTTCATTGGCTCCGGCAGTAGTTTGCGCTTTTTCACAAGACGCCAAGGCCAGTGAACTAACGGCCGCCAACAAGATGAGTTTTGATATAGAATTCATGAGGGTTCCTCGCTTTAAGTTTGTTCTTTCATAAAGGATGAAAACACCGATTGTCACTAAAAAACGAAAGTCTGTAGGGTGGATTAGCTTTTTAGCGTAATCCACCTTGAGGCGCACACCAATGGTGGATTACGCGCAAAAGGCGCTAATCCACCCTACAGGGCTATGGAAAGATACGCACATGTGTTTTTTTGGCTCTAATTCCCCTCCAACCGCCAGGCGATCAGCAGGGCGGTGAGGATGAGCAGGAAATATATCCATGTCGGTGCGAAAGGGGTGCGGCGTGATGCGGTGACTGAATATTTTTCGTGAGCGATGAGCCCTGCGAAATCAGCGCCAGATGTTTTGCCATTTGCGCTAACTTTGCGCACTGTAGGGACGGTGCCAGCATTACCCGCCCAAAATGTGCCCCCGCCGCTGACGTTTACCAAAGGCGCAAGGATTTTATCGGTGGCTATGACATGTTTAAACTCGGTGGGGTTTAAGGCTCCAGCGGCAGCGATGCTGGACAAATCGTCACCCCCATTTCCCGAAACTGTGACCCGGTAAGCACCTTGCACACCCGCTTTGAGACTGCCCGTGAAATATCCCGGCGAGACCCGGCGCAGGCTTAGGCTTTCGGTCGTGCCCGCCGGATGCAAGACTTGCACAGGCGCATTTTTATCGTCCAGCGCCCAGCGTTCGATTTGTAACATGCCGTTTTCCACCCGTGCTTTCAGGCGGTCAGCTTCCAGATCCGGCTCGCCCATGAGCCAGTGGGACAGGCGTCTGAACATTTCATTATATGGCCCGCCGCCGTCGTGCCCCTTTGACCAAAGCCAAGCCTGGTCGGACAGCAAGAGCGCAACCCGGCCTTTGCGCACTTTGTCAACAACCAGTAATGGAGCCCCATCGTCATTGACCATCAGCACATCGCCCTTGATAACTTCGGCGTCAATGGAACGGTACCAGCGGCCCCATTTGGCGGAGATTTCACCTTTGAAAATGGACGTGATTGGATGCCGCTTACCTTTGTCGTTCAGGTTCGGGCGAAAGTTTGTGTCCGTGGTTTTTCCCGTGGGTCGGGCTGGCAGAACCGCGATTAAGGGGGAGCGGGCCAGGCCGTCGTCCGTGGCATAGGCCGGGCCTGCTGCCACCAAAAGAGCACCGCCATTTTCCACATATTTGGAGACATTGGAAATATAATAGGGGCTGAGTATGGGGCGGCTACGACCTCGTGCCGCCATAGTCCGGCGTTCGAACTGGTCAAAAATCACCAGATCAAATTCGTCCAGCTTGTCTTCAAATAATTCCCGGTCAGGAAACCGGATCAGGGACAATTCTCGCGGTGGTGCATAGGTGTTCTTGACACCCGGAGTGGTCAAAATGGTGAACTGGATCAAATCCACCGACGGGTCGGATTTCAGGAGATTGCGCCAGGCCCGCCCGCCCATATGCGGCTCACCTGTGATCAGTAAAACCCGCAAGCGGTCGCGCACCCCGGAGATTTCCGCCACCAGCACATTGTTAAGTGTGGTCAATTCATTTTCTGCCGCACTGGCGCGGATTTCTACGGTGTTGACGCCGCGCTTTTCGATCTTGACCGGGATAGTGATTTTATCACCGACCGTCGCGGCAAAACGCGCCACTAGCTCGCCGTTAAGCCGGATTTCCAATTCGGCCTGCTCGCCTTCAAACCCTGGGTCGGCGAGGCGTAGCTCAAAGCGGGCGGTTTCGCCAACCATGCCGTATTTTGGTGTTATGAGTGCATCAAGTCGCCGGTCGCGGGCGGTTTTATCCCCGGTGATAATCGAATGGAACGGTACACCGGGCGGCAGTAAATTGGCCGGGTTTTCCGGCAAATCATGCACTTGCCCATCGGTAATAGCAATGACGCCAGCAATACGATCGGCAGGTAATCCGGCCAGTGCGTCAATCATGGTTTGGGTTAGGCGGGTGCCGTCGGTGCCGGGCGCTACATTGACGTTTATTAGTTCAAGGTTTTCCAGACCGTTCAAAGCATCAAGCAAGCGCGTATGTACGGTTTCGGACACTTGCTTGCGCGTGCCAAATGCCATGCTTTCACTATTGTCGCTGATGACAAGCGCGATGTCGGGCAAGGGGGTCCGTTGTTCGATCAATGTTTGCGGATTGAGCAAAGCTCCAGCCAAGATGAATGCGGCTATGGCGCGCAGGATAAAGCTTTTAAGGCCGCGCCATTGCCCGAAAGTTGCGGCGGCAATGACTAAAACCGTCAGGCTGATAATGACCCAAATCGGCAACATGGGATCAAACACGAATGAACTGTTCATGGCTGTTGCTCCGGTTCAGCTTGTCCCGGTACTTTTTGTAATGGCCGTTCGGGTAAAGGGGGCGGCAAGCCGCTTAAATCTTCGCCGAGACGTTCGATGATTTTTGCCGCATGTACCATATCGTCTTTATAATTTCCCGACATGGAATACATGGTCAGGTTAACCCCGAAGCGGATGGCCATTTCGCGCTGGCGCGGAATTTCGTTTTCAATGACGGTTAATGTCCGGCCCCTCTCGTCTTTGCCCCAGGCCGCAGCCCAATCGTTAGCCCCAACAATAACGCTGGTCACACCGTCGCGTGCTGCGCCGCTTTTACCCGCCTCGACCCATAGTTTGCCGTCCGACCAACGTCCCGGGAAACTGTTAATTAAATAAAACGATTTTGTCAGCACATGGGATTTCCCTGGCGAGGTTATTGGGGCGGTCAGGCGCGGAATATCAAGGTTCTCTGATAATTGTGCCAGACCCGGATGGACTTCATTACTAAACAACCGTTTGCGGTCTTGGTCTTGGGTGTCCAGTACCAAAATGCCGCCGCCCGCCATGAACTTGTTAAGCTTGTCTGCCGCCTTTGGGCTTAGGGGTTTTGTGTCCCGCAAAACCGGCCAATACAAAAACGGATAATAGGCCAGCTCGTCGGTTTCGATATTGACGCCGCGCACGCTTTTGGGTTCGATCGTGGTGCGGCGGTCAAGTTCAAACATTAGACCCTCCAGCCCGCCTTTGGACAGACGGTCAGTTTCACTATTACCTGTAATGACATAGGCAAGGTGTAAGGCGAGCGCATCGTTTTGCCCGTTTTGTGGCCCGTCTTGTGATCTGTTTTGGGCATACCCGTCCAATGGTGTCATAGCGATAAAAATCACGGCCAAAGCACTCGCGCTCGCTTGCCACATTTGCTTGTTGAGGCGACCCGATGCCAGTAGAGACATGGCGACATCTATGGCCATCATCAGAGCCAACAAACCCAGCAAAGTGCCGGCAAGGGACTTTGGTTTGCGCCCCCCGTAAACCGCCTTTTCGAGACCAGCGGCAGACAAGGCCGTATAATCATCCGGGTTTTTCACAGTGTTAAGCGCCATGCGTCTCAAGCCTTGGCGGTACAGGCCAGGGGGCTGATCGCGGTTTACCTTCGCGGCAACAAAATCACTGTCAGGGATTGGACGGGCCGTGAGAGGCGGACTTCCAAGATTGCCAAAGCCGTCGAATGTCCGCTCCGCTGTCCAGTCTCCACTGCTTTCATTGGTAATTTTTGTGCCTGAGCTACGGGCTAGCGGCAAAAGTCGCTCCAGCATTTGCACATAAAGCCCGGACAATGGCAGGCTCGACCAGTCGGGGCCAGCGGTGACATGAAACAGAACAATCCGTCCAAGTCCGCGTGTGCTTGAGGTTATGACGGGAGAACCGTCCGCCAGCCTGGCCCATGTGTTGGCGTCAGTTTCGGCACCCGGCGTAGCGAGAACCTGTTTACGCACCACAATATCTTCGTGGGTAGCCAGACCAAAAAACGGGCTGTCCTTGGCGAATGTATCGAACCCTTGCGGTGTTTCCCAAGCCAGCGCACCGCCTATAGAACGGTCACCTGAACGCAATAGCACGGGCAAAAGTGTATCGGTGCGTTTGGCCAGTTTCGGCCCGGCAAAGCGCACCAACATACCGCCGTCTTCCACATATTGGGTGAGGAGCGGGTTTTCCGTGCGGGCTCGATCAGCCATAAAAACAATGGACGGCGACACGGCCAAAAGCTCGTCCAGATCGCCTTTATATATATCGGCGGCAGGTGCCAAAGCTTCCTCGATATAGTGCCACTCCGACAATAGAGGCTGGGTGTTAGCATCGCTACCCTTGAGCAGACCAACCAGAGGCCGCCCCCAGCTATCGTCCAACAAAGTAACGGCTCCGGCGGATGCTATGCCCTCCGGCTTTAACAAAGAGACGCGGCTCCGTAGCTCCGCAGGTAGTTCAAATGTGGCTTCGGTCTTGGCAATTCCTGGCGCAAAACTAATCTCGGTTCGGGCTAAAACCCGGCCTTGGGCGTTATAGGCGACGATGTTTTGGGTGCGTAGGCTTGTGGTGTCGGTGCGGTGCCAGGCGGCGCGAAACCCGTTCGCCGTTTCCACAACCGTACCTGCCAGTAAAGGACTAAATTCGGCCGCCGGGCGATATAGTTTTTGCACCCCGCCTGATTTTAGCGCGGCTTTAAAATCTTCCCCAAACCCGTAATCTGGCCCGTAATCCAGCCCGTCCGAAAGCCAGAAAATATCGGCTTTTGACAAATCCAGTCCTGATATTTGCTTGATAAGCGCCGTGCGGTCTGGTGCGTAAGCATAGGGTTGCAAGCTGCGAAGATTGTCCAAAGCCTGGGTGGCCGGGATAAACCCGTTGGCGTTTTCGCCGCGTATATCGACACTGCGTAACACCGCGACCATTTGGTTGTTGGAGACCGCTTGCTTGACCAAAGCCTCGGCTTCGTTAACCACAGCTGACCAATTGCCAGCCGCAGCCCAGCCATTGTCGATGATCAAGGCCAGCGGACGGTTGGTGTCCTCGGCGGGTTTGAACAATATAGGTTTCGCCAGAGCCACGGCCAATAATGCGCCCATCAACAACCGAAATAGCAACAACCAAATGGGTGTGGAATTGGGGGTGTCTTCTTCTTTTTTAAGCGCGCCTAATAATTTAAGGGGTGGGAAGATTTGCAATATGGGTTTTGGCGGCGTTATTTTCAGGACAAACCAGATGATCGGCAATGCTAACAAGCCAAACAAAGCAAGAGGGGCCAAAAATGTCAGCGGGCCGATGACCATTATGTGTCCCCGACTAAAGCTTGATACATGGCACTGAGAGCTTGCGTAGCAGGTTGGTCGGTGGTGTGGGTGATCAAAGTCCAGCCAAGCCGCCGGGCCGTTTGCGCCAGCTCGGCTTCGTGGGCTGCAAATTTCTTCAAATATTGATCACGCAGTTTTTCAGCACGGCCTAGCAAGAATGGCAATTGTGCCAGCTTGCTACCGGGGTCTAATAATTGCACCCGGCCTTTAAAGGGAAAGCCGCGCTCGGCTGGATCGACGATATGCAGTAAAATGCCGCTGGCCGGGCGGGCGGTTAGAGCCACCAGCCTTTGCCGCCATTCATCCGCGTCAGCCAGAAAATCTGATGCCAGTACCAGTTTTGCATGGGCGGAAAAATCTGCCGTCAGCGCGTCCATGCCGCCGTCCGCCGTGGCCAGTTTATGGGATATGCGCTCAATGCCAAAACGCCCGGTGTGGGGTCTTTCGCTGACGCCCAATACGGCGCAGCGTTCTCCGGCCCGCATCAACAAGGACGAGACCGCCATCATCAATATGCTGGCCCTGTCTTTCTTGGTGGGTAGGGATTTATGAGATTTCCAGTCCATGCCCGCAGAGCCGTCGCGCCACATCCACACGGTATTTGCGGCTTCCCATTCATTTTCGCGCACATAGTAATTGTCGGTGCGGGCTGATCTGCGCCAGTCAATATCATGGGCGCTGTCAGACGCTGAATAGTCCCGGTATTGCCAGAAAGTTTCACCCGCGCCAGCGCGGCGCCGTCCGTGTACGCCCTGGGCAACAATGGCCGCCACCCGCTCTGCTTCGGCCAACAAAGCCGGGTAGGGCGCAGCAAGGTGTTCAGCTTCGCGGCGTAAATTTGAGGTGACGGGCATATTATTCCTTCCCCTGTTCTTCACGGGGGAAGTGCCGGAGCTCTTGCGGAGGCGATGGGGGGCGCGCCTCTTGCGCGCTACAGACTTTCGGCGTCCCCTTGTGCGCCGTACCGACGCAAGAGCGTCGGCCCCCATCCCCCCTTCGGGGTACCATTCGCGTCGCGTGGCATTTGCCCCGCTTTGGCTCAAACCCCATAAAAAATGGAGGAAGGAAAGATATGCCCAACTCAAAACCCATTAACTAACCCGCTCAGCCAGTTTTGTTATCAACTCGTCAAGCTTGGCACCATCAGCGCGGGCGGCAAAACTTAGGGCCATGCGGTGTTTCAGCACGGGGGCAGCCAGAGCCAGCACATCATCTACGGACGGTGAAATCCGCCCGTCCAACAAAGCCCGCGCCCGGCTGGCCAGCATGAGCGCTTGTCCGGCCCGTGGCCCCGGCCCCCAAACCACCGCGTCTTTGATAAAATCGTATTCGCTTTGGTCGGGCCTAGCATTTCGCACCAGAGACAAAATACAGTCCACCACTTTATTACCAATGGGCATGGCGCGGACCAAAGCCTGCATGTCCATCAATTGTTTGGGCGTCATGGCTTTTTTGGCAACGCCTTGTTCTGTGCCTGTGGTGGCGAGCAGGATTTCGCGTTCCGTATCCGCTTTTGGATAGTCCACATCAATCTGGAATAAAAACCGGTCAAGCTGGGCTTCGGGCAGGGGGTAGGTGCCTTCTTGCTCGATAGGGTTTTGGGTGGCCAACACATGGAACGGCGCGGGCAAATCATGACGGTCGCCGGCAATAGTCACGAAACGTTCCTGCATGGCTTGCAACAATGCGGACTGGGTGCGGGGGCTGGCCCGGTTGATCTCGTCGGCCATCAGTAATTGACAAAATACCGGGCCGGGGATGAAACGAAATGAGCGTTTGCCTTTGGTGTTTTCTTCCAGAACCTCGGAACCCAGAATGTCGGCGGGCATCAAATCAGGGGTGAACTGGATGCGTTTGCCGTCCATGCCCAGAACCGTTGACATTGTTTCCACCAACAGAGTTTTTGCCAGGCCTGGCACCCCGACCAACAAAGCATGACCACCGCTGAGCATAGCGTTTAAGGACAGATCAACCACAGTGCCCTGACCGATAACGACTTTGGATATTTCAGATTTCACTGTGTCCAGTTTGGTGCTGGCGGCGACGAGTTTTTTCTCAAGTGCGGATATGCTCATAATCTACTCATTTCTCTTTATCACTTATTTTCTTGCATGGTAATATTGAATGCCTAGGTTTAAGGCATAAGCCACAAAGCGCAAAAGGAATCTTGCATGTGACCCCATTAAATAATAGCAACACTGATCTGGCCACATTGATCAAAACTGCACGCGAGCAGGGCGACGGCGCATTGCCCGTAGATAAATGGCAGCCGGAGCATTGCGGCGAAATGGACATGGTCATTCGCAAGGATGGAAGCTGGTGGCATGAGGGAGCGCGCATCAGCCGCTTACCTTTGGTCAAATTGTTTTCGCGGGTTTTGCGCAAAGACGCGGACGGGGAGACTTATCTGGTGACGCCCGTGGAGAAAATCCTCATCAAAGTTGAGTGCGCGCATTTCTTGGCCGTGCGGGTGGATGTGCAAGGAGAGGGTCAAGATCAGCGTTTATTTTTCACTACCAATATGGATGAGGTGGTGGAAGCGGGTGCGGAGCATAAATTGCGGGTTGAAACCGACCCGGATAGCCTGGAGCCAACACCGCTCTTGCATGTGCGCGGGCGGCTTGAGGCGCTTTTGGGGCGTGCCGTATTTTATGAACTGGTCGAACATGCCGTAGAGATTGATAACCGGCTTGGGGTATTTAGCGGCGGGATATTTTTTCCATTAGGCCCGGCAGGTGTACATGAAATTTAGTCTTGATGATCCCTTGATTGCGCAAATAGGAAAGGTTTTGCAGCCCGTTGACATGACGGATGACAGCCATATCCCCATAGGGCATGGGCACCGCCCGGCGTCCGTGTTGGTGCCTTTGATCAAACGGGGTGAATGGCGGGTCTTGTTCACCAGACGCCCCATGCATATGCCAACTCATGCTGGACAAATCGCATTTCCGGGCGGGCGCACTGAAATTGGCGAAACCCCTGCACAAGGTGCCATCCGCGAAATGGGTGAGGAAGTGGGGGTGGGGGCACATGATGTTCACTTGATGGGGCGTTTGGCATCGTTCAACGCGACTTCGGATTTCCGGGTGACGCCTTTTGTTGGAATTCTTAACCCGGCGGCGAAAATAATCCCGTGCCAAGATGAGGTGGAAGAGGTGATTGAAATCCCCTTTACCTTTTTTATGGACAAGGCCAACCATGTGCCGCGCACCGTGGAGTTTGAAGGGAATATGCTCCAATTATATGATATGCCCTGGCCAAGCACCCAAAACCCGCACTGGCATATATGGGGTATGACGGCCATGATGATGTACCGCCTCTATCAAGGATTAAACTTGTGAAACTGGATGCTGACAAAAATCCGTGGCTAGGTGCTCAATCGACCCGTAAGTTGTTTGCGGCTTTACCAGACGACAGTGCGCGTTTCGTCGGGGGCTGTGTGCGCAATGCTTTGCTCGGCGAGCCTGTGGCTGATTTGGATATTGCCACCACGCTTGAACCCGCCGACGTGGCCAAGATGTTGAAACAAGCAGGGTTCGCTATACACGAAACCGGGATTGCCCACGGGACTTTGACGGTGGTTTGCGCAGGCACCGTGTTTGAAATCACTACATTGCGCAGAGATGTCAGCACGGACGGACGCCGAGCCACTGTTGCATTTACCAAAGACTGGAACGAGGACGCGCACCGCCGGGATTTTACCGTAAACGCGCTGTATGCAGATTTGGACGGGCAGGTTTATGACCCGACCGGGCAGGGGCTTGCGGATATAAAAACCCGCAAAATCCGGTTCGTTGGTGATGCCCAGACCCGCATAGAAGAAGATTATTTGCGCATATTACGGTTTTTCCGTTTTGCGGCCTGGTATGCAAATGATCAGGCCTTGGATAAGGACGGATTGGCGGCATGTCGGGACTTGCAAGCAGGGCTGAAAACCTTATCGGCGGAACGGGTTTGGGCCGAGATCAAGAAATTACTGTCAGCCCCTTACCCGTTTCGCACGGTGAATGTCATGCTGGTCGGCGGTATCTTGGAAACGCTTTTACCAGAAGCCAGTAATGCCGAGGGCTTGCAATTATTGTGCGAATTAGAGGCAAAAAAAGTTCTGGAGCCAGATCCATATTTGCGCCTGATGGCTATGTCGGGGCGTGATGAATTGGCTACGGCACGGTTGTGCAAACGCCTTAAAATGTCCAACAAGGAAAAAACCCGCTTGATGCATTGGGCCGGAGATCAAACCAAGCTAACTCCGGATATGCCAGAGAAAGAAACCGAAATTGCGCTCTACACTGCCGGGCGGCAGGTGGCACTGGACAGGGCGGTTTTGCGGGCCGCCGGCGCGGGGGACAAGATGGATGCCTGGTGGCATGTGTATAATAAAGCCAAAGATTGGCAATGGCCAAGTTTTCCCGTCACGGGCAAAGACCTCATCGCGTTAGGCATCCCCCACGGCCCACAACTGGGCAAAGCCATGCAGGCCTTGGAAGCTCTATGGATAAGGTCAGGATTTAGCGTACAAAAACCACAATTGCTAACCGCCGCAAAAATGCTGTTTAGAAATTTGGACGGGACTTAGTGTCTGTGGAGTTTCAGGCAAATGGCTTTATGGGAGACCCTCCATATGTTCGCCACCCTATTGGCGCCGCCGCCGCTGATGTCGTTGGCGTCTTAACTCATGCCGTGTTCTCATTGTCTGGATAGCATCTTTGCGCTCTTGGGCACTTAATTGGTTGAGCACCTCGATGATCATAGCATCGCCGGATATGGCCAATTTGTGTTTCAGTTCCCGCGTTTCGCCGAGGGATTTTTCTATTGCCTTGAGGTCGAAATCGTCAGCCTTGATCAATTTTCTGGTTTGTTTTTGCGTCCGGCGCAATTTCCTGAATAATTGACGTGGGCGGTCCCCGTCTCTTAAATCCACATTGTTATAGGCGGCGGTTAGAACCTGCTTGCGGCGTTCTGGCGGTAAAGCCCGGATAAATCTTCGCGGTTCCGTCGATAAAACCCGGGTGCTATTTGCCACATTCGGCGCTTCTATTGTGGGGGCATCTGGCTTGGCTTGTTTGGACAATAGTAATCCAAACAACAAACCGTTGACGCCTATGGACACAAGCAAGGCGATCATCCAGGTATTGCGTATTGGTGGTTTTGCGTTTCGAGTGCTCATTATGGGTCTCCCTCTTGGTCTGGTTCCAAGCCCGTTTCGTCATAATCACTAGCTATGCTAAAAGATAGCAGAGCTTCTGCGGATAAATAATCTGTATTTTCACTGGCGGCTTGTCCCTGAAACTGTCCCAGGCCAAAACCTATACCGGTTGTCAAAATCAGTGTTGCGACGACAGATTTCCAGCTTGCAAAATTGGTGTAAGATGCACCCGTGGATAGGCCGTCTTGCGGCGTTTGCTTTGCAGATTTCAGTATCCGAACCTGGAGCAAGGACATATCAGTGTCCGGCTTGCGTCCGGCCTTCAATAATTCCTGTATCTCTTGTTTGTTCATATCCATATCAACCTTCCAGTAATTCTCTTTTGTGGCGTTTTAATTGTTCGCGTAAACTCTTGCGTCCCCGCGCCAACAAACTTTCATATGCCCGCACCCTAATCTCCATAATCTCCGCCGCTTCAATTTGCGATAATTCCCGGTAGTGGCACAATGTGATGGCCATACGTTGGCGATCTGGTAATTGCGCCATTGCGCGATCTATTTTGGTTTTTTGCGCCGTGCTGGTCTGTCGTAATTCTACCACCTGGTTTGCCAAAGGGCGTTCATCGATCATATCCGGTATAATTTCGGGATATATTTCTGTTTTCTTACGCAGGCGATCATAGCACAGGTTTTTGGTCACCCGGTAGAGCCATGTTGAAAATTTGGCGCGACCCGGTTGCCAATTCGGTGCTTGTTTCCAGGCTTTAATAAACACCTCTTGGGCTATGTCTTCCGCTATCATTTCGTCCCCGACCATGTGCCAGGCACATGATTTTATGGCCGCCAAATGGCGATCCATCAATGTGCCGAGCGCACTTGATTGCCCGCTCGCCAGTCCTTGTAAAATATCTGCATCCGGATCCACCTGGGGATGCGGAGAACCGGATGCAGAGCGTGTGCCGATCATAGTTTTTCCAAACTGCTATAGCCTTGACTGTAGCCCGGGCTGTCGTGAAGGATATACCAGTTTATCGGCGCATTCTATCGCGTTTTTTGCGGCGGTTCTTAGGGCGGCGTTGCTCGCTTTTGTTTAACATTCCGTCGCCGTCTTTATCCATGCGCGTAAATATGGCTGATGCGGCGGTTCTGTATTCTGTCAAATCAATCATGCCATCACCATTTGCGTCTCGGCGAGTTTTTTGGCGTTTTTCCTGACGCTTTTCCTGGCGTTTTGCTCGCCTTTCTTGACGCTTTGCTTTGCGGGCTTTTTTGTCTTCAGCGTCCACAACTCCGTCGCCATTGACATCCATACGCCGTTTCATCTTTTGTTTGCGCAGGGCGCGGGCGGCGTTGTATTCCTCGTTTGATATTTGCCCGTCTCCATTTGTATCGGTTTTGGTAAAGCGGGCCTGGGCACGTTTTTCGCGCATCTGAGCGCGGTGTGCTTTACGCTCCTCCGGGGTGAGCAAGCCGTTGGCGTCCGTATCCGTCTTTGCGAATTTTTGGTCACTGAGGGACAAAAATTCGGCCTGGGATATTAAACCGTCTTTATTGGTATCGGCTTTTTTAGCCAGGGGGGTGCTGGCGATTGCTGGCAAGCTTACGGCGGCCAGAAAGCTGGTCGTCATTAGTATTTTTGTTATCATACCCGTCATGTTATCTCCTGAGTTGGCGTTTATATAGCTTAAACGTCATCTCAGGGATTTCCCGTCGCAAAAACTTGAAACCATTTATCCAATGGCGCGTTTTGGTGCTTGGCTGTCCTGGCGTAGGGCCTCCAACAATGCGGGAGCAATATGGGCGGCCGTGCCAGGCTGGTCTAATATACCGCCCAGGGCAGGCGCGGCCCCAAGAAATTGTTTGATGGTTCCGGCCAGCAGATCATAGGTCTCGAACCCGTCAGTTTCTTTTCCTTGCGCGATCATCAATGGATCAAATTTGGCCACCCGCGCCCTTACCGCATCCAGCATCCAATAGGCGCGCATGAAGCGGGCGGCGTGGCTGTCATAGAGGACAAGAGCAGCATCCGCCGCTCCGGCCAATCTAATGTGGGCGGGCGTGCATCCGGGACGCGCCCCTATAAACACCCAGTCATAGCTAAGAGACAAGGCTGCCAGAGAGCCCAAGAGTAAATCCAAATCAGCATCGCCCGCGCAAACGGCGGTGAAATGTTCATTCTGGGTTACATATTTGGCATCCCCAATTTTGGCCTTACCGGACAGAACATCCGCCAGTGTGACACCGTAAACGATACCGGATGCAGCCATCAAATCGCCGCCCATCTGGTCGATCATCAAAACGGTTTCACCCCGTGCGGCTGCCGCTTTAGCCAAAGCCAAAACCAGTTCTGCCCCATAAAGGCCGTCGTCCACCGAAAATACAGGTATTAGTCGACCATCTGGTCGATTGCACATCAACGCCATACTATTCCACCATTATTGCTGCACATTTTGTGCTTATTTTTCAAGTTTTACCATATCCACAAAACTTTAAAATAAGACTAAAGCTCTGAAAAATATCAGAAAAACCGCTAAAATTTTGTAACCCTGTAGGGTGGATTAGGCTTCTTAGCCGTAATCCACCTTTGGCACACACCTCACGGTGGATTACGGCTAAGAAGCCTAATCCACCCTACAAGGTCAACTCAAAATATATTGGAATAATCTAGCGGTAATGCTGAATTCTGGTTGTCCGCAATCCCGAAATCCCGTGGGATTCTATGGAGCGTTGCCAAGATAAAAACTCTTCTGAAGATAAACCGTAGCGGTTACAAGCACCGTCCAATGTCAGCAAACCACCGCGCACGGCAGCGACAACCTCGGCTTTACGTCTTATCACCCATCTCACTGTGTCTGGTTTAGGAAGGTCAGCCAGCGTAAGCGGGGTTCCTTCAGGGCCAATCACTACATTTTCTCTTTTCATTTTTTTCCCTACCACTGTTGTTCGACCCATAAGAAAGTCAATCGGGCCCCGCAGTTTTTCTTATGGGTCTGTTGTAGATGATGGATGTTTAAAAAACCCTAACGCGGCATAAAAAAACTTAATAAAATCAGTTGTTTACTAAGGTTAACGCCAATAAACAGTGTTAAGAATTTATTACATATTTTCTAAGTTTTTGATTCTATTGCATTTTTTTGCGACCAAATATTAACCTTCGGCCAAAAGCGCATAGACGGTCATTAACAGAAAACACGTTGATGGCTCGACTTATGGGACATGAACACCTATCTAGATGGGTATGAGCGAACATACACATAAAACCTCTACGGGAAGGCTTGATACTTTAAGCTTAAACTCTCTTGGGTTTGCCAAACCCTGTGCTGATACGCGGGTGGTTGTGGCAATGTCTGGCGGGGTGGACAGTTCCGTCTGCGCGGCCATGTTGGCACGCGCAGGGTATGAGGTCATCGGCATCACCTTGCAATTATACGACCACGGTGCCGCGATTAAATCGGCCAAAGCCTGTTGCGCCGGGCAAGACATATATGATGCCAAACGTGTGGCCGAAGCCCACGGCTTCCCCCATTATGTTTTGGATTATGAAAGCAAGTTTTCAGATGCTGTCATGGACGATTTCGCCGATACCTATTTAAAAGGCGCAACGCCAATCCCCTGCGTGCGCTGTAACCAGACCGTAAAATTTCGCGATTTGTTACAAGTGGCCAAAGACCTGGGTGCGGATTGTATGGCGACGGGTCATTATGTGCGCCGCGAAGTGGTGGGCGGCCAAGTGGGCAACAAGGCCGAGTTACACCGGGCCGTGGATGCGACCAAAGATCAGTCTTATTTTCTATTCACCACCAGCCAGGAACAGCTGGATTTTCTGCGCTTCCCCTTGGGCGGCCAAGATAAATCCGTCACCCGCGACATGGCCATAGAGCTTGGCCTCTCCGTGGCCAACAAGCCCGATAGCCAGGACATATGCTTTGTGCCCACGGGCAAGTATACCGACGTGATTAAAAAACTGCGCCCGGACGCCGCCAATCCAGGCGAGGTCGTGCATGTGGACGGTACGGTGCTCGGTATGCACGAGGGCATTATGCATTATACGATTGGCCAAAGGCGCGGGCTAAACATCAAAGACGGGAGCGGTCAAGACCCGCTCTATGTGCTTAGGCTGGACGCGGCGAAGAACCAGGTCATTGTCGGCGAGCGCAAGAAATTGCTCAAGTCGAGGATTTATCTAAAAGAGGTCAACTGGCTCGGCGCAGGCATGTTTGAACAAGCTCTAGACGGCCGTAAAATACGAGTAAAAACCCGCTCCATGCGCCCACCCGTAGCGGCAAAGTTCAAAGCGGTGGGCAATGATATTGTCGTTGATTTAGACAAACCTGAAGAGGGCATAGCACCGGGGCAAGCTTGCGTGTTTTACGACGGGGAAACGCCCTCGCGGGTTTTGGGTGGTGGCTGGATTGTGCGGGCGGTTTGAGGCTTTATTAAATGTTTATTGATTCAAAAGAACCAATACGCTAATGTCAACAACCAGTCCGTGGTTGTTAAAGGCGGCAAGATTACCAATTACCGGGTTAATCTGCAAATCATCTTCGAAGTGAAAAAATAACAGGTCAAAAATTTTGTAGGGTGGATTAGCACTTCTTGTGCGTAATCCACCGCGCGGTGTGTGCCAATGGTGGATTACGGCTAAGAGCCTAATCCACCCTACAGATTCCTTTCAGTCGAAGACGGTAGACAAATACACTCTCGCGGCTATGCCATATTACTGATAATTTACCGAGGAACTGCCGATATTTTCTGTCCTTTGACAGGGCAGTGTGCTAAAATATGTCAAGGCGCAGTAAAATTTGCTTTTAGGAGAAAAAAATGGCGATTATGAAATCAGTACAGATCATGTCCGAGTCTACCAAATCATTTGAGGACGCTATCGAAGTTGCAGTTGACCGTATGTCCGACAGCGTCAACCATGTGCGTTCAGCTAATGTCAATAACCAGTCCGTGGTTGTCAAAGGCGGCAAGATTATCAATTACCGGGTTAATTTACAGATTACTTTTGAAGTCAAAAAATAGACGAAAAGTATCATTGAAATATATTTACAGCCCGCCTATCTTTGGCGGGCTTTTTTGTGAAATAAGGAAATCCAAATGTCTTCTGCCCATTCTATCTCCGACCCCGTTGTTATTGTTGGTCTTGCCCGCACACCTATGGCGGCGTTTCAAGGTGCGTTTAGTAATGTGTCCGCGCCTGATTTGGGGGCGGTTGCCGTAAAGGCAGCATTGTCCGAGAGCGGGGTTGCGCCCGGCGATGTTGAGCAGATCATTATGGGTTGCGTGTTACCAGCCGGGCAGGGGCAAGCCCCGGCGCGCCAAGCGGCGATCAAGGCCGGGCTGGAACTGTCCTGCGAAGCCACCACCATCAACAAAATGTGCGGCTCGGCCATGCAGGCGGCGATACTGGCTCACGACACGATAAAGGCTGGCTCGGCGGATATTATTGTCGCGGGCGGCATGGAGAACATGACCGCCGCGCCTTATGTTTTGCCCAAAGCACGTTCAGGATATCGCATGGGTAACGGCGTGATGGTCGATACCATGATGCACGACGGCCTCACCGATGCTTATGACGGCAAACCTATGGGGGTTTTTGCCGATATGATTGCGCAGGAATATCAATTCACCCGCGAAGATCAGGACGCCTATGCTATAGAATCGGTGAGCCGGGCCAGACGCGCCGCAGAGACCGGAGATTTTGACCGGGAAATTACCCCCGTCACCGTGAGGGGCCGCAAGGGTGATATTGTGGTCTCCACGGACGCTGGCCCCGAAGGCGCACGGCCAGAGAAAATCCCGACCTTGCGCCCGGTGTTTTCCAAAGACGGCACCGTAACCGCCGCCAATGCCAGTTCGATCAATGACGGGGCAGCGGCGCTTGTTTTAATGCGCAAGTCCGAAGCCGAGAAACGCGGGCTGAAAATCCTGGCAGAAATAAAAGCCCACGCTGCCCATGCCCACGAGCCGAAATATTTTACTACGGCTCCAGTGAAAGCGATGGAAAAATGCCTGGCCAAGGCGGGCTGGGAAACGGGTGATGTGGATCTATGGGAGATCAACGAAGCTTTCGCCGTAGTCCCCATGATCGCCATGCGCGACATGAACCTTGACCACGACAAGATAAACGTCAACGGCGGAGCCTGCGTACTAGGCCACCCCATCGGTGCATCAGGTGCCCGCATCATGGCCACACTGATCGCCGCCATGGAAAAACGCGGTGCCAAAAAAGGCATAGCGTCTTTATGTATAGGCGGCGGTGAAGCTACGGCGATTGCGCTGGAGCGGGTTTAGTGTAGGGGATGACCGAAATCATCTACTGAACGCCTCGCCGCCTCGCTCATACACCCACCACACCCCGCTCATGCCGACGAAAGTCGGTATCCAGTTTTTTATCATATATGTGTGCGCAAGAGCGCACTCTTTATTCGCTGGATTCCGTGTCGGGGCACGGAATGAGCGGAGTGTGGAAATTGGTTTTTATAGTAAATCGATACGCTCTATATGGTACATACCCAACAAAAAAACGGCCCCTCGTTTCTGAGAGACCGTTTTCCAAATTTAAGGTTTGCGCGTTTACTTAACCGCAGCTCTCGCTTGCTCAAGCACGGCTTTGAAGGCATCCGGTTGGTTCATGGCTAGATCGGCCAGGATTTTGCGGTCGATTTCTATGCCGGCTTTGACCATTGCGCCCATGAATGTGGCGTAGGTCATGCCGTGCAGACGGGCGGCGGCATTGATGCGCTGGATCCACAAGGCGCGGAACTGGCGCTTTTTAAGCTTGCGGCCAATATAGGCATATTGTCCGGCCTTTTCCACAGCCTGATTGGCGATGCGGAAGGTGTTTTTGCGGCGGCCTCTATAGCCTTTTGCCGCTTTGATTATTTTTTTGTGACGGGCGTGCTTGGTGACGCCTCTTGATACACGAGCCATTGTTTACTCCAAAACTGATATAGATATGATAAAGGGGGTTAGCCCAGATTAGACATGATTAGCCATTCGGCAGAAACTTTTTGCGAATAACGCGTGCATCACATTCTTTGAGAATGCGGGTTCCACGCTTATTGCGGATCTGCTTGTTTGTACGTTTGATCATACCATGCTGTTTGCCTGCTGATGAGGCTTTCACTTTACCCGATTTGGTCAGCTTGAAGCGCTTTTTGGCGCCGCTTTTGGTCTTCATTTTTGGCATTTCGTTCTCCGTTGAAATGGACGCAAAATCACGTCCGAAC
>JAESQN010000029.1 GCA_016765135.1 Robiginitomaculum sp.
ACTTGGGGTGCGTTGTGTGCCCCTTGTGATACCAGCATCACGGCAGTGCCCACGCCTGCCCCAAGTGCAAATGGCAGTGCTCAAAGTGCGTCTATATTAAGAGGGAACGCTCTAAGGCCTCTTCATAGCTCACAATCTATAAGACCTGCTTTAAAATTTCACGTGTGGCCCGCGCTACACTTTGTTGCCAGTCTTTTGGGTAGATGTTAAAATCAGCGGCGGTTTTGCTTGTATCCAGGCCTGAATGCGCCGGGCGTTGGGCCGGAGTTGGACGGTCTTTGGTCGTGATGGCTTTTAGCTCAACCTGGATGTTGCTGTGGGCCTCCAGTTCTTTGAAAACGACCTTTGCAAAACCGTACCAACTTGTGATCCCTGCCCCCGTGTAATGATAGATCCCGTTCGGTGCTTCCTTGCGGCTTAGGTAAGACTTGGTGATTTTGAGTA
This sequence comes from Robiginitomaculum sp., assembly GCA_016765135.1. Taxonomy (GTDB): domain Bacteria; phylum Pseudomonadota; class Alphaproteobacteria; order Caulobacterales; family Maricaulaceae; genus Robiginitomaculum_A. Next base: position 445 of record JAESQN010000029.1, read on the forward strand.
ATGTTTCTGCAATATCCCCGGCGAATGTTGGGCTGCCGAATTGGTCGGCGACAACGCGGGCATGACCATTTCCCTGGCCAATCGCCAGCATGGTTTTGATGAAGTTTTCGCCCGTAACCCCATAAACCCATGATGTACGCAGGATAATATACTTGTCGCAATTTTGTATAATAGCGTGTTCACCAGCCAGTTTTGTCGACCCGTAAATATTGATTGGGCTCACTTGGTCGGTTTCAAGATATAGCCCAGATGCACACCCATCAAAAACATAGTCAGTTGAAATATGGAGCAACGGAATATCTAAAGCCTGACAGGCTCGCGCCAGATTTTTGGGGCCTAGCGCATTTGCTTCGAACGCCGCATCTGCATCGTTTTCGGCTTTGTCAACATGGGTGTAGGCCGCACAATTGATAAGGGCGGCGGGCGCAATGTCTTTGATGGTTCGGGCCGCTTTGACTGCATCTGTAATATCCAAATCTGCCCGGTTAAAAGCAATGGGTGTAAACCCGTATGCCTGCGCCCGGCGTACCGTTTCCAAGCCCACTTGCCCGCCAGCACCAGTAATGAGAATTTTTTTCACAGGCATGGTCAATTACCCCTAAATGTCCACACACCGGACATTGAAAGCTTGGCTTTCGTCATAGATAAAATAATCGGGTAATTCGGATAATAGGGGTGCGGTTTTGTCCTTGTCAGATAGAAAAACCTCGCCCGGTTTTCCTGGCCAGTCTATGGTAATATCAGGATCGCTCCAAATCACAGCACCCTCTCTGTCTTTGTCATAATAATTATCAGTCTTGTACAAGACGATGGTGTCCGGCGAAAGTGTCAGATAGGCATGGGCAAAGCCGTGGGGAATGAGTATTTGCACACCGTTGGCCGCGCTCAGTTCTGCGCTCACATATTGGCCAAATGTCGGGGAGCCTGTGCGCAGATCAACGGCGACGTCAAAAATAGCCCCGCGTACACAGCGTACGAGCTTTGCCTGCACGCTTGGGCCTGTTTGAAAGTGCAAACCTCTGAGCGTCCCTTTTCGCTTTGAGTATGATTGATTGTCCTGGCAAAATACCAGCTTACCAGCATCACCGCCTCCGAACCAAGACGCCCTAAATGTTTCGCAAAACGAACCCCGATTGTCTTCCAGGTTCTTGGGATGCAAAAGCACAACCCCGTCTATATTCAATGCCTCTATATCCATTACACGACCCCCAAATCGAGAAAATCGTGTAAGTGTAATATGCCAACGGGCTGTTTATCTTCGCAGACAAACAAGGCTTGAATATTGTATTTACTCATTTTGGCAATTGCGTCGGCAGCCAGCGCACCGGGAGTAATATAGAGCGGGTTATGGGTCATAATTTCACGGACTTTTTTACCCTCAAACCCGCCTTTGATATTCCGCCTTAGATCACCATCGGTAATAACGCCCGTCAATTTGTCATTTTCAAGAACCCCCACACAGCCAAAATTGGCCTCGGAAATTATTTTGACCGCATCATAAACGGCCATACCCGGAGAGCATAAAGGTAGTTTTTCATTACCGGTCATAATGTCGCTCACCTTTATAAGCCCTGCTCCCAGTTTTCCGCCTGGATGAAAGTTTTTAAAATCCGCGCCCCCAAACCCTTTATCCCTTAACAACGCGACAGCCACAGCGTCCCCGAGCGCAAGGGTCATGGTCGTTGATGTGGTGGGTGCGCGAGTTTGGCCACAAGCTTCCGCCGCCTCGGGCAAGATCAAGGCAATATCAGCTGCCTTCGCCAGTGTTGAATTTTCGCCAGACGTAATGGCAATAAGCGGCACACCAAAACGCCCGCAATATTGTAATATATCTGCAAGCTCGCGGGTTTCCCCTGAATTTGACAACGCCAGGACAATATCGCGGGCGGAAATCATGCCCAGATCGCCGTGGCTAGCTTCGCCCGGATGGACAAAGCTGGCAGGCTCTCCGGTAGACGCCAGAGTTGAGGCTATTTTGCGTCCGATATGCCCAGATTTTCCCATGCCCGTCACTATGACACGCCCGCTTGAGGCATTGATCAAATCAATCGCACCCATAAATGCATGGCCAAGTTGACCTGGCCCAGTGTTCCCCATAGCCTCGATGAGAGCTTCCAGGCCCCGTTTTTCGAGTTTCAGCGTATCCAGCGCGGTGTCGATATATTGCATTCTCATACCTATCTTTTTCTCAACATATGCCGTTGTACTTATCTTTGATAGTGACAATATGCGTAAAGTCATTTACGAGCGGCGTCTAGTACATGTTAAGTTATGTAAACAGAGGACGTGAACAATGCCAAACTTAATACCTCCCAATCAGGTCACGGTTAAGGCCCCCTCTGGCGATGTGGTATTTGCCAATAATTTGCCTTTTTCGTTGTTTGCCGGGCCTTGTGCCATGGAAAGCCGTGATCATGCTTTGGACATGGCCCACGGCATCAAAGAGATCACGGACGCGCTTGGTATCGGGTTTGTTTACAAATCTTCATTCGACAAAGCCAACCGCACCAGCAGCAATAGCCAGCGCGGCATCGGGCTTGATGAGGCTTTGCCAATATTCGCAGAGATTAAACAAACCCTGGGCATTCCTGTTTTGACCGATGTTCATGAGCGTCAACAATGTGCCGTGGTGGCCGAGGTCGTTGACGTCTTGCAAATCCCGGCGTTTTTATGCCGCCAAACAGATTTATTATTAGCGGCGGCGGCTACCGGGCGCGTGATCAAAGTCAAAAAAGGCCAATTTTTAGCCCCTGGTGATATGAAAAATGTCGTCCACAAGCTGACCGAGGCCGGTAATCCCAATATACTCGTGACCGAACGCGGTGCCAGTTTTGGCTACAATACGCTGGTGACGGACTTTAGAGGCGTGCCGACCATGGCCCGCGATACGGGCGCACCTATCATATTTGACGCAACCCATTCCGTGCAACAACCCGGCGGACAAGGCACCACATCTGGCGGACAACGCGAAATGGTGCCGACATTGGCCCGTGCTGCTATGGCCGTAGGTGTGGCTGGCTTGTTTGTAGAGACCCACAAAACCCCGGAAACCGCCCCCTCGGACGGCCCAAATATGATCCCGCTACATTTGCTAAAATCGTTTTTGACTGAGCTACAAGATTTGGACAGAATAGCAAAAGCCAGACAAAATTTGCACTTCTTTAGCGAATAGACATTGGCCTCTACTTCCACCCGTAACCCCTTGATTTATGTTTAAACCAAGGGGGCCTGAGCCTAGGCTAATCTATCACCCATTCACAAGATTGAAAAACTCCGCCCTCTGCTCCGCCTTGTGGAATTGCCCGTCCAGGGCTGAGGAGATCATTTTGTGGGGGGTTTTTATGCCGCGCATGGTCATGCAGAGATGCTCGCCTTTGGCTAGAACTGCCACGTCATCGGTTTTCAGGATATCCCTCACCTCCTCCAAAATGTCCGAAACCAATTGTTCTTGCAGGGTCAGTTTGTGGGCGTGTTTATGGGCGATCCGGGCAAATTTTGACAGACCCAGGACTTTCTTGTCGGCGATATAGGCGATTGAAACATCACACCAAAACGGCAACATATGATGCTCGCACATTGACCAGACCCGAAGACCGGTGACGCAGACCATTTGGTTGTGTTTGACCGCGCTGAATGTTGTATCAAGTTTGCCCGCATCATATTCAATAAATTCGCGCCAAAAATTGGCTATGCGGCGCGGGGTATCTTTCAACCCCTCCCGGTCTGGATCTTCACCAAGGGCGGTTAGGAGTTCACGCACCAAAGATTTGACTTTGGTATGGTCGATTTTTTTAGACATTCTTATTCCTACTTTAAGGCGGCGCGTAACGCGACCATTCGTTTTTTGTTAACCCCGCCGTCCGAATGCCCGACCCGCGAAGCCGAACGAATTTGAACATTTTTGCCGTCTTGCCTTGCTTCAACATCATCGACAAATTTGAATATACCCGAGCTAAATTCAGCCGAGAAATAACCGTCTTGTGAACTGGTGATAACCCCGCCAATGTCCTCAACTGCCTTTTGCGCATCCTGGAGAGAAACATCTGCCAGTGGGGCAATTTTGTGCTTAGCGTCCGTGCCGTCTTCACTGGATACACAATTTGGCTTTGCAGAACACGCCGCCAGACGTCCGTCCATCAAACCTGGTGCGGGCCCTTTTTGTGATTTTTTGCCCAATATTATAAATGCAAGCATAACGAGTGCGATCAGTCCAATGAATATATAAGCTGCCAGCTTCATGAGCGCCTCCCTTTTTGGCAAGTTAACCTAGTAAAACCAAAACCGCTAGAAAAAACTACCTATAGAAAAAATTTAGGGGCTGTCTTAGATAACTATGTCAAAGCCCGCTTATCAATCACCCGCACCGCTTTGCCTTGTGACCTAGGAATCCTTCCTTGGGGCTGCGCTTCCACCAAAGCCGAGATGCCTATTCTGGCTTTGATGTGAGTGCTTACGTCTTTGGCCGCTCTAGCAATAGCATCTTCAGAGCTTTCCGCCCGCCCTTCAACGGCGACGGATATTGCATCCATGCGCCCTTTCTTGAACAGCGTTATTTGGTAGTGGGGCGACAATGCAGGCTCTTGTAAAATGATCTCCTCGATCTGGGACGGGAAAACATTGACGCCGCGAATAATCATCATGTCGTCTGTGCGGGCACTTATCCGCTCAAACCGCCTATGGCTAAATGCAGTTCCGGGCAGTAGTCTGGTCAAATCTTTAGTGCGGTAACGGATAATCGGCATGGCTTGTTTAAATAAAGCGGTCAGCACAAACTCCCCATTTTCCCCGTCATCAAGCGGCGCGAATGTATCCGGGTCAACGACTTCTGGCAAAAACGCGTCTTCCCATATATGTGCGCCGTCCTTGGTTTCGGCGCACTCATTGGCAACGCCCGGCCCCATAAGTTCGGAAAGCCCGTAAATATCTACGGCGTCCAGATCAAATCGCCGCTCAATCTCCTGGCGCATTTCCTCGCTCCAGGGTTCAGCGCCGTGAATGGCCACCTGCAATGAAGTGTCCCTTGCATCAAGCCCTCGTGCTTTAAACGCATCCGCAAGCGCCAGCATGTAGGAAGGCGTCACCATGATGATTTCAGGCTTAAAATCCAAAATCATCTGAACTTGTTTCTCGGTCTGGCCGCCGGACATGGGTATCACCGTACAGCCCAGTTTTTCCGCACCGTAATGGGCGCCAAGACCACCCGTAAACAGGCCGTATCCATAAGCTACATGCAATTTATGCTCCGCCCTACCCCCCGAAACACGAATACAGCGTGCCACCAAATTGGCCCAAACATCAATGTCTCCCTGGGTATAACCAACCACAGTTGGCTTGCCCGTAGTGCCTGACGATGCATGGATACGCACTACGTCCTTCATGGGAACGGCGAACATATCAAAGGGGTAAGACTTTCGTAAATCTTCCTTGGTCGTGAACGGGAATTTCGCCAAATCGTCCAGCTGTTTTAAATCGTCCGGATGCACACCCGCCTTATCATATTTGGCTTTATACAGTGGCACATTATCATAGGCGTAGCGCACGGCCCATTTCAATTTCTCCAGTTGCAATGCCTCAATCTCGTCGCGACTGGCGGCCAAAATTGGTTCGGCGGCGACGCTTTCGTCAATTATTTTTCCCATTACTTTCCCCTTGTTTTGATTTTTATTGATGCCAGGCCGGTGCGGTCATTCGCCGCTTTCCATCTGGTGTTTAGTGATATTTTCATCACTCATATTTTCGCGGCCCCAAAGTTGGCAGGTGATGATTTTGTGTTTTTGGTCAAGGCCTTCGCAATAATTTGTATATTTGCAGGTGCGCATGGATACGCCCGCCAAGACACCATTGCGGGTATCCATGTGCGCTGTTTAAGGTTTAAACTTCCTGCGACCAAAGGCGTAAACAACCGTAAATTCGCCGCTTTGTCTGCGCTGGGCCACGCGCCGGGATTGATCTCGTGACATATGCGCTCTGGCGGCTTCCACATGCTTATTTTGCTTTCGGAGCATAGGGGGAACGGCTTAGATTTTCGCGCATTTTTATCAATGTTTTCCTGAGCTGTTCAATTTGCTCTTGCGAAATACCGTCAAAAGTCCGTTCATATAAGTCGCGGAGGTGCGGTTGAGATTATACAAAGGGTAATCGTCAAGAACGAAGTTTTCCTGTCCGGGTAATGTGAGCAAAATCATCTCCTGTAAATCCTTGTGACATTTAATTGAAAACGGAAATAAATTCAAGTATGCCTTGAATTTAAATAATTGGAGGACACAATGAGCGCAACAACAATATTAACCGCCGTGGCCAGCGGTGACAAAATCGCGACCTTTGCGCTGACGGAAACGGGCGTAACGGTCGACTCCGCCAAGCCTTAATCAACACCAAAGAAATTTTGACGGCAGGCGACGCAAGCCCTATCGACATCGTCCGCATGACCTGGTATGTCACCGACATGGAGACCTACCGCAAAAACCTCAAACAAATCGGCAAAGTCTGGCGCAAAACACTGGGCGAAACATTGGGCGAAACTTTCCCTTGCATGGCCTGTGTCGAAGTGGTTTCATTGGTCGAGCTAAAGGCTAAAATAGAAATAGAAACAACGGCAGTTTTGCCAGCAAACAAAGAAAAATAGAGAAAACCATGAGCTACGCACCGTTTAACTGGGAAGACCCGCTGAACCTGAACGATCAATTGTCCGAAGAAGAAATTCTGGTCATGGACAGCGCCAAGAGCTATTGCCAAGACAAGCTGATGCCGCGCATTTTGGATGCCAACCGCAACGAGGTTTGCGATGCGGATATATTCACGGAAATGGGCGGGCTTGGTCTTTTGGGCATGACAATTGACGGCTACGGTTGCGCAGGCATGAACTATATATCCTATGGTCTGGTGGCTCGCGAAGTTGAGCGAGTGGATAGCGGGTATCGCTCCATGATGTCCGTGCAGTCCTCCTTGGTTATGCACCCAATCAACGAATTTGCGACAGAAGAAACCAAACAAAAATTCCTGCCCAAATTGGCCAGCGGTGAATATATTGGCTGCTTTGGTCTGACCGAGCCGGACGCTGGCTCCGACCCCGGCGCCATGAAAACCCGCGCAAAATCCGTGGACGGCGGCTATGTCCTGAGCGGCGCAAAAATGTGGATCACCAATTCGCCCATAGCCGATGTATTTGTCGTCTGGGCTAAAGATGATGCAGGCGACATACGCGGCTTTGTGCTGGAAAAAGGCATGAAAGGGCTGAGTGCCCCCAAGATCGAAGGGAAATTTTCCTTGCGCGCATCCATCACTGGCGAGATCGTTATGGAAGATGTGTTTGTGCCTGAGGAAAATAAATTCCCGGACATAAAAGGCCTGAAAGGGCCGTTTTCATGCCTGAACAAAGCCCGCTACGGCATCGCCTGGGGCAGCATGGGTGCGGCGGAATTTTGCTGGCACGCGGCGCGGCAATACACCCTCGACCGCCACCAATTCGGCAAGCCCCTAGCCCAGACCCAGCTAATTCAGAAAAAACTCGCCGATATGCAAACCGAAATCACCTTGGGTCTGCATGCCGCCTTGCAAGCCGGACGCCTGATGGACGCGGGCAAGCTCGGCATTGAAGCCATATCCTTGATCAAGCGCAATAATTGCGGCAAAGCCCTGGACATTGCGAGGCAAGCCCGCGACATGCACGGCGGCAATGGTGTATCCGACGAATTTCACGTCATCCGCCACTCCATGAATTTGGAAGCCGTCAACACATATGAAGGCACACACGACGTCCACGCGCTGATACTGGGCCGGGCAATTACAGGGCTACAGGCGTTTTACTAGGGTGGTTTTGCCTTCTTTTCCTTCCTCCGTTTTTCACGGGGGAAGTACCCCGAAGGGGGGATGGGGGCAGTAGCTTCACTCTGATACAAGACGAGAAATTTCCCCCCATCGAGCGCCAAGAGGCGCCCACTTCCCCATCTTTGCTCTGTAGAGGGAAAAACGGAGGAAGGAAAAGGGTATCAGTTTCTATTCTCTAAAACCGTTTGCAACTCTTTGAGAAGTTCGCTTAGCCTCGTTTGTTTTTTTGGCGGTAGGTCTGCCAGCATTTGTGTGATCCAGTCATTATTGCGGTTTGATGTTATCCACTGGTTATGACCCTGAAATTAGCGGCCATAGTGTCGCTAAATACAAGCCATTTATCGGGCAAGGTTTTATAATGATAGGTGTTCGTTCAGGGCAAGACCCGAAGCATCTATTGTTCGGAGCATATTTTGCGTAGCGTCTGCACTCAAGTTCACCAAGGGAGGCCGTATATTTACCCAATTTTTTCGTCCTGAAGTCTGGGCCATTATTTGCTTGAGCGCGGGTGCGGGGGGATATTGCTGCAATATAAGCCGGGTTTTTGTTGCAATGGACTGCAAATTCTCTGCGTCTTGAGTTTTATATCTGGCATAAATTTCGCCAAGTTTTTGCGATGTTACATTGGCTGTTGCAGAAATACAGCCCGCCCCTCCTGCCTGGAGTGTTGGCAATAGATATTGTTCCGTACCCGCAAAAACAGCAAATTCCGGCATAGTCTCGCACGTGGCTTTAATCGCGGCCCAGTTTCCTGTCGAATTTTTTACGCCCTTGACTATATTGGGAAAAGCCTCCCGGAGGCGTTGCAACAATTCCAGGCTAATCTCTACACCAGACATTTGCGGAATATCATATATGATGATGTTCACACCTGTTTGCGGAAGGGCGGCTATGAGTTGAGCGTAAGAATTGAAAATGCCCTGGGCGCTTACCCCTTTATAATAAAACGGTGGCAAAACCAGAAAGTTTGTAAAGCCGAGATCAATAGCTTTTTGGGTGAACAATATGGTATCACTAACCGCACAGCATCCCGTCCCGACCATAAGTCGTGTTGGGTCAATGCCTGCTTTAATCACGGATGCTAGCACCATTATTTTCTCAGACACAGAAAATGAATTTGCTTCTCCGGTTGTGCCAAACAAAGCGATACCATTACATCCTTGGGCCAAGAGATTACGGATGTGGCGAATATAGATGTCAGTATCAATGTTTAGATGTTCATCCATAGGCGTCAAACTTGCCGCCCACACACCACGTGGTATTTCACTCATGGTATTTACTCCCCCCAATAGCTTCCCAAGATAACTTCCCAAAATAACTTCCCAAAATAACTTCCCAAAATAACTTCATCGTAAAGAGGTCGAACCATTTGGAAAATATTATATGTACCCTACCCTATAGACAAAGGTTATGCCATACATGTATTATGACATACACGTATCATGTATAAAGTACAGAAAAAGGGACATTGAATGCGGCTTAGACATATAGAAGTTTTTCACGCCGTGTATTCAAACGGCTCAATCAGTGCGGCGGCGCGTATGTTGAATGTGTCGCAACCAGCGGTAAGCAAGGTGCTGCGCCACGCAGAGCAGCAATTGGGGTTTACACTTTTTGACCGCAGTAAAGGCAAGCTTATCCCCACCAATGAAGGCATCACCCTGTTTACCGAGGTCAGCCGGGTCTATCTGCAAATAGGGTCACTTCGGCGCATTGCCCGCAATATAAAAAGTAACAGATCAGGGCAAATCAGGATTGCCGCGATTACCGGGCTTGCATTTGATGTCCTGCCGCGTGCTATTGCCAAATATCAGAGGGATTTGCCAAATGTAGCCTTTGAAGTCCAAACCCAGCACTACCGCAAGCTGGAATCATCACTTTTTGAGATGGAAAATGACATTGGACTAGCGTTTCAACCCCCGTCCCATCAGGGTTTAGGTGCCTATGATTTGGGCAATGCAGAATTCGCCTGTGTTTATAAAAAGGGTGTATTCCCAGGGGAGCCGAAACGGATAAAAATTGCACAGATTAAGGGTATGGAGGTTATCGCCATGAATGGGCGCGGGCCGCTTGGGTCTTTGCTGATGGACAAAATGCAAAACCGGGAAATAATATTGCATCCAAGATTGGTCGCAGATACATGTTTTATGGCCACCAAATTTGTCAAACATATTGGCGGCGTAACCATTGTGGACGAGTTCACCGCCAAGGCGCAGATAGATGAAGATCTGGCCTATGCAAAATTTGACCCACCAATGAAGTTTTCAGTCAAAGCATTGTACCTGGAATCGCGGCCGCTCTCCTCTCTGTGCGAAGATTTTTTGGATGGCTTTAAAGAAGAATTTAAAGCTATTACCAAGTTTTAAAACCTGTTTCCCACCTCAACCGCCTACCCATACCCCAGGGTTATACCCCTCGTGCATCTTATTCATGTACCAAACTTGGCAGGGTGTCTAAAAAATAGATTAGATAAGGCGCAAGCTTGCGAGATTTTTACGTCCAACCAGATCAGGGGATTACAATGACACACCGCTTTTACACATCAACAGCCATCGGATTATTGGTCGCAGGGCCACTGTTTATGGCATCAAAGTCCGAGGCACAAGCGCCGGAGGCAAGTCTTCAAGACGAGGTCGTTGTGACGGGGTCGCGGATCCGTCGTACTAATGCTAATACTGCAATTCCTGTGCAGACTTTTGACCTTGAGGACATTGAGGCGACTGGCACGGTTGACCTTGGTGAGATTTTAACTGAAATCCCGGGTGTCGATTTTAGCCTTTCACCTGAAGGTACGGGGTTGAGCACACAAAACAATGGTCTGAGCACAATTAGTCTGCGGGGCCTTGGCGGGGACCGCACCCTGGTTTTGATCAATGGTCGTCGGGCTGTTTCCAATTCTGGCAATGGTGAGCGAATTAGCCTCGACACTATTCCATCAGGGTTTGTTCAAGGTGTAGAAGTGACGACAGGTGGGGCGTCAGCTATTTATGGTGCGGACGCTGTCGCTGGTGTTGTCAATATTTTGCTACGGGACAGATTTGAAGGCGTGCGGGCCAATTTCCGCTATGGTAAGGCTGATGGTCCGGGGGAACGTGAAACTACGGTTGATCTTACATTCGGCAAAAACTTTGCTTCGGAGCGCGGCAACATTACGCTCGGTTTGACCTATGATGACGAGACGGCTGTGTTGCAGGATGATCGGGAAGATTCCTTGCTTCCTATAGATTTTGTTGGTGGTGATGAGCAATTTGGCATCAATCTAAGCTCATTTACTCCAGGTGGGCGTTTTGAAGGCAATGATGCGTGGAATGTTGGTGGTGTTTGGTTCAATGACCAGTCTTTAGCGCCACCAGGAGAGGATGCGCCCCGTGACTTTAGCAGTGACTTGGACGGTTTTAACCTCCGTACTGGGCGTACGCTTTCTCCTGCTATTGAAACCTTGGCCCTTGCTGGTAAGGCAGATTTGGATCTCACTGATAGTATAACTGGCTTTATCGAGGTTTATTACACGCAAGTTGACACTAGCTCGATTAATGCAGCGGTTAATGCAGCCAGCACAACAGATATTGGTCCGGCAGGTAATTCCATTGATATTGGCAATATATCATCAGTTCATCCCTTTATTCCGGCTGAAGTTGAAGAAACTCGCAGGGGTTCTGTGAGCTGGCGCCGCCGGTTTGTTGAAGTTGGTTTGCGCAATATTGAAAACGAACGCGATACGCTTCGCACAGCTTTTGGTTTTAAGGGTAGCCTTCAGAATAATTGGGATTGGACAGCCTATGGAACTTACGGCAGGTTTGAGCAACAGCGAACCGCGATTAACGAACTTAATTTCCAAAGCATTCGCAATGCTTTGGATATCGAAGACGATGGCAATGGTGGCTTCCAGTGTGTTGATGCAGATGCCCGCGCCGATGGCTGTGTGCCGCTGAATATTTTTGGTGAAGGTTCAATTACAACCGAGGCAGCCAATTATATTCGCTATACAAGTAATTTAAGTCAGGAGCGGGAGCAAATTACATTTGCCGCCAATATAAATGGTGATATTTTTCAATTACCTGCAGGCGCTCTGAAGGCAGCTTTTGGTGTTGAATACCGCCGGGAAGATCAGGTGACGGTTGGTGACCCTGATAATATCGTTGAAGCAACAAGCGCAGCTGTTATCCCTGATATTGACGCTGACTTTGATGTTATAGAGGGTTTTGCCGAGTTGGATATTCCAATTCTATCGGATATACCCGGCGTTCACTCGCTTGACATGCAGCTTGCTGGTCGTGTCGGTAATTATAGTACAGTCGGGACGATTACCAGTTTTAATGTTGGTGGTAGTTATGCGCCAAATCCGGATTTGCGGTTTCGGGCGCAATTTTCACGTTCGCAGCGCGCACCTACTATCACTGAGTTCTTCTCTCTCGCCCGTGGTGATTTTGACAATTTATCTGATCCATGCGATGGGCTTAACTCTGATGGTACTGGTCTAACTGGCGACAATGCCACGGCCTTTGCAGCCAATTGTTTAACCGAAGTTGGTATTCAGGCCTTTTTTGCCGATCCTGATAATGCAGGATTGGCTTTTGAAGACATACGTCGCTCCGTGTTCGGGCCCAATGCAGGTAACAATCAATTGCAAGAGGAAACGGCCAACACATTTACAGTCGGCCTGGTGCTTGCTCCCGAAGCTTGGTCGAACTTTTCTTTCATCGTGGATTATTACCGGATCAGCATTGCGAACGCTATCGGAGCTGTTACAACTCAGGACACAGTTGATTTGTGTTTTGCTGATGCGGCTGGGTTTCCCAATAACCGTTTTTGCGATGTGATAACTCGTGATGCTACAGATGGTCAAGTGGTGGAGGTGATCAATCGCGATGAAAACCTGAATTCACGCCTGGCTGAGGGGATTGACTTTACCCTTAATTATAATTTTGACAGTCTACCTGTCATCCCCGGCGCGTTGGATTTTAAAATCATTTATGCGCTTTCTTTATCAAATGAACAGGAGTTTGAAGGGTTGAACGGCACTGAGCTTACGGATTTTAACGGCGAGATTAACTCAACGCCGATAAGCAGCTTTCGAGCGCGGACGGGTTGGGACTTGGGTGATTTTCGCCTGACCTATACATGGCGTTATTCAAGTGGTGGCGTTGGCGACAATGAAGACGGGTTTGCCAGTGAGGATTTCTTCGATACAGGTTCTCAATCCTTCCATGATATTTTTGCAAGATATAACTTTGATAACAAATATAACTTACAGTTATACGGTGGTGTTAGAAACTTGCTGAATGATTTTGGGCCTCTTATCCCCACAGGTGTGAATTCAGGGGGGAGTAGCCGTAATATTGATACAAACCTCAACAGTCCAATTGGTCGAGAGTTTTTTGCTGGCCTTCGTGTGAACTGGTAATAGCCAATCTCCCCCCCTAGAAATCAATAGCTTATTTGGACAAGTTGGGGTAATCTGAGCGGACGCGGTGGGGGATCGCGTCCGTTTTTTTATTGGTGATAAGAATGAAACACATTTGTCAATATTTTTGGGTTTTTTTGGCCTGTATATTTGCCGTGCCGGCACAAGCCCTGCCAACCCATGATTACTTTCCAAAGGACGTTTCGTTTTCCGCTGATACCACCTTACCAGAAGCCTATCTTGGCTACGAGATCGGGGATTGGCATATTTCGCCTGATGCCCTGACGGGCTATATGCGCGCACTGGCTGCTGAAAGCCCGCGTGTTTCTATCGAAACCATTGGTTATTCCCATGAGCGTAAAGCCCTCACACATGTTTATATCTCATCGCCGGCAAACATTACCAATTTGGACGCGGTTTTAGCACAACATCAAAACGCCAAATCGGCAAAAGATGATGTCTTGGTCATAAACTTGGCCTATAGTGTACACGGCAACGAAGCTTCCGGCTCAAACGCCGCCCCTCTGGTGGCCTATTATCTCGCCGCGTCCCAAGAAAAATGGGTTGAGGAATTTTTAGCAAAGACTGTGGTCATTATTGAACCCGTGCAAAACCCGGATGGTCTGGCCCGGTTTGCCGTCTGGGCCAACCAGCACAAAGGCGCGACCGAGAATTTCGACAATGCCAACCGTGACCATAATGAGAGCTGGCCGTCAGGGCGGACAAACCATTACTGGTTTGATCTGAACCGGGACTGGATTTTTACCGTCCACCCGGAATCAAAGGCGCGGATCAAAGCCTACCAAAAATGGAAGCCTCATGTTTTGGGGGATTACCACGAAATGGGCGGCAATACCAAAAGCTATTTCTTTCAGCCCGGCCACCCCAAACGCACCCATCCACTGACCAGCAAGACCAACCAGAAAATCACTTTGGATTTGGCCAGGCACCACGCCAAAGCCCTGGATGCCCGCGCCCAGCCCTATTACACCGAAGAACGGTTTGACGATTTTTATTACGGCAAAGGCTCAACCTATCCGGACGCGACGGGCGCGATTGGTCTGTTGTTTGAGCAAACCTCGGTACGCGGCCATGCCCGCGAGCTGGGCGGTGAGAATATTCGGTTCTCCGACGGCATTGCCAATCAATTGGCCACGTCTCTTTCGTTATTACGCGGTTCGGACGCGGAGCGAGACGAGATATTGGCCTACCGGTTTCGTAACCGGGCTGCTGCGACCAATGCCGCACGCGCCAACCCGGTTAAGGCTTATATTTTCGCGGATGACAATGACCCGGCCCGGGCGCAAAAACTGCTGGACATTTTACGTCGTCACAATATCCCCGCCTATAGTTTGACAAATGATATATTTGCAGACGGACAGACCTTTAAGAGAAATCAAGCCTATGTGGTCAAATTGGCGGATCCGCAATATGCGCTCATCGCCTCACTGTTTGATACCCGTACGACATTTGACGACAATGTGTTTTACGATGTCTCGACCTGGAATTTACCCCTGGCCTTGAACCTGCCCTATGCGCCCCTCAAAAACCTTATTGGCGTGAATAGCGAACCTATGCAAGCCACAGCAAAGCCAATACCCAAGAATTGGGGAGACGAACGCCCCGTTGCCTATGCCTTTGAGTGGAACCAGTTACGCGCCCCGCATTTGCTGCAAACCCTTACGGCGAGCAAATTATATCCGAGGGTATCCGTAAAACCGTTTTCATCGGATACACTCACTGCTAAATCGGTTGCTAAATCTCGGGATTTTGCAGCAGGTACAATCGTTGTCCAGCCCACCACCGCCCAAGGCCGCCAAACCCTTATGGCCGTCCTTGAGACCTATCCAGGCGTCAAGGTTTACGGCCTGTCAACGGGCCTGACCTCCAGAGGGCCGGATTTGGGATCACGGGACATGAAAGTCCTGGCACAAGTCAAGCCGGCATTACTGGTCGGAAGCGGCGTAAGCCCGACCGAGGCCGGGGCCATTCGCTACGCCGTTGACAACCGGTTTGGTATGCCGCTGACCATACTCGACATGGACAGGCTGGGCGGCACTGACCTGACCGAGTACACGCATTTCTTATTGGCTGACGGCGATTACAAAACCCGCAAAAGCTCCGTAAAAAGCCTAAAGGCCTGGGTGAAATCAGGCGGCATCATCATTGCCCAAAAAAGGGCAGCGACTTGGCTCGAAGACAGTATCATATTTGCGGATGCTAAAAAGGATAAAGGCAACGCAGAAGATGCAGAAGGCGGGGAACCCGTGCGCCGTGCCTATCAGGGTTATGAGCAGGATTCGGGAAAACGCAGAATTTCAGGTGCAATCTTACGCGCCAATGCCGACCTGACCCATCCGCTGATGTTTGGCTATAACCGAGAAGCACTGCCGGTATTTTACAATGCTAGAAAAGCACTGGCCCCGCCGCCAATTTCCTATGATACACCGCTGGCCTTTGCCAAAAAAGATGTGTTGATCACGGGCTATGGGGACAAAAAACAGCTTGAGAAACTAGAAGCCACACCAGTCATTGCCCTACACCGCATGGGCAAAGGTAAAATCGTTTTGATGAACAGTGATGTCAATTTCCGCGCCATTTGGTTCGGCACAGAAAAGCTATACGCCAATGCTTTGTTTTTCACACAAGCCCTTGATGCGCGCATAGACGAAAAACCCAAAAGCAAAGCCCGCCGCGATGAAGAGTAAAGCCCTTGGCTTGCTTGTAGTGTGTATTTTTGGCCTGTCTGCTTGCCAGACAACGAACGAAAGCCCGCCGCAAACCTATGATTTATACCTGCTGATCGGTAATCAAATATGGCCGGGCGGAGCGTGGTTGAGACGCTCGACAAAACCCCTCACCCGCGAGTGTTTATGCTGAGCGAAAACCTGGACTGATTGCCGCATGGCAGCCCGGCGGCTTTTACAAACGTACCCAAACCCACCCCTATGACATCGCCACTTAACTCAGCCTCCTATATTCTAGAGCGTTCCCTCTTAATATAGACCCACTTTGATGGGATGAGATTTGTTCCCCGGCTAGGCGCGTCTTGAGTAGCGATGCTTTAGCATCGGTCGAAAGACGCAACGACGTCCGGGGGGCAAATATCGCCCAAGCGGGTATAAACACATGATTGGTTTGATAATTTTCTAACGAAAATTGCATCCCACCCGCGAGCGGGGCACTGCCATTTGCACTTGGGGTGCGTTGTGTGCCCCTTGTGATACCAGCATCACGGCAGTGCCCACGCCTGCCCCAAGTGCAAATGGCAGTGCTCAAAGTGCGTCTATATTAAGAGGGAACGCTCTAAGGGCGCGGTACGCTCAGGTTGTATGAGCGAATGTAGACGAACGCTAAATTTGCGGCGTATGAATTTACGCCGCGTAAACCATTTTAGTTAAACTTATGTTTGTATTTTAGCTGTAAGTGCTGCCCTTGGGTAAGGCTGGGCACAAAATGAATATGGTACCACATATAGATCGTAGACGGCGGGTAGCTTTGGCTACTCCAATGAGCCCGACGGAAACTTGGTTTCAGGTGCGACGCTCTATTGAAGCGATCAAGTCGGTTTGGCAAAAGCAGGCGGACGCTCAAAATACGCAGCTTGTTACTCATATAGCGAAAGATATACCCGAAGCCCTCCCCCTTGATGCTCATAAAATTCAATATTGTTTAAACAATATTGTCTCAAATGCCATCAAGTTTGCGCAAAATGGTACGGTAAGAATTGTTGTTTCAAAAATTGTTTCCAGACAAGATAGACCATATCTTGTATTAAGCGTTCAAGATGACGGGTCAGGTATAGAGCAAGAACATCTCGACACGGTTTTCGAAGCCTATCCAGATAACAGCAAATGTGAAAGCTCAACCTACGGCTTTATCGACACCAGCCTTCCAACGACCCATGACTTGATGAACGAACTTGGTGGTAGAATATTGGTGCAAAGCCAGATCGGGAAAGGTACAGTTTTCTCGCTCCTACTTCCATGTGACGCACTGGTTTTGGAAGCAAACACCCAAGCCTCATCACGATCAACTGTTGATTTTCGTCAATTTTCTGATTATAATATCCTTGTTGTCGATGACTATAGCTTAAACCAAGTGACGGTTAAGGCTATGCTATATGATCATGTAGCCAAAATATTTACAGCGTCTAACGGGTATGAAGCCCTTGAAATTTTGCACTCCTGCTCCGTGGATATTATCTTGATGGATATTCATATGCCTGTCCTGGACGGTATTGAAACGACACTAAAAATCCGGCAAAGCAGCCAGGACTGGGCGGGCGTGCGCATTGTGGCTATGACCGCTGATCCACAATATCAACATATGCGCTTATGCCGAAAAATTGGCATGGACGACACTTTGGCGAAACCTTTTCGCAAAGCGGACATCCTTAAAGTATTTGAAAATGCTGCACCGCCCTTTAAAACTGTAGTGGGGCAATAAACGATATACTTGGTCTTCTTTCTTAGCTGTGCTATATGACAGCTAACAAAAGGCCAAAAGTTATGAAATCTGTATTTTTACTTCCAATATTAAGCGCATGCTTCGTGATAAATGCATGCTCACCAAAAAACACATCCGCCGTTAACCCGGACAAAGCGGTGCCAGTAAGCAGTGCTGGCATGATGGGGCTATGCATCAAAAATGCAAATTACTACACCCAGGACGGTGCGCTGGCTTTGGTAGACATTTCAATAAATAACGGAAAGATTGTCAATATTGCTCAACACGGTTTATGCGGCGATAACGCCACATATAAACAGGGCATTGTTGATTTAAAAGGTGCCTATGCCTATCCCGGCTTTGTCGATGCACACGCGCATTTACTCGGTATTGGTTTGCGCGAAATGACCCTTAATCTTGAGGGTGCCCCGTCGATAAAGGCTTTGGTCGAGACATTGGCCCAGAGCGTTGCGCAAACCCCTAAGGGTGAAACCATATATGGGCGCGGGTGGATCGAAACCCATTGGCCGGAAAACCGCTTTCCGACCCGGATGGACTTGGATGCAGTATCGCCAGACAATCCAGTGATTTTACAACGGGCGGACGGACATGCCATTGTTGCAAACAGTAAAGCACTTGTAACGGCTGGAATTGACAAAGATACGAAAGCCCCCTTTGGCGGCAAAATCCTACTGGGTAAAGACGGTGAACCTACGGGCATGTTGATAGACAAAGCAATGTCCCTTGTCACAGACCTCTTGGCTGATGTTACGCCAGAACGCCGCCGCGCTGCTTACATAAAGGCGTCCGAGGTTTATGCGGCTCACGGTTGGACCGGCATACAGTCCATGTCTGTCGTGGCTGAAGATGTAGATTTGATTGCGCAATTGTCCGACGATGGCCTATTGAAAATCCGGGTTTATAACGCGGTGGATATGGAGGGGGCTGACGCCCTGCTTGACGGTATCGCGGCAAGCGGCCCGAAAACCAGCAATAATGGGCGCGTGGTTACGCGGGCGATAAAATTATATGCCGATGGTGCGCTGGGATCACGCGGGGCCGCCTTGCTTGAACCTTACGCGGATGAGCCCGACAATAAAGGCCTTATGCTGACCACACGCGAAAAAATTATGCCAATTTTGGAGCGCTCACTACGCGACGGCATCCAGATCAGCACCCATGCCATTGGTGATCGCGCTAATCGTTTAGTATTGGACTGGTACGCAGAGGCTTTCGCCAAAGTCCCAGTCGCCGAGCGTAAATTTTCCAATCCGCGTTGGCGCATCGAACATGCGCAAATATTAAATATGGCAGATTTGAAACGGTTTTCAGAGCTGGGCGTGATCGCCTCCATGCAACCGTCCCATGCCATTGGTGATTTACATTTTGCCGTCAACCGTCTTGGCGTCGAACGCCTGAGGGGCGGTTATGCCTGGAACAGCCTGATTGAAAGTGGCGTAAAGATTGCAGCAGGGAGCGACGCCCCCGTGGAGCGCGGCGACCCGCGTATAGAATTTTATGCCGCCGTGGCCCGCAAAGACATGAAAGGGTTCAGCACGGACGGTTGGTATCCCAGCGAGGCTGTCAGCCGTGAACGTGCCTTGGAAATGCTAACGGCGTGGCCCGCCTACGCCGCATTTTCCGAAGAGCAAACAGGTTTGATCGCCATTGGGCAGAACGCAGACTTCACCATATTTGACCAAGATATAATGACCATCGACGAGGCAAATATTCTGAAAGTCAAACCCGTCATGACTATTGTTGACGGCGAGATTGTCTATCAGGCTTCACCCTAGATTTTAGCATTCGTATAAGGCTTCAACTCTTTCCTTGCCACTTGCATGCGGTGAACGGCGTCGGGGCCGTCTGCTAGGCGCAGGGTGCGTACGGCCGTCCACATATATGCTAATGGTGTGTCTTGAGATACACCCGTGCCGCCGTGCATTTGGATGGATTCGTCGATTATTTTGAGTGCCGTGCGCGGGGCCGCGACCTTGATCATGGAAATATAAGGGGCTGCGCCGCGAAAATCACCCTGGTCCATCATCCATGCGGCCTTGAGACACAAGAGCCGAGTTTGTTCGATTTCAATCCGGGCTTCGGCGATAATGTCGTAATTTGCGCCCAGTTTGGCCAGGACTTTTCCGAACGCCTCGCGTTCTAATGAACGCTTGCACAACAGCTCCAAAGCTCGCTCCGCTTGACCTACGGCGCGCATACAATGGTGAATACGGCCAGGGCCAAGACGACCTTGGGAAACCTCAAACCCCCTACCCTCACCGATCAACAAAGCATCCGCCGGAATACGCACATCCGTAAAGCGGATATGCATATGACCATGGGGGGCATCATCATGACCAAACACATGCATGGGGCGCAGAATTTCAACACCGGGCAACCCGGCTTCAACAACAAACATAGAATGGCGGCCATGACGCGGGCCTTCGTCGGCGGTTTTCGCCATTAGAATATAGACTTTACAGCGGGGATCACCCGCACCACTGGCCCAGTATTTTTCGCCGTTCAACACCCATTCGTCGCCGTCTTTGACTGCACTAAAGGACATATTCGTGGCATCGGACGAAGCGACCCCCGGCTCGGTCATCAAATAGGCGGAACGGATTTCGCCTGCCAGCAATGGTTTTAGCCATTTTTCTTTGTGGGCTGGCGAGCCGTAGCGCTCAAACACTTCCATATTGCCGGTATCCGGCGCGGAGCAGTTAAACACTTCGGGTGCCAGCATACACCAGCCCATTTCTTCGGCCAGATAAGCATATTCAACCGTAGTCAGGCCGTACCCCTTATCAGAATCCGTGAGCCAGAAATTCCACATGCCAGCCGCCTTGGCCTTGGCTTTCAAACCTTCACGGATTTCATTTTGCCTGTCCGTAAATTTAAACCGGTCGCCAGCCTTGCCCACTTCCGCGTGGTATTCCGCGTCGAGGTCGAGTATTTCCTCGCGTACCATTTTACGCACTTTTGCGATCAATGGCTTGACCTTATCTGTTGCACCTAAATCCATGATATTACTTTCTATTTATTTATTTGGGTTATGTGAAAATCACTGTCGCCGAAGAGTTCTTGAGCTACCCGAATACGCTTTAGATACAGACCAATATCAAGTTCGTCGGTCATGCCCATGCCCCCGTGCAATTGCACCGATTCGAGTGCGGCCAATTTAGCCACTGATCCCAATTTAGCCTTGGCCATGGACACGAACGGCCCGGCACTTTTGGGGTTGTTATCAAGGGCGCTAAGGGCAGCAAGGACAGAGGTTCGCGCCAGTTCTATCTCGCAATACAAATGCGCCATACGGTGTTGCAGGGCTTGAAATTCACCAATGATACGGCCAAATTGCTTGCGTTCTTTGAGATATTCATTGGTAAGTTCAAACACTTGCGAAGACGCACCGAGCATTTCGGCGGCTAACACCGCCCTGCCCGCGTTTAACACGGTGTTTAATATGTCCGCGCCCTTATCAACTTCGCCCAACACCTGTGCGCCCGTTACCTCTACATCATCAAAGACCATACGGGCAGCATTGCGGCTGTCCACCATGATGGTGCGTTCTGTTGCCAGTCCACTGACATCAGCAGGGACAATGAACAAGGTCAAACCGTCCTCCGTGCGGGCCGCCACAATGATTTGATCGGCCACATGGCCATCAACCACCACGGATTTCTTGCCGTTCAGTTTAAACCCGTTGCCAGACGGGGTGGCAGTGAGCTGAATGTCTTGCGGGTTATGTTTCCCGCCTTCGTCCACGGCCAGTGCTATCAGTATTTTACCGCTGACAATTTCCGGCAATAATTTTGCAGCCTGTTCCGCACCTGCATGTTTGAGGGCTGTGACCGCCAGGACGGATGTGGACAGAAATGGTGATGCGCTCAAATTACGCCCCATCTGCTCGGCGATTAAACCCGCCGCCATAAAGCCCATATCAACCCCGCCTTGGTCTTCGGGCACCAAAACGCCCGCAAAGCCCATCTCGGTCATCTCGGCCCAAAGTTCAGCCGAATATCCGGTGCTGTCCTTTGCATCGCGTAAAGCCCGGAGTTGCGATACCGGTGCCTTATCAGCGAAGAAACCCTCGGCGCTTTCTTGGAGCATTTTTTCGTCGTCTGTGAGTAAAAGTCCCATTTTACGTTCCCGGTAATTGTAAGATATGTTTAGCAATAATATTGAGCTGTATTTCGGATGTGCCGCCCTCGATAGAATTGCCCTTGGTGCGCAACCATTTGCGGGCCAGATCTCCATCATTGCTACGTTCGCTTTCCCATTCAAGCCCGTCCGTACCAGCCGCATCCATCATCACTTCATAGCGGCGTTTGTTCAGTTCGGTGCCGTAATATTTAAGCATGGAGGATTTAGCCCCCAGACTGGCCCCGGCTTTGGCTTCGGCCAGCATCCGGGACATGGTTTGGGAAAACGCCCATTCGTCTATGGTCAACTCCGTGATTTTGGTCTGCAAAGCCGCGTCAGGCGTGATGCCCATTTCCGCGACCATTTGTGCGACGGGTTTAAGATTGCCACTATCCCCGATCATTTCGCGCTCATGGGTCAACAAATATTTGGCAATCGACCAGCCTTTGTCGCGCTCGCCGACCAGGTTTTCCTTGGGCACTTTCACATCATCAAAAAACGTTTCACAAAACGGCGAACGGCCAGAGATCAGCTTAATCGGTTTGGTGCTAACGCCCTCGCTCTCCATATCAAACAAAATAAAGCTGATACCGTGGTGTTTTTTGCCGCTGGCATCTGTGCGCACTAGACAAAATATCCAGTCGGATTCGTCTGCATAACTCGTCCAGACCTTGGAGCCATTGACCAAGAAATGATCTCCCTTATCTTCGCACTTGGTCGCCAGAGACGCCAAATCCGACCCGGCATTTGGCTCACTATAGCCTTGGCACCAGCGAATTTCGCCCCGGCATATTTCCGGGAGATACCGCATTTTTTGCGCGTCCGAGCCAAATTTCAGCAAAGCCGGGCCAAGCATCCAGATACCAAAACTGAGCAGCGCCGGACGCGCCTGTATGCGCTTCATTTCTTGCTCCAATACCTTGGCCTCGGCGCGGCTTAGACCTGCACCGCCGTATTCCTTTGGCCAGCTTGGCGCAGTCCAGCCTTTGGCGGCCATACGCTCCAGCCATATTTTTTGATCATTACTTGAATACACCCAATTGCGTCCACCCCAACATGCATCGGTTTCGCGGTTCATGGGGGTACGCATTTCTGGCGGGCAATTTCCCTCCAACCATTCGCGGGTTTCAGCCCTAAAGAGTTCCAAATCAGACATGTGTTCTCCTATATTTCGCCAGTGCGTATTTTGTCACGGGCAACCCCGCCCAAGATATTGACCATAGGCCCATACATCTTAAACCGCTCGTCTTTGGTTTGTCCGTGATAAAATCGGTAATAAATTTGTTGTAAAATAACGGCAAGGCGGAAGATGCCGTAAACATAGTAAAAGTGAAAATTGCGGATATCCGCACCGGTTTTATCGGCATAATAGGCCAGTATTTGCTTGCGGGTTAACATACCCGGCGCAGCACTGGGCTGGCGGGATATGGCTTGCATGGCAGGCTGGTCGCCCGCTTCGATCCAATAGGCCAATGTGTTGCCCAAATCCATCAAGGGGTCGCCAAGTGCTGAAATTTCCCAATCAAGAATAGCATTGATTTTGGTCGGGTCGTCCAGACCCAATATCAGATTATCAATGCGAAAATCCCCGTGTAATATAGCCGCACCTTTTTCGGCGTTCGGTCTGTTAGCATCGAGCCAATCGCGCACGTCTTCAAAAGCATCTACATCCGGCGTCAGTGCTTTTTCGTAGCGGCGGTTCCAGCCGAGTATTTGCCGTTCCACATATCCGTCCGGGCGACCAAAATCCGACAGGCCAATATCCTTGTAGTCTATATTGTGCAGCTCAATAAGTTTATCAAAAAACGACAGGCACAACTTGCGGGTTTTAGCTTCATCCCATTCATATTTTTTGGGCCAATCCTTGGGAATATTCGTGTGGATCAAATGCCCTTCCACCCGCTCCATCACATAAAATTCAGCCCCGATGATATCCGGGTCTTTGGTATAATAGAGCGTCTTTGGTACGGCAGGATATACAGGCTTTAAAGCTGTCATCACCCGGTATTCCCGATACATATCATGGCCAGACTTTGGTTTGGTGCCAAAGGGCGGGCGGCGCAACACCAGCCGCCTATCTGGGTAATCAAGGGCGTAGGTCAGATTGGAAGCGCCGCTGGCATATTGTGTAACCACGGGCTGTCCGGATAAATCTGGCACGGCCTGTTTTAACACGAGGTCTATGGCCCCAATGTCCAGTTCCTCACCAGAGCGTATATCTATGGTCGGGTTGGCGGTCATTTATATTGTCGCGCCGCCGTCAACGACTATGCATTCTCCGGTCATATATGAACCTTCATCGCTGACCATCAACAGCACCGCTCCGACCATTTCTTCGGGCTGGGCCATGCGCGGTAGAGCCAAATTGGTTTCCAGATATTGTTCAATACCTGGCATTTCCTTGAGGGCACTGGCGAGTTTTGTGTCGGTAAATCCTGGCAACAGCGCATTGACGCGGATGCCTTTGCGGCCATATTCCTTGGCATAGCCCTTGGTCATATTGATCACGGCCGCCTTGGTCATGCCGTAGACGGTACGCAACAAACCAGGGTTTAGCCCGTCAATGCTCGACACATTAACAACCGCCCCGCCGCCGCCTTTAATCATCAGGGGTATAGCCTTGGCCGTGAGGAAATACGGCCCTTTGACATTGACCTCCATGGTTTTGTCATAGGCACTTTCGGGGCATTTATGGGCCGGGCCGTAAAACACATTTGTCGCACCATTATTGATAAGAATATCCAGACGACCGTGGGCTTGCTCAATTGCAGTAATTGCATCTTCCAGATTTTGCATCACGCCAAGATGCAAAGTCATGGCACTGGCCTTACCGCCATTTTTTATGATGGCGTCCGCCACTTTTTGGCAGTCCTCCACCTTGCGCGACGCGCAAATAACATGGGCGCCCTGCTCCGCCATTGCGTGTGCAACCGCCGCACCAATACCTCGGCTTGCGCCTGCCACCAGGGCTACTTTGCCGCTCAAATCAAATCTTGCCATTATGTCTCCTTTACACCGGGGATATGCCCCGAATCAGTTATTTTTTTTCTGTAGGCCATGCTCGCAATATACCTATCTATATCCGCCAGCTTCGCCTGTTGGTATTCCGCAATCACCGGATGGGGCAGGACGAGGAATTTATCAGCTTCCATGGCCGCAAACAAGCTGTCAGCAACATCCGAAGCTTCCAGATGAATATCCGGCCCGTCTTTAACAACCTCCATGCCTTTGGTCATATTGGTTTTAACATATTGCGGGCAGACACAGTGAACTTTCAGGCCATCGTCCTTGTGCATCATTGCCAGATATTCGGCAAATGCGACCGCCGCATGTTTAGTGGCGGTATAGGAGCCTGAGAAAATTTGCGCCAGTAACCCAGCCGCAGACGCGACAATTACGAACCGCCCCTGCCCGCGCCGGATCCAGCCCGGCAATAACGCCCGGCTCGCATAAACGCTGGACATGACATGTATTTGCCAACTTGTTTCCCAGCTCTCGTTCGAGCCACCTGCCGCGTGGCCGCCGGGTTGATCAGGAAAGCCAACACCAGCATTGGCCACAAACACATCAATAGGCCCGTTGGCCGCCTCTGCGCCTTTAATAAAATCTATGATAGCCTGCTCATCTGTAACATCACAGGAAAACCCTACAGCGCCGATTTCATCGGCGGTTTTTTTCACTAAATCTGTGTCTATATCAGAAATCGCGACTTTCGCGCCTTGCTTGATGAATTTCTCTGCAATGGCTCGCCCAATACCACCGCCAGCTCCGGTAATGGCTATGCTTTGTCCTGAATACATTTGATGTGTCCTTGTTTTTTGCTATGCTAAGCCATAGCATTGCTGGACACAATCATTTTATATGCAATTAGTTGCTTATTGTTTTGCTGGCATATGACTTGGGGGAAAAAGATGGGAACTGATTTAGGCGAGACCGAAGAAGGGATTGCTCTTGTCTCTGCACAGGCAGGCACAATCATAACACCCAAGCAAAACCAATCCGATATGTGTGGTTCTTGCGGTGCGCTCATTGGGCAAGTGTATTGCGGCAGTTGCGGGCAGAAAAACGACGATCTTCGGCGCTCTCTCTGGCGGTTAATTGCCGAGAGCTTAGGCGGTATCTTCTCATTCGAATCCCGAATGTGGCGCACTTGGGGTGCATTACTGTTAAAGCCGGGCAAGGTAGCCCGTGAATATGCGGACGGTGCCCGCTCGCGCTACTCGCCGCCTATCCGGGTCTATATAGTCATCAGTTTTTTGTTTTTCGCCTTTATTGCATTTTCAAACACAAATTTCCTGAGTTTCGAAGTTACGCCAAAACAAACTGCGCAAAAATCAGATCAACCTCTGTCACCGGGCGGTCAGGATGCAAAGGGCACACTTGTTGACGGCGTCATAGTCGGCGCTATGGACAATCCAAAACAAACCTTTTCTCAGAAATATAAATTTAATATGTCCCTTTTTGCGCAAGACGACAAGCTTTACAAAATGACCGATCAGGAAATGGAAGAATTTACCAGTTTCATTCAGGACGATGAGGCCATTGATGTTCAAATTAACAAAAAGGACGTTGATACCAAAAAAGTCCTCGCAATTCTCCTGACCAACCCACAAAAATTTAACAGGGTGTTTAATACATGGTTGCCCCGTGCCATGTTTTTTATGGTGCCCTTTGCCATGATATTTGGCTGGCTGTTTATTCGCGGGAAAAATGCATTACTCTATGATCACCTCATCCACGCTATTTACATTCATTGCGTCTTTCTTCTGGCCCTGATTATATCTTTACTGCTATCGCGGCTTGTGCCCGGTTATTTTGTATTTCTCGCTTTATTTGGGTTTATGACATTTCACCTTATTTTTTCAGTTAAAAAAATGTTCTCAAGAGGCTGGATAAAAACCGTGTGGACGACTTTGGGCACAGGCTTTTTGTATAGCTTTTTATTGTTTATAATCCTGATCGTGATCAGCGGTTATTCTATTATTCAGGCCGTAACAGATGCAGGACTTGTTCCTTAAGTGCAGGTTTTGGCGCACGGTCTCCGAACCACCACAGGGTCGATGCGGTTGCGGCGAAAACGGCGGCGCTGGCTATCTCGCCTTGTTGGGTGCGGGAGAATATCCAGGCGGTGATCAGCCAGAGCATAAGCGTCAGCGTGGGCCGCACCAGGCGTAGGATATTGATGACCCATTGGGCCGCAATGCCGATATTTGCATCGGCTTGCAAAGACGCTGTAAGGCCGTCCCATGAACCTTTCTGGGCCGTGATTTCCAGCTCAATTTCTGCCTCTTGCTTGCCCAGTTTCATCTGCAAGTCTTGTAGTTTAAGCTCATGCCCCCAACGTTTTTCTTCTTGGGCAAATGTCTGTTTGCGCTCGAAATAGGATGCGAACCGGCCCAGAGCCGTACCGATAATACCGAACACGCCGCCAGCCGCCGCATCGATGCCAAATTTTAGTAAGTCTGCCATAATTGTTTTGCCTTTTTATTGCCGTACCAGAACCGCTTACGGCCTAGATCGACGTGAATGAACGTTTGATAAAACCCGAAGCCCCGAAAGCCGGCTTGTTTGCAGGCGCGGTGCAGGTCGCGTGGATCATGGCCATATAGACCAATGTCCACGGCTAGTTTTAAGTGCTGTGACAGGGGTGCCCCGCCGACGCGGGCATTGTGCAATGCACATCTGTGGGCCGAGTGAATGAAAAATGGACGACCTACAACAGTTCGTGCCTGTTGCAGCCTGTCCATAAATTCCGGCCAGTCATAAACCTCGCCGCAATGACGGCAGGCCATCTCCGCATGGGAGAAGTTCGGCCAGCGGTTGTTATCCCGGACATGGGTATTGCTGCTAATATGTCGCATTCGTTCCATGCTGACAACGTAACTCCGTTATCAAAACCATGGATTAGCTTTCTGTTTTTGCAGAAACAAAAGATACTGGCTCCCAACCCGCCGCTCATACCGACGAAAGTCGGTATCCACAGTGAAGGTCGCACAATGGATACCGACTTTCGTCGGTATGAGCGGGACCAGGGAAGTTGCGTAAGTATAATTAAACGCGAAAGACTATAACACCAAAACAAAAAAGGCCCGCCAAACCGGCGGGCCTTCTAATACACAATTTGTGTAGAGGTTTTTCTATCTGAAAACTTTCATCTTGCGCGCTTTCTTGGCACACAAATAATAGAAAGTGACGCGGTTTTTAAAGCGTTGCGCTTTCATTTGACCACACACATCTTTAACACAATCCATCTGACCTTTGGTCATGCCGAGCTTTTTAGTACAAAAGCCTTTGGAAACAGTATCCAGTTCTTTTTCGTCTGAACATGCTACCAAAGAAGCATCCCGGCTCCGCAGAGAAATACCGCAATATTTGACAATGCTGTCCACCACCGCAGAACTAGCCTTTGGATCATATTTACGAACATCTGTCAGGTATTTGGCATTTGGGTTAGCCTTTGCAACCGCCTTTTTAGTTGGAGCTTTCTTGGCTGGAGCTTTCTTGGCTGGAGCTTTCTTGGCTGGAGCTTTTTTAGTTACAGTCTTTTTAGCCGCAACTTTTTTAGGCGCAGCTTTTTTCTTTGGTGCCGCTTTCTTTGGTGCCGCTTTCTTTGGTGCCGCTTTCTTTGGTGCCGCTTTCTTTGGTGCAGCTTTCTTTGGTGCAGCTTTTTTGACAACTTTTTTAACAACACGTTTCTTGACCACTGGTTTCTTCTTGGCTTTAGGCGCATCTGTAATCCGCCCCTCAAGGTATTTAACCCGTGCGGCCAGATAGCGGTTACGCCATTCCAGTGCATAAGTCTCATCGTCGTCGCTGCCAGCGGCGACAGGGGCCACGGTACTTGCTGACGCCAAATTAGCTTCAAGCCCGGTAATCGTCGTATCGCGACGCCCTACCCGGCCTTCAAGTTCATTGATGCGGGTGCGCAAGCTATCCGATTCGGCACGTAATTGACCTTCACCCTCAATACTAAGATCGCCGACCTGTTTATTCCGCCCCCAAAATATCCAGCCCAATATTAGACCTAGCAGGCCAAAAATAAATGCTGGCAATGTGAAAAAACTTAAAAGATATGCAATGTTATTGGACATAAAACTTCCCCTATCTGGAACGTGTGACTTTAAATTCGATACGACGGTTTTTCGCCGCACCTTGTGGTGTATCATTACTCGCGACTGGCTGCGCCTCCCCATAACCAATAGCTGTTATATTACCAGAATCAACACCTTGTGCAATTAAATATGTCTCAACCGCATTCGCCCGTAGCTGGCTAAGGTTCAGGTTATACTCTGCTGGCCCGTCGGAATCCGTATGTCCGCCAACGGTTATTTGGAATGATGAGCATTGTTTCGCCGCTCTGGCCATGCTGTCTAGCAATACCTGGCTTGCCTCTCCATCAATATTCGCCTTATCATAACCAAAGTTGATTTTGTTGTCGCCTTTAAGTTCGTTGAACAAATCTTGACAGACATTTTCTGACTTCAACTGGCCAACCACAACTGGTGCGGCACCTTCGACGTTGATCTTGGATGAGCCGTTGAACCTGGCAGGCAGTTCACTAAGCAATGCGTTTATACTCTCACGGACAGCTTCATTTTCAGCTTCACCGGAAAGAAACGAATCCATATCTGACATAGTAAACTCACCGCTTTTTAGCTTGTTTAGTGCGGATAGATGTGTTTTGGCAATTGCATGCCAATCCAATTCCGGCGCACCTTTGGCAATTTTGACATTAAACCCGGAAAGTCTGTCACCAAACAGTGTTACGGCATCGGTCCGCAAGCGGGATAAATCATTCTCATTGCGCACATATCCGTTCAGTACAACACTGCCATCATCCCCTAGAGCGGCACCAAGTGTGTACGGAATTTGCGTAGGAATAATTTTCTCGACCGTTAGCGCACCAGCGTCCACTTCATGCCAGCGTCGGTCTGCGCATTTTCCGCACTTCGCATCTTTTGCGGCTGCAATAGCCGCAATTTTTGCAGCTTCGCTTGGCGCTTCGCCTTCTAGTCGAGCTACATTCCCCGACATATCCACTGTCGCCCAGCCAAAACCGCCGTCATTAAGTGCAGTCTGAACTGTTTGGCCCATTTGCATAGAGTTTGCTTTTGCGCCCAGCGGCGCAGGTGCAAACCAGCCAAACAATATAGCCGTCGCTATGATAATAATCATGCCCCAAAGCCACTTACTAAAACTCCCCATAATGTCCTCCCTCAAGGTCATAACCTAGTTTCGCTATAATTAATACATGGCATGCAATAAAAACGCAATGCTCAAAGCGATATAAACCAATATGACGCACGCTGTAATAGGGAATGACTGGCCAAACACATGCACTAACGTTAAGAAATCGCCAACCGTTTTTTAGCGCTTGCATATTCAGCTTTGAGGTCGTCAACAATTTGCGCAACACTGGGTGCATCGTGTATGCTGCCGACACCTTGGCCAGACCCCCAAATGTCTTTCCAGGCTTTTGCATCAGAGCCTCCCCCGAAATTCATGGCCGTTTTATCAGCCGAAGGTAATTCATCAGGGTCAAGCCCGGCGGCGCGGACGGAGCCTTTGAGATAATTCCCGTGAATGCCCGTAAACAAGGACGAGTAAATAATATCGTCGCCAGCCGAATCGATGATCATCTGCTTATAGGTCTCTGGTGCGTTGGCTTCTTTCGAGGCCAAAAACCGTGTGCCCATATAGGCCAGATCAGCACCCATAGCTTGAGCCGCTAAAATACAGCCGCCCGTGGATATAGACCCCGAACACATCAATGGCCCATCATGAAAAGCACGGATTTCCGGCACCAAGGCGAACGGCGACAACAGTCCGGCGTGGCCACCCGCTCCGGCACAAACCGCGACAATGCCGTCCGCGCCTTCGGACAATGCTTTTTTGGTGTGGCGGATATTGATCACATCATGCAAAACAATGCCGCCGTAGGAATGCACCGCGTCAATAATAGCTTTTGGCGGGCGCAAGGATGTAATGATGATCGGCACTTGTTCGCGGACACATGTTTCCATATCTGCTTGCAAGCGGGTGTTGGACATATGACAAATTTGATTGACCGCGAAGGGCGCAGCTTTTTTGTCCGGATTATCCTTTTGGTACTCTGCCAATTCTTTTTTAATCCGTTTAATCCAAACTTCTAATTGATCTTGCGGGCGAGCATTGAGCGCGGGAAACGCCCCGACAATCCCAGCTTTGCACTGGGCAATGACAAGCTCCGGCCCCGAGACAATGAACAATGGCGCACCAATAACAGGTAGCTCCAGGTTTTGTAATATTTCAGGTAAGGCCATGATTATTCAGGGGTTTGAAACAAATCGAGCGCGGCGGCTGTCATCGCCTTTACACCAGTATTTATTGTCGGCTCCGCATCAGGGACGAAAAACGGCGAATGCAAGGACGGCAGTATTTCGCCAGATTTTTTAGCCTTGGCGATTTCTTCAGGATTAACCGCGCCCAGCCAAAACAACATACTAGGTATTTTAGGCTCTACCCGCCCGAAAGCCCCGAAATCCTCGCCGCCCATAACAGGCTTCATAATTTTTACATTATCAGCGCCAAGCTTGGCACCGATAGAGCGGGTCAGGCGCGCCGCCAGTTCAGGGTTGTTATATGTGGCGGGGGTAAATTCGGCGTCCCTAACGGTTACGATTGGCAATTTATCGTCGGGCAATCCGGCGGCACGACCTAAACCATCCGCCATGCGTTTGATGGAGTTGATGGTGTTCATCCGCACATCGTCTTTATAGGAACGCAGGGTAAGCTGCAATTTCACCTCGTCCGAAATGATGTTGTGCTTGCTGCCACCGTGGATCGAGCCAACCGTGAGTACGGCCGAGTCCAGCGGTGATGTCTCCCGCGACACAATTGTTTGCATGGCCGTAACAAGCTGTGCGGCCAGGACAATCGGGTCTTTGGTGGTGTGAGGGTAGGCCCCGTGCCCACCTATGCCGCGCACGGTAATATCGACCGAGTCGACATTGGCCAGCGCATAGCCGGGTACAATACCGACCTTGCCCGCCGCCAGAGCCGGATTATCATGCAAAGCCAGATTATAATCCGGCCTTGGGAAGCGCGTAAACAGCCCGTCTTCCAACATCATCCTTGCACCAAGCCCCAATTCTTCGGCGGGCTGCAAAATCATAACCAGTGTACCTGACCAATTGGCTTTTTCAGCCACCA
The DNA here is from genome assembly GCA_016765135.1 of Robiginitomaculum sp. Classification (GTDB taxonomy): domain Bacteria; phylum Pseudomonadota; class Alphaproteobacteria; order Caulobacterales; family Maricaulaceae; genus Robiginitomaculum_A. The sequence continues at coordinate 32,459 of JAESQN010000029.1, forward strand.
GTTCTTTAGCCGTGCCGATAAGTACCGTCATGTGAATATCATGACCACAAGCATGCATGGCCGGCTTTTCAATGCCGTCGCGGTTTTTTGTGATCACCGTGCTGGCATAATCAACCCCGGTTTGCTCTTTGACGGGCAGAGCGTCCATATCAGCGCGGATCATCACCGTCGGGCCGTCGCCGTTCTTCATTACGGCGACAACACCCGTTCCGCCGACATTTTCGGTCACTTCAAAACCAAGCTTGTCAAGTTTGCCAGCCAACAGAGCCGCCGTCTTGGTTTCCATCAAGGACAATTCAGGATTTGCATGTAAATACTTATATAATTTAACCAAATCCTCAGCCTGCGCTGATGAAACGAATAGTGTAGCCGCCAGGACAGCCGTAGATATTGATGTGAGAAATCGCATAGTTTTTCCTTTTGGTTATTCGTCTCTGAAATTTGTATCTGCTTCTGACGCCAGCCAGATCAGTGTGGCATAGGCGGCGACATTTTGTTGTATGGCTTTTGGGTCGATCTTGTCAAATGTATCGTCTGGCGTGTGGTGCAAATCAAAATAATCAGTACCGTCCTGATTTAGCCGCACGGTCGGAACGCCCGCTATATTTAGCGGAATAATGTCCGGGCCACCATTGGTGACACCGTCCTTGGCTTTAATACCCAAATAGGCAAATTCCGGCACCCAGCTGGCTACTACGGCCTGGGTGGCGGCGTATTTCCCGGCTTGCAGGCCGTATATTTTCCCGGCACCAAAATCTGATTCCGTGGCCAACACATGCTGGCCCAACTCGGCCTCATGGGCTTTGGCATAGGCGAAAGCACCAATAAGGCCAACCTCCTCGGCCCCGAACAGCACCACACGAATAGTGCGCTTGGGTTTAAGGCCAGAATCCATCAAAACTTTGGCCGCCCCCATGACAATTCCGACCCCGGCCCCATCATCAACGGCACCCGTAGACATATCCCACGAATCCAGGTGAGCGCCGATCAGGATGATTTCCTCTGGTTTTTCCGAGCCGATAATTTCCGCCATGACATTACCTGATTGCAATACCCCGATATCGCGTGTGAGAAGATGCAAGTTTATCTCTACGTCTTTGCCCATTTCAAATATTCTGTCCATCTGATCTGCATCAGGTGCGGACATGGCGGCAATGGGGATTTTTTTGATCGCTTCGTCATAACGCATTTGGCCCGTATGGGGGAAACGGTGCGAATCCGTACCTACGGAGCGGATCAGAACGGCCAATGCTCCACGTTTCGCGGCTTCGGTGGCACCGGTTTGGCGCTTTTGATTGGCCGGGCCGTAGCCTGCCCCGTCTATGTGTTTTTCCATACGCCCTGAAATATAGGCGATTTTCCCATCGAGACTACCCAGTGGCGCGTTAACGAGATCATCATATGTGGCAAAATACGCGACAGGCGCCTGTATGCCGTCCTTCGGTGTTGCTACTGATCCGCCCAGTGCCGTTATCACCAAGCTTTGGGGATAGGGCGCAACAATCTCGGCGGTCTCAACACCGCGCACCCAACCCGCGACGGGGAAAGCCTCGTTTTTAATATTGGCAAACCCAAGTTCTTTAAACTTGGCCATTGCCCAGTCCCGCGCCCTCGCCTCGCCTTCGCTTCCGGCCAAACGCGGGCCTATTTCCGTGGTTAGTGAACGGGTGATGTCATAGCCGTAGCTATTATTGAGGGCCAGGTTTGCCAGTTTTTGAATATCCGGATTGGACGATGTGCTAATTGCGTTTTTTGGTATATCTTCAACCACGCCGTTGGGGGTTTGTTGTGCGCACCCGGCGGTGAAAACACCAATGAGTGATACTGTGACAAGCAAATGTCTAAAACCTTGCGACATATTATCCCTTTTCATTTATTGCGTTTTGCGTACCATAGTCATAGTCAGTTTGTCCGCAAGGTATAAATGCAAACGCGTTAATATTCAGATGGGGCTTGCCAAATCTGTTAATTACAGGCATTTTGCGGCAAATTAAATCTAAACTCCGGGGGAAACATGAGCATTTCAAAAACACTTTGCCTGACTACAGCGGCTTTACTTATGGTTGGTTGCACATCAGGAAAATCAGACGTGGAGCCAACTGCAAAACCGTCTATTTCTGCGGCTGATCTGGGGCGTCGTATCAAAAACCTGTCCGATGACAAATTTGAAGGCCGTGAACCCGGAACTCCAGGCGGCATTCTTGCGTCCCAGTATATAGCCGACGAAATGAAAGCGGCTGGTATCGCGCCTATGGGCATAGGCGGCACGTATTTCCAACCCATCACCCTAACCACAACCACGGTCAGCGATGGCTCCTTCATGAAAATCGGCGATACGTCATATACCGCCGGGGATGATGCAGTATATTGGACAAAACACAACGCAGATACCGTCAGTGTTACAGACAGCGATCTGGTATTTGTTGGTTACGGGGTCGTCGCGCCGGAATATGGCTGGAACGATTATGCAGGGATTGATGTCAAAGGTAAAACCGTTGTTATGCTGGTCAATGACCCAGGCTTCGCCACCAAAGACGAGACTTTATTTAACGGTAACGCCATGACCTATTATGGCCGTTGGACATATAAATTTGAGGAAGCAGGCAAGCAGGGCGCGGCGGCAGTATTGATAATCCACGAGACCGCACCAGCCAGCTATGGCTGGAATGTAGTTTCAGGGGGCTGGACGGGCGCACAGATTGATCTGGTACGCCCCGACAAAGGTGCATCACGCTCCAAATTGGAAGGTTGGCTGACCATAGAGTCCGCGAAAGACCTATTCAAAACTGCGGGTCTGGATTTTGCGGCTTTGAAAACCGCCGCGCACCAAAAAGGGTTCAAACCCGTAGCAATGGAAGGCCTGAAACTAAACGCCCAGATTAACAATACAATCAGCACGGTGAAAAGCCGCAATGTTGTTGGCGTGGTTAAGGGTACAAAATACTCGGACGAATATGTGCTTTATATGGGGCATTGGGATCATAAAGGCAAAAAGGATGTCGCAGAAGGCGAGGACGGTATTTATAACGGCGCGGTTGATAATGCCACTGGCACATCGGCCATATTGGAAATTGGTGAAGCATTTGCCGTGGCCCCTGCTGAACGCTCGGTTTTAATCGTCGCGGTAACGGCAGAAGAATCCGGTTTGCTCGGTTCGGCCTATTACGGCGAAGATCCGATTGTACCGTTGAACCAAACCGTTGTCGGTATCAATATTGACGGTATGTTGCCACTAGGGCGCACCAAGGATGTCGTTGTCGTCGGATACGGCGCATCTGACCTTGATGGTCTGCTGGACGCAGTGATCAAGCCCAGAGGCATGTATATCACTCCAGACCCCAAGCCGGAAGCCGGGTATTATTACCGTTCCGATCATATCAGCCTAGCCAAAAAAGGTGTGCCGTTCCTGTATGCGGACGGCGGCATAGACCACGAAATTCGCGGTAAGGAATACGGCGAAGCCTTTAACGAGGAATACACCAAAGAGCGTTATCACCACCCGTCCGACGAATATGACGAGACATGGGACCTGAGCGGCATTGAGCAAGTCACAGAAATTTTCTACGAACTTGGTCACGGTATCGCAAACAGCCGCGACTGGCCAAACTGGAATAAAACCGCAGAGTTTCGCACACTGCGGGACGAAATGATGAAAGCTAAGAATTAGGCAGGTCTTTCTTAGACCCCGCTCATACCCAGCTTGACTGGGTATCCAGCGAATAAAGAGCGAGCAAGGCTCGCACATTATTGTTTAACTGGATTCCCGCTTTCCCCAAGAGGGACTTCCTGCGGTCGCAGGGAATGAGCGGAGCGTAGAAGAGCTAAGGAGCGCACGTTGCAGACCATAATTTGTATGAAATGGGGGACACGCTACGGCTCTGAATATGTCAACCGTTTGTGGGCAGCCGTTCAGCGCCAAACCAGCCGCCCTACCCGGCTGGTCTGTTTTACCGATGACGTCATCGGTATCGACAAAGCCGTGCAAACCGAGACCATACCGGATATAAACTTGCCGCCTGATCTGATCAATCTACCCTGGCGAAAATTGGTGATGTGGAAATATCCGCTTGCTGACCTTGAGGGGGATGTCTTGTTCCTTGACCTTGATTTGGTGGTGACGGGTAATCTGGACGCAATGTTCGATTACGAGAAAGGCCGGTTTTGCGTCATAGAGAACTGGACGCAAATGGGACAAAATATCGGCAACACATCAGCCTTTCGTTTTCCGGTCGGTAAACACACACACATATTTGATAAATTACAAGCCGACCCGGCCAGTGTTTTGGACAAATACCGCATAGAGCAGCTCTATATATCTCGCGAAATCGAGGACATGGTTTTTTGGCCCAATGATTGGTGCGTCAGCTTCAAGCATAATCTGCTACCGCGCTGGCCGTTGAATTTCTTCCAAGTCCCCAAACTACCAGATGAAACCCGCATCGTCGCCTTCACCGGAAAACCAGACCAGGACGAAGCGGCGCGGGGCGAATGGCCAGTTAGGCATTGGCTCAAGAAAAGCTATAAACATGTGCGCCCCACCCCGTGGATCGAGGAGCATTGGTGATGGCATACCCCCAAGGCTCTGTCGGACTTGGCGTATTAAGTTGGCGTGGGGCTAATTCTTTGGACGCGGCTATGAGCAGCTATCAAAAGGCAGATTTTTTCAGCCTGTTTGACGAAAGCATGATTTTCTTGCCAGACCCGGATGAAAACGTTCAATCCGTTGCCGCCAAATTCCCCCTGCGCATCGAAACCAGCCCTGATAATTTGGGCATTCTGGTCGGCATGGAAGAAATCGCCAAACGCCTGGAAACCGACTATATTTTCTTCACCGAAAACGATTGTCCGCTCTTGGAAACTCGCACCGAAGCCAAGCGGCAAATTTCTAAAGCAATTGAACTTTTGGCCGGCGACCAAACCTGTATGGCCCGGATGCGCCATGTTAAAAACTACGGGGAAACCTTTAATATTATTGAAAAATATTACAGATATTTCCCCGAACCAGATACAGTATCCGCTAAACTTCGCAGACTTTTACGCGCCGAGAAAGCCCGGCGGTTATCCGGTGCAGCAATTTACGGCACGGTTCATCCGGCGCAAAAATTTCCACGGAATATCAGGGACGCCGGGGACGGGTTTTACCTCGTAGACGCCGCCGTTCTAGCCTGGACAAACCAGTCTATCCTGATCAAGCGGGATTTTTTCTTAGGCACCATAATCCCCTACTGTAAATCAATCCCGCTTGGCCGCAACATTAACGGTTTCCGCTCTATAGAAATAGAACTTAACCGTTCAAAATTTTGGGTCAATTCAGGTTGGAAAATTGCCTGCGGCCCTGGATTATTAACCCACCAACGAGCGGGCGACCGAGGGTATTAGAGTTGAAAACTTCATGAAACTATCCTGTGTAACGCGAAATTGATCAACATATTTGATTAAACGTTGTAACAAAAACAAAACAACAACAGGAATACATAGATGGGGGTAGTTAGCAAAGCCGTGCGATTAGGTGCCTTGGGTACTATCGCCGCTACACTCATTTTGCTTTTGGGTAGCTTGGCGTTTTCAGATAGCCCACCAGATAGTGAGTATAACCAACCAAAGAAAGTGCTTGCCTAAACTCCTGATTACGTCGATATTCAAGAACATATGATTACGGTACATCATTTGAATAATTCCCGTTCCCAGCGCGTATTGTGGCTGCTGGAAGAATTGGGACTAGATTACACCATCAAACATTATTCAAGAGACCCCAAAACAGGGCGAGCGCCACCTGCGTTAAAGGCCGTTCACCCTCTAGGCCGAGCACCTGTTATTGAATGCGGCAAAGAAATTATCGCTGAAACCGGAGCCATTATTGAATATCTCATCCGTGAGCGTGGTGATGGCAGGTTTTTACCCAAAGCAGCTAGCCCAGAATACAATAATTACATCCACTTTCTCCATTACGGTGAAGGTTCGGCCATGCTCCCACTTTTGCTGTCCATGTACACAGCTTATTTAGGTGAGGCCGCCGCGCCGCTCGCACCAGTAATCAACCACGAGATGAAAACACATTTCGACTATATTGAGTATCATTTAACCGGAAACACATATTTTGCAGGCGAAGAAATGTCGGGGGCGGATTTCCAAATGATATTCCCGCTAGAAGCCGCCAAGAGCCACGGTCGTTTATTGGGTTATACAGCTTGCATCGAGTTTGTTGATAAAATGCAGGCTCGCCCCGCTTACCTCCGAGCTTTGGAACAGGGTGGCCATTATGATTACGGCCCGAAAATTTAGCGGCGTATAGACGTAAATAATATGTTTCAATTTGAAATAAACTTGCTATGTAAGCGACAATTCGTCGAATCTGATGTTCGGCTTTTCGGAACAAATGGGCAGTTTCATGAATCATTCAAAACACAGTAAAAACCTGGGCATTCCTGGCTTTAAAAATCTAAATAATTTCAACTGGAACTGGACACCAGCCCGGCTTTATGAAGCCGCAGTAAAACGCGGTGAAGGCAAAATTGCTAAAGGCGGTGCGCTGGTCGTCAAGACGGGCAAACATACGGGACGCTCCGCTAACGACAAATTCGTAGTTCGTGACGCCGAAACCGAAGATATTGTGTGGTGGGAAAACAATGCTTCCATGACCCCGGTGCAATTTGCAGCTCTCCGGGAAGACTTCGCCGCGCACATGGCCGGGAAAGATTTGTTTGCCCAAGAAACATTTGGCGGCGCTGATCTTGACCACCGTCTATCCGTACAAATTGTCACCGAATTTGCCTGGCATTCCTTGTTTGTCCGCCATCTATTACGGATGCCTTCTGAAAGTGATCTGGCGACTTATCAATCTGAATTCACCATCATCAATTTGCCCAGCTTTCAGGCTAATAAAGAACGCCACGGGACAAATTCCGAAACGGTTATCGCCGTCAATATGAGCGAACGCCTGGTGTTGATCGGCGGCACGTCCTATGCGGGCGAGACCAAGAAATCCGTGTTTAGCATCCTGAATTATCTCCTGCCCGAAAAGCGGGTCATGCCCATGCATTGCTCAGTCAATGTAGACGATAATGACAACGCCGCCGTGTTTTTTGGCCTGTCTGGCACGGGTAAAACCACATTGTCCGCCAACCCTGAGCGCACTTTAATAGGTGACGACGAGCACGGCTGGTCTGAAAACGGCCTGTTTAATTTTGAAGGCGGTTGCTACGCCAAAATGATCAAACTATCCGAAGAAGCTGAGCCGGAAATTTTTGCCACAACCCGCATGTGGGGCACGGTTTTGGAAAATGTGGTCATGGACGAACAAACCCGTGAACTTGATTTCGACGATAATAGCTTGGCCGAAAACAGCCGTGGCGCTTATCCGTTAAGTGCCATACCTAATGCAAGACTGGATTCGCGCTGTGGCCAGCCCAGTAACATCATCATGCTTACGGCGGACGCCTTTGGCGTCTTACCGCCTATTGCCCGGCTCACCCCTGCCCAGGCCATGTATCATTTCTTGTCCGGATATACCGCAAAAGTGGCTGGTACGGAAAAAGGCATCACAGAGCCAACCGCGACATTTTCCGCTTGTTTTGGCGCACCTTTCATGCCGCGCCACCCTGCGGTTTACGGCGAACTTCTGCGTGATCTTATTGCCGAACACAATGTCGGGTGTTGGCTGGTCAATACGGGCTGGACAGGCGGCCCTTACGGCACCGGAAACCGGATGCCCATCAAGGCGACCCGTGCCATGTTAAATGCGGCACTGGACGGCAGCTTGAACGCTGGCGAATTTCGTATCGATGACAATTTTGGTTTTGAAGTGCCCGTGTCCGTTGCCGGCATTGATGATGCGCTATTTATGCCGCGTACCACATGGGCCGACCCTGCGAAATATGACGCCCAAGCCCAAAAACTGATCGAGATGTTCATCAAAAATTTCGAAAAATTCGAAAGCCATGTGAGCGAAGATGTAAGAGCGGCAGCTCCGGTTAAGGTCGCTTAGGGGCCTTTAACCTTTCCTATAAACCTGTAGGGTGGATTAGCCTCTTGGCGTAATCCACCGTGCGGTGAATGCCAATGGTGGATTACGGCTAAGAAGCCTAATCCACCTTACGAACCCAGTTATATCATTAACATTTTTTGGAATTCTACCCGCTCGCCACTTCTTCAAAAACACCGTCCGCATTTGCGAATAACAGCCTGCCTTCAATAATGCTGAAATAAGCGCCTTGCAGGGATAATTCGCCTGCCGCGACCGCTTTTTCCACGAACGGGAAGCCCATGAGGTTGAGTAGTGACTGGCGCACCCCTGCATATTCCATCTGTTTTTGCTGGCTGGCGGCGCCCGTGTCCGAAGCCATGAAACGCTTATGGGCCGCGTCCAAAATTTGTATCCAACTTCCCACAAAAGAATGCTCTGCGTCTGTATCTGGTGCATTGTCAAGGCTGGCGAGAAATGCGGCAACCCCGCCGCAGCTTTCGTGGCCCATGACCATTATGGCTTTCACCTTCATGTTCTTAACGGCAAATTCTATGGCGGCACTGGTGCCGTGATAACCGGCGGTTGGGTCATATGGTGGCACGATATTTGCCACATTTCGCAAGACGAACATCTCGCCGGGATCAGCGTTAAAAACCGTAGACGGGCTAACCCGGCTATCCACACAAGAAATCACCAACACATCAGGGCTTTGGCCTTGTGTGCCGACTTGTTCGTATAAACCTTTATTTCGTTGATATGGCCCGGCGCGAAAATTTTGGTAGCCGGTAATCAGGTTTTCTTTCCACAGTTTTTGTGTCATTTATCTTCTTTCTTGTTGTTAGGCGTAAGACGTAAGATTTGTCCGGGTGAATTAAGTGTCACATAGATAGCCCCGTCCGGCCCCATACCTACATCGCGCACCCGGCCTTTGTCTTTAATCAGGATTTGCTCGGATATATATTTGCTTCCGTCTACTTTAATCAGGCGTAATTCTTTGAATTTCAAAGCCCCGGCGAGCAAATACCCGTTCCAGTCCTTGAACATATCGCCCGTGACCACATCAAGCCCGCTTACCGCGATTGAGGGTGTCCACTGGGAAACGGGTTGTTCCATACCGTCCATATGGGTGTAAGGCGTTAATTCACTGCCGCTATAATTACGGCCATAGGAGATCACTGGCCAACCATAATTGGTGCCCGGTGTTATGACATTAAGCTCATCACCCCCCTTGGGGCCATGTTCGGTTTCCCACAATACGCCGTCCGACCAGACCAGGCCTTGAGGATTGCGGTTGCCATAGCTGAAGGTAGCCGGGTAAGCCTTTGAATACCCAAGGAAAGGATTGTCTTTTGGGATGCGACCATCGCGTTTCAAACGGAATATTTTCCCGTAAGGCCGGGTTAAATCCTGGGCTACATCTTGTCGCCCACGGTCCCCAACACCAAAGAACAAATGCCCTTTATCATCAAAGGTTATGCGCGAACCAAAATGGGCGCGTGATTTGATATAATGCTCAGGTTTGGCTGCAAACAGAACCTGTTCTTGAACCCATTTATTCTCGACAATTTTGCCGCGTATCAACTTGGTCATAGACTTGTCAGAACCTGGTTCCAGCGGGTGAGAATACACCAAATAAATCCAGGAATTTTCTGCATAATCCGGATCAATAGCCACATCCAGCAACCCGCCCTGCCCGCCTGAAAAAACTTCCGGCGTGCCAGTAATCGGTTCAGGCAATAACTTCCCGTCCACGACTTGTCGCAACTGGCCGGGTTTTTCGGTAATCAACGCCCGGTTCGGGCCAATAAACACCAGCCCCCACGGCGCATCAAGCCCGTCAACCCAGACTTCGGATTTGACAACGCCGCCCTCAATACTATCTACGTTCACGACTGCTTTGATTGTCTGCACAGGCTTTTGTTGATGGATGAATTGCACCAGGTTCTTGATTTGTCCGCTGGACAATTGATCAGAAAACGCGGGCATGCCTGCTTCGTCGTTACCATCCGCGATAATTTTCTCGATTTCCGGCGTAGTCTTGGAAATTTCCCAAACACCGTCAACCAAATTACTACCCAGACCGCCGCCAAGATCCGCACCGTGGCAGTCCGCACACAGCTTGGCATAGGTAGCACCACTGTCCTTAAAATCCGCTTTTGTTTGCTTGATAGACGCAGGACCACGTGCAAATGCAAATACGGCGATGAGCGCCAATCCAATTAAAATACCTGCTAACCATTTGATATTACGCATTTTATCTCCTTATAAAGGCTCCAAAACCGACTTGTGATTTGACACACTATACTATGTCTATAGTTTGGGTCTATAGAAAGCGGAGAAGTAAAATGAAATTATTATTGTCAATAATGTTAGCGGGTGTAACGACATTTATCCCCGGCGAGACCGCCGCCCAGAACAGTACAATAACGGCACCCCCTTCCGAAGTCATGGCATTATACGACATTGCCACTGCCCCGTCCCCTGCCCGTATCCAAAACGATATCCAGACCCTGGTGGATTTTGGTACACGACATACTTTGTCCGAAACCAAATCCGAGACACGCGGCATTGGCGCAGCAAGACGCTGGATTTTCGCAGAATTTGAACGCATCTCCAAAGACTGCGGCGGATGTCTGGAAGTGATATATGTGTCGGATACCATAGAGGGCAAAAGCCGCATCCCCGAGCCTACCGAAATCGTCAATGTATTGGCCATCCAGCGCGGCTCCCTCGACCCGAACCGTTATGTGGTGATGAGCGGTGATATTGACAGCCGCGTCACCGACCCGCTCAACGCCGTATCTGATAATCCCGGTGCCAACGATAATGCATCTGGCATGGCAGGCGTGCTGGAAGCCGCACGGGTGTTGTCAAAACGCAAATTTGCAGGCTCCATTATATACGCCGGACTGTCCGGCGAGGAGCAAGGGCTTTTCGGCGGCGAAATCGTTGCCGCTCATGCGCTCAAGCAAGGCTGGCAGATCAAAGCGGTTCTCAATAATGATATGATTTCCAACATCTCCGGTATTGACGGGGTCATAGACAATAGCACGGCCAGAGTTTTCTCGGAAGGCACACGCGATAACGAAACCAAGGAAGAAGCCCGTGAGCGTAGGTTTAGAGGCGGCGAGGTCGACAGCCCGTCGCGCAATCTGGCCCGCTATGTTAAAACCATGGCTGACCAATATATGACCAATCTGAATGTGATGATGATCTACAGGCTCGACAGGTTCGGGCGCGGCGGTCATCACCGACCATTTAACACCGTCGGCATACCCGCCGTACGTATCATGGAAACCCATGAACATTATGACCGCCAACATCAAGATTTGCGTACTGAAAACGGCGTCACATACGGCGATACTATGGTAGGTGTGAATGCAGATTATGCCGCTAAACTAACTGCGCTAAACGCGCTGGCAATGGCAGGTATCGCGGGCGCGCCGCCGTTTCCGGGCAATGTTGAATTGAGCGGGGCCGTGAAACCTTCCGCCACACTTAAATGGAAAACCCCTGACGGCAAAGCGGCAGGCAATCTCAAAGGTTACCGTGTCCATTGGCGTTTAACGACTGCACCGGAATGGACACATTCAAGGTTTGTGGGGAAGGCATCAGAATACACCTTTACCAACATGGTTGTGGACAATTATTATTTCGGCGTCTCGTCTGTTGCCCATGATGGCAGCGAGACCCCCATAGTCTTCCCCGGAGCCGCAGGACGGTTTTAGGGATACTATTTCTTTTGAACAAAACTTCGCATAAAAACATGTAAAGCCTATAACAATAAACACTTCAGGGAGACCCCATGACCATAGCTAAATACCTTAAATCCGTAGCCTTTATTTGTGTACCGGCTTTGGTGTTCACGTCTGTCCCTGTATTTGCCAAAGACGCAGATGAGAAAAAGGACAAACCAAAATGGGATGTGTCAAACCCGCCGGGTGATAAACGCGACATTAAAATCAACACCCGTACAGGGACATGGATGAGCCTTGATGTCAGCCCGGACGGCCAGACAATTGCTTTTGATCTGCTCGGTGATATTTACACTATGTCTATTAGCGGCGGCAGAGCTACGTCTATTGCCAAAGGCATGGCTTGGGAAATTCAACCAAGGTTTTCACCGGACGGCAAGCGCATTGCATTTACATCCGACCGGGGTGGTGCGGATAATATCTGGACAATGGATGTTGACGGCTCTGATGCCGAGCAAGTCACCAAGGAAAAATTCCGCTTGCTGAATAACCCCACATGGTCGCCGGACGGGCGGTTTATTGCGGCGCGCAAACATTTCACCACCAGCAGATCGCTCGGTACAGGCGAGATTTGGCTCTATCATACCAGCGGCGGGGCGGGCGTGAAACTGGTCGAAATGCTGGGAGAGAGCTTTCAAAAAGAGCTGGGCGAGCCTATGTTCGCGCCGGACGGAAAATCTATTTATTATTCAAAAAACACGACACCCGGAAACCGTTTCATCTACGCTCAAGATAGCAACACCACCTTGTTCGAAATCCTGGAATACGAAATGGACACGGGCGAGATTAGTACGGCGGTCAGCGGTTACGGCGGCTCCGTGCGCCCTACCCCCTCGCCCGACGGCAAAACCATGGCATTCGTGCGCCGGGAACGAGCCCAAAGTAAATTGTATTTGAAGGACATGGCAAACGGCAAGGAATGGAAAATTTACGACCATCTTGACCAAGACATGCAAGAAACCTGGGCGGTTCACGGGGTCTATCCCAATATGGACTGGACACCGGACGGCTCGGCACTGATTTTCTGGGCGGGCGGAGAAATTCAACGCTATGACATGCGAGACGGTTCCACTTCAGCAATCCCGTTTCACGTTAAAGACACCCGCGCCGTTATCGACCCGCCGCGCCCGCAAATACAAGTGTCACCGGACAGCGTTGAAGCCAAAATGATCAAATTCACCCAGGTGTCTCCTGACGGAAACCGGGCGATATTTGAAGCTTTTGGCAAGCTTTATATAAAGTCATTGCCGGGCGGAAAGCCAGTACGCCTAACGGGTTGGGATGATAACACCCGTGAACTGCAACCCGCATGGTCACGAGACGGCACATCACTGGCCTTTATATCTTGGCAAGATGACAAACTCGCCAGCATACATATTCGAGATATGGCATCCGGGAACACGGCAAAAATTACAACACGGCCCGGCCATTTCAACAATCCGTCCTTTTCGCCGGACGGTCAAACCATCGTGTTTGAGAAAAAATCCGGCGGATATCTAACATCCGGCCTTTGGTCAAATGCACCGGGCCTGTATCATATGCCAAGCCATAAACCAAACAAGGGCGGTGCCATGCACCGCTTTAGTAAATCCGGCTCCATGCCCCATTTCGGGGCGAAAAATGACCGCATTTACTTCACCAAGAGCCGGGACAAAACTCGCTCGCTGGTCAGTACCAATTTGGACGGTGAAGCCGAGCGCGTTCACGCATCTTCCAAACTGGCTCAAATGTTTACCATTGCGCCCAACGGCAAAAACATCGCCTTTCGCGAAAATTACAATCTGTTTGTAACGCCAGTTATATCGGGGCCGCAAAACATTGCCACTGGCCCAAAATCCAAAGCCCTGCCCGTCACCAAAACCAGCAAAGGCGGTTCGCAATATCCAAGTTGGTCAAACGGTGGTGACACCATAAATTGGAGCCTTGGCCCGGTTCTGTATAGTGCAGATGTCACGAAGCTTATTGCTAATAAAGACTATGAACCGCCCACCAAAGGCATATCTCTCAAAGTGAAACGCCTGGCTGACCGCCCTGAAGGTCTTATCGCTATTACGGGCGCACGTATTATCACGATGGACGGTAAAGACGGCGGGGTTATTGAAAACGGTGTTGTGCTCGTCAAGGCGGGCCGTATCAAAGCCGTTGGCAGCGCCAGCGATATAACAGTACCGGACACGGCTAAAACACTCGACGCCAGCGGCAAGACCATTATTCCCGGCCTAATTGATGCCCATGCCCACGGCGCGCAAGGTGTGAGCGGTCTGGTTCCAAACCAAAACTGGTCATCCATTGCCCATTTGGCATTTGGTGTGACCACAATCTATGACCCGTCTTCGCGGGCGGATCTGATCTTTGCCGCATCGGAAATGCAACGGGCCGGGATGATTTTGGCCCCCCGAATATTCTCAACCGGAGAAATTATCTACGGTGCCAAAGCACCAGCATTTTTCGCCAAAATCGATAATTTGGAAGACGCCAAAGAACATATCTCTCGCCTCAAAGCCCAAGGTGCGCAAAGCGTTAAAAACTATAACCAGCCGCGCCGGGAACAAAGACAACAGGTTGTCACCGCCGCCCGCGATGCGAATATTGCGGTGGTCGCCGAGGGCGGATCATTGTTTCACATGGATTTATCCATGATTGCTGACGGCAATACGGGCATTGAGCACAACCTGCCCCAGTCCGAGCTTTATGATGATGTCATACAGTTCTACAGCCAGACCAGTGTTGGATACACACCAACCTTGAATGTGACATATGGCGGCATTCGCGGTGAGGCTTATTATTACCAAAAAGACGATGTCTGGAAGCATCCCCTGCTCTCCAAACACGTCCCGCCCCATGTGCTCCAGCCCGCCTCTGTGCGCAGGCAAAAGGCACCGGACGCAGATTATGCAGACGCCATAAGCGCGGCAACAGCCAAAAAGCTTGCCGAAGCAGGTGTTCTGGTCAGCATTGGTGCCCACGGGCAACGCGAAGGTTTGGGGGCTCACTGGGAGATGTGGAGCTTTGTGCGCGGCGGTATGAGCCCCTTACAGGCGCTTACGGCAGCCACAACCGCGCCCGCCAAACATCTTGGCTATGACAAGGACATTGGCTCGCTGGAGGTCGGGAAACTGGCGGATTTGGTCATTCTTGACGGCAACCCATTGGACAACATTCGCAACTCCGACACTGTCGCATATGTCATGCTGGGCGGGCGGCTCTATGAAGCCGGCACAATGAACGAAACCTTGAGCGGTGATCGTAAGCGTGCGCCCTATTATTGGGAAAAGTAGAACATTTAGCTCCTTATAAACACCATTACCCCTCACCTTGTTCCTCTCCCAAAAGGAGAGGAGACGGTGTGGCATCTACCTTTGTTAATTGTTGCACCAGACAATTACGAAGGCTCTATTAATAAAACCCCGTAATCCCAAAACGTTGTGTAAACGTCTCCTCTCCTTTTGGGAGAGGAACAAGGTGAGGGGTAACGGGCTGTCGGAAAATCTTTAACCTATTGCGGCGGTGTTCTTATGACCAGGTTTCTAATCTCGGTCATATCTTCCATGGCAAATAGTATGCCTTCACGGCCAAGGCCGGAATCTTTCACGCCCCCGTAGGGCATGTTGTCAACCCGGTAGCTCGGCACGTCGCCCACGACAACACCGCCAACATCAAGTTCGTCCCAGGCTTGTTGGATTTTGTAAAAATCCCGGGTGAAAATCCCGGCCTGTAGTCCAAATTTGCTGTCATTGACCATATGCAGAGCTTCGTCCCATGTGGTAAATTTGGACAGTATAGCAACGGGGCCGAAAGCTTCCTCAACACATATTTCAGCATCCGTAGGCACATCTTCCATGAGCGTAGCTTCCAACATGGCCCCATCCCGACTGCCCCCGCACAAAATGCGCCCGCCAGCTTTTTCAGCGTCCATCACCCACCCGTGCAAACGGCTGGCTTCTTTTTCGGAAATCATCGGGCCTATAAATGTGGCCTCGTCTTTGGGGTCACCCGATATAAGCTTGGCCGTCTTTGCTACCAGTAACTCACGCATTTTATCGTAAATATCCGCGTGTAATATTATGCGCTGAACCCCTATGCAGCTTTGGCCACTTTGGTAAAATGCACCAAAAATAATCCGCTCGGCGGCGTCCTCAAGATTGGTGTCCGCGTCTACGACAACGGCAGCATTTCCGCCCAGCTCCAGCACCACTTTTTTCTTGCCGGATTTAGCTTTGAGCGCCCAACCAACACCAGGCGACCCAGTGAAACTTAAAAGCTTCAAACGATTATCTTCGGTGAACAAATCCGCGCCGTCCCGTGAACACGGCAAAATAGAAAATGCGCCTTGGGGTAAATCCGTTTCCGCCAGCACCTCGCCCATAATCAACGCACCAAGCGGGGTTTTGGAAGCTGGTTTCATCACGAACGGACACCCGACCGCAATGGCCGGGGCGATTTTATGGGCCGCTAAATTAAGCGGAAAATTGAACGGCGCAATAAATGAACACGGCCCAATGGGGACGCACTTCCACATACCCCGATACCCGTGAGCGCGAGCGGAAATATCCAGGGTTTGCAACTCGCCTTTCATACGCACGGCCTCTTCGGCAGCGATCTGGAATGTATCTATCAGGCGGTCCACCTCCCCACGCGCATCCTTGATCGGCTTGCCCGCCTCTATGCATAAAGAATAGGCCAATTCGTCATAGCGTTCCTTAAACCGGGCCACACAATGCAGTAAAACGTCTTTGCGCTTATAAGCTGGCATTTTGGCCATAGGCTCCGCCGCTTTTACGGCCGCGGCAATACCTGCGTCAATAACATCTGGTCGTGCCAAGGCAACACGGGTAGCAATTTCGCCCGTGTACTTATCCGTAACCGGCAAATCTTCATTTGCGAACACGGCCTTGTTCGCCAGATAATAGGGGTAAGTTTTCTGGAGTTTCATAACAGTAATATCCTGGCCTAAAGTGCCGCACTGAGCTTTTGAATTTGCTCGTTGAGAATTTCGTCGTTTTCAGAATAATCCACCGGACACTCAATTAAATGAACCCCTTTGGTATTGAGACATTTCTCCAACAAAGATGGCAATTCCGCAGTTTTTTCAACTCGGTAACCATTGGCACCATAGCTCTGTGCATATTTAACAAAATCCGGGTTATTGTATTCCAGCCCCCAATCTTCAAAACCCATGCTGGCCTGTTTCCAGCGGATCATACCGTAAGAATTATCATTGAGGATAAGTACAACTATATTCATCTTCAAACGAACCGCCGTTTCCATTTCCTGGGAGTTCATCATAAACCCGCCGTCGCCGCAAATCGCCATAACTTTACGCTCAGGATGCACCAAATGGGCCGCCATTGCCGACGGCAACCCCGCCCCCATAGTTGCTAAAGCATTATCGAGCAATACGGTGTTGGATTGGTGAGCTTTATAATTACGTGCAAACCAGATTTTATAGATACCATTATCCAAACAAATAATGCCGTCGTCCGGCATGGCCTTGCGCACTTCGGCAACCAGATGTTGGGGATAGACGGGGTAGCGCACATCATCAATGCCTTGCGTTTCGTGGGCCGCACCGTGGGCGCGCACATCCATCATACGGGAAAAATCCCAATGGGCTTGCGTCGCGATTTCCTCTCGTATACGCCAAATAGCGTTGGCAATATCGCCAATCACTTCGATTTGCGGAAAATACACCGGGTCAACCTCGGCTGTATTAAAGGAAATATGGATAACTTCGGTGCCAGCAACCTCCATAAAAAATGGAGGTTTTTCAATCACATCGTGGCCAACATTAATGATAAGATCAGCCGCGCCTATGGCCCGGTGGACAAAATCACCCGCGCTCAGTGCGGCGCACCCCATGAAAAGAGGATGCCTCTCGTCAACTACGCCTTTACCAAGTTGTGTCGTCACGAACGGAATACCGGTTCTGTCAATAAGCCGTGAGAGCATCTTGCCCGTTAGTTTGCGGTTGGCCCCTGCCCCGATAACCAATATGGGTGATTTGGCCGCTTCGATTTTATCAACTGCGGCTTTGATGGATTTATCTTCCGGGACGGGACGGCGCTGGGCTGATGCCGGAATCGGACGCTCGTCGGTTTGCTCCTCGGCAATATCTTCGGGGAATTCCAAATGTACTGCGCCGGGTTTTTCTTCCTCGGCGATACGAAAAGCTTCGCGAATACGCGACGGAATATTGCCACTGGCGACGATTTGGTGGGTGTATTTGGTAATCGGCCCCATCATATCGACCACATCAAGGATCTGGAAACGGCCTTGTTTTGATTTTTTCACTGGCTTTTGTCCTGTCACCATCAACATGGGCATGCCGCCCAGTTGGGCATAGGCTGCGGCGGTAACAAGATTTGTCGCCCCCGGCCCCAATGTCGCCATACAAACGCCCGTCTTGCCCGTAAACCGACCATAAGTCGCCGCCATAAACCCGGCCGCTTGTTCGTGCCGTGTGAGTATGAGTTTGATTTTAGAAGATCGGGACAGACTGTCCAGCATGTCCAGATTTTCTTCACCCGGAATGCCGAAAATATATTCGACCCCCTCCGCCTCCAATGCCTCAACGAATAAATCAGATGCTTTTGCCATTATATGCCTTTTATATATTTTTATTGTTAGCTTGTTACATATAACTGTAACTGCGTCCACACGAGATATACCATGCTGGTAATGTTGGCTTGTTCGGTCTATGACACCGTTATGATTATTTGGTTTTTCGGGTTTGTTTTGTTGTCAGTATTAGCCGCATTGGCTGTGATTGATTTCAAGACCATGATTTTGCCAAATATGTTGACTTTCCCTCTCATTTTCATCGGTTTGCTCTTTGCATATTGGCAAAATGCCTTGCTGGCGGGGGTCATTGGCACAGCCGTGGGATATGCAGGACTGGTCGCTCTTGAGCTAGCCTATAAACGGCTTCGGGGCATAGACGGGATTGGGCGCGGGGATGCCAAGTTACTGGCGGCTGGAGGTGCCTGGTGCGGTTGGTACGGGCTATCGTTTATTTTACTGATCGCTAGTTTTTCCGGCCTGATACACGCGTTGATTTTAAGCAAGTCAGGCGCAGACCCTAAAAATCAAAAACTGCCATTCGGCCCACATTTGGCCCTCGGTATATTTTTAACCTGGTTAGCATTATTTGTATTGCGTTAACGGCAAACATATACCCCTGAAACGGGGAGGATTTCCTGCCAACCGTCTGGTTTTTTCGTTGTGATCGTGCCTCCGGATAGACGCCGCCCGCCTTCAAGAGCATCCCCAAACACGGCCTTAACAAAAACGGCTTCATAATTGCCGCCATTATAGCTAAATTCAAATCTTGCATCCAGCTCCAGATTAGATGTGCTTTGTTCAGTTTCAATAATAGTTTCAGCACCTTGGTCAAATAACCTGGCCTGTGATTGTCCTTGTTTTTGAAAAAACACGAAGGTGCGCGGGACACTATCGCGCCAAAAAAACACACCGCATTCCCCGGTTTCCAATTCCTGCGCCGACAGGCCTTCTATCTGGGCAGGTACGGGCAGTTTTTCCTCTTGGGCGGGCGGTGTAACACTGGCGCATCCAACAATAAATAACAGAGGCAAAAGTAACAAAACCCGCATTACTGATCTCCCAAAACGAATGTCACCTGCGCCCGCACACTGGCGTCGTCATTGCGGTTAAGTTGAGCGCGAAGTAGCGATATATTATAGCCCTTGGTTAAATCATCCACCCATGCATAAAAGGCAGTGGTTTTGGTGTTTTCCAGCCACAATGTCAGTTCGCGGTCACCCCCCGGCTGGCGGCGCGAAATTGTCAGACCTTTGTCTTTGGCGATATTAGTAATCGTGGTTTGAAAATCAGCCGGGGCAAGCACGGTTATTTCCTGGTCTTGGGTGCTCATAGATTGCGCCCGCAAAACGGATTGCCCTTTTTGCATGATTTTCAAATCAAGTTCGGCCTGTTGCAATGCGCGCTCCTGCGCCTTGGGCCAATTGGCCAATGGTTTATAAGCAAATTGCCACAGGATAAAAATGCCCAACAAAGCTCCGGCCACAGCGACTAAAGCTTTTTCGCGGGCACTACTTTTTTTCCATAGAGCTATCATTGTCCCATTTTTCATTGTTCCTGCCTTCATTGTCCAAGCCTCAATACTGCGTCACCGCTTAACCCGTCGCTGCTTTGGCGCGTACCGCTTTCCGTGAATATCCCGCCATTCGTGGAAACGGCCAGTTTGAGTGCCTCCACATCATCAAAGCCGGAATAGCGAATAGACAAGCTCAGTTGCTGGCGCGCCGCATCATAACGTAGCGAAGACACCTCCACCCCCGAAACTTTCTGGGCGCTTGCTGCGAGCAAGGCTGAGAGTTTGATGAACACCTGTTGGTTTGCGGTCTTGGCATCCGATTGCGCTCGTATAACCGCCAAAGCCGGCTTTTTGGACACATCCTGACCGGGGAAAATTTCTGTGTAAATCCCCGCCATTTGTTCTTGAATGGCCTGGGTTTTTCGCAGTGCGCTCATACCCTGGAAAATATTGGCACCCACAAACACGGCGACTATGCCAGCCGTCAAGATCATGCTGCGCTTAAATTTTCGGGTACCGTGCTTGCTCCGCTTGGCAAATATGCCTTGGCGTAAATTGATCGGCCTATGGCCCGCTTGCAAGGCGGTATTTATCTTTTGCAAAAACCGGGCGGTATCAATCTGCGGCGGAATACTTTGCTCCGCGTTCAATACGCTGCTGGCAAGGTTTGTGTCTATTGTAAAACCCAAACCACTCCCGGTTCTTTGCACAATCCGGTTTTCATAGGAAAAACTGTCCGCCACCGAAAAACTGTCATAATCGGCACAGATAATATCTGCACTCAAGCCGTACTCAGCCAGAGCGGCAATCGTATTCTCTATAACATGGTTGGACACAACCGCCAGCCTGTCGCTATTTGCGTCCAGAGCAATATGGCTGTTTTCCAGAGACGCCCCAAGCTCGTCTTCGATGCTAAATCCGGCGGCTTGTTGCATTTGTTTATTGTTTAATTTGCCGAGCGTGTGCGGTTTTATCACCACTTGTTGGCCTGGTAGAACGACAATAAGGCGGTTGAAATCCAGGGCTTTCAAATCCGTTTTTTGCGCGTCTGTTTCGGCGAGGCCAGCTTCCCCGCTAGGTGTTAAACCCCATTCCCACGGGGCGGTTGGTAGCGACCCAAATATCAAAATCAAATCCGCCATAACTAATAGGCCCCCCGGCGCGACAGCAGTCTAGCTCCCGCTTCACCGCTCAAACTAAAGCTTGCTTGCTGGCGACGGGTCTGCTCACCTCGCCGCACGATAATTTCCAAATTTACCAAATCGGTTTTTACATCGGTCATATCTTGTCCAGCACCTCTCAATTCCAAATCTGCGACAACTGGTAATGCCCAAACTGCCCCAACAGTTTCATAGCCTGCCAAAGGCCTTTGCGCAATCACTGCCTTGGCCACCTGGACTTCCTCATCGTCTTCACCTTCATCACGGTCAAACAATATTGCCAGCAAGGGCCATTGTTCCGGGTGCAGGGTATTTAGATTGATTTTGTTGGCTTTCATATCAGCCGAGGCACATAAAAACGGTTGCATCCGCACATATATATCTTCTGTGATGCCCTCAATGGCCCGCAGTTCGGTAATGTCCATCATCAGAGTATTGGCGGCGTGGTAGGGTGGATTTTTAGCGGTATAGGTCAGATCTTCGGCCCCACCTTGTTCGGGTATAATATCCCCGTCAACCCAGTCTTGGATACTGGCAGCAAGGTTTTCGGATTGCAGTTCGTCAAATTCTAGAAATTCCAGCAGGTCTGCCAATCGCTGCCGGGTTATTTCATTGGTTTGTTCATTAGCAAGCTGGTTGACATTAAAGCAATTGCGCCCGTCTGATATGAGTATCTGCATATCACCACTCTCTGCGTCCTGCTCCTCCCCATCATCACCAAGGGGAAATACGATGGCCTCGCGAGCCAAAACAATTTGCGCAAAACCTATTTGATTATCTGCCCCATTAATCTGCAACCAGTTCTCGGCAAAGGCTTCTCCGCCGCGCATATACCAGTCGAGTTGTTCCGCAATCTGGACGC
Organism: Robiginitomaculum sp.; assembly: GCA_016765135.1. Lineage (GTDB taxonomy): Bacteria > Pseudomonadota > Alphaproteobacteria > Caulobacterales > Maricaulaceae > Robiginitomaculum_A. Next base: position 54,273 of record JAESQN010000029.1, read on the forward strand.
CCGCCGCACGTTTCACTGCAAAACGGATGTCGTCCATGATCGCCACGGCCAAAGCCGCCATAACCGTCATCAACAGCAAGGTCGTCAACAACACTGCGCCGCGTTCATTTTTGCGGGATTTCATTGGTTTGCGCTCACTCATTGGTCTGCCCCCACACGGAATATTTGCCGCAGGCGCTTACCGTCCGTAAATTCCAGCTCAACCGAAGCCAATACCGGTAAAGTTGTCACCCCGTCTGGTGGCACGCCAGTCAACCAGTTGTCCGCCCAATTTTCCCCATCATAAAACCCCAGTGTGACACGTTCAACGCCGTCCAGCAAAGATTGCTCCAACACGGGCGTAGCGGCAATGGGGTTGAACCGGGCTTTAATTTGGCGGAACAGGGTTTTGTCCCTCAGTACATATTCTACTGCCTGCAAACCACTGCGCCGTTCTATGCCGCCAGGATTATCCCACCCGGTGCGGGACAGGGATAAAAACCTTTCATCACCAAATGACCCGCCAATGAAAAACGCTTGTTCGGGCTGACCAAAAGCATCGGTTTTTGGTACAATCACGGTATTGGCAAAATCTGCTTTTAGCAAAATACGCAAAGTGGCTCGCTGGCGTAATTCGTCGCTTTTGCCTGCCATCAGGTCTTTGGACCCAAGCACAGATGTCAACACCGCCAAAGACGCGGCGGACAGAATTGAGAATATGAACAGCGAAACCAACACCTCGACCAGGGTGAAACCAAATTGTCGCCTTACGGGTTGGTTGCACTGATTCCCTGTAGGGTGGATTAGCGCCCTTACGCGTAATCCACCATTGGCAAACACCGCACGGTGGATACCGCGCCAAGAAGCACTAATCCACCTTACAAAACTCATTGTGGTAACTCCTGCCGGGCGGCTGGTTTACTGGAAGCAAAGGCCGTGCGTGTCATCAGGATTTGCTCGGACGTTTTTTCTTGTACGGTAATTGTCAGCTTGAAAAACCCGGCGGTGCCCGTGTCTTCGGTCTGGATGCGCCAATTCCAGTCGCGCCCACCCATCTCGCCGCTGTCTTGTTGCGCACCGACCCTGGGCGGTTCGGGCCTGTTTAAGGCAAGGAGCAATTGATTGTCTGCAATAATTCCGGCCAATTGCTTTTGCTCCAGCACACTCATGGCCCTAATGTTTTCAGTGCCAGCATGCATCAGGCCCAAAATAGCAGTGGAGAATATTAACAAAGACGCCAACACCTCGATCAAGGTAAACCCGGCTTGGCCTTTCACATATTTGGTCATTCTTGCGGCTCCACAACTATTTTGCCGTCAACACTGCCGCTAATCAGAAAGGCTGATGCGCCGCTTCGCAGTTTCAACTCGAACGGCGTACCCAGGCCCGTTGTATCAAAACGGATAACTGGCACCCCGGATTTTTCCGCCGCTTCCAGATTTATCTTGGTAGCGTTTTGTGTCAATTCTACAAAGGGTTTGCTATCAAGCCCAAATGAAAAATTCTCAACTATTTCCCATAAATCATTATTAAACCTAACGATTTGATAGCCGTCCTGAGTAATCATTATGCCAACGGATTGCTGGGCCACCAGCCCGCCTTGCGCCGCCAAACCGATGCGAGTGGCTAGAAGCTCGCCTTGCTTGTGGAGCGGGTCTTGTGCTTTGGGCATGTTCATAACCACGGCCCCAGCCATCATGCCGATAATAAACAGCACCGCCAAGACCTCAACCAGCGTGAAGCCGGATTGCCGTCTTTTAAGTCTGCCAGCTTGTGATATCGGCATCATTGCCCTCTCCGCCTTCCTCGCCGTCGGCGCCGTATGACCATATGTCATAACGACCGTTTTCGCCCGGATAGGCGTATAGATACGGGTTTCCCCAAGGATCATCGGGCAGAACATCTATATAGCCTTCGGGACGCGCCCGTGCATCACTTCCCGATTGTGCATTAAGTAAATCTTCCAGATTTTCAGGATATGTATTGGTGTCGAGGTTGTAGTACTCGATTGCCTGCCCTAGCCTGCTGATGTCAATCCGGGCTTTCTCGCCCTTGGCTTTGCTCATCATCGGCAAAACATTGATCACGACGATTGTGGCCAGCATCCCGATTATGACCATGGTCACCATGACTTCAACCAGGGTAAAACCCGCTTGTTTTTTCTTCCGGTTACTCATGATAAACTCCTAAAATGCTAATGTATTCAACCGTAAAATCGGTAGAAATATGGCGGCGACAATCAACATGACCACCCCGCCAAGGAAAATAATAATTGCAGGCTCCAGCAAGTTTAGCACAATAGTGGTCGCACTATCAAACTCGCTTTCCAGGTATTCTGCGGATATATTAAACATCCCGCCCAGATCACCGCCCTGCTCTCCGCTGGCCACCATATGGATCATCAGAGCCGGAAATACCGGATTGCGTTTCAGCGCCGCACCTACGGAGTTACCGCCGCGCACATCTTCAATAACTTGCTCGGCAACATCAAACATCACCTGATTTTTCAGTGTGTTTTTCGCCGTATCCATAGCGGTCAGCACGGGCGTGCCGCTGTCCAGCAATCCGGCCATCGTGCGCGAAAACCGGGCCGCATTCATATCCCGTGACAGACCGCCAATAAACGGTAGCTTCAGGACGGTTCTATCAACCACAAGCCGGAAACGACGAATTTTCATTGCTTGCTGTAAAATAACGCCCGCTAAAATTATACCGACCAACAGCCACAATCCGTAAGCCTGTAGCCATGCGGAAAAACCTATAGTCATCTGGGTCAGGCGCGGCAATTCCTGGTTAAAGCTGTCGAACTGGCGCACCACTTTGGGGACAACCATGACCATCAAAATCGTTATAACCCCAAGGGCGACAACGCTCAGAACCATAGGGTAAATCGTTGCGCCCAGAACTTTACGGCGAACTTTTTGCGCTGATTCCAAATCACCAGCCAGCCTGCCAAGCACTGCCCCCAATTGCCCGGAGTTTTCACCCGCAGCCACCATGGAGCAATATAAAGGTGTATAGGTTTTGTCCCGCGACATGGCCTCGGATAACCGTCGCCCTTCCAATATTTGCCTGCGCACATCCAGCAATGAGCGGCGCATGGGCGATGTTTCGAATTGTAAAGCCGTGACCTTGAGCGCATCGGCTACGGGTGTGCCGGAACCTATGAGTATTGCCAATTGCCGTGTGGCCTGTGTCAGGATTTTGTTTTTGACTTTGCCGGTTTTTTCGCGGGTCTGTTTTTCAGAAGCCTGCTCTGCGGCGGCTTGCATGTCTATGGGTGTGAGATCACGGGCCCGTAAATCCCGCCGCGCCGCCCGCGCCGAGATAGCCATAACCGTGCCCCGGCTTTGCTTGCCGTTTTTGTCAACGGCCCTGTAATCATAGGCCTGCATTATCCAGCCCCGGTTTTACGGCATACCCGAAGCACGTCCTCGGCACTGGTCATGCCGTTTGCTACATGGCGGGCGCCGCTCTCCAGCAAAGTGTCAGCGTTCTGAAACGCATAGGCGCTCATATCTTGTTCCCGCGCACCGTCGTGGATCATAGCTCTTATATCGTCGTCCATAACCACCATTTCGTACAGACCAACCCGCCCGGTATAGCCAATGCCGTGACAGGCTTCACAGCCTTTGGGACGGTAAAATGTGTGCTTTCCCGCAAGTCCCAAAAGCCGTAACTCGGTTTCGCCGGGTGTATATGCCTGCTTGCATTCACCGCACAATCGCCGCACCAGTCTTTGGGCGACAATTGCCGTTACGGTCGAAGCCAGCAAGAACCGTTCAACCCCCATATCGCGCAAACGGGTGATGGCGGCCACGGCGGAATTAGTATGGACGGTCGATAGCACCAAATGCCCGGTCAGGCTGGCCTGCACGGCGATTTCAGCGGTCTCGGGGTCGCGAATTTCCCCGACCATAACCACATCAGGGTCCTGGCGCAATATGGCCCGTAGCCCGGCGGCAAATGTCATGCCGACTTTGTTGTTGACTTGGGTCTGGCCGATACCGTCCAGGGCGTATTCTATGGGGTCTTCCACCGTCAAAATATTGCGCGAGGTCTCGTTGAGCATGGTCAGGCCAGCGTAAAGTGTCGTGGTCTTGCCGGAACCCGTTGGCCCGGTGACCAATATAATCCCGTTGGGTGTCGCCAAGGCATTTGTGAAAGCCTCGGTCATGTCTTTGGTCATACCAAGCTCGACCACTCCGAACAAGGCTTGCTCTTTATTGAGTAAGCGCAGCACGGCCCGTTCGCCGTATTTGGACGGCAAGGTGGATACTCGAACATCTATGGCTTGCGCACCCAAAGTGAGCGAAAAACGTCCGTCTTGTGGTACGCGTTTTTTGGCAATGTCGAGCCGGGCCATAACCTTGATACGTGACACCAAGACCCCGGCCAAATTAGCCGATAGTGACAAGATTTCCCGCAAGGTTCCGTCCACACGAAACCTGACCGACAGTCTGTTTTCGTGGGGTTCTATGTGTATATCTGAGGCCCGGAGTTTAATGGCTTCCTGGATCAGGCCGTTGATCATACGGATGACCGGGGCATCATCATCACTGTCCAGCAAATCTTCGGTTTGAGGTATGTCCTCGGCCAAAGTGTAAAGGTTGCCTTGCTCGGTGATCGCATCGGCGGAGCTGGCCAGGCCCTCGCTGGCGTAGGCGGCGGACAGGAATTTATCAAATTCCCCGTGGCTTAGGTTTTGCAAATCTATAGGTACATCCAACACGCGCCGGGCTTCGAGAATAGCCTCGCGGCGCACACCAGGGCGTACCCCGAGTCTTATTGGTTTATTGGCCGGATTGCCTGTTTTAAGAACGACAACGCCCCATTCCTTGGCAAAACCGTAAGCCAGATTTTCAGGGGCTGAAGCCATATCTATCTCTTATTTATCCGTGATGCCCAAATCGCGCAAAGCCTCGTCAATGAGCAACGACCCATCACCATTTTTGCGTATTTCTTCGCGGCGGATCAAATCCAGCTTTTGCTGGGTCAAAGGTACGGCGTCGTCCCCGTCTCGCAGGATTGTTACACGGATAAATACCATAAGATTGGTGCGCCTGCGTGAAACATTTTTCGATTTAAACAAATTACCCAAGATCGGAATATCGCCAAGTATGGGTACCTGCGAACGAAATATTTGTTCATCGTCCTGCATCAAACCACCCAGCACAATAATCTCACCATCATCAGCGAGTACCGTCGTGGAGATTTCCCGCTTATTGGTCACAAGGTCTGATGCGATCAATGACGCATCTGGTGATATACTTGAAACTTCCTGTCTGATTTCCAAGCGAACTACATCACCCTGGTTGATTTGTGGTAAAATTTCCAGTTGAATCCCGATCTCTTCGCGATTGACCGTGCGAAACGGGTTGTTGTTATTATTACCAAGTGTCTCGCCGCTGGTAAATGGCACTTCCTGACCCACAAGAAAAGTCGCCGGAACATTATCCAGTGTGGTGACGAATGGTGTCGAGAGTACATTAGAATCCGTATCGTTTCTAACCGCGTTCAAGATGACCCCGAACAGGCCCGCATCGCCAGAGCCGGCAATACCGACAGTGCCGCCTGTCAGTCCCAGCAGTGACGCAATGGCAGCATCTTGCAAACCACCTTGCGCGGCATCGTCACCACGACCAGCCAGTGCACCGGCAATCGTCAGCAGGTTTGGCGCAGAGCGAGAAAAATTTGTTGAAATCAGAGGAATTCCGGAACTATCATTGCCGGCCAAAACAAACTGCACACCCAAATCCTGAGCCGCCGTATCGGATATATCGACAATAATCGCCTCGACCAACACCTGTGGGCGGCGGATATCAAGGCGACGTATGACAGATTCCAGAGCTTCCTGGGTTTTCGGGTTGGCGCTAATGATCAGGCTATTGCTCCCTGGCTCATGAGCAACGCTGGGCTTTTGCGCGTTTTTGACCTTATCTTCAAAGGTCGGTAGAATTTTCTCCAAAATCCCGAGCAAATCTTCGCCGTTAGCAAAGCGCAACGGGATGACACTCACCTTACCGCGCTGCAAAACACTGTCTTTGTCCATGCTTAAAACCATAGCTTTAAGCTGGGCCACGGCCGCACTATCACCGCGCAGCACCAGGGTATTGGTCGCTTCGATGGCAACCGCTTTCACGGTTTCGCCGATCACAATATTATTGCGGATTTGCGGCTTGCCTGTTCCCATAAGCTCGCGCACTGCATCCTTGGCATCACGGGCGCTGATATTGCGTAGTGCTATGGTTTCAATGGTGGCTTTGTCCACATCCATAGCTGCGATAATTTTGCGGGCCTTTGCCAGGTTTTCCGGATAATCAGTGATCACCAAAACCCGCCCACCCGGCGTCGAGGTCAAGCGGCCTTGAGAATGCATCAAAGGTTTGATTAACTTGGCAGCATTAGAGGCATCACCGTGTTTTAGTTGCAAAATCTCCGTGACAAACACGCCCACATCCCTACGGCCTGCGCGAATAGACGCATCCTGGGCTGCGCCCTGGATCAATGTCACCCGATACGCGCCGCTTGATGTGGGTACAGCCGTAAAGCCGCGCACGCGCAACACATCCATAAATACGGAAAACACTTGCGATTTGCTCAATTTTGCCTGGGAGGTCACAGTAACCGTTCCCGTCACACGCGGATCAACGATGAAAGTTTTGCCTGTTAATACGGATATGTCTTCGATAAAGGCCCGGATATCCGCATCTTTGAGATTGATCACATGTTCTTGGGCACGGACAGGCGGACTTGCCATTATAAGAACCGTTACAAACAGGCACAATATACCTGCCCTAAAACGCGTACCAGTCCCTATTATTTTATCCAAAATAATCACTGTAAATTCACCTCTATAGTCATGGGTACATCATCCCTGATGATCTGGATGCTGGCATATCGGGCCTGCTTCAGATTTTTCATCAAAGCAGGAAGGTTGACCTGGTTTTGTGTTAGGCTCTCACCGTTTATGGCTGTTATCATATCACGGGACTGGAAGCCATATTTTTCTAAAGCCCCACCCCGGCGCGCTCTGATCCTGTAACCAATGACAGTGCGCCCCTCCCTGTGGGGAAAAAACCGCACGTCATTTATCAAATCTGCGGCTTTGAAAGACAGGGTTTTGGCGGCAAATGTCAAAGCGGTTTTCTGGACGGCACCCTGCTCGTCTTCGGTTTTACCCTGCCTGGACAGGCGCTCCAAGACCCCGTTTCTATCTAAAATAACATAATCTATTTCAACCTGTTTGAGCGTAACGCCGGGTATAATTTCGTCTCCAAGGAAATAGCTGGCCTGTTTGTTGTCAGGTGTCTGGATAATTGCGCTTGAACTGTCACCGCCAATGTCGGCGCGCATCCCAAATACTTTTAGATCCAGTGTGGTTTCGGGGGCGGATATAGCTATGGGCGTATCAGTAGACACCGGAATATCGCGGTGAAATGGATCAAATGTGCGCAATACCGCACTATCAATAGACTTTATATCCGCCATATCAGGATTTGGTATGCTTTGCCCGGAAGCGGGAATAACGACACGTTTGGATGCCAAAGCGGGTAATATGGTGAGTGCCAGTGCCCACAGCAAAATTGCCAGCAAAGCCAGCTCTAAAACCAGCACGGGTTTTAATCTCGCCATATCAAACTTTCCAACCATTCAGCCTGTCCTTTTCGTGGGAACCTCATTTACAATGACGTTCTCATTACCTGTTTTATGTATGCATAACACAACTAAGCCCACTAAAGCAGATATATGACAGATATATCTGCTTGGATGCAAGGATTAAGACCAAGGTTAAGAAAAGGTAAGGCAGGTAGGTCATATTCTCATATTGATATATTAAATAACCTGTAGCCCTGTAGGGTGGATTAGCACCTTTTGTGCGTAATCCACCATCGGCAACCACCAAAAGGTGGATTACGCGCAAGAAGCGCTAATCCACCCTACAGGTTTCGGTGGTTTTTCTAGCCAGCGTTTTAAGTGGCTCATTTCACTAGGTTTAAGACCAATCCACACCCATAACGGCTTTGGTTTCCAGATAATCCTCAAAACCTTCCGACGACCATTCGCGGCCATTGCCGGAGCGTTTATAGCCGCCGAACGGCGCGTTAATGTCCGTTGAAGCGCCGTTGACATGGATCATGCCAGCATGGATTTTTCCAGCAATTTCGCGGATTTTGTCCGGGTTCGCACCGGAAATATAGCCCGAAAGCCCGTAGAGCGTATCATTGGCAATACTGATGGCTTCTTCTTCGTTCTCATATGGCAAAATACACAACACAGGGCCGAAAATTTCCTCCCGCGCTATGGTCATATCATTATTGACATTCCCGAACACGGTCGGACGCACATAGAAACCCCGGTTCAGGTGCTCGGGACGCCCTGGCCCGCCAGCCGCCAATGTTGCACCTTCTTTTATACCTGTCTCGATCAGGCTTTGGATACGACCATATTGTACCTCGGATACCACTGGCCCCATTTGCATACCGTCAGAGTTTGGATCATCAACCTGCACTGCATCAGCAGCCTGTGCCGCCGCTTCAATAGCCGCGTCCATGCGGTGCGCTGGCACTAACATGCGCGACGGAGCGTTGCAGTTTTGACCGGAATTCATGGCCATAGACTTCATGCCGCCAGCTACAGCTTTGGCGAAACCCTCGTCGTCCAAATCATCAAGAATTATGTTAGGGGATTTACCGCCCAATTCTTGCGTAACCCGCTTGACAGTTTCCGCCGCCGCTTGCGCCACCATTATGCCAGCCCTGGTCGAGCCCGTGAACGACACCATATCAATACCGGGATGGGAAGATATCGCCGCACCGACCGTTGGCCCATCACCATGCACCATATTGACAACACCGGCTGGAACACCAGCTTCATGTAAAATTTCCATTAGAATATCAGCACTTAGCGGCGAAACCTCACTTGGTTTCCACACCACGGTACAGCCCGTAGCTAGAGCCGGAGCCAGCTTGCAAGCTATTTGGTTCATGGGCCAATTCCACGGCGTGATAAAACCACAAACCCCGATCGGTTCTTTGGAAATATGTGTCCCGCCGCGCTGTTCCTCAAACTCATAGCTTTCAAGCGTCTTGACCGCCGTGATCAAATGCCCCAGCGCAGAACCAGCCTGCCCGCTAGCCGCCAGCCATTTTGGAGATCCCATTTCAAGAGTTATGGCCTCGGCAATATCCCCCATTCGGGTTTTATAGACGGCAATAATCCGGCCCAGCAATTCCAACCGCTCTTCTCTGCTAGTTTGTGAGAAAGTCTCAAATGCTTTACGCGCCGCTGCGACGGCCATATCAATATCGCTAGCATCTCCAAGTGTCAATTTCGCGCACGGTTCTTCTGTGGCTGGATTGATAACATCAACAGTATTATGCCCACCTGCTGATACCCATTTCCCGTCAATGTAAAATCTGTCTAAAGTTTTCATAGCATTTTCCTTTGTCTCCACGCTTAAAGCGTTCCGTTAATCAACTTCATAATCCCTGAGAAGTCCAAATCGTCTTTGCCTGCGGCTTCCATGAGGGCGTACAAACTTTCCGCCTGTGCGCCCAAGGGCGTGGCGGCTTTGGCCTTACTCGCCGCATCTTGGGCCAAGCGCAAGTCTTTGAGCATCATAGCAGCAGCAAAACCTGCTTTATAGTCATTATTGGACGGTGCAGCTGGCACCGGGCCGGGCGCGGGGCAATAGCTGGTCATTGACCAATTTTGACCGGACGCGGTAGACGAAATATCGTAAAATGTCTGGGCATCAAGGCCCAGTTTTTCCGCCAGCGCAAAAGCCTCGCAGGTGCCAATCATATGAATGCCAAGCAGCATATTATTACACACTTTGGCCCCCTGCCCATTGCCCGCCGCGCCTGCATGAAAGATGTTTTTGCCCATGTGTGCAAGATAGGTTTGTGCCTTGGCGAATGCGTCTGTCGTCCCGCCGACCATAAAGGTCAGCGTTCCCGCCGCCGCCGCCGCAACACCGCCAGAGACAGGTGCGTCTACCATGTCATAGCCCTTGGTCTCAGCCGCTTCAATCACGGTGCGTGCACTGTTAATATCGATGGTGGAGCTATCTATCAGCAAAGCACCTGCCTGCGCGTTTTCGATAATTCCGTCCGCACCAAGATATATCCCGCGCACATGTTGGCCCGCAGGTAGCATGGTGACAATGACCTCCGCGCCCTTAATAGCATCCAGGGTCGAGCTTGCGGCAAGACACCCTGCCCCAACGGCTTTTTCGAGCGCCGCCTTGGACAAATCAAACGCCCGCACATCATGCCCGGCCCCCGCCAAATTAGCCGCCATGCCGCCACCCATATTCCCAAGGCCGATAAATGCAATTGTGGTCATAGCTGCTCCTAATCCAAGAATTTCAGTTCGAGGTTTGCGGGGGTAAAGGCCGCCCGCACATCATCAAGGTCAACATCATCAAGGCTCGCCGCCGCCCATTTCGGGTTTCGGTCTTTGTCTATAACCGCTGCGCGCACACCTTCAAAAAAGTCGGGTATCTGCATGAAATTTAATGATAAATCCAGTTCTTGACGCATAGCTTCGCGAAAATCGAACCTGGCCCCGCGCCGTAATGCTTCAAAGCTGATATAAAGCGCAAGGGGAGATTTGTTCTCCATGAAGGAGAGTTGTTTGGCTGCCCATTCTCCGTTTTTGGCGGAATTGTCAGCCTTAAGGGCTGCAAATATTTCCGGCAATGTATCTTTGTCAAAGGCGGAAATTGCTTCGGGTAAAGCTGGTGGTGTTTCCGGCATTTTGACGAAATGCTTAATCACATCCATGACCGAGCCGTCCAGCCCGTCCAGTCCCGCCTGGCCCAGCGCAGTTTTAAATGCTGCGTGTTGGTCACTGGGAATATAGACATTGGCAATACCAAATGCACAAACTTGTGCAGTTTTCAGCCGCGCCCCCGTCAGACCAAGCCAATTGCCAATGGCCCGCCCCAAACGAGGCAGAAAATACGTTCCGCCCACATCGGGGAAATAACCAATTCCGGTTTCTGGCATGGCGAACAATGTGTTATCCCCCGCTACACGTAACCGACCATGTACGGACAACCCGACCCCGCCGCCCATGACGATACCGTCAATCATGGAGATATAAGGTTTTTTATAGCGGTGGATCAGATCATTAAGCGCATATTCCGTGCGCCAAAATTCCTCGGCGCGGGCATCGCCGGCCTTACCACTATCATGGAGCATGATAACATCACCGCCCGCGCAAAAAGCCCGCCCCCCCGCTCCTTCAACCAACACCGCGCCAATCCGCGGATCATCCTGCCAGGCCAGCATGATTTTGGTCATGGCTTTGCACATATCAGTGGTCAGCGCGTTGAGCGCCTTGGGCCGGTTCAGGGTAATAACGCCCAGATTGCCGAAAACTTCGAATTGGATTTGGTCAGTCATAATTTAATTTCTTTAAGGTTTTCCTCTCCTTCGGGAGAGGCCGCGTTCGCTCTTGCGAACTGCGGGTGAGGGGAAATAATGCAAGATGATGCGGCGGGCCTAATTGTTAACTTATGTATCATCAAAAGGTATACCCCCTCACCCTCGCTTCGCTCGACCTCTCCCCAAGGAGAGGTGAGAAAACTGCGTTTTCTTGATAGAATACTCACCGCAATAAACTCCGTGCTATAATCACCCGCATAATCTCATTCGTGCCTTCTAATATCTGGTGTACACGTAAATCCCGCACAATGCGTTCTATGCCGTAGTCCGCCAGATAGCCGTAGCCGCCGTGCAGTTGCAGGGCGTCATTGGCGATCTTGCTCCCGGCGTCCGTGGCAAAGCGTTTGGCCATGGCGCAGGCGGATGATTTATCCGGATGTTTTTTGTCGATCATATCCCCGGCCCGGTAGATCATCAGGCGGGCTGCGTCCAGTTCCGTAGCCATATCTGCGAGTTTAAATTGCGTGTTTTGGAAAGCGGATATGGGCTTACCGAATTGCTGTCGCTCGCCTGTGTACTGAATGGCCGCGTCAAGTGCCGCGCCCGCGCCGCCGAGGGAACATGCACCGATATTGACCCGGCCACCGTCCAGCCCGGCCATAGCGAATTTAAACCCGTCGCCTTCTTTGCCGATAAGGTTGCCAATCGGAATGCGACAATCCTCTAAAATCACCTCCGCCGTGGGTTGAGCATTCCAGCCCATCTTCTTTTCCTGCGCACCAAATGACAGCCCCGGTGTGCCGTCCTCAACCAAAAATGCGCTGATAGATTTTTCGCCCGTTTTAGCCATGATTAGATAGAGATCGGAAAATCCCGCGCCCGAAATAAACGCCTTGGTGCCGTTTAATATATAATCATTTCCGTCCTTTACGGCCTTTGTCTTAAGGCTGGCGGCGTCGGAACCACTGCCCGGCTCGGTTAGGCAATAGGAACCGATCATTTCCATGCTGGCCAGCTTGGGTACAAACCGCGCCCTGAGTGCATCATCCCCGAATGTATCCACCATCCATGTGACCATATTATGTATGGACAAAAAAGCTGCCGTAGACACACAGCCCCGCGATAACTGCTCGAATATCAAAGCCGCATCGAGGCGCCCCATTTCAGAGCCGCCGTGTTCGGCCCGCGTATAAATCCCGCCAAACCCAAGCCCCGCCGCTTTCTCAAGCACGGCGCGGGACATAGACTTTTCTTCGTCCCACTGCTGCGCATAGGGCGCAAGCTCAACGTCAGAAAATTGCCGCGCCATATCGCGGATCATGACTTGCTCTTCTGTGAAACTAAAATCCATTACAACTCTCCGTTCATACTGCCATAAGGCGGTATCTCCTTCGGCTTGGAGCAAAGCTTGAAGAATATCCCGGCCTGCGCCTGAATTTCACCAGTATTGAGATTAACAATATCAGCGGTGCGTCCGGATGTTCCGGCAACATTTATCCCATCAATAAAATGGCCTATCTGCTTCATGGTTTCCTCATGCTTGTGATAGGGTATCTTATACACGAGACACGCGCACTAAGCACTAGAAATAATTTTCATAGTTCGCCTATATGCGCAATAAATCTCTCCAAAGTTTCACGAAATTCCCATGAAATTTCGACGAAACACCATAGACGCGACTCGATTGGCGCGCTATGCAGTTTGAAAATTCATTGCAGGTGAGTATGTCATTGCCAAAATCTAGTTTGTCCAGACCCAAAACTTATGCACGCCTTTGTTCGAGCCTTGTGGTACTCGTGGGATTGGCGTTGCCTGCCAGCTTCTCAAACGCCCAAATCGGCGGGTTTATAAAAGACGACAAAGACTTGAAACTGGCCGCAGACAGCCCGTTTCGGGATCCGGATGTTATTTACCTGGAAGCTAACGAGTTGGAAAACAACGAAACGACAGGCATTATCACGGCACGCGGCGAGGTAGAAGGCCGCTATCAGGACAAGACCATATATGCAGATGAAGTCCGGTATTACGTAAAAGACGGCAAAGTATTTGCTATAGGCAATGTCGTTTTGGTCAATGCTGACGGATCCTCCCAATATGCGGACAAACTGGAGCTATCCGACGAGTTGGAAGCCGGGACAGCCACCAATTTTCTAGCACGGTTTCCTCAAGGCGGGCAACTTGCCTCAGCCTTTGCAGCGAGGCAAACCGACGCAGGTATCGAGCTCTATAATGCCTATTACACCGCCTGTGAGGCCTGTGTCGTTAATGGCAAAACCAAGAAACCAACATGGCGCTTGAAAGCCCGCAAAGTTACCCAAGACAAAGACAGTAAATCCATTCGTTATAGAGACGCGGTGTTTGAGTTTAAGGGCATCCCTTTGTTCTATACACCCTATCTGGCTCACCCCGATCCAAGTGTTGGTCGTGCCAGCGGGTTTTTAATACCCTTTGGCGGTGTATCCGGCAATAAAGGGATAAATTTCAGGACACCCTATTATTTCGCACTGTCACCCCATTCCGAACTGACCCTGACGCCACGTGTGTTTCAGCGGGTCAATCCACTGCTATCGGCACAGTTTAGGCGCAATTTTTTCTCCGGGGAGCTTAACATTGAAGGCAGTGCCACCTATGCATCGTTCTTTGACAGGCGCGGTAGGCCATTTGGTGATCAGGATATATTTTTAAATCCTGACGAATCTTTGGTTGGCAAAAAATGGCGATCCCATGTGTTCGCTAATGGTCTGTTTAATCTTTCCGATACATGGAATTGGGGCTTTGATATTGGCTATGCTACGGATGATAACTATCTTGACCGTTATGATCTTGATGAAGTCAGGCCCGATTTTGGCCTATACCGACAAGACACGCGTCGCTTGACCCAACAATTATTTGTAGTGGGCCAATCAGATGACTTCCGCTTTAGCACCAGTGCATTTGGTACTGTGAGCCTGCGCACCCAAATTCGCCGCAACCTCGACAACGAGGATCCTGCCGACGACAACTTCAACGAAGTTATCGTCAATAGAGAAAATGACAGTATATTGCCCGTCATTGCGCCCAAGATTGAACTTAGCAAATTTTTTAAGGACCCGGTTCTCGGAGGACGTTTTGAACTGGCCGGAGACACAACGGTACTTACCCGCGCACTGGGTACAGATTATACCCGGGGTTCAGCTAGTCTCAATTGGCAAAAAAACTGGATTGCTCCGCTCGGCGTGGAGGTCAAACCATTTGCCATGGGGCGGTTTGATTATTTCAATCTCCAGGCCGAGGACGTAAACTTAACGGCGGCCCAGCAAGAAGCCTTCGATTTCACCCGTAATCTTGGCCAGGTAGGTGTAGATATTCGCTGGCCATTCTTGAACGCAGGTCAAAATATCAACTGGATTGTTGAACCAAGAGTACAGCTAACCCAAAACTTTGGTGACGGCAAACGCGATAACTTCTTCCTTACTGACACCAATAACAGGCAAGTATCTTTGCTTCAAGACAGCCTTGATATTGACCTTGATCAGGCACTTATCTGGCGGCCCAACAAAACCACCGGGTTTGATTTATGGCAAAGTGGTTTCCGGGCTGATATTGGCGGTTCTATCAGTGCAGATTGGGGCCGTTCCAGCCGGGCCAAACTATTTGTTGGGCGGAGCTATTATAGTGGCAATGACGATTTGGTATTTAGTGACACATCAGGTCTTGGTGGTACGAATGGCAGTTCTGATTATGTAGGACAGTTTGAACTTAATCTAGGTAGCCGTTTTTCCAACACAACACGTGTCCGTTATAATGCCGAAAATTCGGCTTTCCGGCGTCTCGATACCAGTTTCCAGTATTCAGGTAAACGGCTAAATGCCACCGCTCGTTATTACCGTCTTGACAGCGGTACTGTTAACATTTTGATTGACCCTACGACCGGTTTGCCCCCTCCTCCGTTCGAGGAAATTTCCGGTGCCGTGACCCTTAAACTCATCGATAACTGGAGTAGCAGATACACCGTTTTTCGGGATATCGACCAAGATGTTAATCGCAGACAAACTCTATCTCTTATCTATGATGATGACTGCACGCGAATTGAATTTATGTATGACAAAAACGTCAACAATCTGGGCATTATCGGCAATTCCGAGGGTTTTGGCATACGTGTATCGCTTCTAACGCTGGGCGATTTTGCACCGGAATAACGTTTTTAACTCACACTCTTTAAATCATAGCCCCTTTAAATCATAGCCATGCCGCCATTTATGTGCAGGGTTTGGCCTGTGATATAATTGGCCTCTTCACTGGCCAGATAAAGAGCCGCATTGGCAATGTCTTGGCCTGTACCCAGCTTGCCGACCGGTATTCTTGTCAAGATGGCCTCGGTTTGTTTTTCGTTGAGCACATCGGTCATGGGCGAAGCGATAAACCCCGGTGCTATGCAATTGGCCGTGACACCGCGCACCGCAACTTCCTGAGCCAAAGATTTGGTAAAGCCGATCATGCCGGCCTTGGAAGCGGCGTAATTGGCCTGGCCAGGATTTCCGGTGACCCCGACAACCGAAGTTATCCCGATAATCCGGCCCCAGCGGGCTTTCATCATACCGCGTAGGCATGCTTTGGTCAGGCGGAAATAGGCTTCCAGATTAACCTTTTGCACCAGGTTCCAATCATCCGGTTTCATACGCATCAACAAACCGTCGCGGGTCAGCCCTGCGTTTGACACCAGAATATCAACGGGGCCGTCCATTAACTCCGCCGCCTGTTTGGGCAGCGCATCGACCGCCTCTCCGTCCGAGAGATTACATGGGGCTACAAATGCACCCTCCCCTAATTCCGCCGCCAATTCTTCAAGTTTTTCCGCTCGCGTACCCGATAAAGTCACCAATGCGCCCTGAGCATGTAAAAGCCGCGCAATATCGCCGCCAAGCCCCCCGGTTGCACCCGTTACCAAAGCCCTGTGTCCAGTTAAATCAAACATGTTTTTCTTCCTTTTTTATTTAGCCCTCTCCCCGTTTACGGGGGAGGTGGGCGCTTCTTAGCGCTCGGAGGGGGGAGCTCCAAACGCAAAATTCTGCGGGTGTGGCTCCCCCCTCCGCCTCCGCAAGAGCTCCGGCACCTCCCCCGTAAATGGGGAGAGGGGATAGTTCATTCATTCATCCGTTCTGCAAATTTCTCCAACGCTTCAGGCGTTGACAGCGCTACACCGTCTACACCCTTGACAATCCTACGCAGCATTCCGGTTAGCACTTTGCCAGTCCCTGGTTCTGCAAATGTATCGACACCGCCCTCCGCCATCCACGAAACACTTTCGCGCCAGCGTACCCGGCCCGTGACCTGGGCTACCAGATCAGATTTTAGCTGTGCCGGATCAGAGACTGGCCCCGCCGTGACATTGTTGACCACGGGCACCACTGGTGCTTTCAAATCCGTATCAGCAAGCGCGTCCGCCATAGCCTCGGCCGCTGGAGCCATTAAATCACAGTGGAATGGTGCCGAGACGGGCAATAAAACCGCTTTGCGCACCCCCAGCTCATTTGCCGCCTCTATAGCAGCTTCGACAGCCGATTTCCCCCCGGAAATCACCACCTGCCCATTAGCATTGTCATTTGCGATCTGGCACACACCGGATTTTGCACCAACTATAACAGCCGCGTTCGCCATATCCAAATCAGCCCCAAGCAAGGCCGCCATAGCCCCCACCCCAACGGGTACGGCCTTTTGCATAGCCTCGCCGCGCAGACGTAAAAGCTTTGCCGTCTCGGCCAGAGATAAGCTCCCTGCCGCACACAGAGCCGAATACTCGCCCAGGGAATGCCCGGCCACATAACTTGCCGCACTAACATCCACATCAAACTCTTGCCGCAACACCGCCATAGCTACCAGCGAGCAAGCCATCAGGGCAGGCTGGGTGTTGGCAGTCAGGGTTAAATCCTCCATCGGCCCATCCCACATCAAGCCGGACAGGTTTTGTGACAAAGCATCGTCAACCTCATCAAATATCGCCCGCGCTGCCGCAAAATTGTCAGCCAAATCCTTACCCATACCAACCGATTGCGAACCTTGACCGGGGAATGTAAATGCCAGTTTCATAATGCCTCTTCTCATGTGTATTTTCCCTGATTATCAACGCAATTCGCTACAAATCAAGTGTTGCGTTCGAAATAGTCTTGTGTATGTTGCGCCGCTTACCGATTGCGGTCTTTGGCCCGCCTGTCAGACATGGGGTTTGACCAAGGCTTTAGAACCATCGTTTATCTCTCCCCTTCGAGAGCTACGCGCCGCAGTCTAACTTAGAAGGACATATTTATGTCATACTACGAACACGTGATCATTTCACGTCCCGACATTTCCGAGACCCAGGTCAAAGAAATGATCATCCAACTTTCCGATAAATTTGCAAGCCTTGGCGGCAAAGTCGTCGATACCGAATATTGGGGCCTGCGCAAATTGGCTTACCGGATCAATAAAAACCGCAAAGCTCACTACTCTTTCTTCAAGCTTGATGCACCGTCTGATGCTGTTCAGGAAATTGAACGCCTGCACCGCATTGACGACGATATACTGCGCTATATGACCATCCGGGTTGACGAGCACACGGACGAGACATCGCCGATCATGAAAAAACGTGAAGACCGCGAGCGCAAGCCGCGCTCTCCCAGATAGAGACAGGACAATATCATGGCTAAAAAACTAGATATTAAAATTGAAAACCTGCCCGTACGCAGTCAATTTTCCCGCCGCCGCAAGGTGTGCCCATTTGCTGGTGAAAACGGCAAAACCATCGACTATAAAGACCCTAAAATGCTGGCACGTTACATGTCTGAAAAAGGCAAAATCGTACCGTCACGCATTTCCAGCGTCACCCACAAGAAACAACGCGAATTGGCCAAAGCCATCAAGCGCGCACGCTTTTTGGCACTCTTGCCATATGCTGCGAATTAGGAGGCGATTATGCAAATTGTACTTTTAGAACGGGTGGAAAGCCTGGGAAATATGGGCGATATCGTCAACGTGAAGAACGGCTATGCCCGCAACTTCCTTTTACCACAATCCAAAGCTTTACGGGCCACCAAAGCCAATTTAGTGCGCTTTGAAGCCGAGCGTGAGTTTTTGGAAAAACGCAATGCGGAAACTGCGCAAAAAGCCTCCGAAGAGGGTTCTGATCTCGACGGCACGACCTATATCGCTATCCGTCAGGCTGGTGAAACTGGTATTCTTTACGGTTCAGTCTCGTCTCGTGATGTAGCCGAGTTGGTCGGTGAACCCGTTAAACGCTCTATGGTGGTTCTTGAACAACCGATTAAAGAGCTGGGCTTGCATGACGTACGCGTCAAGCTTCACCCGGAAGTGAGCATCAATGTGATTGTCAATGTGGCCCGCACCGAAGACGAAGCCGCACGCCAAGAAGCTGGCGAAGATGTGATCGCTACGCAGCTCGACGAAGACAAAAACGAAGCAGAAACAGACGCAAGCGAACGCGCCGAAACTGCCAAGGAAATGTTCGAAGGCGAACACGGCGAAGATTTACGCGCAGACGAAGACTAACCGCTTCACATATACAAACACCAAAACCCGCCCGACATTGTCGCGGCGGGTTTTTTGTTGGGAGAGCGGTTTTTTTGTTGGGAGAGATAAGCTCAAAAACTATTCCCGTCGCAGTTAACCTCGTGTGAAAAACTTACGACTCAAGGCCGAAAATTGCCCGCGCTCCGTCTGCATCTTTCTTCATCTGAACTGTGAGCGCGTCCAGGCCGTCGAATTTTACGTCTTCTCTTATGTAGGTGCGAAAGGCTACATTCAGGATACGGTAATACACAAGATATGGCGGCGCGTTTCAAGAAGCGTTCACGAAGCCCCTAAAGCACTCCCTGATAAATCGGGGCTAAGCAACTTGCTTCACTAATTTCACTTGCAATTACAAACGAAATACTCTATATTATTAACATAATTGCGAGGAGTAATAGAATGCGTTCTGAAAAAGATATTTAGCCCCAATATATGAGGGGACTATGTAAATGTGATACAAGCTGTAAAATAGTTTGCTGGTTTGTTATTAGATTTTTTATTCAAGCTGCATCCGTTTTCCTTTTGTGGTATGTACTTCTTGCACCATTCCTGAAGAATGCGCTTCAAGTGGGCATATTATTTTCTGGGCACATCATTGGCATTATAATTACTGCTCTTACTCTGTGGTTGGTTGAAGATTTGTTCACGCCTCGACGACAAATTTATGCTCGGTGGGGTCTGTTAGAGCCTCAGCCAGTATATACTATTCGATACATGCGAATTTTTGCCATAATATTCTTTTGTATTGCGGCATTGGCTGCGGTGCTAAAGATACACCTAACATCCATTGAAGGCCAAGAATGGCGTTATTGGTCAGCTATTGGCTTTTTAGCCTCAGCAGCGGTTGCCTCTTTAGGTTGGTTGGTTACGAACTCACAAACACAACAAATAAACCGAATAGCTGAAACTGAGAACGCTCTGAGGGACATGTTACAAGACCGGGATGTTATCCAAATTAAGCGCCACACCACTGTAATATACGACTACTTTACAACCGAAAGCGAGCGAAAAACCTCAACTTCAGTTCCAGCTGATAAGCTTAATAAGAAATATTGCAAGATTGTTCACACCTCGCTTATGCACAAAAACATCAATTGCGATATTGAAATATATCTAAATTACAACCGTAAATGCAAAATTTTGGTCTATGAATATTTAAACGTAATGGAACGTGTTGCTGTTGGAATACGTTTTGGAAGATTGGATTTTAATTATACCTATGCAACATTAAATAAGATTGTACTTGCAACTTATGACAAATGGGCCTTGCTTCTAAAAGAAGAATCCGATGCGAAAAGTGCGACATATCGTGGCAAAAATTGCGAATCAGCAAACAATGAAACCTATGAACATTTTATTTGGTTAGCACACCGTTTTAGGAAGCGTTACGTTCGTAAATGTCAGGATGAAACAGAAAAAGATACACAGAACACGTTATTGGGAAAAATGATCTTGGATATTAAAAAGCCGAAAGGTTAGTAAGGGAAAAAGAATTAAGGGGAAAAACTCACATTCCAAAAATCGCCCGTGCTCCGTCTGCATCTTTCTTCATCTGAACTGTGAGCGCGTCCAGGCCGTCGAATTTTACGTCTTCTCTTATGTAAGTGCGAAAAGCGACGTCCAAAATGCGGCCATAAATATCAGCATCAAAATCGAAAATATGCATTTCCAGTCTGTGGTCTTTGCCGTCTACGGTCGGGCGTGAACCTACATAGGCAACACCGGGGCGCCAATTATCTTCGCCGTCTAGTCTACACTCAGCCGCGTAAATACCGGCCTTGGGCCGCAGCCGGTCATTGAAATACAGATTAGCCGTGGGGAAACCGAGCGTGCGGCCCAGATGATCGCCGTGCATAACCTCACCGTCAACAATCCACGGGCGCGACAACATATGGGCGGCGAAAAATACATCGCCGTCTCTGAGCGCCTGGCGGATTTCGGTGGAACCGTATTTGCCGTAGCTTTGGTGCAAGCTTACTTCCGCAACGCCAGTGACACCAATGCCTCTGGCGGCGCAATGTCGCTTGAGGCTTTCGAAATCACCGCAGCGTTTATGGCCGTAGTGAAAATCCTTCCCAACCACCACATGGCGCACACCCAAGCCTCTGTGCAGGACAATTTCAACAAATTCCTCATCACTCATCTGGGTCAAGGCTGTATCAAACGGAATTTCGTAAACGGTTTTCGCGCCCATTTCCCCAAGCAATCGTGCGCGTATGCGCGAACTCATCAGACGAAACGGGGTCACATTAGGGTCAAAAAAATGGCTGGGATGGGGGCGGAAACACGCCACGGCCAGTTGCGTGTTTTCCCGGCCCGCGATCTCGGAAGCCGTGGCAATCACGACTGTATGGCCCCGGTGCAAGCCATCGAAATTACCCAGGGCGATTACGGCACCTTTGTCGGCTTTGGCCAGACCAGAATAGTTATCAATGATTTTCATGGTGCGGACTAATCTTCTGTGGATCTCTTGGGCACAATAACGCCAGCACTGCCGCGTATGATTTGCTTGCCGTTCACACTACACGAAACCTTCATTTTAATGCGCCCCGTGCGCTCATTGATCTCGGCAACTTCGGCGCGGGCAACAATTTCGTCGTCAATAAAAGCTGGGCGTCTAAAACGTAAATTCAGCTCGACAAATATAGCCCCCGGCCCCGGCAGATCATTGCCCAATATGGCTGAGATCAAAGACGCCGACAAAGCCCCGTGGGCGATGCGCCGCTCAAACATAGTGGTTTTGGCAAATTCCTCGTCCATATGAACGGGGTTATAGTCGCCCGAAATTTCGGCGAATGTATCAATCCGTGCACCCGTGACTACCAATTTGGTTTCACCAAACATGCCGACCGACATTTCATCCAGATAATATCCGCGTTTATGAGCCATTATAATCTCCCTACGTTCCCTACCAAGTTAGAGACGAAAGCCTCTACCAAGTTAGAGACGAAAGCATGTATTTGACATAAATATTATGTTTTTCAAGTAAATTTGCAACTGCGTCCGCATTTCCAGCATCAAGCCCGTCAGCCACGAACAACGCGTCATAGTTTTGGTTTTGCGCGCCGAGCAAATCGGTCTGTATATTATCGCCTATGGTCAGCACTTTCGAACGGTCTATTTCATAGCCAGCAAGCTCGCCCAGCCACGAACGCGACAGCCTGTAGATGGCGTCATGTGGCTTACCCGCATAAATGACCTCACCGCCCATATCCTCATAAGCCAGCGCCAAAGCCCCGCCGCAATAAATCATTTTATCGCCCTTTTTGACCTTGATGTCCGGGTTGGCGCAAATCAATGGCAGGTTTAGCTCGCGTGCCTCCCCGAGCAAATCCGTATAATCGTCCGGCGTCTCGTTTTCGTCGTCAAACAGGCCCGTGCAGGTGATAAAAGCGGCGTCTTTCAACTCGACGAAATTCAGAGCCAGGTTTTCATAAAGCCTATCATCACGCTTAGGCCCAAGCTTAAAGGCCGGCCCCGGCGCACGCCGCGCCAACTCGTCAATCGTCGCATCGCCGGAAGTGACAATGGCATCATAAACATTATGGGGCACACCGACCTCATCAAATTGGGCCGGAATGGCAACGGACGGGCGCGGTGAATTGGAGATCAATACCACAGGCCCGCGCTCCTGACGAAACCGCTGTAAAGCTTCAATAGCGGCAGGAAATGCGTCCCGGCCATTATGAATAACCCCCCAAATATCCACAAGCGCAGCATCATACTGCTCAGAGATTTGACCCAGGCCCACGATGTTAGTAAAATTTGTCATGTTATATAATCTTCTTGGATATTGTATTGAATTGCTGAATATATACATATGTAGCAAGTTCTCTCTATACTACCATATACTCTCTATACTTTGCTAGATTTACGGTATTTCGGGCAAAATTGGGACATTTATACTCCATTCGCCCGATTTTCACCGCTGTAGCATATAAAAACATCGCCACAACGTCCCCTATACTCCGATCATACCCAACTTGATTGGGTATCCAGCGCATAAAGAGCGAGCAAAGCTCGCACATTATTGTAGGGACTGGATTCCCGGCATCTTTACTGGGATGGGGCGGGAAGGGGCGGAATGTGGGGAGGTTTTATGTTAAGCCAACGAAATCAATTACGGTGGTGATTATGGTGACAAGATTACGGTGACAGCAACCGAATTACTTCTAATCTTCATCACCGAAAAACACCTGCTCGCGCCTGTTGCCGCATTTTTCACATATTAGGGGGTCACATGATAGGGCAATCCCGGAATAGCAATACGCGCAAGTCGAGCCATGCGAGCACCTTACACCAAAACTTGACACAAAGCAAATAATTCGGTTACTGTCACCGAAATCACCCACTGTATTCACCACCGTATTCAAAGGACTTACAAGAAGGGGTTGGCGCAATGATGCGAAGGCGCGAGCCAGTTTTTGTGGGTGAATAAGCTGTCAGATCAAGTCGAGATTTTACACCTAATTTGAATATCTGGGGATGGTTCTATCAACCGAGAACAGATTATTCCATGGGACCGGCCGTTGAATTCGTTCAGCTCCCGTTGCACGCAAAAGTGTCATTTCTATCGGCGTTCTGAGTTCATCCGGTTGGGCGTATTTTTCCGAGATTTTATTCGGTGTTATGGATACAAAGAAAACGTCACATACGCTATTTATCGGATCGGTTGGTGATCGTTGGCACGCGCCTTTCAACTGCCGTGTATCGTTGTATGACCTGCCTTGGCCACAGCCATAACTAAATTGGCCTCGCAACTGGTCTTTGCGGCATATAAATCGTTGTTTTTCGATGCTTGTTAGTAGCAAATCCCGCGCTGCCGAAGGTAATGTTTCTTTGAACTCTAACCACATAACCTCGTCATCTTGTAGCTCTCGTGGTGGCCCGCTAATACAGGCTGCCAACAAAAAAAACCCGAAGAAAAAAAGTGATTGTCTCATTATGCGATCAACCAATTCCAGAATTATCCGACTAAGAAGTCGGAAGCCTCATACACTGTGTTTCCGATAGAGATATATTCCACGTCCTCATTGATGAAAACACTTTCACTAATTTCCTCATCGACAATTGCACCGTCCTGGGTTTGCCGGAGACTGTTTAGTTAAGTTATACGATTTTCGGGACTTTGTCTAGGTTTGCGTAATAATTCTCCTCTACTTCGAATTACGGTGATAGTAACCGAATTACTTCTTTTTGCGGCCTCTTTTTGTGCGGCGGAGAGGGCGGGGCAGTTTTGCTTTCTGGAATTTTAGGAAATTTTTCGTGAGGTGTAACTATGCTTCCCTGTGCCAGCGTCAACCGGGTTGTAGGTAAATTTTACCGTCTTTTACCTCAAACACCTGCGCCCTGCCTGCGAAGGCTTTGAATAGGTCTGCGTCTGTGCCGGTTAGGAAAACCTGGGTGTTTAGCTCCAGGAGTTCTTCGATTAGTGCGGCGCGGCGGTGTTCGTCCAGGTGGGCGGCTACCTCGTCGAGCAATAAGAGCGGCGGTTTATCGGCCTGGGTGCGGGCGTGGGCCAGCACTAGGCCTATGAGCAATGCCTTTTGCTCTCCGGTGGAACAATAGGCGGCTTGCATGGCTTTGGCGCGGTGGGTGACGAGAAGGTCTGATTTATGGACACCGCGCAATGTGCGCCCGGCTCTAGCATCAAGAGCGCGGTCTTTAGCCAAAGCCGCTTTGATATATTCCGTCACATCATATTCGTCCGCTCCGGCGGCGTAGAGCGCTTCGGCCTCGCCCTCCAAAGCCAGATCGGCCTGGGGGAAGCTGCTCCCTGCCCTATTATCTATTTCGGTGCGTAGCATTTCAAGCACCTGCCAGCGGGCTTGGGCGATTTTTGCACCGCTCTCGGCCATGTCGGTTTCCAGCGCATCAAACCAATAGGCGTCATCAATACCGTCCGCGAACAAGCGGCCCCGCTCGGCCCTTGATCTATCATAGGTCAGTGACGCACGGCCATGTTTGGGTGCATGCACCAAACACAAACGGTCAAAAAACTTGCGCCGGTCTGATGATGGCCCCACAAACAATCTGTCCTGAGCTGGGGTGAGCCAATTGACACTTATATGCCGTGCCAAGTCCGGGCCACTGGCAGGCTTGCCGTCCATGCGCATTTTGCGCCGGGTCGGCACACCGTCAATGCCGCCCGTGCCGATTTTGACATCACTGTCGCCCAATTTGGCGGCTACGGCCCAGTTTTCACAAGCCACCTCGCCGTCCCGCCGTGCAAAATCCACCAGCTTGGCCCGGCGCAAGCCCCTACCGGGTGAGAGTAAGGATACGGCTTCCAAAAGATTGGTTTTCCCCGCACCATTTTCGCCGTAAAGAACCACCGGACGACCATCAAAGGCAATATCCAGCACGGTGTAAGAGCGAAAATCGCTCAATAGCAGAGTTTTAATAAATTCGCGAGTACCCATCTACACCCGAAGCGGCATCAGCACAAACAAAGCACCATCGTCTTCAGGGTCTGTGACCAGAGCCGGAGAAGCTGGATCTGACAGGGCAAAATGTACGTCACGGGCTTCGATTTGTGTGGTCACATCCAGCAAATATTTGGCATTAAAGCCAATTTCCAGATTTTCGGCGCCGTAATCGACCATCAAATCCTCGTGGGCATTACCGTGTTCGGGATTATTGACCGCCAGGGTGAGATTATCACCCTCCAGGGTCAATTTTATGCTCCGGGATTTTTCAGCGGAAATGGTGGATACCCGATCAACCGCACTGGCAAAGACACTGTTATCAATGACCAATTTCTTGTCACCACCTTTGGGGATAACCCGGTCATAATCCGGAAATGTACCGTCAATTAGTTTGGATGTCAGCACGGCGGAGCCTACTTTGAACCGGATTTTTGCTTCGGATACTGAAATCTCGATGGTTTCAGACAAGCCATCAATGAGGCGGCGCAATTCGGCAATTGTCTTGCGCGGAATAATGACGCCAGGCAGGCCGTCAGCACCGTCCGGTGCCGCCATTTCGCACAGGGCCAGGCGGTGTCCGTCCGTGGCGACACAGCGCAATTTACCATCGATACCGTGAAAATAAATACCGTTGAGATAATAGCGGGTTTCTTCGGTGGATATGGCGAATTTGGTTTTGTCAAGCAGGCGCGCCAACTCGGCGGCGCCCAGAGCAAAATTATGGGTGAAACCGTCCGCTGTCATTTTCGGGAAATCACCCGCAGGCAATAAAGGCAAGACGAAATGCGAACGCCCGGCGTCAACTTCTAACCGACCGTCGGAACCAATGCTCAAGGAAACTTCCGCTCCATCAGGCAATTTGCGGGCGATATCATAAAGCGTATGGGCGGGAGCCGTCACATCTCCGGCAATGGCAACATCCGCACTGGTGCTTTCGGAAATCTCTATGTCTAAATCAGTCGCAACAAAATTGATCGCGCCGTTTTCAGCCGACATCAACACATTGGATAAAATCGGGATGGTGTTGCGGCGTTCCACCACATTTTGCACATGCCCTAAAGCCCCTAAAAGCGCCGCCCGTTCCATTGAAAACTTCATATCAAACCTATACTCTCACATCGTTCCGCTTGCGCAGAACAGAATCTATTGGAAAGCCAACATAGTCGAAATAACGCCGAGGCCAAGTGTTTTTATGTCGTCGCCAAAAGGAAAATCATTGATTGGCTACAAACTCTGGCAAGACATCTATAAGACAAGCGTTCCCTTATTAAGACAAACGTTCCCTGACAAATAGCCGTCAACATACGTATTATATACTGTTTACATGCAAAAATGCCGGTTTATAAAGGAGAGGCAACAAAAATTAAAGGTAAACCATGGCGATACAGACATCTATTGCGAACACGGATGCGGCGCGAGAAATCGCAAAAATGATGGAGCGGGCGCGAGCGGCACAAGCCGTGTTGGAAACATATAGTCAAGACCAGGTGGACGAATTAATTCGTGCTATGGTTTGGTCCGTGGCCCAGCCCGGTATTGCCGAAGAGATCGCAACCCATACCCTAGAAGAAACGCAGCTCGGCAATTATGATGGTAAATATGCGAAAATTTCCATTAAAACCCGTGCAGCCTTGATGGATATTATCGGTGATAAATCGGTCGGAATTATTGAGGTGGACACCGAACGAAATATCATAAAGATCGCAAAACCGGTTGGGGTAATCGGCGCACTCTCCCCCTCTACCAACCCGGAAGCTACGCCGGTTATCAAAAGCATTAACGCAGTGAAAGGCCGCAATGCAATTATTGTCTGCCCCCACCCGAGGGCCAAGCTGACGAATAAAAAAATCATTGATTTAATGCGGGCTGCAATCGTTAAAATGGGAGCGCCTGCTGATATTGTCCAGGGCATTGTTACACCATCACTGGAAACAACGGATGAGGTGATGAAGCAGTGCGACCTAATTATCGCGACAGGTGGCCCGGCAATGGTCAAGGCTGCTTATTCAAGCGGCACGCCGGCTTACGGCGTTGGTGCAGGCAATGCGGTCATTACGGTTGACGAGACGGCTGATCTGGATGAGGCAGCAGAGAAAATCCGTATTTCAAAAACACTGGATCTCGCGGCGTCGTGCTCAGCCGATAACGCGGTCATTGTTGTCGAGGCGGTATATGATGAATTTTTAGAAAAACTAATCGCCCAAGGCGGCTATCTGGCGAAACCAGGTGATTATGCAAAGATCGCCAAAGTGCTATGGAAAGACGGCGCTCTTAATACACAAGCCGTCGTGCTGGAGCCGCAAGTATTATGTGATATGGCAGGTGTGGATATCCCCGCTGACCGGACATTTATAATCATGCCCGAAACAGGCGTAGGGCAAGACCATCCCTATTCGGGGGAAAAACTATCCGTCATCATGGCGTTTTATAAAGTTAAAGATATTGACGAGGCTATCGCGCTGACAAATAAAATTCAAGAATACCAAGGCAAGGGACATTCCTGCGGCATTTACAGCTATAGTGATGATAATATTATGAAGCTGGCCTTTGGTACAAAGACCAGCCGTATCATGGTCAATCAGGCGCAAGCACCTTCCAATAGCGGTAATCTCCACAATGGCATGCGCCAGACCTTTTCTCTTGGGTGCGGAACATGGGGCGGCAATAGCACGGACGAAAACCTTTATTGGCGTCACATGATCAATGTGACCTGGGTCTCAAAAAATCTGGATATTCCCAAGGTTCTCCCCAATGATAAAGACCTGTTCGGCGGCGTGATCGGGAAATTGGCAGAGATATAGATGTGGCTGAATTTACGCGCTCAACACCGAACACAACAAATTTTTATGATCAATAATATGGGTTTCGCGTTTTAAAAACAACATATCTTAATTCAAAACACGACAAGCTAGTTTGCTATGAACTGGTACTGAAATTAGTGGCGGGCAAACAGTAAAACAAACCAATGGAAAGCTGGTATGTTCAGGCTAGGGAAGAACTTCGTGGCTGGTTAATTTAGTTATTATGTGCAGCAGAGCTATAGCCATACGGTGGTGCATTTCACTAATACCTTTCACTAATAGTGCATGCCAGGATTTGCCCTGGAGCCGCTCTCTAGGTATCCGCCCTCTAAGGAAACACCGGAACCATGTTTAGGCCCAAGGTTTCGTCCCAACCCTTAACCACATTCAGATTTTGTACGGCTTGGCCAGACGAGCCTTTGGTGAGGTTGTCTATAACCGATATGATTACGGCCCGGCGCGGATTGCGGTCTGGGAATATACCGATACGGCACTGGTTCGAAGCCCGCACATGGCGGGTGTGGGGCACTACGCCCTGCACCTCGACATGAACGAATGCTTCGTTTTTATAGCGGGCCTCAAAGGCGGCACGCAGGTCTGCAACCGAGACGCCCTGATTAAGCCCCACATTGATGGTGGCAATCATGCCCCGGTTCATGGGTAGTAAGTGCGGTGTGAAACTAACCGTAATATCGCGCCCAAGCGCCGCACCAAGTTTTTCGTCTATTTCCGGGGCGTGGCGGTGTGTGCCGACCCCGTAAGCATGGGCGCCCTCGGCAGTTTCGGGATACATAAATGCGGTACTTTCCTTGCGCCCGGCCCCACTCACACCAGATTTTGCGTCTATGACAATATTATCCACGTCGATCAAATCCAGGGCCGGCAATAGGGCCAACAGGCTGGCGGTCGGATAACATCCGGGGCAAGCCACCAGGGATGCGCCTTTTAAATCTGTTCTTGCGTATTCGGTCAGGCCGTAAACCGCCCCTGCCAATAACTTCGGTGAGGTGTGAGCGCGGCCATAGGTTTGCGCATACACATCCGCATCTTTGAGCCTGAAATCAGCAGACAGATCAATCACGGTCAGGCCCTTGACAAGTCTAGTGCAGGTAATATCGGCAATGACGTCTTCACTGGCCCCATGGGGCAGACAAGCAAAGACCACATCAACTCCGTCCCATTTCACATCTTGCCATTTCACCAAATCCGGCAAGCCTTGATGGGCCATGTGTGGATAAACTTGCGCGTATGATTTGCCTGCATGGCGGTTAGCGGTAAGGGCGGTTAATTTAAGTTTGGGGTGAGCCATAATCAAGCGCACGGCTTCCGCCCCCGTATAGCCAGAGGCTCCCAAAATAACTGTACTTAATTGTGTCATGTTACCACCAAAAAAAAGGGCGCTCAGATGAGCGCCCAATGCATAAATAACGAAAGTGTTTTTTTGCTTAACGTTTCGAGAACTGGAAGCTCTTACGGGCTTTCTTGCGACCGTATTTTTTACGCTCAACCACACGAGAATCTCGTGTCATAAACCCGCCGGCTTTCAAAGGCGCCCGCAAGCTAGGCTCATAATAAGTCAAAGCCTTGGAAATACCGTGGCGCACCGCACCAGCTTGACCGGACAGGCCACCGCCTTTGACAGTCGCCATAACATCATAACCGTCTACGCGTTCAGCAGCTTCAAAGGGCTGACGAATAATCAGGCGTAGAACCGGACGTGCGAAATAGACTTCCTGGTCACGACCATTAACAATGATTTTTCCGTTACCCGGCTTGATCCAGACGCGGGCAATGGAGTTTTTACGTTTGCCCGTCGCATAAGCGCGGCCAAGGTCGTCAATTTTAGGCTCTGGCAAAACGACCTCTACGGCTTGCTCTCCGGCAGTTCCGGGAACGCCAGTTGCGCCAGTCGTAGCAGTGCCGTCCATGACGCTTTTCAAATCTTCGAGGGTTTGTTTTCCCTCATTTGCTTGTGTATCCGTTGTCATGTGATTAGACCTTTGTATTTTTGGAATTCATAGCGGCAAAATCGATTTTCGTCGGCTTTTGCGCTTCGTGGGGATGATCCGCGCCAGCATAGACATGCAGGTTGGAAAACTGTTTGCGGGCCAAGGGGCTTTCCTTTGGCAACATACGTTGAACCGCCTTGCGCATGACACGCTCGGGGAAACGTCCGTCGAGAATTTTCCCGGCCGTAGTTTCTTTCAAGCCACCGGGATAACCCGTATGACGATAATAAATTTTATCGCTACGTTTTTTGCCCGTCAAAGCGACTTTGTCCGCATTGATAACAATAACATGATCACCGCAATCAATATGGGGTGAATAATCAGGGCGATGTTTGCCGCGCAAATGTAGTGCAATAAAAGATGCCAAACGTCCGGTAATGACATTTTCGGCGTCTAACAATATCCACTGCTTCTCGACCTCTTTGGTCTTGAGAAATTTGGTTGTTTTCATAGTTTCCTCGAATTAAAATGGGGTTTCCTCGAAATAATATGGGTGTAAAAATCACCCTACTTGAATTCTTGCGCTCTATTAGGGCTGGGTTATAGCGTCGTCAACACTTTTTTGCATTTTTACTATTTACCCATATAAATCAAAGATTTAAATTGGCGGTATTATATTACCGTGCTATTGCTCTCGTATATTTTGTAATTCCTCTGGCATTATCGTGGGTAATAAATTATGTCGACACTATGAGAACACTTGCCTTTATAATTACCGTCATAGCCTTAGCTATTGTATTGACTGCCTGTAACCGGAATATAACGCTGGCCCCCGAAGATCTACCCGTCATTGATTTGGTCGCCACCCATGATTTCGAGATAGATATACCCGTAGCCCGCCTGACCTTTGTCCCCAATAGCGCGGCCCCGTGGCTTGGACGGGTTATGCTGTTGAGCGAGGACGGCAAGATTTATTCCACCGACATAGAAGGCCGCGACCCCAAGCCCGTTGGCCGTGGTAAATATATCGATATATTCGGACTGGCTCGGGAAAATGCGCAGGGCGTGTTTCTGGCTATCAATAAGAATAACGGAATTGAGGCTTTTATAGAGTCTGATAACGATGGAAACTTTTCACCGATGATCTATGTTGGCGAAACTATATCTGCGACCATGTTTTGCCCTGATATAGCCTCAGAAAAACAGGCAACAATTGAAAAACAGGCAGTTATTGTCGTTACGCCTGAAGACAAAAAGATAGATTTGGGTTTTGAAATTAGTGACAGCAAAGTTGCGCAATCAATTAGAAACCGAATTGCGGACACCTATGGTGAAGCGGTCTGTCGCGGCAGTGCATCTTACCCTTTCCTCATGAAAGATGGAAACATCCTCATGCTTGACCCTGTCAACCAAGGCGATGGCTACTTAGTCAATATAAATGACGGCCTCAGCATCCGTGGCCTTAATGCCGCAAATTTCATAGCCACCACAAAGGCCAGTTTCGGCGGGGTGTTTTCGGGTGGTGTGGTGGCAATGGGTGATGCAAACGACCAGAGACTGGTCTTTATAAGTTTCGATTATATTGAACGAAAATTGGAGGTTGCTGAAGAAACCACGGGCCCTCAATAAACTCGCACTTTCGCACGCCTTAGGGCTATAACGGCGAGGAGAAACACCACTATTGCGCCTGCCTGATGGGCCAAGGCCAAGTGTAGAGGCACTACGTATAATAATGTAGCAATGCCGAGGGCAATTTGCAAAACTATAGTCATTAGCACCCAACCGAGGGCGCGGCGCAGTTGATGTTCGTCTTGCCGTCGCGCCGACCACCAGCCCCAAATAGCTATCAAAAGCACGGCATATCCGAGCATCCTGTGGTTAAATTGAATGCTGGCGACATTTTCAAACATGTTGATCCAGGCCGGGCTTTGGGCGAAATAGCCGCTCGGCATCAACCCGCCGTCCATCAGTGGCCAAGTATTATATGTTAGCCCGGCATGGGTACCTGCGACGAATGCCCCGGCAATAATTTGCAAAAACACCAATAAAAACAATACATTTATGCGTTTAGCTAATTTTGGTTGTGCCTGCTTGTCTGGCCAGTCCTGCCTATTGTCCAACCATGTCCATAACAATATCGCTAAAATCACAAAAGCTACCCCAAGATGCACGGCCAGCCTATATTGGCTAACGGACACCCGGTCATTAACAAGCCCGCTGGCCACCATCCACCAACCGATAGCACCCTGTACACCTATCAGAAGCAAGACCCCTATAAAGCGGCCACGCTTGCCCGGTTTTATCTGCCCACGTATCAGGAAAAACACCAGCGGTATAAAATACACCAGCCCGATAGCCCGCCCGAGCAAACGGTGGCTCCATTCCATAAAATAGATAAATTTGAACCCGGCCAAATCCATATCCGGATGCTCGGCGCTAAATTCGGGAATTTTTCGGTATTTTGCAAATTCTACCGCCCATGCCTCGGCTGATAGTGGCGGTAAAACCCCTGTAATTGGCTTCCATTCGGTAATAGACAGCCCGGAATTGGTCAAACGCGTCGCACCACCCAGCAAGATGATGGAGACAACCATAATGATCATAATGAAAAGCCAGATACTAACGGCACGATTATGCCCGGGCATAGTATGTAACACGTGCAAATTCCTCCGGCTCAAGGTGTGAAAAAATGGTCGGAGCGATAGGATTTGAACCTACGACCCCTCGCCCCCCAGGCGAGTGCGCTACCGGACTGCGCTACGCTCCGAAACATTTTTCCGTGTTCGTGCAGGCCTTATAAGCAAGCGATTGCCAACCGACAACAAGTTTTATGTATTGTATAGATATAATCAAAGCCCCGTAGGGTGCATAGAGCCTTTTCGGCGCACCAAGATGGCATTCCCTTCGGTCAAATGCACCTTTGGCACACACCTAGGGCCTAACACATCCACATCTGCGCATCTCTGCTATGTAAAGTCTTGCCACCGGGATTTTAGGGATTTTAGACGTTTGAGCGCGTCTTCCAGGTTTGATCTATCTTCTGGCTTAATGCGCGGGCCTTCTTCAACAGGGGTCGGTTTTGTAACGGGTTTAGAGGGCGGCCGGCGAGAAGCAATGTCTACAACGCCGTCTACAGCTCCGGGGCGGCGGACGATTTCTTCGTCCCGCGACACGGGGATTTCCCGCACTGGTTCAGCTTTGGGTTCTGGTTTCGGCTCCGCCGTCACAATAACCGGTTTGCCTGCTACGGATTTAATCCGCCTTGGCACAAGATTGGTGTCTTTAACCGACTTTGGTTTTGCGGCTTGCTCTACCGAGCGTCCCAAATCCATAACGCTCTGGGCGCCACGTATGCGGATGAGCTTTTGTACATCTTTGATCGGGTGTTTTTCCCGGTGCAATAATATTTTAATGCCGCGCAAAAACTCAATGTCCTCAGGGCGGTAAAACCGTCGGCCACCACGCCGTTTCATAGGTTGGATTTGCGGAAATTTACTTTCCCAAAACCGTAACACATGAGCTTGCAAATCAAGTTCGTCCGCAGCCTCGCTAATCGTTCTAAATGCGCGTGTCGATTTAATCTGCGTCATTTCATAGCAGGCCCTAAGACCTGTCCCGTTATTGTTGCCAAATCACCATACCAGGCGAATCACCAAAGGTGCTAATCTTGATTAGACACTTCTTTTGTCAACGCCCCGTTAACACGATTTTTAAGAATGTTGGAGGCCCTAAACCTCAAGACGCGGCGGGCGCTAATTGGTACATCTCGCCCGGTTTTGGGGTTGCGGCCCATTCTCGGTTTTTTTACCCGCACATCAAAAACACCAAACCCGGACAGTTTTACTTCCTCACCTTTGATCAGGGTTGTTGTAATATGCTTGAGTATTGATTCGATAATTATGGCAGATTCCGTTCGCGACAAGCCCACTTCTTTATAGACTGCGTCGATAATATCTGCCCTGGTTACTGTATATTCGCTCACCAAAATCCCCTGTAAAGAGTATGGCAGTATGCAAAAAAAAATGGCCTATGCCAACACTAAATTTGGCCAATACCATTTAAAATACTGATTATTAAGAATAATTCTGATCTTAATAGACCAAAAGTGCCGAACCCCAGGTAAATCCGCCGCCAAATGCCTCTAGCATGACCGTATGGCCCCGCTTTATCCGCCCGTCTTTAATGGCGACATCCATCGCAAGG
Source organism: Robiginitomaculum sp. (assembly GCA_016765135.1). Classification (GTDB taxonomy): domain Bacteria; phylum Pseudomonadota; class Alphaproteobacteria; order Caulobacterales; family Maricaulaceae; genus Robiginitomaculum_A. Next base: position 88,571 of record JAESQN010000029.1, read on the forward strand.
GGTATAGACGCGGCTGATGTATTCGCGTGATAAGCCACCGTAGAGACCACCTGACCTCTGCGCAAATCCAGGCGTTTTGCTACCGCTTCCAAGATACGCTGATTGGCTTGATGTGGTACGAACCAGTCAATATCGGGAATGGGTATCCCTGCTTTATCAGAGCATTTAATCATGGAATCAGAAAGTTTTGTTACCGCCCGGCGAAACACTTTATTGCCAACCATGCGCAACTTGCCAACGGTTTGCGTGGAAGACGGGCCGCCGTCAACATAGAGCAAATCGCGAAAACGTCCGTCTGAATGGATTTCAGTGTTCATGACCCCCGCGCCTGCACCTGGTTCTTTAGACGGTGTTGTTGACAATATCATAGCCCCTGCCCCGTCCCCGAACAGCACACAAGTGGTACGGTCGTTCCAGTCCAAAATCCGCGAAAACGTCTCGGCCCCGATCAATAATACATTTTTGGCACTACCTGCCCTGATCATGGCATCAGCCACACTTAACCCGTAGATAAACCCCGAACACACGGCCTGCACATCAAATGCGGCGCCTTCCGTTATACCAAGTTTTTCTTGTATGATGGTGGCCGTGGCCGGAAAGGTCAGGTCAGGCGTCGATGTGGCAACAATGATCAGGTCGATTTCAGATGCTTCCATACCCGCCGCAAACAGCGCGTCTTTAGCCGCATTGGCGCCCAGATCAGACGTGTTTTGACCTTCAGAGGCGATATAACGCTGGGTAATACCCGTGCGCTCCCTAATCCATGCATCGGACGTATCTACGGTCTCGGCCAATTGTTCATTGGTCAACACCCTGGGCGGCAAATAAGACCCAACCCCGCGAATATATGATTGAACTGTCATGGTATATGAATTTCCAAATTATCGTCTTCGTCGTGTAAAGCATCAAGCGTGCGTTCAATTTCGTCCAGAAATGTACTGTCCGCCATTTCAATGGCCACGTTAAGCGCACTGGCAAATCCTATGGCATCCGTGCCGCCGTGGCTTTTAATGACAACACCGTTCAAGCCTAAAAACACGCCGCCGTTAAATAGTCGCGGATCCATACGCTTTTTCATACGCCGCAAGGCTGGTAGATTGAATATGGCCGCTATTTTGGAGAAGAAATTGTCCTGCAAGGCACCTTTGATGAACTTCCCGATAAGCCGCGCCGTACCCTCCGCAGTTTTCAGGGCAATATTGCCCGTAAACCCATCCGTGACGATCACATCAACATCCCCCATAGAAATGTCATTACCCTCAACAAAACCAATGTAATTGAGGTCGATTTTCGAGCAAGACAGGCTGTCATGGGCCGCCTGTATAGTCGCATTGCCCTTGAGGCTCTCCGTGCCTACATTCAACAGACCGATACTGGGGCGTTTTTTCTTATATAATGTGCGGTAATAGGCCTCGCCCAATACGGCAAATTCCCTAAGCTGGTTGGCATCGCATTCAAGATTGGCACCCACATCCAGCACGACGCCAAAACCCTCCTGATGGGGCCAGCGGGCCGCAATTGCCGGGCGCTGTACGCCTTCTTTCATCCGCAAAATCAATTTGGACATAGCCATGAGCGCACCGGTATTGCCCGCAGATAACGCCACCAATGCCTCGCCCGATTTTACGGCGGCAATTGTGTTCCACATGCTGGTGCCTTTACCGCGCCGCATGGCGTGGGCTGGTTTGGCGTCCATGGCGATAACGGATTCGGTATGGCGAATTTCGCAGCGTGCCAAGGTTTTTGGTGCCTTGGCCAACAAAGGTGCAAGTGCAGCCTCGTCCCCGTGGATTAAAAACCTGGCATGACGCCCTGCCCCGGCATGTTTTAAGAAATATTCTATACCAGCTATGACAATATCCGGGGCGTCGTCGCCGCCCATGGCGTCCACCGATATAATCAATCCGTCCAGCATTCGTTTCCCGTTTGTTATTTATTATAGGCTTCTGCTTATAAGGGAAAAACGCCCTTGGATATAGATTTCTTACGGAAAAACAGGAAAAATAAATTCAGCATGGGCAATTTGCCCTAAATTATTTTCGCGCAAATTAGCATGAAACCCGTTGATATATTTGATAAAAATGCCTGGATCACCCTCATTTTTGGCGATGTATTTACCAATAACATTAGATAGTTCTTTCTCTACACCCTCGTCTGCCCCCAAAGCATCCGCATATGACTTTGAACGGGCGAAAAACATCTTCGCCATAGGCTTGATCCGCCGCGCAACCCCGGTATCGCTGAGACCTTCTTCGCGCAAGGCCACATCAAAATCATCAATCATTACATCATATATGGCTTGAGACAGCTGAGACCCGGTTTTACCGTGGCCACGCAGAACAAACATGATGGTCGCAAGGTGCAGGCACAGTATTTCCATACGTCCGTCCGTAGTGTCAGGGCACAAATTATCCCCGTAAAACACGGTGTCACGGGATTTTTCCATGCTTTTCCGGTAAATTTGACGGGCGTCTTTAATCTCCGCCCGCTCTGAGCTAATAATCCGCGACAAAATTTTTAACATTTATATCTTTCTTTTAACACATGGCACCTTGCCATGACCGTTTTGATTGGGTAATGGATACGCTGACAAATTGGAAGAGACAAATTGGTACAGAAAGCTTTTATGCGACTTTCGTTTTTTAAATCAGGCTTAGTAAAGACAATAAGCCCCAAGATCATGGTTTCTGCGCTTCTTATGTTAGGCCTAACCGCCTGCAATCCAACTCTCCGCAATCACGGCTATATTCCGACCGAGGACAAGCCGCAAGCCGTCAATCCTGATACGGATACCAAAGCCAGTGTTTTGGCCCGGCTCGGTAACCCTTCCGTAAAAAGCACATTTGACGAAAACACATGGTATTATTTGACCAGTGTGCGCCAACGCCTGGCCTATTTGCGCCCAATTACCGAAGAACGTACCATCACGGCTATATCCTTCAATGAAGACGGGCAAGTGCAGACGGTCGCAGAATACGGCATTGAAAACGGTCAATACGTCAATTATTCAAACCGCGAAACCCCCACAAGGGGCCGCGAGCTGTCCGTACTCGAACAAATTTTCGGCACCATTGGTCGCATTCCGATTGACCAACTTGGTGGCAACCAGAACATTCCGGGGGGAAGTGGCGGCCCTGGCGGCGGACGATAAACGTCCCCCACCACGACCGCAAAAAACCCGGTGCTTGCACCGGGTTTTTTTGTGAGTGAAGATGGATAAAGTGTCTAAAAATGTCGATAGCCCGGCTCTGTTACTGGGATAACCTCCCCATCGCTACCCCGACATGTTACACCTGCGCCAGATATTACCTTGCCTATGACTGCAAGGTTTATCTTTCTTAGTGCTGCTTGCTTTTTAAGGGCCGGGATTTGCGCTTCTGAGACGCACATCAAAACTTGATAATCATCCCCGCCCGTTGCCAATTCCAGCCGTGCCACTTGTTGATCCGGTTGGGCCGACACCCAAGCGGTGCTGATAGTAGAAAGCGGTATTGCAGGCAGGTTTATGTCTATGCACACACCGCTCGCCCGCGCCAAATGCTCTGCATCAGCTAGTAAGCCGTCAGATATATCAATGGCCGCATTGGCATATGTCCTCACCCCGGCGCGAAATTCGAATGCAGGGCGCGGCATATGGTATTTATTCACCCAAAATTTGGTTGGATATACTTCCGTATCTATTTGTTTTAACAAAGTTTTTAACCCCAAATAGCTCCCACCTATATTACCCGTCACACAGACGAAATCACCAATCTTGGCACCTGTTCGCAAGACAGCCTTGCCAGTTGGTACAGTGCCGATCATTGTTACGCTCATGGTCAGTGGCCCGTCCGTGCGTGTGGTATCTCCGCCCCATAATTTTACTTCATAGTCATATTGGGCTGCGTCCAACCCGCTACAAAAATCTTTCAGGGCTTCCAAATCCGTCTTTTTAGGAAGTGATAAAGACAAAAAATAGCCCAGCGGGTCTGCGCCTTTGGCAATAATATCCGAAACGTTCACCGCGATAAGTTTTTGAGCGATTTGCGCGTCAAATTTATCTTGGGGGAAATGCACCCCTTCGACCAAAGTATCCATGCTGATCACCGCGTCAAATCCGGCGGGTGGTTTCCAGACAGCAGCGTCGTCCTTGAGGTCAAGCCCCTCTGGGCCAGCCAGGCAGCTTAGATATTCGGCGATGAAACCAAATTCATCCATCGCTTTCGCCGTCTACACCACCAGGCACTCCGAACTCTCCGGGGCGACGTTCACGAGCTAGCTTATCTAGCGCCGCATTGACAAAACCCGGCTCTTTTCCCGCGTAAAAATCCCTGGCCAGTCCGACATATTGGTCAATAATCACGACGGCAGGCACTTCAAACAGGCGCAATAATTCATAGGACGCACAGCGCATAAGCGCACGTAATGTCACATCAAGACGGCTTAGTTTCCAGTTCTCGCCTAGCTTACCAGAAATAGCCTCGTCAACCGCATCTTGCTCGGCCACAACGCCTAGAACGATCAATTCAAAAAAATCTTCGTCAGCGTTAGCCTTGTCTTGCACATCACTCGCATCGCGCCATTTTTCGTTAAATTGCTGCACAACGAATTTGGATTTATGGCTCGATAGCTCCATCTGGTACAAAGCCTGTATGGCTGCAAGGCGCGCCAATCTGCGGCGTTTTGTGTCAATATTGCCGTCCATGATCAAGCCTTTTCACTACCATTATCGTCTTTATCGTCTGCATTTTCTTTATCATTGGAGAGTTTTTCCTCACCAATAAAGCTTTCAAAATCTGAAACTTCGTGAAAGTTTTTATAAACCGAAGCATAACGCACATAACCAATACTGTCCAAATGCGGCAAGCTATCCATGACCATTTGGCCGATAATTTCGCTGGACACTTCGCTCGAACCAATGCTCTCCAAACGTCTGACAATCGCGCTGATCATACGTTCGATCTGTTCTTCTTTCACCGGGCGTTTTTGCAAGGCAATGGTGACAGATGCCAGTAATTTATCCCGCTCAAAGGGTGCGCGGCGACCATTTTTTTTAACGACCGTTAATTCCCGTAACTGCACCCGCTCAAATGTCGTGAAACGCGCCCCGCAGCCATTACACAGCCGGCGCCGACGAATAGCATTGCCGTCCTCGGTGTGGCGGCTATCTTTGACCTGGCTATCTACATTTGAGCAAAACGGGCAGCGCATAAATCACCTATAAGTCCGCGTATAACGGGAAAGCTTTGGTTAAATCCGCGACCCGGCCCCGCACGGAAGCTTCAACTTCGGCATTACCCTTGGGGTTTTCGGCCAGCGCGTCCAGGACTTCCGCCATCAATTCGCCGATCAGTTTAAATTCGTCCTGACCAAAGCCGCGTGTTGTTCCCGCAGGGGAACCAATACGAATACCCGATGTAATCGTAAATTTCTCGGTATCAAACGGAATGCCGTTTTTGTTGCAAGTAATATTGGCCCGCTCCAAAGCATGTTCGGCATGTTTGCCCTTAACACCTTTGGGCCGCAAATCAATCAGCGCCAAATGGGTATCGGTGCCGCCGCTAACTACGGCGTAACCGGCCTTGACCAAAGTATCCGCCATCATTTGGCAATTGCGTACCGTATCGCGGGCATAGGTTTTAAATTCTGGCCTAAGGGCTTCGCCGAACGCGACAGCCTTGGCGGCGATGACGTGCATCAACGGCCCGCCCTGCAAACCGGGAAAAATGGCGGAGTTGATTTTTTTGGCTATGGCCGCGTCATTGGTCAACACCATGCCGCCCCGGGGGCCGCGCAGGGTTTTGTGGGTTGTTGTTGTCACAATATGAGCATGGGGCAGCGGGCTTGGGTGAACACCGCCTGCAACCAGCCCGGCAAAATGGGCCATGTCCACATGCAAATAAGCACCAACTTTATCGGCAATAGCCCGGAAACGCGCAAAATCAATGATGCGGGCATAGGCCGAACCACCCGCAATGATCATTTTGGGTTTATGTTCCAGCGCCAAAGCTTCCACGGCATCATAATCAATCTGGCAATTGTCTTCGCGTACACCGTAAGCGACCGCATTAAACCATTTGCCCGACATATTGGGCTTGGCCCCGTGGGTCAAATGCCCACCGGACGCCAAATCCATACCCATAATCGTATCACCCGGTTGCAACAGCGCCAGCATGACGGCCTGATTGGCCTGGCTGCCGGAATGGGCCTGGACATTGGCAAAGCCGCAATCAAACATCTGTTTGGCGCGCTCTATGGCCAGTGTCTCGACCACATCAACAAACTCGCAGCCGCCGTAATAGCGCCGCCCCGGATAACCTTCGGCGTATTTATTGGTCAACACGGACCCTTGGGCATCCATAACGGCACGCGAGACAATGTTTTCAGAAGCAATCAGCTCGATCTGATCTTGTTGGCGGCGCAGCTCGTGCTTTATGGCGGCCAGCACTTGTGTGTCACTACCGTGGAGAGAGGCTAACATATCGAATCCTTTTCAGCCTGGTTCATTCAAGCTGACAAACTAACCAGAGGGTTCACACCCTGCAATAAAATAATCATGCGAAAGGAGACGAATTTAAAACCGGTTATCTAAAAACGGTTATCCGGCCCGTTATCGCGGTCACTTTGTAAAGCGCGCATCATATCTATTTCAGACATCTCTTTGGGCTGCTCTTCGCCGTGCTCAAGATTCAATATCGGAGCTTGATCTTCCTCGTCGGGAATATCGTCGTCCATGATCACACGTTGCAAGCCAACAATCAAACTTTCGCGCAAATCATCCAAAACCAAAGTTTTGTCCGCTAGTTCGCGCAAGGCCACAACGGGCGTCTTGTCATTGTCGCGCTCAACCGTCAACGGCGCACCCGCAGCAATGCTCCGCGCCCGGTGTGAGGCCATCAAAACCAGTTCAAACCGGTTCGGTAAAACTTCAATACAATCTTCAACAGTAACCCGTGCCATAAAATCTCCGAATCTTCGTGCGCATGACGCGCTAAATTAGCAAACCGCTATATAGGCAAGTCTGGATATTTGGCAAGAGGAATATTCATTGCCTGACTCCTTCCTCCGTTTACGGGGGAAGTACCCCGCAGGGGGGATGGGGGGAACAACTATACTTCTGACGCATGGCGAGAGTTTACCCCCCATCGAGCGCCAAGAGGCGCCCACTTCCCCCGTAAAAAACGGAGGAAGAAATACCTCACGGCCCCACTTAAACGTAAAACGCACTACCTAAACCTCAAACGTTGCAATCTCCCCAATGCTTTTCTTAATCAAAGCATGTTTCGGCACCACCGCATCTTTGGCCGGGTAGCCCGTGACCAGCAGCACGAACGGCTTCTCGTTCTTGGGTCGACCGCAGATATCACGCAGGAAATTCATGGGGGCCGGGGTGTGGGTCAGAGTACCGAGGCCAGCCGTGTGCAAGGCCGTAATCAACATGCCCGTAGCAATGCCGACACTCTCGGTAACATAATAGTTTTTCTTGTCCATACCGACCCGCTCGCCGCCGCGTTTTTGCGCAAATACGGCAATCAACCACGGCGCAGTTTCCAGGAACGGTTTTTGTGTGTCGGTGCCCAGAGGCGAAAGCGCATCCAGCCATTCTTGCGATGCCTTCCCCGTATAAAACGCCGCCTCCTCAGCCTCCGCAGCAATCCGGATTTTACGCTTGAGCGCGGGATTGGAAATCGCCACAAAATGCCAAGGCTGATGATTAGCGCCAGAGGGCGCGGTGCCAGCGGCGGCGATGCAGGTTTCGATGATGGCACGCGGCACGGGTTTGTCCGAGAAGTCCCGTATGGTGCGGCGGGTGGCCAAAACATCAAACACAGACCGCGCCCGGACAAGCATTTCTTGCTCGGAGTATTCCGGGTACCCGGTGAGGGGGGTGTAGTCTGGCTGTTTCATGACATTACCTCACACCCCGTTCATACCCGGCCCCGACCGGGTATCCAGCGTATAAAGAGCGAGCAAAGCTCGCACATCTCTGGATAAGAAACTGGATACCCGCTTTCGCGGGTATGAGCGGGGGGTGTGGGCGGCGTGTAAATCTGTATGTTTCATCATCATCCCATTTTAAATCTATTGCGAACAGTCAAAATCAGGAAGAACAGGAACATGATTCCGAATAATCCTTGGAAACCCCAAATTAAATTGAAAAACGGCACCTGGGCCGCAGACTGCGCATACACATCTTTCAATGCCCCTCTGTGCAATCCCAAAAATGAATGAGCATTAGAGAAACTGGTGGCAAAGGCGACGCCCCATAGCTTTATGCCTGTACATATATTGGCTAATGTCGGTGTCGCAAGCATCGTCATTTTATAAGGAAACAGAAAAACCGTCCCAAGAACAATATGTCCAAACCACCACCCCAAAGCCCGCCCAAACCCGTAACCGTAATCACAAAATTTTTCATAAAGCCAGTTCATGGCTATTACGGGAGCTTTAACAATTATCTCTATAGGTTTAGCAAAGAATGGAATGTTCATTACCTTCTTCAGAAAAGGATGTTTTCGTTCTATTGCAGGGCGAACATCTTTTATTACATCAAGCCGCCGCCGCACGCGCATTTCAAGCCGAAAAAACATGTGCCGGTCATGATGCTTTTCGAGCTTGCTCATCATCAAAGCGAGGCGTTCGTAAGCGTTTATGTGTTCAATAGTTGTTTCACCATTATGAGTTGGAGTGAGAAAATTTTCCTCTTGCGGCCAGCGCGTGTCCTCAGAAACTTCAGCATCAAAAAACTGCGGTGGATGATTTGAAAACTTTGTTCGAGTGAAATCAGTTGTTGTTTTACATGTAGCTGATTTGAAATCAGCATTTTGTTTGAATTTGGCATCACTGAAATCAGCAATCCCTGCAAATAATACATCTTTAAAAAAAACATTCTGAGTGAATGTTACGGCCTTAAAATTAGCATCGGCCGTGAATGTTACATTTCTGAAATCAACTTTACCTGTACTGTTTTCCTCATGCTCTGCGAATCTGGCCCTACTAAAATCTGCATTTTTTTTGAAAGTAGTGTTACTGAAATCAGCATTTTTTTCGAATATAGTGTTACTAAAATTAGCAAAATCCGTGAATTTGGTCTCGCTAAAATCAGCATATTCTGTAAAAATAGCCTTACTGAAATCAACGTGGCCAATGAGGCTATTAATATCACCAGTGAATGTTGCTTTGTGAAAATTGGCAGAACCATTAAATTTCGTCCTACAGAAATAAGTCGAATCTTTGAATTCAGCCTCAAAGAAATCAGCCCTACCCTTGGATTCAACCTCACTAAATTTAGCGCTACCAAATTCAGCGCTATCTATGAATATGGCCTGCCGGAAACTAGCATTTTCTTTAAATGCCGCCTCACTGAAATCGGCAGACCCCATGAATTTTACTTCGCTGAAATCTACATCCTTGATGAAGATGGCCTGCCTGAAACTAGCAGTTCCCAAGAACATTGCCCCACCGAAAAGTGCATCACCCGCAAAAACAAAGCCTTCAAAGTCAATATGTTCAGGCCACTCTACATTAAAATAATGAACCGGGTTTCTTTTATCCAGTGTATCCAGTTTTTTGAAAATGTCCCTATCCAATGCTTTCCTAATAATGGCTTTGTCATCATCCGTCAATGCGTCCAGAGAAATTTTGTTTCCGTCATTGTCCGTAAGTGTATTAAGCTCATCATCTGACAATAACGTCCTCATAAAACCGTTCCAATAATAGCGGTTTTTCTTAGTGATTTTCCAATCAAGTGGCTTCGGCTCCCCCGCAATCGTAGCCAACGCATACCAAATACTCTCATTGGCTGGCTTCAATTCAATTTTTTCCTCTTCCTCCACTACCTAAACCCCCGTCCAGTCCAAAATCACCTTGCCCGCTTTCCCCGTCAGCATCAAATCAAACGCGTCCTGAAAGTCTGCCGCCGCGAAATGATCTGTGATTATTCCGCTCATGTCTAGGCCGCTGTCTAGCATTGCCAGCATTTTGTACCAGGTTTCGTACATTTGGCGACCGTAAATTCCTTTTAGTGTCAAGGACTTGAACACGAAACTTCCGAAATCTACCGGGAAGGGTTTGGCGGGGATGCCTAGCATGGCTATGCTACCGCCCATGATCATCAAATCAAGCATGCCTTCGAATGCGCTTTGTTGGCCGCTCATTTCCATGCCGACGTCAAAACCCTCATTCATGCCCATCTCGTGCATGACCTCGCGGGGGTCTTCGCGGGTTACATTGACCGTGCGCACACCGGGGGCGACTTTGTTGGCGAGGTCAAGCCGCCAGTCATTGATGTCGGTCAGCATAATGCGTCTGGCCCCGGCCCGCTGTGCCACTGCCGCCGCCATAATGCCGATGGGGCCTGCGCCCGTGATCATCACATCTTCGCCGACCAGATCAAAGCTAAGCGCCGTGTGTACGGCATTGCCGAGCGGGTCGAGAATGGCCGCGATATCCATGGGGAGATCGTCCTTGAGCGGGATGACGTTGAAAGCTGGCAGGGCCAGATACTGCGCAAATGCACCCGGTAAATTGACGCCAATGCCCTTGGAGCCAGGGTCAAGATGGTATCGCCCTGCCCGTGCATTGCGGCTAATATGCCCGACAACATGCCCCTCGCCCGACACCCGGTCGCCGACCTTGACGCGCTTGACCGTGGAGCCGACTTCGGCGACCACGCCGCCGTATTCATGGCCAACCACCAGAGGTACGGGGATGTTTTTCTGCGCCCATTCATCCCATTTATAGATGTGCATATCGGTGCCGCAAATGGCGGTTTTGTGGATTTTTATCAGCACCTCGTCCGGCGCGATTTCCGGCACGGGTACGTCTTGCATCCACAGGCCGGGTTTGGCATGGGCTTTGACGAGGGCTTTCATCATTCCTTTTGGGGGTTTTTGGGGGGGTGGGATAGTGGTCATAACGTTTTCCTTAATATTCCTCTCCCTTGGGAGAGGTCGCGTTCGCTCTTGCGAACTGCGGGTGAGGGGACATGATGCATGATGGTGCGGCAACCTCGGTAATTGATGTATTATGAAACATATATCCCCTCACCTAAATCCTCTCCCCAAGGAGAGGACTTTGATCCGTGTTTTATATAATATTCTGACATCACACCACCCCCAATTCTTTACCCACCTTGGTAAACGCCGCTACGGCTCTGTCAATCTGCTCGCTCGTGTGTGCCGCGCTCATCTGGGTGCGGATGCGGGCTTGGCCTTTGGGGACTACGGGGAAGAAAAACCCGGTGACATATATGCCCTCGTCCATCAATTTCGCCGCCATGTCTTGCGCCAGCTGCGCATCTCCGAGCATTACCGGGATGATCGGGTGGTCGCCTTGTTGCAGGGTGAAACCCGCCTGCTCCATACCAGCTCGAAACCGCTTGGCATTGGCAAATAATTTGGCCCGCAAACCGTTACCGTTCTTGGCCATTTCAATAGCAGTGATGCTCGCCCCCGCCAAAGATGGAGCCAAAGAGTTAGAAAACAGATAGGGCCGCGAGCGTTGCCGCAGCATATCTACCACCTCTTGGCTTGCACAAGTAAACCCGCCCATAGCCCCGCCGAGCGCCTTGCCCAGCGTCCCCGTCAGAATATCAATCCGCCCCAGACATCCCGTGTGTTCAGCACTACCGCGACCACCCGCGCCCATAAACCCGGTGGCATGACAATCATCGACCATAGTCAGCGCGCCGTATTTATCGGCCAAATCACAAATCTGCGGCAGCTTAGCGATATAACCGTCCATGGAAAACACCCCGTCGGTGACAATCAGGATATGCCGTGCACCATCAGCGCGGGCCTGCTTCAATTGCGCCTCCAAATCCGCCATGTCGGAATTGGCGTACCGATAGCGCATAGCCTTGCACAGCCGCACCCCGTCAATGATCGAGGCGTGATTGAGGCTATCGGAAACAATCGCGTCTTCCTTGGAGAGGAGCGGCTCGAACACACCGCCATTGGCATCAAAACAAGCGGCATAGAGAATGCTGTCCTCGTAGCCAAGCCAGCCGGCTATGGCTTGCTCAAGCTCACGGTGTATGGTCTGGGTGCCGCAGATAAACCGCACCGACGCCATGCCAAATCCGTATTTAGCTTGAGCTTCTATCCCGGCTTCGATGAGTTCAGGACTATCGGCTAACCCTAAGTAATTATTGGCACAAAAATTCAAGACGTCAGTTTCACCACCATTGGTGCGCACCGAAATTTCAGCTCCCTGTGCCCCACTGATCAAACGTTCGCGTTTATATAGACCTTGGGCTTCAATATCTTTTAACTCGGTTCGGATATGGTCAAAAAAATCAGATTTCTGCATGGGCTGCTCCTTGGTTACATGGGTAATGTAATTGATTTGAAATTTATGTCATTAGATATTTAATATGTATAATATACCGAAAAGTATTCCATAGTAACCCATCATATCACCCCAGGGCAGTATCAGGGCGGCATGGCGGAAAAAGGTGGTGGTCCGCTTGCGGCCTGTCCGAAATTAGTGACGTCCAGCCCGGCCCCATCTGGCGAGAACAGCATTCGCACTATTGGGAAATAATTGTTTCATTTTTATACAAGCTATGATAGATGATTCTTGAAACTGAAATGAGGGATATATTATGTTATTTACGAAAACCAAAAACCAATTACTATTGGGTAGCGCGACAGCTTGCATTCTCTCCGCATTGCTCTACGCACCGACTGCACAGGCGGTAGTACCAAATGACAGCAGGACACCCGACGATATTGTCGATACTGAAGGCGGTGTGAACGGTGTCGGTATGTTTTTTCGCAATGACGGTTCCGTTTGTACGGGCTCGCTAATCAATCCACGAACCGTTCTCTTTGCCGCCCATTGCGTCAATAATCGTCCCGAGAGTGATTATGGGACATTGGTTCAGTCCGCTTTCTCCTTCAATGTTAATGCGCTTCCCGGGTTTCAGAACTGGCTCGCCAATGGCTTTGCCAGCAACCCGGATCTAAATGTATTTAATGTCAATCAAATTTACTGGAACCCTGATTCAACTATACGGGGAGGGGCTAATTTCCTTGAAGGCGATATTGCCTTGGCTTCTTTGGATACACCTGCGGCAAATATCCCGACCTGGGCTTTACTGTTTTCACGTCTGCCAGATCCGGCGACTATAGATCCGGTGAACGGCACGGGTTACAATGTTAATATTACTGGCTATGGGGCTTCTGGCTCGGGTACCGCTGGTGCGTTTACCGGTATTGACTTTCGACGTCGTGCTGCGGAAAACGTACTGGGCGCTCTGACTTCATTTGACGCCAGAAACACATTTCTTTTTGGCGCCGCTTTTGGCGATTTGCCGCAAAACCTGTATCGCACAGATTTTGACGACCCGTTAGCGGGCGCGCCAGGACAAAATCCGTTTGATTTTAATTTATACCGTGATGAAGCCCGAGAAAATGAAGGCACCACGGCAGGTGGTGATTCGGGCGGGCCACTGATTTTAGATGCTGCCAACAATGCCATAACAGATGAGGATTTGATCATTGGTACGCTTTCGGGTGGCTCCCGCTTTTTTGGCGGGCAAGCCTTTAGCTCCTTCGGGACCGGAAGTTTCTATCAGCCGCTATTTTTGTTTTATGAATATATTGCCGCGAACAACCCTTACCGTTATGTCAGCGCAATCGGGGGGGACGGTGCCTGGGAAGATGCCGCTCATTGGCAAACCGATCTTGACCCAAATTACCGCATTATTGACGCCAGCGGCGCAATCGTTAACGGCTTTCCTGATGAACCACAGACGGGTATAACCGCTACAGATGATCCGGGCTTTGGCGAGGTTTGTTTTGATACTTTCGGGCCTGGCGGTCAATGTCAGGACTTAAGCACGGGTGACCTGACACCGCCTTCTCGCAATCTAGGGGATATAGGTGATGCTGTTGGTCAACTTGGGGAAGACGAACTTAGTAGACTGGGTTTGGGCAGCGATACGTTAGTCGTGAACACAAATGACGGTGCATTGTCTGGCGAAAGTACAGGGTCTAGCGAAAGTGCAGGGTCTGGCGAAAATACAGGCGGCGGTGCATTGTCCGGCGTTGAGGGCGTTATATTAGGATCTGAAAATCAAGCCAGCAACGGTCTTGGCGGCGTGGAATTCATAGAAGATGCAGCGCAAGCATCTGATGGCAATTCGCTCCCTGCGCCAACGATTGCGAACGGGCTTGCCGGGGCAACAGATTTTGTTCCCGATAATATTGATCCGCCGTCTGGTGTGAACGGCCCGCGTCGCTATTTTGATGTCACTTTGGCAAATGCCGGCACAACAACATTAAGCAGTGAGGTTACGATTGACCGCCTGACGGTACGCGGTGATGCGGGTTTAGCTATTGGCAGTGGTGCAAGTTTGACCAGCCTAATTGATATCTCGCAATATGGTGGGCGTCTTGATGTTGACGGCGCCATAAATAGTGTTGGCGACTATACGTTATTTGCCGGTATGTTATCAGGAAGCGGAACAGTAACGACACCGTTTTTCACCAGTATTGCCGGTCTGATTTCTCCAGGTTCCATAGGCACAACGGGCACCTTGGACATTGACGGAAGTGCTGTGCTGGCTTCGGGAACAAACATACTCATTGATATTGGGGCAAATGGTGTTTCTGATGTATTGGCCATTACAGGCGATTCCAGCTTGGGCGGACAAGTTAACTTTCTCGCGAATGCCGATGTCAGGGCGGGAAACAGCTATACTTTCTTGACCACTGCCGGCGCGCAAACTGGTACGTTTGATGATTCAATAGCGTTAAGCGCAATTTTATCAACCGTTCTCACATTTAATGAGAATTCAGTTGTGGCAACAATTGAGGCCGGATCATATTTAGACGTGGTAGCTGCAGGAAATGCAGTCCAAAATTCCTATGCCAGATTGCTGAATGATGGTCGTGGTAATGGAGCTATAGACGGTTTATTCTCAGTCTTGGATTTGGCCACTGAGGCGCAAATTCAAACTGCACTTGACAGCTGGGCCCCGGTTACAGAAACAACGAATCAAAGTCTTGCAAAAACAACGACCGAGACTTTAAGCCGTTTTCACAACCAACGTCTCAATAAAATGGGGACGGACAACTGGGGTGGCGGGACTGTGACTGTTATGGGAAGTCCCATCCAAATGGCCTCCAATGCGGGCTTCGCAAATTCCACGTCTGATGTCGCTTTCCTGGAAGCATCCAACACACCTACCCGCCAAACAACAAATAACATTGCAAGTGAATATGCTGCCTATTTGTCGGGAACATTTATTAACGGTCAAGCAAGCGCTATGCCTACAGCACAAAATTTCGCGAATGAAGACTTCAGCGGTTGGTCAGTAACTGCCGGGTTAGAACAATATGTATCCGAGAAATTCAGCGTTGGGGCATCAGTGAGCTATACGAAACTTGCTGCCGAAGCGTCTCTTAACCAGCGTGTGGAAAGTGATCATTTTGCCGCAACGCTCTATGGTCAATTGCGCACATCATCAGATTTAATCCTTGATGGTCAAGTGAGTATGGGTTCATTCGCATCAGAAACAACGCGAGTTGTAGAAGTGCCACAAAGCAACACTTTGACAACGGACGATAAGAGCTTTGTCTTCACAGCCGACGTACAATTATCGAAAAACTTTGCCTTCAAAGAAATGGTGTTAAAACCAAAGGCCGGGTTACGACTTGCCAACATAGATTTTGATGATGTAACTGAAACTGGTGGTCTGCCGGCTCTCAATATTGAGCGCGATAATTTTAGAAGCGTTCAAGGCCGTGTCGGCGCTGAGCTATCAACACCATCGGAATCAAAAGCGCAATTGCATGTTTCCGGAGAGTTTGTTTATGAATTTGCCGATATAGATCAAGTGTTTAACGCAAATTTCGTCGGTGCAGGGCCAAGTCGTGCACCATTTGCTCTTTTTGGTTCAGATGACAACTGGTTTGAACTTGGCGGTGGCATAGGATTTGATGTCGGCAATGCCAACATTGACCTTTCAGTCGACACAACAATCGGGCGGTCAGATGTGCAAATACAGACATATCGGGCAGGAGTTTCGTTTAAGTTCTAGCCAATATTGTTATCTTCGGATCAAGCGGGGTAACAGTTTTAGAATTGGGTGTGTGAACATATATTGTAAGCCGTATTAAAGGAGGGTTTCTTGCCCAGGTTACGGACATTCCTGTATACGGTTTTTACAATAGGTCTTTGTACATGTGCCCAATCTAAAACTAAAGAGATATCCCGTGCTCAGACAACGCAACCCGACAAACAATTGTCGCAGAGTATGAAGCCGGAAAATCATCTTGATCCGGTGAAACCAGCAAAGCCGGGCGGAAACCAGGCAATTGATATGCCAAATGAACTGCAAAACAACCAACAAAGTTCACGAAAGACATATTGGGTTCGCGAGGTCAACACACTTGTTTACAACGGTGCGCACGATGTTGTGCGTTCATTACGTTTACAGCCCAAAGTATTGGTATTGCTGGAAAAACAAGGCTGGGGCTTAATTGACCCAGATAAAGACGAATGGGTCAAGTTAGAAGGTTTAACTACTGAACGGCCAAAACATATTCTGGCACGCCCACAAGAGAGCACTGGTCTCCCGAAAAACATTAGTCTACCGGATTGATCATTCTAACACCTGTTTGATCATCACTGTTTAGAGTGCTCCAGATAATACCCCACTCAATTTAGAGACATAACTCGCACATTGGCGCTTGTTGTTGCACCCCCCTCGTCGACCACACTGACTATATAAAACCCCGGCTTGACGGGTTGCCATACGGTTTGGCCGTTCAGGGATATTGGGTCCAATTTTATTCCGTCCACATACCAGATAAGTTCCGACTGGCTCGGCGAGCGAGCCGTCAAGGTCAGGCCATTGGCATTGGGGCCAAAACCCGGTACCGCGATTTCAGCACCGTCCGGGGGGAACAGCAATACTGGCTCGACGTCCGGTTTTCCGCCGAAATTTCTGACCCCTCGCGGCGCATTTGCCACACGTGTGTAAGGCACGAAACCTTGTGTATTTGGCAAGACGCTGAACACATCAAACAATAAAGGCGCGGCAGCGATACGCCCGGTCTTGCCAACTCTTGTGGAGCCGTCTGGCCGTCCGGCCCAGACAATCACCGTCCATTCGTCTGTATATCCGGCCGCCCACGCATCGCGAAAGCCGTAAGATGTCCCGGTTTTATAGGCAATGGGCTGGCTATCCTTCGCGAGCCAGTGGGGCACCCGCCCGCCCGGTAGAGGAGCTTGGCGCAGGATTTTTGTGATTTGTTTGGCACTGGTTTTTGTCAGCATTTGGTAGCTGGCATCGGGCTTGCCGTCCTCCATCCATACCAGGTTTTGCGCCTTACCGCCGTTAGCAAGCGCGGCGTATAGCACGGCTAAATCCTGTGCTTTTAAGCCCAGCCCGCCGAGAGCCATCGCCAGCCCGGCCTGTCCGTCGCCCCGGTTCGGAATAACCAGTTCGGAGCCAGTCATTTGCAAGGCCGCCTCAAAACGCTTGGTGCCAACTTTGTCGAGGGCCAACACGGCGGGGACGTTGAGCGAGTGGGCCAAGGCCTCAAACACCCGCACATCGCCGTGGTAACGGCGGTTGAAATTCTCGGGCTGGTAACTGCCAAACCTTGTGGGAGCGTCCAATATAAACGAACCCGGTGCCGACAGGCCGTCGTCAAAGGCAAAGCCGTATATAAACGGCTTTAGGGTCGAGCCGGGCGAGCGCACCCTGCCCGTCATGTCAATCCAGCCGCCCGGCCTGTCGCGTCCGGCCGAACCAATATGAGCGCGAACTTTCATAGTTTGGTTATCCACGACCAAGACGGCGACATTACTCTCAAGATTGTCCGTAAACTGCGCCGCCAGGCGTTCAATATTGGCCTGAAAGTCTGCGTCCAAGCTTGACACCATCCGTGCTTGCTCACGTTTGATATTTTCGTCGCGCCGGATTTTGCGCGCCGCTAGCCAGGCATCTTGCGGGAAAGTTTTGCGCATGGATGCTACATCGTCCTGTTTGGCTTCTTGTGCTTGCCTTGGGCTGATCAACCCGGCACGTACAAGTTTGTCTAGCACTTCGTCGCGAGCAGTTTGCGCCGTTTTGGCTTGGCGATCAGGGCGGCGGGCTTCCGGGGCTTGGGGCAAAGCGATCAACAGCGCGATTTCGCCGTCGGTTAGCTGGTCGGGGCGTTTGTCAAAATAGACATGGGCCGCCGCCGTTATCCCCTCTATATTGCCGCCGTAAGGCGTGTGGGTCAGGTATAGGGATAATATCTCGCGCTTGGACAGCCGCAACTCCAATTGCACCGCCCGCAAGCTTTCGATGATTTTGGACTTTAGTGTGCGCGGGCGCGGTTCCAATTGCCGGGCTAATTGCATGGTGATGGTCGAGGCTCCGGACACCGCTTTGCCGTACTTGCGCCACGAGCGGGCGGCCCGCAAAATTGCCAGGGGATCAACACCGCTATGGGAATAAAACCGTTTGTCCTCAATAGCAATCAGAGCCTCAATGAAGCGCGGATCGACCTCGTCCATATCCGCTTTGAGCCGCCAACGACCATCACCCACGGTAAACGCCGTGAGCCATTGGCCGTTTCGGTCCGTGACTAATGTGGAGGTATCATAAGCGCGGTTAAGGGGCGGGGGGAATATGATGTTGGCGAGTAAGAGAGTGCCGATGAAGGTGAGGATAAACCGTTTTATCCTTCTTATTCTTCCCCCATTTTTCATGGGGGAAGTACCCCGAAGGGGGGATGGGGGCCGCGCCTCTTGCGCGCAACGGACTTCCGGTAAGCTCTTTAACATCGTACCGACGCAAGAGCGTCGGCCCCCATCGCCTCCGTAAGAACTCCGGCACTTCCCCCATGAAAAATGGGGGAAGAATAAGAAGGATAAAACGGTTTATCCTCACCTTCATCGGCACTCTCTTACTCGCCAACATCATA
>JAESQN010000030.1 GCA_016765135.1 Robiginitomaculum sp.
CCGGCACTTCCCCCATGAAAAATGGGGGAAGAAAGAACGCCTAACTCCGCTCTTTCACCTTCAAAAACTTAAGCTTCGGGTTTTTGTCTGATGCGTAGCTTATGTCCCACTGGGATTTTGCTAATAGTACCGGGGCGCCGTCCAGGTCTTCAGCTATGGCGCCCTGGTTTTTATCTATGAAGGCTTGCAGGAGCGCATCATCATCCGACACCACCCATCTGGCCACCTGATACATGCCTGGCTCGAACACCACCTCTAGCCCGTATTCAGTTTTGATGCGTTCGGCCATAACGTCGATTTGCAAAGCCCCGACTGCCCCGACAATCATGTCCGAACCCATAGCCGGTTTGAAGAGTTGCGTGACGCCCTCTTCGGCTAGGCTTTCCAATGCTTTGCGCAAATGCTTGGCTTTTAGTGGGTCGGTGAGACGGGCGCGGCGCAAAAGTTCTGGCGCGAAATTAGGGGTGCCGGCGAATTTTATCTTGCCAGTTTCCGACAAACTGTCCCCGACCCTCAGCACGCCGTGATTGGGTATGCCGATAACATCACCGGCATAAGCCAATTCGGCCAGTTCTCTGTCTTGGGCGAAAAACAGGATGGGATTATGTACGGAAATGGTTTTGTTTTCCAACGTTTTCAGTTTCATACCGCGCTTAAACACACCAGAGTTTAGCCGCAAAAATGCGACCCGGTCGCGGTGATTTGGATCCATATTGGCTTGTACTTTGAACACAAAGCCCGAGACAATTTTATCACCCGGTGCCATCTCGGCGGCCTGTCCGTTTTTCTGGCATTTTTCCACTTGCGGCCCCGGCGCGAATTGGGCCAGCGCGTCAATCAATTGTAGCACACCAAATTTGCGTAAGGCCGAGCCGAAATACACCGGGGTCATATGACCTTCACGAAATGACTGCTCTTTAAATTCGCCGTATTCGCGGGCTAGCTCAACCTCCTCGCTAAACTCTAAGGTCAAATCATCATCGTCAATAGAGGCAGTCATTTCGTCGCTATCAAGCTTGACCGCTTCGCCGTGTTCCCCGTCTGCGGAGAACGGCAAAAATGTGTTGCTCGTCAAATCGGCAATGCCCTTGAACCGCCGACCACTGGCACATGGCCATTGCATGGGCACCACGTCCAGCGCCAATTTATCCTCAATCTCGGCCATAGTTTCGAACACGTCGCGAGCTTCGCGGTCAAATTTATTGACGAAAGTAATGATCGGAATATCGCGCAGGCGGCAAACCTCGAACAGTTTCAAGGTCTGCGGCTCAATACCCTTGGCCGCGTCCAGCACCATAACGGCGCAATCGGCTGCGGTCAGAGTGCGGTAGGTGTCTTCTGAGAAATCCTCATGGCCCGGCGTGTCCAGCAGGTTAAACACCAAATCTCGGTGCTCGAAAGTCATCACGGACGACGACACGGAAATGCCCCGCTCTTGCTCGATTTTCATCCAATCGGATTGCGTGCGCCGTCTTTGCCCACGCGCCGCCACCTGCCCGGCTTGGTGGATAGCTCCCGCCGCCAGTAACATGTTTTCGGTCAAGGTCGTCTTACCCGCATCCGGATGCGAGATAATAGCAAATACCCGGCGTTTGGCGGACGGATGTTCTGAATTTTGTGTCATGCTGTTCACATAAGAGCCAAGCGACTGGCACACAAGTGTTATTCTCTACTACATACCGCTCAGAGCCGAAATTCCCTGGAGGCAATAATGTGGTGGATATAGACAAATTCATCATCATATGAATACATGGCCCAATGGCTATCCATAACCAATAAACCCCTAAGCGTAATGCCACCGATTTTAAATGGCTTGCCTATTCCAGGGAAATCGGTCAGGAATTTTTCTATTGCATTTCGTATTTCCAAATCGATATATGCCGCAACATCAGGCACACCCCGCTCATATGCATAGTGCTCATAAATGCGCAAAAAATCGGTATCCGCTTTCGGCAGGGTTATAATTGTACGCACCAAGTTTATGCAGACTTATATTTGGCATCAACTTGTGCCTTGAGCGCATCAAAATGAGCATCAATTTCTTTGCGAGAAGATAGTTTTGTACCAAGACCTTGTTTCTTCTGTTCGATAGACTCCGCTATAATGGCTTCAAGCTCGGCTTGCGTATAGCCGGGTATGGGATTGCTTTCATTTTCAACAACAACCGTAACAAGCGCATCAACAGGAATATCCCCGCGTAATTCAGCGGGTAATTTTGAGGCCGGAAATTTATGCACAATACTCATGGCGTTATTATAGCAGAAAAGCAGAAAAACACAAAGCCTATTCCGTCTCCACCGACTCTGTCAGGAAATGACGCCCTTGCTTGTCTTCTATTTCCACCACCCAGACATCCGGGTCGGTTGCCACTCTTTTGCCAATGAGTTGGTCGATTTCGCGCTCGCACATTGGGCCTTTGGGCAGCCAAACCCGTTCACCTTCGAAATTCCTGATGGGGCGATATAGCACTGCGTTTCCGTCCAGTGTACACACCTTGACCAACACCGCGCCGCCGTCCGCATCGCCCTTGCGCACCAATGCAGCAAACGCCGCACCAATTTCGGCACGGCGGATCAGGGCATATACCCAGACGGTGGGTTTAAGGACTGGCATCATATATCGGGAAACTGGCACCTAATTTGCTTGGTGAACAGCGAAATTACTAAAAAGGCGCTGACATGTCCCATAATAAGCACAATAGGCACAAACAGACTATAAATTATACTGCAAATCGCAGCGTTTTAAGAACGGTTGGGTTCTGCCTGTTGCTTATTTTCCAGGCCTCCATACTGGTTTTCGGAAACGCGAGTGCCTCGGCTGTTACGGCTGTTACGGGCAATCAGTCCAAGGCACGACCACCCGCTATCTTGAAATCAAATTTAACCGATTTATCCAAGCAAAAATACGCCGAACTGGACTGGCAAACACAATCCTTTGAGCTTAACTTTGATTTACCCGCCCATGATTGGTATGACAAACTCGACCTGTTCCTCAGCGCTTATCCCGAAGGCAATGTGGCACGCAACACCCCCTTGTTGATCAGCTATAACGGTGCCGCTCCCGTCCCATTATATGGCCGAGGCTCCCGTTTTGATGCCCATATCCGCATGGACACATCGCGCATAAGGTTGAGAAACAACACCATAAAAATCAGTTATAAAACACCCGTAGGTAATTCTTGCCTGACGCCTGATAACGGTAAATGGGTGCTGGATTTATCCCGCTCCAAATTGGTTGCCAGTGTACGCGCCAAGAAGCGTGCCATGCAAATTGTGGAAGTTGAAAAACGCCTAACCCATCCCATGACAGCCCCCAAACGGGTCGGCATTGTTGCTATTGGCAAAAACAAACTGGCCTATGAAGCCCTAAGCGCACAAGCCATCGCCCAGCGTATGGACTTTGTACCAGATTTCAAACTCGGTTCAGGGGTCACGGATATGGTGATATTGATTGGAACATATACCGATATAGCCCCCCGGCTGAACAACAAATCCCTGAAAAATACCAAAGGTGCAAAAGTGTTGATTGACACAGGCCGTAAACCTGTTTTGATTTTAGGCGGGGAAACTGAAGACCAGGTTTTGGAATTAGTGCGCGCCTTTGCCAGTTTTCATTTGCCAAATGCGCGGCGCGGCAGCGTGTCTTTACAAGATTTATACGCAAGCCCCATGCTGGCCCCACGTGCAATTATGAGCGCCGGGAGATTTAAATTATCCGATATCGGCAACCCGGTATTGGTGCAATCCTGGCGGCCTGAGCCAGCAATGGTAAACTTTAATGTCGCAAACTCTGATACGGCCAGTGGCATTTTGACACTGAACATTCACAACGCTAAAGACATAAATCCAAAATCACGGTTATCCGTCAGCCTGAACGATCAAAAAATCGGCTATACCCATTTGAATAAATCCTCAAAAATGGTCGAGTTTAAAATCAAGCCAGGCATGTTCGCCCCAACCAATAACCGCTTACGGTTCACCCCGGAAATTTTACCCGCAGACAACCTCGGCGTATGTGATGTACAACAAAATGCCCCAACAATCCTGATCAGCAATAGCTCACGTTTTGACATCACAACCGGCGCGCCGACGCCCGCCACTGATCTTAGTCGTTTTGCCGCTACGGGTGCGCCATTTGATAAAAACGCGCTCATTGTTTTGACCGGGAACTCTCTTAAAGACCAACAAGCCAGCCTTCGGTTTCTTGCCTATGCGGCCAGGCAATTCGGCTCAAAATGGGCGAATGCCGATTATATAGCCCAACTCCCGGCTAGCGGTATATCGGATAAAAACATATTATTTCTTGGCCCAAAACCAATTTCCGACCCGGTGCTTTTTAACGCAGCGCCTGGCGGGCTGAAACTGGCCTTGCGTAAGAAAAGGTTCAAGCCGCAAGCTGCTACAGCCGCAAGATTACCTGCCCAATTTGCCTCTGCAAATGTCGAGCAAGTTATCAAAACAATGGTGGCGCAAAATGCGTCTCGCTTACCCGAGCGGCGATTGAAATCCGGAGGCTTGGCTGCTTTGTTCACATCTCCCTACAACACTAATAATGTAGTGGGCCTCATCAGTTCAGACCGCACATCAAAATTTGCCAGCGCCATGGAGCAGGTCTCCACTGAAGATTATTGGAACGCCCTGCGCGGCAGTGTCGTACGCTGGGATGATAAATCCATCTTGATGACGCAAACAACAATCCCTCATAGTAGCTCCGAAAACACTCCGGTTGGCACATCCGGGCTTACCGCCAATATTAAAAATTGGTTTGGCTCTTTGTCGCTGGGTAAAAAACAGCCAAGCCAATTCACACCCGCGCCCGATGAACACAAAACAGCAAGCAATAATACTGCAACCATACTTCTACCTACCGCGCCATCGCCTGATGTAACATCCGTCACAGGCACACAACCATTACGTGGCACCTTGCCTTCCAGATCAAATGTGCCCTCCAGGCCAAATGTACAAGAAATTTTTGCCGATAAAGTAGCCTGGAAAATGGACTGGTGGGCATTTCGAGGCAAGGTTTCGGAATTTACCGCACCCTCCATGACCAAGCTTAAATTAGCCAGCTTTCAAGCCAAACAAAACATGCAAACCTGGTGGAATAATACGGCAAGCCCAACATTCGAAAAAACGCCACTGCGGAAATGGGGGCAAGACATTACCCGCAATCCTGCGGCGTTTCTCTTGCTGCTGATTTTCCTGGCATTTTTCCTAACCGCATTAAGCTCACCTATGTTGTCGCGTAAAAAGAAAAACTAAACTTTATTCATGGCAGCTCCCCTTGGGGCTTTGGCACACTAGGCTGTAGTGGAGTATAGAGCATTTCTCACAAAAACACCTGCGACAAATTGAAAATATCTGGGGGCTAAGCAATACACACCCTTGCTCTGAAGATGCCGTTGGCGTATATTGTCAGACCGATTCACGGTTTAACATTTACAGTTTAGCAAAGGGCACCTAATGCTGATTTCGCGCTTATTCACCAAAGACATTCACAATCCTTACGACCATATGGAGTTTAAAACCATATCCAGCGAGATACGGGATCCGGACGGCGCTTTGGTATCAAGTGCCGAGGCCT
Organism: Robiginitomaculum sp.; assembly: GCA_016765135.1. Lineage (GTDB taxonomy): Bacteria > Pseudomonadota > Alphaproteobacteria > Caulobacterales > Maricaulaceae > Robiginitomaculum_A. The sequence goes on from JAESQN010000030.1 coordinate 5,584, forward strand.
TTGATGCGCCTGCGCCCTGGTCGCAAATGGCTTGTGATATTTTGGCGCAAAAATATTTCCGTAAGGCCGGCATTCCCGCCAAGCTGAAGCCCGTCAAGGAAGACAATGTCCCTAAATGGTTGTGGCGGCATGAAGCGGATAAAGCGGCCCTGAAAAAACTGCCCAAAGCCGAGCGCATGGTCGGCGAGCATGATGCCCGCGCCGTATTTGACCGCATGGTCGGGTGCTGGACATATTGGGGCTGGAAGGGCGGTTATTTCGATGGGGAAGACGACGCCCGCGCCTATTTTGACGAAATGCGCTTTATGTTGGCCACACAAATGGCCGCGCCCAATTCCCCCCAATGGTTTAACACCGGACTGCATTGGGCTTACGGTCTGACCGGGAGCGGACAGGGCCATTATTATGTGGACTTCAAAACTGGGAAATTGAAGAAATCCAACAACGCCTATGAACGCCCCCAACCCCATGCCTGTTTCATCCAGGCCGTGGACGACGGACTGGTGTCGGACGGCGGTATTATGGATTTATGGACACGCGAAGCGCGTTTGTTTAAATACGGCTCTGGCACGGGTTCCAATTTCTCGCACATACGCGGCGCAGGCGAGCCTTTGTCGGGCGGTGGTACATCGTCCGGTCTACTGAGTTTCCTCAAGGTTGGAGACGCGTCCGCTGGGGCCATTAAATCTGGCGGCACCACGCGCCGCGCCGCCAAAATGGTCATCGTTGATATTGACCATCCGGACATTGAAGAATTTATCGGCTGGAAATCCCGCGAGGAGATGAAAGTCGCTGCCCTTGTGGCTGGCTCCAAAGCTTTGGAAAAGCACTTAAACGACATTCTCAACGCCTGCATCAATTGTTCAGGCTCGGACGAAAACTGCTTTAACCCCAAAGAAAACATGGCGCTCAAGCGCGAAATCCGCTCGGCCAAACGAGCTGGTGTGCCGGACGGTGCTATTGAGCGCACATTGCATCTGGCCCGCCAAGGTTTTGACAAAATTGATGTACCTGTCCTGGACGCCGATTGGGACAGCGAAGCCTACCGCACCGTCGCCGGACAAAACGCCAATAACTCGGTGCGTGTCAGTGATGATTTCCTACGCGCCGTGGAGAACGACGAAACATGGGATCTCATACGCCGCACTGACGGGGCCGTGGCCAAATCCGTGCGCGCACGGGATCTCTGGCACCAAATGGGCCAAGCCAGTTGGTCAAGTGCTGATCCGGGTATTCAATACCACGACACCATCAATGATTGGCACACGTGCCCAAATAGCGGCGACATTCGCGGCTCAAGTCCGTGTTCGGAATATATGTTTTTGGATGATACCGCCTGCAATTTAGCGTCGATCAATTTGATCAAATTCAAGGGAAAAGACGTCGAATTTGACGTGTCCGGCTTTGAGCATGCATCTCGGTTGTGGACTTTGACATTGGAAATTTCGGTAATGATGGCGCAATTCCCGTCCAGGGAAATCGCCCGCAAATCTTATGAATACCGCACGCTCGGGCTTGGCTATGCCAATATTGGCGGGCTCTTGATGGCTAGCGGTATCGCTTATGACAGTGAACAAGGCCGGGCCACCGCCGGGGCTGTCGCGGCCTTATTAAGCGCCGTCGCCTACAAGACATCCGCAGAAATCGCCAAGCTTATGGGCGCGTTTTCCGGGTTTGAGACCAACAAAAAGCCCATGCTCAAAGTGATTAAAAACCACCGCCGCGCCGCCGAAGGTCGCACGGATTATGACGGGCTGAAAGTCGTTCCAACACCGCTCAATCATGCTGATTGTCCTTACGCAGGTTTGACGAAAGCCGCCGTAAAATGCTGGAAACAGGCCGAAGCTTTGGGTAAAAAACATGGCTACCGCAATGCCCAAGTTTCGGTGATTGCCCCGACCGGCACTATCGGCCTGATCATGGATTGCGACACCACCGGGATTGAGCCGGACTTTGCTTTGGTCAAGTTTAAGAAACTGGCTGGCGGTGGACATTTCAAAATTATTAACCGCTCCGTCCCCCGCGCCCTCAAAGCACTGGGCTACACAAAACGCCACATTAACGAGATCGAAAACTATGCTCTAGGCTCTGGTTCACTGGCTGGCTCTCCGGCCATATCCCTGGACGATTTACGGGCGCTCGGGTTTGATGATGACCATTTGGCCATTGTCGAAGGGGCCGTAAAAGACGCCTTTGATGTCCGTTTTGTGTTTAACAAATGGACACTCGGGGACGATTTTTGCAAGGACAAACTTGGCCTAACCGACAAACAAATGGAAGCGAGCGGTACAGACTTATTGCCTTTGCTCGGTTTTTCGGGTGACGATATTGAAAAAGCCAATGTGTTTTGCTCTGGCGCCATGACTTTGGAAGGCGCACCTCATCTTAAAGCCACCGACCTGCCCGTCTTTGATTGCGCCATGCCGTGCGGGCGTATTGGCACCAGGTCTCTCAGCGTTGATGCGCATATTTTGATGATGGCAGCGGCCCAGCCGTTTATTTCCGGCGCTATTTCCAAAACCGTAAACATGCCAAGCACCGCAACCATTGACGAATGCGCGAGCGTTTATTCCGCCGCATGGAAACTGGGCTTGAAAGCCATTGCCCTGTACCGGGACGGCTCGAAACTGTCCCAGCCGCTTAATTCGGCCATATTCGACGAAGCCGCTATGGATGCCCTCGACGAAACCAAAGAGCAAGCCAGCGCCGCACAGGCCAGCATGGGCGCAGAAAAAATCGTCGAGAAAATCATCGAGCGCGTGGTCGAAAAACCCGTAGAGCGCCACAGACTGCCGGACAGGCGCACGGGCTATATTCAAAAAGCCTCCGTTGGTGGCCACAAAGTTTATTTGCACACGGGCGAGTTTGAAGACGGGTCTCTGGGCGAAATTTTCATCGACATGCACAAAGAAGGCGCGGCATTTCGTTCAGTCATGAATAATTTCGCCATCGCCATTTCCATTGGCCTGCAATACGGCGTACCTCTGGAAGAATTCGTCGATGCCTTTATCTTTACCCGCTTTGAGCCGTCCGGCCCGGTCAAGGGTAATGACACCATTAAATTTGCCAATTCCATCCTGGATTATATCTTCCGCGAGCTTGGTATTTCCTATCTTGGCTGGGACGATTTGGCCCATGTTGATCCCAATTCGATCACACCTGATGCGGTTGGTAGCGGCGACAATGAGCGCGGCCTGACTAACCTGGAAAACCAGGCCCAAGAGCAAGCCCCGGTCGTGCCCTATTCCAAAGGTTTCTTGCGCGGCGGTGATGCAGACAATATCGTACATTTTCACCGCTCCGCGCCCGAAGATGAAGCATTGGAAACGAAAGAATCCGAAAATACAAACGCGAGCATAGACATAGCTGAAGAAGCAGAAATGTTGGAACGCACGGAAGTTTCGAGCGGAGCTTCTACACTGACGCCCGCACCAGCGGTCACCGAAAGCAGTGTATCCGCCCAAGCAGCCCGGTTTAAAGGCTATACGGGTGATGCCTGCCCAACCTGCGCCCATTTCACCCTCATTCGAAATGGTACCTGCCAAAAATGCGACACATGTGGCTCCACGACAGGGTGTTCATAAGATAACTGTATTTTAATGCAAAACCGCTCGCAAAGGGGCGGTTTTGCCTGTATAGAACGGCAATGAAAATACAAAAATTGATCAAGCAGATAGCTTTTTGTCTCTCTGCACCTGGAGTTTTGTTGGCAAATACTGCCTTTGCACAAACCGCCAGCACCCCCGTAAGCACCAGTGTACATATCTCTGGCTCTTGTTCCAAATGCGATTTGTCGCGCCGGGTCATGCCAGGTCTTTCATTACAGGGCGCCAATTTCGCTGGCAGTGATTTTTCCCATTCCAATCTTTCTGGCGCTAAATTGAACCGATCAAGGTTGAATAACACTTCATTTCACAAAGCTTATCTGATGCGCGTTTCAGGAGTTAATGTTAATCTCAAAAATGCGGAACTTCGCGGTACTACCTTGTCCGAAGCCAGTCTGACTGCTTCAGATTTCACCCAGGCTGATTTGCGCAAAGCCGATTTGACGGGCAGCGATTTTACCCGCAGTGACTTCAGCCGGGCAAAGCTCATCAGTACAGATGCCATGGGCGCCATATTTGTAGGTGCTAATTTTTATAAATCCAATCTTGGTCGGAGCGATTTCACACATGCGGATTTCAGTAACGCGCAATTCATTAGCACCAAATTTGGTGACGCCAATGTGGAAAACGCAAATTTCACCGGGGCCAATCTCAGCGGTGCCAGCATGCACAAAATAATGGGCCTGACCCAAAGCCAACTGGACAAAGCCTGCGGTTCAAACGATACGCATTTGCCTGCCGGGTTTACACTCAAGACTTGCCCACAAAACGTCAATTTGGATGCCGAAGCGCGGCAAACACCAATTGTCCCGCAAGCGTCTTTTACACCAAATGCTCGAAACCTGCCCCGCGAAGCAACAAGGATTTTTGACACAACCAATTCGGTCGTAAGAATGGTCGGCCCGGCCTCACATCACAATCTCGATCTGGAAGAAGCCATCGGTCTTATTGATAAATCCATCCGCGATCTACCGCTCGGAAGCCCAACTCGCGCTCGCCTGACGCAGGCCCACGAACATCTGGAAAAAGTCCGCACCGCGTCCGGTAAATAGGCTCTACCCTCTGAAATAAATTACTTCTTATCTTTCGGTAAATCCAGGCGCAGATGTAATTCGCGCAGGGATTTTGCGGGAACTTCTGCGGGCGCATTCATCATTAAATCCTGGGCGCTGCCGTTCATGGGGAAGACGATAACCTCGCGGATATTTTCCGCGCCAGCCAGCAACATAACAATGCGGTCAATGCCCGGTGCGATACCGCCGTGGGGCGGTGCGCCGTATTTAAAGGCCGTGATCATACCGGAAAACTCGCTATCCACTGCGGCCTGGTCATAGCCCGCCATTGCAAAAGCCTTATACATAATATCCGGGCGGTGGTTACGTATAGCACCCGACGACAGCTCAATACCGTTGCAAACAATATCGTATTGATAAGCCAGAATATCCAGTTTTTTCGCGTCCGTATCTGCCGCCTCAAGCACTTCCATGCCCCCTTGCGGCATGGAAAACGGATTGTGGGAGAAATCAATTTTCTTGTTGTCCTCATCCCATTCAAACATGGGGAAATCGACAATCCAGCAAAATTTAAACACGCCCTTGGCTATCATATCAAGCTGGCGACCAATTTCGGCCCGGGCAGCTCCCGTTAACCTCACGGCGTCCGTCTCTTTGCCCGCTGCAAAGAACAGCGCGTCCCCGTCCCCTATTCCGGCGTGGGCGGCCATGCGTACCAGCACGTCTGCGGGGAAAAATTTGGCAATGGGGCCTTTGCCCTCCAAACCGTTTTCGCCTTGTTCAAAGCGGATATAACCCAGTCCCGGAGCCTGCATTTCCCTTTGCGCCCAGCCGTTCATTTTATCAAAGAACGAGCGCGGCTTGTCGCGGGTCGCAGGCGCAGGAATAGCCCGCACCGTACCGCCGCCTTTGACGATACCCTGGAAGGCTTTGAACTCGACACCGTCTTCAATAAAGAATTTGGACACATCCGAGCAAATAATATCGATACGCAAATCCGGCTTGTCATTGCCGTATTTCAGCATGCTTTCCTTGTAAGGAATACGCGGGAACGGGGCGGGCGTCACCTCTCTGGCTTTTCCTGTATGGGCTGAAAATTCTTCAAACACGCCAGCCATGACCGGCTCGATGGCGGCGAATACATCTTCCTGGGTCGCGAAACTCATCTCCATATCAAGCTGGTAAAACTCGCCGGGCGAGCGGTCAGCGCGGGCATCTTCGTCCCTGAAGCATGGTGCGATTTGGAAATATTTATCGAACCCCGACACCATAAGCAATTGTTTAAACTGCTGCGGGGCTTGGGGTAGCGCATAAAACTTGCCGGGGTTAAGCCGCGACGGTACCAGAAAATCCCGTGCGCCTTCCGGAGATGAGGCGGTCAGAATGGGCGTTTGAAATTCGTTGAAACCTTGGGCGATCATGCGCGAGCGAATAGAGTTGATCACCTGTCCGCGCAGGATGATATTGCTATGTAATTTCTGGCGGCGCAGATCAAGATAGCGATATTTCAGGCGGATATCCTCCGGGTAATCCGGCTCGCCAAACACGGGCAAGGGTAGCTCTTCGGCCTGTGACTGTACTTCCAATTCCTCAACCACCAACTCCACATCACCCGTGGGCAGGTTTTTGTTTTTGGCGTCGGCTAAACGGTCAACCAATTTACCGCTCACAGTGATAACACTTTCGACCCGCAAACGTTCCAGCACCGCAAAATGCTGGCTTTCCGGCTCGATCACACATTGTGTCAGGCCGTAATGGTCACGCAGATCAATGAACAACAGACCACCATGGTCACGTTTACGGTGAACCCAGCCCGACAAACGGACGGTTTCTCCGACATTGTCACTGCGCAGTTCATTACAAGTATGGGTACGGTAAGCGTGCATAATAATCTCACTAGAATTTCAGCACCGAATTGGTACGCGCAAGGCTAAATGTCAAGTGATTTGGGTGCCAAGAATGTCCTATACATAGTTATATGAGACCTTGCCTCCAAATGCAAGGTGGTGCGAATGGAAGGATACACAGGGTCAGCTTTCAACTTAATGCTTGAGCAGGGCCTTAGATCCGCAATATAAGCGCATTGAATTTGGGTTGGTTGTGAGGGTGTATGCGCAAGGCATTTTCCGGCGTATCCGCACATTCCCGCGCAGTCAACTACCCCTATTTCTCCTACCGCGCCAATTTCCGCATCGCCCCCTCAATCCCCGTGAGCGTCATGGGGAACATGCGGTCGGCGCCTATAATCTCCTGGATCATGTTGGTGGATTGGGAGTGTTTCCAATAGGTTTCGGGGACCGGGTTTAGCCAGACCAAATGGTCGTAAATATCTACGAACCGCTTGAGCCAGATCGCGCCTGCTTCTTCGTTCCAGTGTTCTATGGCCCCGCCTTTGACCGCGACTTCGTAGGGGGACATGGAGGCGTCGCCGACAAACACCACCCGGTAATCAGACGGATATTTGTGCAGGATGTCCCATGTGGGTGTGACTTCGCGCATACGGCGGATATTGTCTGTCCAGACATTTTCATAGACCATGTTGTGGAAATAGAAATTTTCCAGCCGTTTAAACTCGCTGCGGGCCGCCGAAAACAATTCCTCGGCCTGCAAAATATGGGCGTCCATAGAACCACCAATATCGAAAAACGTCAGCACCTTGACGGCATTGCGTTTTTCGGGCCGCATTTTAATATCAAGCCAGCCCTGGCGGGCGGTGGCGTTGATGGTGTCGTCTATATCCAGTTCTTCGAGCGCACCCTCGCGGGCGAATTTACGCAAGCGCCTGAGCGCCACTTTGATATTGCGGGTGCCTAGCTCAATATCCCCGTCCAGGTTTTTGAAATGACGTTTATCCCAAACTTTGACGGCCCGGCCGTGGCGGCCTTTGTCCTGACCAATGCGCACACCTTCGGGGTTATAACCATAAGCCCCAAAGGGCGAAGTGCCCGCCGTGCCGACCCATTTGCTGCCGCCTTGGTGTCTTTCGTTTTGTTCTTCGAGACGTTTTTTGAGCATCTCCATGAGTTTATCTAAATCGCCCAAGGCTTCGATTTCAGCCATTTCCTCTGGCGTCAAATGTTTCTCGGCCATTTTCTTGAGCCAATCGTCCGGGATGTTTTGGTCGTTCTCTCCGAATATATCAGACAAATAATCAATGCCGCGAAACACATGGGCGAACACCTGGTCAAATTTGTCCAGATTACGCTCGTCCTTGACCAATGCGGCCCGCGAAACATAATAAAACCCGTCCACACTCTCCCCGGCCACATCTTTGTCCAACGCTTCCAACAAAGTCAAATACTCCCGGATAGACACAGGGACTTTGGCGGCACGGAGCTGGGAAAAGAAATCATGAAACATGTTATACCACTATACTTTGGATAAGCTGCTTCTAAACAATTTTGCGTTTTCCACATAATGCAGGGCGCTGGCTTTGAGCATTTGGATTTGGGGTTCGCCCAGGGTTTTTATGACCCTGGCTGGTGCACCCACGACCAGGGAATTGTCGGGGATGGTTTTACCTTCCGTCACCAAAGCATGGGCGCCTATGATACAGTTTTTGCCGATGGTCGCACCGTTCAACACCGTGGCACCGATCCCGATCAGTGAATTATCCCCGATTGTGCACCCGTGCAGCATGGCTTTATGACCGACAGTTACCCCTGCGCCAATCGTAAGCGGCATTCCGGAATCGGAATGTAGGACTGAATTGTCTTGGATATTGGTATTGGCTCCAATGCCTATTGGTTCATTATCACAACGAATAACCGCGCCAAACCAGATCGACGTGTTAGCGCCCAAATGCACATCCCCGATCACCGAGGCGTTAGGCGCAATCCAGACACCATCCGCACATGTGGGCCGAACACCGTCCAGGGCATAGAGGCTCATAGCTACATCTCGTCCAGGTCTTGTTGCAGGATCGAGATATTGAGGTCGTAGGAAATATCGTCCTTGTCTTCATCGTCAATATACAGAAGCCCCAGGATTTCATCATCGAGGTAAATTTCAACGCTGTCCGCGACTTTGCGCGGGCGGATGGTCAGGTTTTCTGTGCCAAGGCGTTTTTTAAGATAGGTCTGAACTTGAGTGATTTGTTCGGGTGTCATTCTGGTCTCCAAAGTTTTCTCAAGTTAGCAAGTAAACCACAAAAATCAAATACTATAGTCGATTGTTTGGTCCATTTTAGCAGCCGGGTTTTCACTACACGGCCCACCAACAGGTTTGGCGGGTATCCCGGCCACCGTGCATTGAGGCGGCACGTCTTTTAGCACTACGGAGCCAGAAGCAATCCGCGCCCCGTCCCCGACCGTAATATTGCCAAGTATCTTGGCCCCGGCACCAATCAACACATTTTCGCCGATTTTCGGGTGCCGATCAGATTTTTCCTTGCCCGTACCGCCCAGAGTAACCCCGTGCAATATGGAGCAGCCATTGCCGACCTGGCTGGTTTCACCTGCCACAAGCCCGTCCGCATGATCCAGCATAATACCATGGCCAAATTTGGCCGCCGGGTGAATATCGACGCTGAATAACTCGCTACTGCGGTTTTGCAAATGATAAGCCATCAGCTTGCGGCCCTGGCTCCAAAGTCTGTGGGCGAGGCGGTAAATCTGCAAGGCCGTAAAGCCTTTGAAATATAAAAAACACTGGAGATAAGACAAACAGGCCGGGTCGCGTTCGCGCACGGCCACCAAATCCAGAACCGCCGCATTTACGATTTCTTCGTCGCCCCGGTAAATATCCAAAAACAACTTGCGCAAATGCAAAGCCGACAATTCCGACGTCGCCAACTTTTCGGCCAAATGGCTGGCAAGGGCGCGGCAAAAACTTTCCTGATTTATGATACTGCCGTAAAGCAAAGAGGACAAAGCCCGCTCATTTTTCGCAAAATCTCTGGCCTCGTCCTGCAAGGTCGCCCAAACTTGGCTTTGTACGCTTTGCGCGGAAGAAAATTCAATCACTGGCATAAAAAACTCCTGTTCCGATATAGTAGACATTATCGCTAATTTTGATGTGTTGCAATTATTTATATAAATAATTCTGTAGGGTGGATTAGCCTTGGCATGCCCTTTGGGTACTTGGCGTAATCCACCTTTGACACACCCCGCATGGTGGATTACGCGCAAAAGGCGCTAATCCACCCTACAAAAGTTTGCTTAGTGCTTACCCGCGCCCACGATATGGTGCCACGCCTTGATCTGGCACCCACAAACCTTCGGGGCATACGCCGTACTGATAAAAAACATCAATGGGAATGCCGCCGCGTGGATACCAATAGCCGCCAATTCGCAGCCACAAAGGCTTGACTTCTTTGATAATCCTTTGGGCAATACCCACCGTGCAGGCCTCGTGGAAATCGCCGTGATTGCGGTAGGATGTTAGGTATAGCTTGAGCGACTTACTCTCGACTATCCATTTGTCCGGTGCATAATCAATCACCAAATGGGCGAAATCGGGCTGATTTGTCACTGGACACAGGGAGGTAAACTCCGGGCATGTGAAGCGGATAAGGTACGGCACATCATTAGGGTTGTCCACCCGCTCCAGCTTGGCATCATTGGGGGACGCGGGCGTATCAGCCTGTGCGCCCAATTGTCCCAAGTTTTTATATCTATTATCTGTCATGTGCGCTGATTAACGCAATTGCGCGCCCGCTTCAAGCACTGCGAAGCTTTAGGCGTAATAAAATTGTACGCAGCCGTCCGCTAAAATCATAGGCTAATATGGCTTTGCGGCCTGGCATTTCCACATATTTATAGGTGAAATGGGACAGGGTTATGACGATGAGCAAATATGGTATCATCAATAAATCCCCGTATATCAAAGTGACATTCCAGGCCGGGCCAAGTATCTTGGGAAACACCATTTCCGCCCCGATGGAGAAAAACAGCGACACCAGAATATGCACCATATAAATGCTGTAGGATATGCGCCCAAGATACCGCAAAGGCCGTGTCCCCATCAGTCGGGATACGCCGCCCATATCAAAAGCAAAGCCGAGCACAAAGATGAAGGCAATGGGTGCAATAAAAAACTGGGCCTTGCCAGGAAAATAAATCACGAACCCGACCATGATCGACAGAACCACAAGCTCAATCAAGGTCGCAAGCCAGCGGTTTAAATCAAGCCTCTTAAATCCAGGCAAAGCTAATCGGTATATATAAGCCACCAACACACCCGTAAAAAACCCGCCGAGGCAACGCCAAAATCCAAGGTCATAATGGAAATTCATATCAGGTTTTAAGCCCGACAACACATAGTAATTCACGGCAATTAACGCGGCTATCACCATGAAATGAATAGGTTTTTTAGGTCTGGCCCATACCATCATACCCAGAAAGACAAAATACGTCCAAAACTCGACACTGACTGTCCAACTCGGTATATTGAACGACAAACTATCGTGCAGACCCATGGACTGGGTCAAGGTGAGATGGGCGGCAAAGCTTTGCCAGGTTTCTGTCGCGCCGGGCTGGAACGGTAAAATTTCGCCGGGCGTGAGTGTGGCAAAACCAAGCCAATGGGCGACAATGCGGGCAAAGGCGTAAAGAACAGCCACCATCAACATGACAAAATGGATCGGGTAAATACGCGCAATTCTGCGCTTGATGAACGCCTTGCCTTGAGCCCCCGTATTGATATGCCCATCATAGAGATAAAACATCAAAAACCCGGAAAATACGAAGAATAAATCCACCAATATAGGCCCATTGTTAAACAATTCCGTAGAGTTGATAGTGGACAACCACATAGTGTGATAGACAGCAATCATCAGCGCCAACACGCCGCGAAACCCGTCAAGGGCAGCAAAGTATTGCGGTTTACCCCGTTTATCGGCCAGTTGAGACACCTGTTTTCCACCTATAGTGTTGTTTTCAGGCACCAATTACCCCATTAAGTAAAATATTCGATTAAGAAGTGGCAAAGAAGCTGCGAGTTTCGGGGGAGTTATCTGTGCAATTGGTTACGCTGGATTGGGTTATCATTGCCGCCGTTATGGCGTTTATACTAGGTGTTGGGCTATATGTCAGCCGCCGGGCCGCATCTGATAGCACATCGTTTTTTCTAGGTGGACGCAATATGCCCTGGTGGTTACTGGGGACGAGCATGGTCGCCACCACATTTGCCGCCGACACGCCCAATCTTGTCACCGGACTGGTGCGCGAGAACGGAGTTGCGGGAAATTGGGGCTGGTGGGCATTTTTGCTGACGGGCATGATCAGTGCATTCGTCTATGCCAAGCTCTGGCGGCGCTTGGGTGTTGTCACCGATATAGAGTTCTATGAGCGCCGCTATAGCGGCAAACCGGCAGCCGCCCTGCGCGGGTTTCGGGCCGTGTATATTGGGGTGTTTTTCAATATTATGGTCATGGCCAATGTGACTTTAGCGTTGATTAAATACTCGAACGTATTGTTCGGGGTGTCGCCGGAAATTGTCGTGCTGGTTGCCGGATTGATCACCGTCACCCTTAGCGTATCGGGTGGTTTGCTCGGCGTCTTGGTCACGGATTTTTTCCTGTTCATCCTGTCAATGGTCGGCGCGTTATTCGTCGCCTGGTTTGCGGTCAACCATATTGAAGTCGGCGGGCTAGCCCAGATGATGCAAGCACCGGAACTCATTGACAAGACAAGCTTTTTTCCTGATTTTAGCGACCCTAACCAATATGTCCCCATCCTCCTGATCCCGCTTTTGATCCAGTGGTGGAGTGCCTGGTATCCGGGTTCGGAACCGGGCGGCGGCGGCTATATCGCCCAGCGTATGTTGGCCGCCAAGGACGAAAACCATGCCACGGGCGCGGCGGTATTTTTCAATATCGCCCATTATGCCCTGCGCCCGTGGCCGTGGATATTGGTGGCACTGGCTTCGCTGATCGTGTTTCCGGATCTTGAGAGCATGGGCACCGCCCTGCCCCATGTGGACAAATCCCTGATCCAAAACGATTTGGCCTATCCGGCCATGCTGACCTTCTTGCCCACAGGCTTGCTCGGTCTGGTCGTCGCTTCCATCCTGGCCGCCTATATTTCCACCATGTCCACCATGCTGAACCTCGGCGCGTCCTATGTGGTCAATGATGTTTACGGGCGGTTCATCAACAAAACCGCCAGCGAGAAACGCAAAGTCCGGGTCGGGCAATTGGTGACGATTGTGCTGATGGTCGGTGTAGCTTTGTTGGCCTTGAAATTGGAAAGCGCCACGCAAGGGTTTAGACTACTCTTGGCCGTGGGTGCGGGTACGGGATTGCTGTTTTTCTTGCGTTGGTTCTGGCACCGCATCAATGCCTGGAGCGAGATTAGCGCTATGGTGTTCTCCTTGGGCGTAGCGTTCGGGCTAGAATTTTACGGCCCTGAACATTTGCAAATCTGGCAGAAATTTGCTCTTAGTGTCGGCCTGACCACTTTTGGCTGGATGGCCGTGACTCTGCTCACCCCGCCGACCAATGCCGCTACGTTGAAGAAGTTCCGGGCTGATGCCAAATTGGACAAAGATACGAATATAAAAGCTGGCATAATCGCCGCCCTCGCCGCCAGCCTCAGTGTTTACGGCTTGATGTTCGCCACGGGTAGCCTTTTATACGCACAGTATTTACCCGCCCTCGGTTTCGGGCTAACCAGTTTATTTGCAGGTATTTTCACCCTGCGCACCTATAGGAGAGCCAAATGAAATCACGTGCCGCCATTGCCGTCAAAGCCGGAAGCCCGCTTATTATCGACGAAGTTGATGTGGAGGGGCCGCAAGACGGTGAAGTCTTGGTCGAGATTAAAGCCACCGGCATATGCCATACGGACGCATTCACCCTGTCGGGCGACGACCCGGAGGGCGCATTTCCGGCTATACTCGGCCATGAAGGCGCGGGCATTGTGCGCGAAATCGGCAAGGGCGTCACCTCGCTCAAGGTCGGAGATCATGTCATCCCGCTTTATACCGCCGAGTGCCGCACCTGTGATTATTGCCTGCATCCCAAAACCAATTTGTGCCAACGTGTGCGCGAAACCCAAGGGCGCGGCGTCATGCCTAACGGCACATCGCGCTTTAGCTATCAGGGCAAGAAAGTATTACATTATATGGGCTGCTCGACATTCTCAAATTACACGGTTCTCCCGGAAGTCAGCCTGGCGAAAATCCGCAAGGACGCGCCGTTTGACAAGGCCTGCTATATCGGTTGCGGCGTCACCACGGGCATCGGCGCGGTGATCTATACGGCCAAGGTGGAGCCGGACACGGCCTGCATCGTATTCGGGCTAGGCGGCATTGGCCTGAACGTCATTCAAGGCCTCAAAATGATCGGGGCCAAACAAATCGTTGGTGTAGACATAAACCCGGCTCGCGAAGCCACAGCCCGCAAATTCGGCATGACCGATTTCGTTAATCCGACCGAGATCAAAGGCGACCTAACCGGATACCTGGTCGAGCTAACAGAAGGCGGCGCAGACTACACATTCGAGTGCATCGGCAACACGGATGTTATGCGCGTCGCGTTAGAGGCCTGCCACAAAGGCTGGGGCGAAAGCATCATCATAGGCGTAGCAGGAGCAGGCAAAGAAATCTCCACCAGACCCTTCCAACTGGTTACAGGCCGCTCCTGGCGCGGCACAGCTTTCGGCGGCGCCAGAGGCCGCACAGATGTGCCCAGCATAGTCGATATGTATATGGACGGGCGGATAAATATAGACGACCTAATCACGCACAAAATGGGGCTGGAGGATATAAATACGGCGTTTGATTTAATGCATAGCGGTGAGAGTATTCGGTCTGTGGTGGAGTTTTAATTTTGGAATTGGTAATAGATAGTAATTGCCTAAACAGTTCATTGCTGGAAGAACATTTACAAAAATCTATAAAAAACAAAGCTATAATAATAGACTTTACGCAAATTGAGGCTGTAAAAGCTGTGAATATCGATATGATCCGAGAACGATTAAGTATCCTCTCTCGATATTCAGCTCAAGTTATAGTTCTTAAAAGCACCAAAAAAACTTGTGCTATGTCTGGACGAAACAAAGGCCTAAAACGTAGACTTATTGATATAAAACAAACTCAAGATTTTTATGAATTTTGCACGCAAATAGCAGGGAATACGAAAGTTGATAGAGCACAACAAATATTGACATTGGAAGGCGCACAAGAAAGTCAACTATATTTGAAAAAATTAGAAAGTAATTTGTCCGAAATTTTTAATTTTTTTAGCATTTTTCAAACCCAATTCAACGAACATGAATTGCGGGAAATTCGTAATGGTGAAAACTATCGAAATAGTACTGTCAAAAAACTATTCACTCTAATTTCTTTGCTCGCCGGAGAAACCTTTCGCTTACACCCTTATGCAGATAGATGGCCCAAAAAATGGGAATGGCCAAACACAGTTATTTTTAGAAATTCGGTTTTTAAGGCATTATATTTTATGGATTGGATGCAAAAAGGAAGCCCAACTAAAATGAAAACTAAAAGAGTGTTGAATGATATGATCGATTTACACTTTTGTACATATGCCACTTATTTTGATGGAATAATGACCCAAGACAATCGATGTTTGGATATTTACCACAAAGGAAACGATATGCTAAAAAATGGGATTATCCCAAGTTTACAAACCAAATAACTTCACTTCATAAGATAAAAACCCGGCAAACCCGTTACGCGCCTGGGCGGCCTTTGGGGATGATTGACACTATATGCACTGCGTCCCCTCCAATGGTATAGTAAACTTGATATTGTTTATAGCTAATGCTTCGCAGCTCGGTGTCCATATTTTCAATCTGAGTATTACTAACGATTTTACCCAGTTTTGGGTATTCAGACAGAATTGTTATGGTTGCTTTTAAATTTTCCAAGAACAAAAGTGCGGCTTCTCCATCCCAATGAGTGAACCCATAATGCAATATCTCATCGAGGTTATCTTCAGCCTCCGACATGTATTCAATACGCATTAAGCGGGTAATTTAACTTCCGTTCTTTCACGTTCCCACTGTCGTATTTTTTTGCGCATTTTCGCATATACTTCTTCTGCTGGAATGCCTTCACCACGCTCGAATTGTGCCATCCCCTTTTTGATTTTCTCCACCATCCAAGGTTCCAATTGTACGGCCTCAGAATGATAATCCGCATCAGCAACTAAAATCCCAACCCGCCGCCCGTGTTTGGTTATTTCCACCGGGCCGCGTTGAGCTTTGTCTAGTAATTCACCGAAATTTTGTTTAGCTTGGTTGGCAGTCATCTTTTGCATGGTGCACTCCGCTGTATTTTGGTCTAATTTAGACCATTTAGACGAATTAGACCATTTAAGCAAGGTATTTTCAAATGACCCCAATCTCCCAAAACAAAATGTTCGGCGGGACGCAGTTTGTTTATGCGCACCGTTCCGACGCCAATGATTGCGATATGCGGGTGGCGGTTTATTTGCCGCCGCAAGCTTTGGGTGACAACCCTACCCCCTGCCCGGCCGTCGTTTGGCTCTCCGGGCTTACTTGTACTGAGGAGAATTTTACGGCTAAGGCGGGGGCGCAGCGGGTTGCTGCTGAACTGGGGTTGATACTTATTGCACCGGATACGTCCCCCCGTGGGGACGATGTTCCGGACAACAAGGACAGCTATGATTTCGGCAAGGGGGCCGGGTTTTATCTGGATGCGGCGCGGATGCCTTGGGCGAAAAACTACCAGATGCAAACCTATATCCGTGATGAATTGACCGCATGGATGCTTGAGAACTTCCCCATAGACAAAGACCGGATTGGTATTAGCGGTCATTCCATGGGCGGACACGGGGCCATCACCTTGCATTTGAAAAATCCAGACCTGTACAAGACGTGTTCCGCTTTTGCCCCCATCACCTCCCCGTCCCAAGTCCCCTGGGGCCAAAAAGCCTTTAAGGGCTATTTGGGCGACGACGATAACACATGGAAACAATATGACGCCACCGAACTGGTGAAAACACCAAGCCGCGCAAATATCCTGATCGACCAAG
This sequence comes from Robiginitomaculum sp., assembly GCA_016765135.1. Classification (GTDB taxonomy): domain Bacteria; phylum Pseudomonadota; class Alphaproteobacteria; order Caulobacterales; family Maricaulaceae; genus Robiginitomaculum_A. Next base: position 22,164 of record JAESQN010000030.1, read on the forward strand.
GCACGGACGATAACTTCCTGTCCGTGCAACTCAAACCGGAGATATTCGCGGACGCCTGCAAAAAATCCGGCCAGGCCACAACATTACGGATGCAAGAAGGCTATGACCATTCCTACTATTTCATATCCACGTTCATAGAAGAACATCTCAGGCATCATAAGGACGGGATGTAATTTTTTCCTTCCCCTGCTTCTTGCGGGGGAAGTGCCGAAGCTCTTGCGGAGGCGATGGGGGCGCGCACATCTTGTGCGCTTCTAAACTACCGGGCAGCACTCTTGCTTCGTAGCGTGCAAGAGCACGCGCCCCCATCCCCCCTGCGGGGTACTTCCCCCGTAAAAAACAGGGGAAGGAAGAACAACGTACCACTTGCACCACCCCCACAAACCCGCTAAACGCCACTTATGAACTGGTTATCAAAATTAACGCCGCCGGGTGTGAAGAAAATCTTCACCAAGCGCGACACGCCGGACAATCTTTGGGTCAAATGCCCCAAGTCCGGAGAGATGGTATTTCACGCTGACCTGGCGGCGGCTTTGCATGTGACGCCCGCCGGGCATCATATGCGGATCGGGCCCGAATACCGGATGTCCTACACATTTGACAGCGGAAAATACGAGATGTTGGAGACGCCTAAAGTTGTCGCTGACCCGCTTAAATTTAAAGACGACCGCAAATATACCGAGCGCTTAAAAACTGCCCGCGCCAAGACCGGCATGGACGATGCTATGGCGCTGGCTGTGGGCCGCATTGAAGGCATCAAAACCGTTGTTCTCGTGCAAAACTTCGCCTTTATGGGCGGCTCGCTCGGCATGGCGGCGGGGGATGCGTTCATCACCGCTTGTGAGCAAGCCGTAGCCCGCGAACTCCCCTTGGTAATTTTTACGGCAGCTGGCGGTGCGCGTATGCAAGAAGGCGCATTGTCCCTCATGCAAATGCCGCGCACGACCATAGGCGTGCAAAAAATGCGCGAAGCCGGGCTTCCTTACATCGTCGTGCTGACCGACCCGACTACGGGCGGTGTCACGGCCAGTTATGCTATGCTCGGCGATGTGCATTTGGCCGAGCCAGATGCACTGATCTGTTTTGCCGGGCCGCGAGTTATCGAACAAACCATCCGCGAAAAATTGCCCGAGGGTTTCCAACGTTCCGAATATCTTGAGGCCAAAGGCATGATTGATCAGGTCGTACACCGCAAGGATTTACGCACGGCTTTGGCTAAAATCTTGTCGGTCTTAATGAACAAAAAACGTACCCCGACCAAAGCGCTCGAAAGCGCGTAAAGTAACGTGCGTAAAGATAGTCAGGCGCTAACAGCAGCCTTACAAAAACTTGAACATTTGCACCCCAAGAAAATAGATTTGGGCCTGTCGCGTATTCAACATGTGTTGAAAAAACTCGGCCACCCAGAACGCAGCCTACCGCCAACCGTCCATATTGCTGGCACAAACGGCAAAGGCTCGACCACGGCTTTCTTGCGGGCTATGGCAGAGGCGCAAGACCTGCGTGTGCATGTTTACACCTCGCCACATCTGGTCAGTTTTTGCGAACGTATTGTGCTAGCGAATGAGATGATTAACGAAGATGTATTGCTAGATATTTTGGGCCGGGTGCAAGACGCCAATGAGGGCCAACCCCTGTCATTTTTCGAAGCCACCACGGCGGCGGCATTTCTCGCATTCTCGGAAACTCCTGCGGATATACTGATCCTCGAAGTCGGTCTCGGCGGGCGGTTCGATGCCACCAATGTCATTGATCACCCTGCCACTGTCGGCATCACCCCCATTGATTATGACCACGCCGAATTTCTGGGTCGGGATTTGGCTGGGATTGCACGGGAGAAGGCCGGTATATTAAAGGCCCACACCCCGGCATTTTCCGCCGAGCAATCCCCGATCGTCCGGGCGGTTCTGGAAACCGAAGCGGCGAAATCTAAGGCAAAGCTTAAAAATATGGGCGAGCATTTCAATGCCTATGCCCAGCAAGGCCGTCTGATTTATGAAGACGATAATACATTGCTCGACCTACCCCTGCCCGCCCTGCGCGGCGCCCACCAAATCAACAATGCAGGTCTGGCAATCGCCTTGGCCCGCGCAATGTTGATAGACGAGGCCGCCATTGCCAAGGGCTTGGAGACCGCAAGCTGGCCCGCACGGTTGCAAGCCTTGACATCTGGTGCTTTGGCGGAGACAGCCCACGCATCTGGTGCGCAACTCTGGTTGGACGGGGGCCACAACCCCCATGCCGCCCGCGCTCTGGCCTCGGCACTGGCCGAGCTTGACGCTACCGAGCCGCGCCCATTGACCTTAATCATGGGCATGCTGGCCAATAAAAACGCGCCGGGTTTCCTGGACGCATTTGAAGGCCTGGCCCATTCCCTAATCGCCGTCCCCATCTCCGATCATGCCAGCCTGTCTCCCGAAAACCTGATGGACATTGCAAAAGGACGCGGGATTAAAGCATATGCCGCAGATAGTTTAATGGACGCCCTAAACCTGGCTATGGGGCAAAGCAAAGAACCAAAACGCATTCTAATCTGCGGATCGCTATATCTGGCGGGTGAAGCGTTAGCGCTTTAACCCGGAAAATCATTCCGAGTTTTACAGAGATTTCTACAGAGGTTTTTGCAAGGGCAGAGACACCAACACATTGGTACCGACACCTGGATGGCTGGTGATAGAGAAATCCCCGCCGTGTAATTGGGTCAAGTTTTTGACCAAGGCCAAACCCAAACCGCTACTGCGCCCCTTGATCATGCCCGCATTGGGGGCTTGCTGATAGGGTTTGCCAATAGCTTCCAGATCACGAGCGTTCATTCCGGTGCCCGTATCAGAGACACCAAGCTCCAAGCGACCGTCCTTGATATAGGCCGACGACGTAATGCGCCCGCCTTTCGGTGTAAATTTAATGGCATTGCTGAGCAGGTTCAACAAAATTTGCCGCACGGCGCGGCGGTCGGCTTCAACCACCAAATCTTTATCGACCTCTATATCTACGTCCAATGTCAGCTCCGCCGCGTCCGCAGATGGACGCACCATTTTTATGCTGCTTCTCACCACATCGGCGGCGTCGAAACTGTCATAGTTAAGCTGATATTGCTGTGCCTCGACCTTGGACATATCCAAAACATCACCAACCAAATCCAGCATATGTTGACCGCTATCATGGATGAGGTCTGCGTATTCGGCATATTTCCCCGGCAATGGCCCGAACAAGCGCGACCGCATCATATCGGAAAATCCGATAATAGCATTGAGTGGTGTACGCAATTCATGGCTGACCCCGGCGAAAAACAAGGTCTTTTCATCAGACTCTTTCTTGGCGCTGGATTTGGCATCTTCTAATGCCTGTATTGCATCCTCTTTCAAAGAACCGTCTACGGAATAGGCATAAAATGAACCGTCTTCCAAAGGCACAAGCGTGAACTCCATTTTTCTCGGCGCGAGCTTTGGTGCATCACGATCACCTTGTACGCTATTGGGTAAACTGACCGCGAAGGATACGGGGTCGGTGCTGTCATGTAGTGTGTCGAGCGCCCCTAACATGGGTAATTTATTACCGTCCCCTGAGAACAGGCTGGTCAAGCTGGCGTTTTCAATGTCCGCATCCTTGATTGCCAAAATACGGCGGGCGTTTTGTGTGGCCATCTCCAAATACCCGTCCGGGGTAAATTTCATTGCCGCGCCCGGATAAGCATCGGCAAATCCGATTTTTGCTTCCGAGGCTGGGTCTTGTGGTACATTATCTCCCGCAGATACATACATAGCCCCCACCATAAAGGCGATGGTCGCCATAATCCCGGCCAATATTCCCCAGTTGGCCTGTTCAATACTGGCGATCGGTTCAGGCGCAAACCCCGCTTGGCGGAAATAAAACACCGCGCCTGCAAAAATTGCGGCAAAAAACATGGCCTCAACGACTTTAGCCCGCTCAAACAATGCGGCGGCGGCTGGTGCGCACAGGAATAATATGGCCATGGGGATGAATGCAATGGCGAAGCTGGCGACGATGGCCAAGGCTATCCAGGAGAATATTACAAATACTTGCACCCATTCATGCCGCGAAAACGGCCACAGGATCAAGCCCAACAGTGCGGGTAGCATTGCAACCCCTGCAAATGGCAGTAATGTTTTTGCATCCGCACCTTTAAAATAGGCCGCTACAAACGCAGCCAACAGCGCCGATATCCAGATGATGGAGTTAAGTGCAAGCCCACGATTTGTGTTAAAGTTCAAGATGATGACCTCTGCTTTCGATTTATTCCAAAAATGTCTACGCAAAATTTTATAACGAGTTTTTTACCACATAATATGGTTTTACGTGCCAACACCAGCTATTTCATGCTACAGGTGAAATCGAGTATAGTTAATTCGCCAGCTAGAATCATTTGTGTGCGACCAAATATAGTGTATCAGGCATAGTGTATAGGGTATGGCATTTGAGATAATATATTTAGCTAGGCATTCGGGGGCCGTAAAGGGACTATATGAACACGAAATTATTGCGCCGCTCCTCTCAGGCTTTTTTACTTGCCAGTGGCCTTGTCCTGGCTGCCTGTACGACAGCCCCGCCTGAACCTCAGCCAGTTGTCACTGCCCCCGCACCTGTTCAAGAAACCATGCCGCCTCCACCGCCGCCGCCCCTATATATTCCCGCCAGACCTGTTGATGAACGTATGGGAGAACCTCTAATTCGCGCCGCAGGCAATCATGCCGTGTTGATGGGGCACATCCACAAGACGACAAACGGCAGCATAAATACGCCCGAACATATGAACCAGACCATGGACGGATTGTCCCAGGTGTTTTCCCCCGGTATCGGGCCCGCGTTTATTGGCTATGGTGCTTTGATCGGCGCTCAAAATTCACAATTTGCCGAAGGGGTTATTGAAACGGCCAGGTATCAAGGCTTGGATACCGTTGTCTATCAACTGTATGTGGATCCGGATTACGCCGCGTCTTTACCTGGCGCAGAATTGGCCTCCGGGGAAATCCAAAATGCCTGGGCCAGTGATGTAGCGTCTATCGGACGCAGTGCAGCACGCATGAAAGAGCAATCTTACAGCTTACAAAAACAGTCTAAATGGAAAAAACTTCGTACCGATTCCCGCGCCGAACGGCTTGAGGCCGTAAGCCGGGCGCAATCCGTTCGTTTTAACCCACCCACCGAAACCACAAGACAAATCGCGCAAACTGGCACGATTAGAGAGGGCGACCTGGACGGCCCGCAAAAACGCCAAAGTTTTTGGCAGGTTTTTGGCCATGCTAGCCCACCGCAAACCGAAACCTTTTCCAATCAATATAAAAGGGGCATGCACCGCAAAGCCTTGACTTTATCGGCCCTGGAAATCCTGGGCGCGACGGGTAGCGACAGCAGCGAATGGATCGAAAACTATATGACCTCACCCCGGTTGACCCAATGCGTCAACACGGCAAGGCTCAATACCGAACAATGCATTGCCGCCGGGCATTTCAAATACGAAGATGCATTTTGCATCGCCGAGCATGAACTGAAAGAAATCAGTGATTGCTTGGCCCAAAGTACACTTTAGAAAAAGGGCACACTTTAGGGACTGCGGCACCTATTGTATTTTCAGGTCGTGTATTTTCGGATAGTGTAAAGCCTTAAAACCAACTCCCCCCTTGCGTTCACCCGCACGCGTGCCTATGTGTCGCGGTGATGGCTAGCACGCAAGACATTGATGATTTGATTGCGGACTTTTCCTTTCTGGACGATTGGGAAGACCGCTATATGCATGTGATCGAACTGGGCAAAAACCTTGCACCATTGAGCGAAGCGGAACGCAATAACCTCACCAAAGTCAAAGGCTGCGTATCACAGGTCTGGTTGGTACAAGAGGTCTCGGACGATACCCCGGCTATCATGACATACCGGGGTGATAGCGACGCCCATATTGTCAAAGGCTTGGTGGCTATCGTACTGGCGATTTTCTCGGGCCGCACGGCCCAGGCAATCGTTGATATAGACGCGACTTCAATATTAGCAAAACTTGGACTGGCAGAGCATCTAACCCCCCAACGCTCAAACGGCCTCCACGCAATGGTCGCCCGTATCAAACGGGACGCATCCGAACTGTTATATAGCCAAACTAGAATAGATTGATGTAACATTGGTTTTCGGTTATACTTTCTGTCATAAAGTCCATATTATTATCACACCATATTTCCAGTCAAAACCCCGCTCCTGCCCACGTAATCGACCCGGGAATACTTGCCGTTCATTCAATATAAAACTAGTTTTGTATTGAGTGAACGGCAACCCATAAATCTATTCTGGTTTGCCTATAGTTTGATGAATACACCACCAAATGCCTTATCGCCGCGCACTTATGCCCGGTTTACATCCGTAGTATTCGCTTAGGCGGGACAGGGCCAGCTTTAGAACTGTGCGCCCTGAACCACTGGCCCATTTCTCCTGTGCTTCCAACTGACCCAATGACCAATCGCGTCCACAGAGGGACACCAAAGCCCGCTCCAGACCAGGGCCGACCATTTCGAGGGCGTCCATGACACGTTTTCGGGCATCCATGGCACTGATGGAGATATTTTCGGCCGTATTAACCCGGTTCTTGCCACCGCTCGTCACCCCCGTATAGTTTTGCGTGGCCACCGCTGCCATCATGGAGCGATCATAATCTGCCGCAAAGCGCTCCCCCGCCTCGATCTCGTCCGCTTGTAGAAATGCCGTACCGTCTTTATTGACCGACCCGGCCAATTTGTGAAACACGGATAGCCTGCGGTTGATACGCGCCGGGCGCTTAATGCCGTCAGGGTGGTAGATATCACGTTGCTCTAAATCCCGATGCTGGTTCGCATGGGCGTGCGTTGGCCCGTGAGCAGCCTTCGCCGCGCTACGCCGGACATAGCTGTCGCACAGAATATATGCCGCACCTTTTTGGGTAACCGCCCCCTTGGCCAGCAACCGCTTTAACACGGATATATTGACCCAGCCAATCGGCCTTGAACGGCGGTCGCCACGGGGCACGATTATATAGGTATCGCTTTTATAGGTTTCATTGGCTTGACCTTGGGGCAAAATGTGCCCTTGCTTGTCCAGCATCAATTTTAGTGTTTTGTTAAGAGCATTCATTGCCATCCCCTTTGCCTGTTCATTAGGCCGCATCTCCAATTGTTTTCATGAGGGCGGGCGCGCCTAGAAAATCTTCAAGTGCGGTCAATTTTTCGTCCAAGGCAGGATCGTCCCGCGCTTCTTCTATACTATGACAAGCATGGCTGGCCGTGCTGGGATCGCGGCGAAAGGCACGGGCAACACCGGCAAGGCGAATTTGGAAAACCACATGCATCAGATACATGACCACTTGCCTTGCAAAACAAAGATGCGCCGGCCCCTTGGTCGAAGTTATTATTTGGGATGTTTGCACGCCAAATTCTATGGAAACCACTGCGCACACCAAATGCGCCAAGGCGCTCTCCTGATCATTGGTTTGCTGACTGGGTTTCCGGCTGGCTTTCTGGCTGGTTTTGCCCTGTACATCTATTTTGCCGCGCATAGTATCCTCCTAAATCATGGTGGCACTATAGGACTTTTTTTCGTGTAAGGGATTATATTCCTATTATTATGGTTAGCAAAAGGTAAATATAACTTGGCACTGTGATGGAGAAAACCCGTAAGCGTTTGTTTTTATGCGGATATTTTCTGAGGCTCCGCCATATGCTGCGGCAGCTCTGAATATTTGACCAAATGGTCAAAACCAAGGATTGAGGTCACATTGATCCCATCCTCAGCCAGTGGCAGGCGGATCCAAAACTGCGCGAGATGGGCACGTAGCGGCGTACCAGGCTTGGTCACACCAGCCGATGGCCTCCCCATATCTACGACCCGCCCCAATACTCTTTGCCAATAAGCGCATCTGCACCCAATGGGCAATTCATCAATATATTGGCCTGTGATCTCGGCTTCGTATAAATCCCAAAACCCGGTTCCGGCCAGTCTGTACTTAAAGCGGCGGGCATTTGTTTCAGGATAATCCTCGGGACAAGCTTCAATAATGGAGATCATTGGCAGGTGTTGATATATGGCAGAAGGGTCAATGTCTGCACGAGATGGCAATTGCCCATTTCGGCACTTGGAGCGCCAATAATCATACAGAAATTGCTGTTCCGGTAATATCATTTGGTGCCGCAAAGCAGTTCCAGCTAACATTGGTTTCCCCTTCAATGCTCCTATCGTCCCCGCGAAGCAATTGTGTTAATGAAAGGTTACTATTGGTTAAGCCGCTCTGCGAATACAGAATTGTTTTGGTAAAAAACACGGTTTTAGCTAATAAAATGCTGTTTTTTATACCGGAACCGATTCAATCGCAGCCCAAGCCGTAAGAAATGGTTAACCACCGTAATGAATGGTTAACCATTTCCAAAATAACAGCCAATATCGTTCTAGCAGTCTGTAGGCTGGATTATTTACGCTCCGTTCATACGGATAATTTGTAGCTCCAAACGTTTGACGGCGCGCAGTGTCCGGTTGGTTTCCATACGCATCCAGCTCCATATCTTGATCATCATTTGTGATGTACCGGCAATCCAGGCCAGACCGCCCCAGCGCAACATGCTTGGCACGTCGTCCGAGATGATGAATTTCCAAGCCGCATAGACGGCTATGATCGTCAATATAGTCCCTATGATAATGGTCAAAAAGGAGAGCCAGGCCAGCTTGCCTTTAAACAAACCGCCGAGTTGGCCTAAAAGTCCTTGTTCTTCAAAATGTGCCATAAGTTCACGGTCTTGGTCGCTGAGCGCCTTTTTGATTTCTTCATCTAGTTCACGCATTCTTGTCTCCTTCAAGTCTGGCCCGTAATTTTTTACGGGCGTGCATAAGGCGGGTTTTTACGGTACCCGCCGGAACCGAAAGCGCCACGGAAATTTCCGTGATGCTTAATTCTTCAAGATAATAAAGCGCAATAACCACCCGTTGCTTGGCCGGAAGTTCGGTTATGGCGCGGTGAAGCGGGCTGGTATCCGCGCTTGCTTCCATACCCCTTACTTCCATGTTCATGGTCGTGGTGTTTTGAGTTTCGGGCTCCAAAGCATAAGCCGCTTCCGTGCGGCGTTTTCTCTGTGCGCGGCCAATAGCATCTGCGGCGCGGCGCGTAATAATCCGGTAAGCCCAGGCGGGAAATACGGACGGTTCTTTCAAACCCGGCAATCCCCGGACAATATCAGCCCAACCGTCTTGCACCACATCACGGGCCAATTCGGCGTCTCCGGTCAGGCGATAAGCATGGGCCAGCAAGCGTTTCTGCCAGTTTTCGGCCAGACGCGTAAACGCGGCCCGGTCACCCGCTTGGGCGCTAACCACCAGATATTCGTCATATACACGCGATAAACGGCGGCTCATTTGCACACCTCCCTAAGCTGTCCTATACAACATAAGTCAGTGGCAAGTGTGGTTTGGTTCAAAATTTATTTGGGTTAGCCGTTAAACAGGTGATGTATTGACCCTCAGCCAAGGCTCTAACCGCTCGAAGTTCAATTCTCCGGTTTCGTAGAGCTGTTTGACAAAGGCCCGTGTTTCCTCGTCAGTTGCGGTATAAAGCGTATCGTTAATATGTAAAAATGTCACCATGCAGACAAGTGCTGTGCGCTTGTTACCATCCACAAATGGATGGTTCTGCGACAGGCTTTCCCATAGCGCCGCTGCTTCCGCAAGAATATCGCCATAATAGCCACTTTGCGGCCTAAACAGCGCCGCTTCAAGCTGGCCGGGGTCACGAAGTCCGCTTGCACCGCCATGTTCCCTGATTTGCATATCGTGGATGGCAACGGCGTCCAAGACCGTCAAATATTGACGGGTCATTTAGCCAGATATGCAAGGGTTTTAGCATAGCGTTTGTTTGCCTCCGCCGCAGCCGCCATCACTTTCGGATTTGGTCGTGCGTCACTGTGCTCATGCACATATTGCTCCACGGCCTCCTCGACCACGGACTGTATCTGCCGACCTTGTGAGTTAGCCAGATATTTCAACTCAGCCAGCAGGTCTTTATCCATCTGGGTAGAAAATTTTTCGCGTTTTTTGGTCATGACAAACTCCTGAATATCTTGAGTGCGTAGCCTGCATCTCGTGAGCGTCATGATATATCATGATCAATCCTGAAATGTCAAGATATATCAGGATATCCGGCAATAATCATGAGGGGGCTACTTGCTCTTTTAGCGATTTTCGGATCGCCCCATGCCTGCTTTATCTTAACATGAGCTTGCTCAAAAAACCCAGACCCCTTATCGTCCATGCAGCGGCGAGTGGCCGACCATGAGTGTAAAAAGTCCATGAATTGGTCGAAAGTCCAATGGATTATCAAATCAATTTCAGGCACATCTATTTTCTCAAATGGAAATACCACATCTTTATACCCGTCTATCGCCAACTGATTTTGCGGTGCCCAATAGGGTGCGACAACGGCTTCAACTTCACTTTCCACCAAAGCATCTATTTCAGGCGTAACTGAAAACCATGCATAGCCATAGCAAATGAATGCCCCGCCGGGTTTGAGAACGCGGCGCACTTCCGGCCAAAACTGCTCGAAATCAAACCAATGTAAGGCCTGGGCTACATTGACCAAATCGAACATATTATCAGCAAAACCTGTTTGCTCCGCTGGCGCAACCGAAAACTCTACATTTTCGACATCCAGCCTGTTGGCGATTTGTTGCTCGCTAATGTCGGTTGCGTACACCCGATCAAAAACCTGCGCCAACCCAAGAGCCGCCTGCCCATTCCCCGTCGCACAATCCCAAACCGTCTCGGTTTTCACGGGCAATGATTTGATAAAATCAAACAACTCCGCCGGATATTGCGGACGGGCTTGAGCATATAAATCCGACTTGTCACTAAAGAGTTTAGATGTATCAGCCAAACCTAAACCTTCCCCACGTCCGCCAAATATGCGCAACTATCCAGCACGCTTTGTTTGGCTGGGCGGAACGACACACCCGTCAGGTCGGTGACATATTGGGTGTCGGCTTCGTGGAATGTGCCGAGGTCGGCGACAATGGCGCTAATTCGGTTATCAAATTTAGCGGCAATCCGGACGACCAAATTCGGCAAGTCTCCCTTGGGCAGTTTGCGCCCTTTTTCGGGATAACCTTCGCGGGCTATATCGGCAATCTCGCTAAACCATAATGTCTCCCCAGCTCCGATCAAACGCCGCCCCGCCGCGCCTTTAACCTTCATGGCCGCAATATGTAGATCGGCCAAATCCCGCACGTCAACGACCGGGAAAGCCGCCTTGGGGGTACGGGGAAATTCGCCTGCGAACATTTGTTCGATCAAACCCAAAGATGTGCCGTAGGATGTACCAATGGCCGGGCCAAGCACAAAGCCGGGATTGACCACGGTGAGCCTGTCTTCAAACCCCTGCACCTTGGCATATTCCCATGCGGAAATTTCCGCCCTGGTTTTTGAAACACTATAGGCAGTCAGTTTTTTCCAATCCGGGTCGCTCCAGCTCTCTTCGGTAATTTTCAGGTGTGTGCCCTTGCCGGGCTGGCCAATCATGGCGGCGATGGATGAGGTCATAACAATGCGTTTTACGCCCGCCGCAAATCCGGTGGATAGCACCCGTTGTGCGCCAGCTCTAGCCTCTGGCACCAGTGCTTCGCGGTCTTCGGGTTGGCGCAGCGGTAGCGGTGAAGCCAAGTGTTGGATATAGGCGCAGTCTTTGACGGCGTCTTCCCAACCTGCGTCTGATTGCAAATCCGTTTCTACAAATGATAGTCCGGATGTATCAACGCCAGCCGCTACCAGATCAGCTTCAACTTGTTCACCCTTGGCCAGCTCCCGAACTGTACCGCGCACCCTATAGCCGCGCTGCAAAAGGCCCTGCGCCACATGTTTGGCGATATAACCGCTAATGCCTGTCACCAAAACCAAGTCTGCTTTTTTACTCATAAATCCTCCCGCCTTTCAGGCCGTACCTATTACCGTATTTTATTCGGACAACGCTCGTTATAAATTTTAATGGCCATAGGCATGTTTTTTTGAAAATCAGCTATGCGTGTTTCGGGCGACGGGTGGGTGGACTGAAACTCCGGCGGAGCGCCGCCGCCGCTGGCTTGCTTCATGCGGTCCCACAGACGCGGCGCCTCGCGTGGGTCATAACAAGCCCGCGCCATCAAGATAAGCCCGATATAATCCGCCTCGCTTTCATGACTGCGCGAAAACGGCAAAGCAAACCCATATTTAGAAATACCCCCAAACACGCCCATAACGGCCCGCTGGGCCCCCATATCCATACCGCCCGCGCCGAGCGAAACCCCCGCCCCGACAATACGCTGCATATTTTGCTGGGCCATGCGCTCGGCGCCGTGGCGGGCCAGGGCGTGGGCGACCTCATGCCCCATAATCGCAGCCAGACCATCATCATTGGCGGCGACGGGAATAATCCCAGTATAAATGGCGGTATAGCCACCCGGCAGGGCAAAGGCATTGACCTGATTGCTGTCGATCACATTAAATGCCCACTCAAAACCAGGGTCTTCCGGGCCAGCTGCCCGTGCAATATCGGCTCCAATTTCGCGCACTTTGTCAACAATAGGCCCGCGTGTGCGCACCTGGCTATCACTTAAAATCTGCTTGTAAGACTGTAAACCAAGCTGCATTTCCGCCGCCGGTTTCATAGTACGAAGCTGCGTGCGTCCAGTAAACGGCACCTCTTTCTGATTGGCAAAATAATACCCCGCCGCACCGACGGCAAACACCAGCATAATTTTCCAACGAAAGCCACCGCCTCTTCTTCCCAATGATTGGCGGCCCAGGCCGCGCCGCCGCGTTCCGCCGCGCCGACCTCTATTATAAACAGACCCTCTACGCATACCGACTCCTCATCCATTTAATGGCATCCTTGCTAAAATCGCCTATTTTAGGGTGATTTACAAGTGGCAAAGGCTAATTGTTCTCCGCAAGCTGGACAATATTTGTTTTTGCATATATTCTAATTTCGAATAGGGGGAGTGCCAACATGTTACGTATCATGAAAATTTTATTGATTTTATGCGTTGCGCTGTGGGGACTACTCGGGACATTTGGCAATCTACACGACTGGAGCGGGACCATAGGCGGCGTTGCTATGACAACGTCTATGTCAACATTTGAAGGCGGGACCGAGGATTGGCGCGCGACATCAAACCCGGTAATAATTTTCGTCGGCGCGGCGTTCATTTTAATTGCTAAAGCTGTGACCGGGCTTTTGTGCCTTGTGGGTGCACATCAGATGTGGACGGCACGCAAAGATGATACGGCGGCGTTTGCCAAGGCCAAAATACTTGCCCTTACCGGCTGCGCGGTTGCGATGTTTATGCTGTTTGGAGGGTTTATTGTCATTGCCGAAAGCTGGTTTGGGTTATGGCAATCCAAAGAGTTGCACGACCCCGTGCTCGCCTCCGCCTTTCGCTACGGCGGCATGATTGCATTGATTGCGCTGTTTGTCGGGGCCAGGGATGATTAAAGAGACGACTAGAACCTTGCCAACATAAATAACACCGTTTGCACTCCACATTTGCTTGCACACTTTGCGTCAACGCACTAAACATACGAAATTTTGTGCGAAAGGTTGATTCCTGATTATGGGTAAACGAACGGATATAAAATCTATTCTGATTATTGGGGCCGGGCCGATTATTATTGGGCAGGCTTGTGAATTTGATTATTCTGGTGTGCAGGCCTGTAAGGCTTTGCGTGACGAAGGCTATAAAGTCATATTGGTCAATTCCAATCCGGCGACAATTATGACCGATCCGGGTATGGCGGACGCTACCTATATCGAACCGATTACGCCCGAAATCGTCGAAAAGATTATTGCCAAAGAACGCCCTGATGCTTTGTTACCGACCATGGGCGGGCAGACGGCGCTGAATACGGCGCTCGCGCTTGAGGACATGGGCGTGCTTGAAAAATACGGTGTCGAGATGATCGGGGCCAAAGCCGACGCGATTGACAAGGCGGAGAACCGCGAACGCTTCCGTGATGCTATGGCAAAAATCGGGCTGGAAAACCCGCGTGCGGTGATTATCTCCGCTCCGGACGGCGATATAAATAAAGGTGTTGCCGAAGCGGTGCGCAAATTGCCCGAGACCGGCTTGCCAGCCATTATCCGCCCAGCCTTTACTATGGGCGGCACGGGCGGCGGTGTTGCCTATAATATCGAGGAGTTCGAAGATATTATCCGCGGCGGTCTGTCCGCCTCCCCGACCAATCAGGTGCTTGTCGACGAGAGCTTGCTCGGCTGGAAAGAGTTCGAGATGGAGGTTGTCCGCGACAAGGCGGATAATTGCATCATCATTTGCGCCATTGAAAATATCGACCCCATGGGTGTGCATACCGGTGACAGCATCACCGTCGCCCCGGCGCTAACTTTGACCGACAAAGAATACCAGATGATGCGCGACGCCTCTATTGCGGTCTTGCGCGAAATCGGCGTGGAGACAGGCGGCTCCAATGTGCAGTTCGGGATTAACCCGGAAGATGGGCGCATGGTGGTGATTGAGATGAACCCGCGTGTGTCGCGTTCCTCTGCGCTGGCCTCCAAAGCCACAGGCTTCCCCATCGCCAAAATCGCCGCCAAGCTGGCGGTCGGTTATACGCTAGACGAGCTTGACAATGACATCACCGGCGCAACCCCGGCGGCGTTCGAACCAACACTGGATTATGTTGTCACCAAGATACCGCGCTTTGCCTTTGAGAAATTTCCTGGCGCAGAACCGCTCCTGACTACCGCTATGAAATCGGTCGGCGAGGTGATGTCTATTGGCCGTAATTTCAAGGAAAGCTTTCAGAAAGCCCTGCGTTCCCAAGAGACGGATATTATGGGGCTGGACGAGATAGAACTTGATACATCCGCCGACAATATAGACACGGTGATGCGGGCTGAATTGGCACGCCAAACCCCCGATAGATTGCGGGTCGTTGCCCAAGCGTTTCGTGAGGGTTTCTCTGTTGATACGGTGTACGAAATCACATCGGTCGACAAATGGTTTTTGCGCCAGATATATGAATTGGTAGAGACGGAAAATCACATAAAAACCAACGGCTTGCCAGATAATGCTAAAGCCATACTCGCGCTAAAAATGGACGGATTTTCCGATGCAAGATTGGCACATTTAACAGATAAAACTGAACAGGACGTACGCAGTGCCAGACATGCCCTAGACGTGCGCCCAATATACAAACGTGTCGATACCTGCGCGGCGGAATTTGCCGCCAAAACCCCCTATATGTATTCGGCCTATGAGCATGCATCTTTTGGCGGCAAACCCGTCTGCGAGAGCCGCCCGACGGGCCGTGATAAAGTCATCATATTGGGCGGTGGCCCCAACCGGATTGGCCAGGGAATTGAGTTTGATTATTGCTGTTGCCATGCCGCCTTTGCGCTGGACGAAATCGGCATAGAAAGCATTATGGTCAATTGTAACCCCGAAACGGTTTCGACCGATTACGATACATCCGACCGGCTATATTTTGAGCCACTGACCGAAGAAGATGTGCTGGAGTTAGTCGCCAAAGAACGCGAGAACGGAAAATTACTCGGCGTCATTGTCCAGTACGGCGGCCAGACACCGTTGAAATTGGCCGAAGCTTTGGAAGCGAACGGCATCCCGTTATTGGGCACAGACCGCGATGCCATCGACCTGGCCGAAGACCGCGAACGCTTTAAGGCTCTGCTACAAAAACTGGACTTGCTCCAACCCTCAAACGCCATTGCCCGCACCGACGACGAAGCCGCCGCCGGAGCCGAACAAGTCGGATATCCGGTTGTACTGCGCCCGTCCTTTGTGCTGGGTGGCCGCGCCATGGAAATCGTCGAGAACGAAGCTGATTTGCGCCGCTATGTCAGCGAGGCCGTCAAGGTATCGGGCAAATCACCGCTGCTGATCGACCAGTATTTGCGCGACGCCATCGAGGTGGATGTGGACGCGATTTGCGACGGCGAAGATGTGTTCGTCGCCGCCGTTATGGAGCATATCGAGGAAGCGGGCGTACATTCCGGCGACAGTGCCTGTTCATTGCCTCCTTACAGTTTGAGCAAGAAAATCGTGCGGGAATTAGAGCGCCAGACCAAATTATTAGCGTTAGAGCTTGGCGTAGTCGGTCTGATGAATGTGCAATATGCGGTCAAGGGCGACGATATTTATCTGATCGAAGTCAACCCGCGTGCATCGCGCACTGTGCCTTTTGTTGCCAAAGCCACCGGCGTACCGGTCGCCAATATCGCCGCCAAGGTTATGGCCGGGCGCAAGCTGTCTGAATTTGATCTCAAGCCCACTATCAAAGGCCAGATCGCGGTCAAGGAAGCCGTGTTCCCGTTCGCCCGTTTCCCCGGCGTTGATACCCAGCTCGGCCCTGAAATGCGCTCGACCGGAGAGGTCATGGGCATGGCCGACACATTCGGTATGGCGTTTGCCAAAAGTCAATTAGGTGCCAGCGTGGTTCTGCCCGCGTCCGGTACGGTGTTTATTTCGGTCAAAGACCGTGACAAGCCAATGATGGTACCACTGGCTGAAGAATTAATACAAATGGGTTTTGACGTAATAGCCACAGGCGGCACCGCCAAGTTTTTACAAGATGCAGGCCTGGATGTAGAGCGGATCAAAAAAGTCTCCGAAGGCCGCCCGCACATTGTCGATGCCATGAAAAACGGCCAAATCGCGCTGGTGTTCAACACCACATGGGGCAAGCAAGCCTTGAAGGACAGTTTCTCAATCCGCCGCGCCGCCCTCACCGCCGGGATCCCCTATTTCACCACCGCCTCAGGCGCAAAATCCGCAATAGCAGCCATCACCGCCCTGGCCCAAGACGATTACGATGTCATGAGTTTGCAGGATTACGGGTGAGGGTTTAGAGCCGCCTTATCAGCGGCTCTATTTACACTTTCATCAACCTTATGGGGCATCAACCTTATTGCGAAACCATTTTTTTATGATAGGCTGTGACGCGGGGGCCATTGAGGTCGACAATAAAGTCTTTGAGCAGATTGGCCGAACAAATGGCATCGGCCCTTCTATGCCTCAATGTGAGCCGCCCGCCCGTTTTGCATGCTTTATTGGCTTTGCGGCTTAGGATTTGATAAACATCAATAACGCCCTCTGCCGTTTCAAGTTTAGATGTGTCAACCCGTATGCTGACGCTATTTTTTGAAGAGGTTATGGCCGAGGCCGGTATGGCGCCAAGCCCCAAACCAGCAGCAAGGGCCGCGCACATCAGCATATTGACTCTATTTTGGCGGCGTTTAGTATTGTGGTTACGTTTAATTTGCATTTTATGATCTCCATATTGTTCAATGCTTTTAGACAAGGCGGTAAGGTTGCACCCTTACCGCCATATTTTTTGCGGAAAGCCTTGGTCTTGAAGGGGTAATACGACCCAACTCTCTTCTTATTGTTTATCAATATACTACACTTGTCGTAATATCAAGGCGTTTTTCAGTGACAAACTATAAACTTTGGTAATGTTCAATTTTACCTACCCCCTTGCAAACCCTCATCAACATCATTATATACCCGCCGCTCGACTTGTACTTGGTTAATATCTCCATAAGGTTTGGGCTTTAGCTTAAGCGTTAAAATTAGAAGAGAATACAGTTTATGAAAAAATATCCTATGACAGTCCCCGGCCATGCGGCTTTGGAAGCTGAGTTGAAAGAGCTTAAATCGGTTGAGCGGCCTTATATTATCAACGCCATTGCGGTGGCCCGTGAGCATGGGGATTTGAAAGAAAATGCCGAATACCACGCCGCCAAGGAAAAGCAGGGCTTCATTGAAGGCCGCATCCAGGAGCTTGAGAGCAAGCTGACTTTGGCCATGGTCATCGACGTGAAAAAACTCGGCGGCGATACGGTTAAATTTGGTGCCACCGTTGGTATTGTCAATGAGGACACGGACGAGGAAAGTACCTACCAAATCGTTGGCGAGGACGAGGCCAGTATCAAGAATAAAAAGATTTCAATCACGGCTCCTTTGGCCCGCGCTATGATCTCCAAAGAGGTTGGCGATGTGTTTGAAGTCCAGGCGCCGGGCGGTTCAAAATCCTATGAAATTTT
Organism: Robiginitomaculum sp.; assembly: GCA_016765135.1. Taxonomy (GTDB): domain Bacteria; phylum Pseudomonadota; class Alphaproteobacteria; order Caulobacterales; family Maricaulaceae; genus Robiginitomaculum_A. Next base: position 40,228 of record JAESQN010000030.1, read on the forward strand.
GGATATCACCTACGCCTGATGGAAAAACCGCTCACATGCCTTGTCATTTCCGACGGCAGGCGCGGCATTGAAACTCAGGCATTAGGGCTTGCGGAAGCCTTGGCGCGGTTGCGTAAGATCGAAATAATCAAGCATGTTGTGAAATCCGGCAAGCTATTTCGAGCCAGCCCGCCCAATTTGCAATTCACCTTGAAATCCAATCCGGCGGACTACGGTATCACGGCTATGCCCGATATTGCTATTGGTTGCGGTCGCCAAGCCATTGCGCCTTTGCTTGCACTTAAAAAAGCTGCCTTGGAAAAAACTGGCGGCGACAATGTTTTCACCGTTTATGTGCAAGACCCGCGTATGGATATGAAGCATTTTGATCTGGTGATCGTGCCTGAACATGACGGGTTGGCGGGCGACAATGTAGAGACGATGATCGGTTCACCGAACCGGGTCACAGAAAAATTATTGGCGGATAACGTGCTGAATTTTGCCTTGGAGTTAGCCAAAGTCCCGGCCCCGCGTGTCGCCGTGTTAATAGGCGGCACGTCGAAAACCCACACACTATCCCGGGAAGTTCACGTAGAACACAGGCGAGCTGTAGATGCTTTGGTAGAGCAGGGTTTTTCAGTCATGCTCAGCACATCAAGGCGCACGCCGGACTGGGCCAGAGAAGATCATTGCAAAAATTTGTTTGAGCACAAGAAGGTTTGGATTTGGGACGAAAACAGATTAGAACAAGGCGATAACCCGTATTTCGCGTTTCTAGGCGCCGCCGATGCGATCCTGGTCACCGAAGACAGCACCAACATGCTGACCGAAGCCTGTGCCACGGGTAAGCCAGTATTCACACTACCAATGTCAGGAGAGGCCGGAAAATTCGCCCATCTTTATGAAGCACTGAAGCAAAGGTGCAATCTAACACCATTTACAGGCGGTATTACAGGTACGGATTACGAGCCTTTGGACGAAACCAGCCGTATGGCCGGACTTTTGGCGGAGCGTTTGACCGGGATTTTGGATAAACGCTAAATATGGAAAACCAAACCAGCTTTACACTTCACAAGCTCGCTCGCCTCTGCTAAGTGGGGCAATATAAAAAACGTCAACCAATAATAACCCACATAGGGGGCCCAATGACCTTACTTCCCAATTCCGCCATTCGATTTCTGACGACCGCTTCCCTGACGACCGCTTCAATGGGCGTGATGTTGGCCAGTCTTGCCAGCACCAGTTTCGCCCAAACGGCACCAATTTTTCAGCCAGGGGCCCCAATCATTCAGCCAGGAGCAGTGGGCGAAACTGCACGCAAACTCAGCGCTGAAGAGGCGTCCAAAATTGCTAAAATGAGCCACTCTCATGATGATATTATGTTCATGCAAAACATGATCCCGCACCACGAACAAGCTGTTGTAATGGCGGCTCTTGTCGCGAAACGTACAAACCGAAAAGAGCTGCTCGATGTGGCCGGGCGGATTGATGCCTCCCAAGCGGACGAAATTAAATTTATGCAAAAATGGCTGAGCGAACGCGGTGAAACGCCAATGTCTGGCAAAAACGGAGCTGGGCATGAAATGGGCAAGATGTCCGGCATGGCCACGCCGGAACAATTGGCGGAACTTAAAAGCTTGAAAAGCGCGGATTTCGACAAATTGTTTCTACAGCTCATGATCACCCATCATGAAGGTGCGGTGGAGATGGTCGAGAACCTCCTTGATCAGCCCGGCTCAGCCTATGACCCGGTTTTGTTTGAATTCACAGACGAAGTCACCAATGACCAAACGGCCGAAATTGAGCGGATGAATGCCGTTTTGGTCAGCTTCTCCTCCGACCCGCGTGCCAATCTGAAACCAGGATTTACCGATGCTGGTCAGGCCATCATGAATTTGAAACTCTTAACATCCCTGTCCAAGCCGCCAGGCTTCTTTGACCCTGAAAACCCATCGGGATTGAAGCCGCTCATCCCGGAAAAAGAGACGGACGAGAAGGTCGAGGTTGAACCCAAAGATAAACCGAAAAAAGAAAACGTAAAAGAAGAAGAAGAAGAAGAAGAAGAAGATAAACCCAAACGGAGTAAACGCTCGGCGCTGTTGAGTTTTTCCAACACCGACATGGCCTTTTCAGGCGACACATTGGTGACCGGGAGTTATCACGGCTTCAACATATACAAATTACAAGCAGAAGGTGCGCCGAAACTCGTAAGTTCAGTCGTTTGTCCGGGCGGGCAAGGCGATGTTTCAATCGTCGGTGATCTATTGATTATGTCCGTAGAGCAAACCCGTGGACGCACTGATTGCGGGCTTGAGGGCATTAACGAAGATGTTAGCGAAGACCGATTTCGCGGACTACGCATTTTCAACATCAGCAATTTGGAGCAACCCGTACAAGTCGGTCAGGTTCAAACTTGCCGCGGATCCCATACACATTCCGTGGTTTCCAACAAGAACGGGAAAATCATCGTATATAATTCAGGCACCTCATCCGTGCGCGAAGAAGAAGAGCTGGCGGGGTGTTTCGACGGCACGCCAGGCGACAACCGCACGGCGTTGTTTCGCATCGACGTTATAGAAATCCCAATTGCAAATCCAGCCAAGGCGCGGATTGTTGACAGTCCCACAGTTTTCGCCGATCCAAAAACCGGTAGGTTGGGCGGTCTTTGGACAGGCGGCGACCACGGCGACGACACCCAAGAAACAAGAATAACCAATCAGTGCCACGACATCACGGTGTTTCCAGCGGCTAAAATTGCCGCCGGCGCCTGCTCGGGCAACGGCATTATTTTCGACATTTCAAACCCGCTTAAACCAAAGCGCATAGATGAAGTTGTCGACAAGGGCTTTGCCTATTGGCACTCCGCCACCTTTAACAATGACGGAACAAAAGTGATTTTCACGGATGAATGGGGCGGCGGTGGCCGCGCCCGTTGCCGCGCCCATGACCCGAAAGATTGGGGTGCGAACGCCATTTACGACATCAATGACGGTCAATTGGAATTTAAGGGACATTACAAACTCCCCGCACCCCAGACCGATACGGAAAACTGCGTGGCCCACAACGGATCAATAGTTCCGGTTCCTGGACGCGATATTTTCGCCCAAGCCTGGTATCAAGGCGGGCTTTCAGTGATTGATTTCACGGACTCGGCCAATCCGTTCGAGATTGCCTATTTTGACCGTGGCCCCATTCATAAGGACGAGATCGTTGTCGGTGGATATTGGTCGACCTATTGGTATGACGGTAAAATCTACGGCACCGAAATTGTGCGCGGACTGGATGTATTTTCCCTTCTACCGAGCGAATATTTGAGCGAAAACGAAATCAATGCCGCCAAGCTTGCCGATCAGGGAAAAGTATTTAATCCCCAACAGCAATTCCCGGTAAGTTGGCCCGCTAACCCCGTGATCGCGCTGGCTTATATGGATCAATTGCAGCGCAGTGAGGCATTGACGCCCGCGACGGTTACCAATCTAACCGAGATATTGAACAGCGCATCAACAAAACTGGAAAACGGTCAATCCGACCGAGGCTTGGAGAAACAATTTAAATCCGCTGCGAAAGAATTGAACAGGAATATTACCAGCAAGGACGAAGCGACAAACAAGCAAATCGGAGGCCTCGCCAATACGCTGAAAGGCATTGCTAAAAGACTGAGATAGTTGAGCGCATTGCCATATTTGGAGAGAGCTGACTTAGGCCTGGCGAACGCCTTTAATGCCGAGATAGAGACCTGTCGAGACGAGCGCGATAAGATTGGCCGCCATAAACGCGGCCGTCAGACCGTTGTGCCCGAGAGCCGGGATAAAATCGCGTGCGACAATCATCACGGCGACAAATAATGACGCGAACAGTCCCCATCCGCTTATGATCTTCGGGATTAGGCCCGATTTCAGGAACAAATAAAAGAAGCCCGCATTGGCCGCCGATGACAGTACCAAGCCCAGATGGAAGCTGGTATAATCAGATGTCGCTTGCAGGCTCGTGAGCATCAGACGCCCGGATGCGTCGGTGAGCGTCGTGTAAGCCTCATCGCCAGCGATCTGGGCGGCATTCATGGCAAACACCGCGCCGAGCAAGAAAAGAACGGCGGAGCCAAGGCTGACAAACAAACTCCACCCAGCTAAGAATTGTCCAGATTTGCGCAGCAAAAGATAAAAACCAACACTGATCAAGGCCGACAGGCCAAACAGCAAGACGCCCATATAGGCCTTGGCCCGCAACCGCGTCTCGGCCTCCAGCATGTTCTCTGCCGTCGCCGCAATATCGGCCGACATATTTATGTCGATGCCCTGGGCGATGAATATGGCCCCCAAAATGCCAAAACCAATCGTTGCCAGTAAAGCCCACCCCACACACCGCGCCACACCCTGCATATCTAAACTCTCACTCATTTATACTCTCCTCCAAAAATATTATTTGCGGTATGATACCTAATTTTATCGTTAAAGGCAAATATTTTATTGTTTATCACTATGGCGTGAGTGGCGATACAATAATAACATGTCCCATGTAATTCGGTTTTCGGCAGGCTTATCCTCCTTGGCAGTCTTCCGTTCCGCCGCTCATACCCAACTTGATTGGGTATCCAGCGAATAAAGGGTGCGCAAAGCGCACACATTCATGTTATAACTGGATTCCCGCTTTCGCGGGAATGAGCGAGGTGTGGGGATGTCTGGTTCATCCTCCGGAGCAGCCGAAACGAGAATGGCTTAAATTCCCCAAAAGCGGGCCTTACAGTTTTATGAAGAAAAGTGCTTGCTCACTAGTTCTTTAGCCTTTTTCCAAAGTACTACGGACCCAGTTTGAATTGTAGGCCCGTATCGCTCATGCACTTGCTCTTCAGTTACTTCACTCTCGCTCCATGTTCCTCCGCCAGTTTCAACATTTTGAATTAACGGTTGCAAGCGGTCGAGTGCTTTTGCGAATTTAGCATCTTCTGTATTGGCGGCTTCAAATTCATGCCACAAAGCACAAAGTGCCTCGCCTTGTTTTTTTGGAAGTATACCAAATATCCTATCTGCCGCGGCTTCTTCTAACGCTACCTGTTCGGTCAATCCTTGAGTTCCATGAATAGGAGTATCGCCAGCATCTATTTCAACAATATCATGGATAAGTAGCATTTTAATCACGCGGTCAATGTTTACGGAGGCTCGTGTGTTTTCGCCTAAGATTAAAGCATACATCGCTAAATGCCATGAATGCTCTGCCGTGTTCTCGCGTCTTGATTTGTCTATTATTGGAGATGCCCTGACTATTCCTTTTAGCGCATCAATTTCCGTCAAAAATGCAAGTTGGTCGTCTAACATGTTTATTTCTTTCTGTACCAAGCCCTGTACGCTTGTCTTGATGCTAAAGAATTTTCGCAATAAAACAATAAATAAATGGATTGTTTAACGCCCACCCCTTGCCCCCAAAACAGAAATAACGACTCATTACATTACTATCACCAAAACGGGGCGTGGGGTTGGTTTTGCGTGTTGTTATAGGGGCGGGCTGTGCGCCTTTGGGTGGAGTTAGCCCTGTGGCGAAATGAGAATGTCCGGAGTTTTTCAAGGATAAACTTTAACCTTGTAGCATTCGCACGCTCGTTTTACTGTAGATGAGAAGATGCACCGTACAATAGGGCGAACACATGGCAACATCCGGCATAGGTCAACAATACGACAAAATTGCCGCATGGTGGAATGATTATCATATGGATTCCGCCTATGGCGTGGCGCAGATCATGAGGGCCCTTTCTTTTGCGCCCTCTCAGGGAAATGCACTAGATGTTGGGTGTGGGTCTGGTGGCCGCATTATTAGACGTCTCAAAGAGCAAGGGTATGAAGTTACGGGCATTGATGCTTCGGAAAAAATGATAAATTTGGCTCGGAAAAACCATCCCGACAGTCTTTTTATTCACGAAGACATCAGACATTGGGAAACGGAAGACCGTTTTGATTTCATTGTCGCCTGGGACTGCCTTTTCCACTTGCCGCTCAGTATGCAAAAACCGGTCTTATCTAAATTCTGTAATATGCTGTCAGACCGGGGCGTTATGATACACACATTTGGCGATAGCCTAGGCAAACACACCGATAGTTGGCAAGGGCAAAAATTTCATTATAGTTCCATTGGTATGACCCAAAACATAGAATTACTACACGAGAACGGGCTGTCCGTATTACATTTGGAGCTAGACCAGTTTCCAGAGAAACACGTTTATATTATTTCAAAGAAACTGTACAAAACTGAACCTGACCGCTTGCCTTTGGTGGGCGCACATCTTACCTAATAGCTAGAAATCTGTAGGGTGGATTAGCCTCTTGGCGTAATCCACCATCAGGTGTGTGCCAATGGTGGATTACGGCTAAGAAGCCTAATCCACCCTACATTATTACAAGAGCAGAGAGATTTATGTCCGAAACGATCCATCACAAAGTTATTATTATTGGTTCCGGTCCGGCTGGCTATACGGCGGCGGTTTATGCGGCGCGGGCCATGCTGGAGCCTGCGATTATTGCTGGCATGCAGCCGGGTGGTCAATTGACCATTACCACTGATGTTGAGAATTATCCCGGCTTTCCGTCCATTCTTGGCCCGGAGCTTATGGAGCATTTCGAGACCCATGCGCTTAAATTTGGCACCAAGATTTATGATGATTTGATCGTGGATGTGGATTTCACCAAACGACCTTTCACCATGAAAGGCGACGGCGGCACGACCTATACGGCGGACGCGGTGATCATTGCTACGGGGGCGCAGGCCAAATGGCTGGGGCTACCTTCGGAGGACAAATTTCAGGGCTTTGGCGTCTCTGCCTGCGCCACTTGCGACGGGTTTTTCTACCGAGACAAAGAGGTCATCGTGGTCGGCGGCGGCAATACGGCGGTTGAGGAAGCTTTGTTTTTAACCAATTTCGCCTCCAAAGTGACATTGGTACACAGGCGCGACGAGTTGCGCAGCGAGAAAATTTTGCAAAACCGCCTATTCGCCAATCCCAAGGTGGAAATCCTGTGGGATACCACATTGGTTGAAATCCTCGGCGACGACATGCCCAAAGGCGTCACGGCCGCCAAGCTGAAAAACCTGAAAACCGATGAAGTTTACGATCTTCCGGTGCACGGCGTATTTATTGCCATCGGCCACAAACCATCGACCGAAGTGTTCAAAGGCCATGTAAAGATGAACGACGGCGGCTATATCTTCACGGCGCCCGACAGCACCGCCACCAATATTCCCGGCGTCTTTGCGGCGGGTGATGTCAGCGACGAAATATTCCGCCAGGCGGTTACCGCCGCCGGGCTGGGTTGTATGGGGGCATTGGAAGCCGAAAAATGGCTGACGGAAAATGCCGAGAATGAGGACTAAATGCCTGATACACTGGACTGGGATAAGCTAAAGACCTTTCATGCGGCGGCGGATACTGGTTCGTTGACTGCGGCGGCTAACCGCCTGCGCATTTCCCAATCCGCCGTATCGCGGCAAATCTCTGCGCTGGAGCAACAATTGGGTGCGCCCCTATTTCACCGTCATGCCCGTGGTTTAACCCAAACCGAGCAAGGCCGCATCTTGTTCAAAGCCGCGCAAGACATGGCCCACCAAGTTGCTCTAGCTCAAACCAATGTGATCGATTCACAAGAAAAACCCCAAGGTGTTTTGCGTGTCTCCACGCCCATATCGTTGGGGTCAAACTGGCTGATTTCCCTATTACCGGAATTTATCAAAACCTACCCATTGATTAACATCCAGCTCGTACTGGAAGACGAAGAACATGACTTATCCGCATTCGATGTGGACTGTGCACTTAGGCCTTGGCCTTCAACCCAAGGCGATGTGATCGAAAGAAAATTGGGGACGATTTCCCAAAGCCTGTACGCTTCACATAATTATTTGGCGGCGCGCGGCGCGCCGAAAGACGTTATAGATTTGGACAATCACGACATTGTCGCCTTTGGAGACATGGTACCTGGGCGGCTTAATAGTGCCAATTGGGTGCTGGAACTTGGCCGGGCTGAAAACAAAATACGCACCCCGGTATTAGCGGTCAATAACTTACACGGCATTATGCGGGCCGCAGAGGCTGATTTGGGTATTGTTGGCATTCCGGATTATATGGTGGCCATGTCCAAGCGACTGGTACGGGTTTTACCACAAATTAGCGGGCAACCATTTGACATCTATTTCGTCTACCCCACCGAATTGCGCGGCTCAACACGGGTCAAGGTGTTTCGCGAATTTTTATTGCGCGCCGCAAAAAAATGGCGGAACCCATCTTAGATATGCATTTACGCATAGCAGGTGTGACAATTTGGCACTGCACATTTATGAAAATACACCCTATATATTAGTTATCGAATAGTTGATGCGTCCCCTGCGTCATATTCGACCAACCGCATACAGTTCCTCCCCGAATAGTATTGCGAAGACTTGGCCGGATTTTCTACCCTGAAAATCCGGCTTTTTTTTGCCCATGAACATCCTGAAAACACCTAGAAAACATCCTACAAATAGAAAAGCTTCTGTTAACACTTTCGCCCTATAAACGAGTAAATATTGGTTTGTGGGATAATAGATAATGGATTCCACATGGGTAATATTGAAGACGACGACATTGAGGCAAGCGAAGTCGTGGGACGGGACATTGACGATTTTCGAATAGAATCGGGTCGAGAGGTCGAACTTTTTCAATTGCTTGATGAAGCGGTGGATGTGGGCATCAGTGTCCTTGATGAGAATTTAAATTATATATACATCAACCGTTCTGCCGCACAGACCCTCCAGCTGAAAAAAGGTGAATTTAGTGTTGGCGACTCTTTAAGCAAAGTGCATAAATTGGTGGTCGAAAAAGGCCTGATTGACCCTAAAGTCCTAAACCGTAACAAATTATCCTCAGAAGAATTGCACGAAGTATTTCGTTCAGGTCATGAGTTTTCAAAAGACTTAACACCATTTTTAGATGGTAGCATTCAACGTCTTGTGCGCAAACAAACCAAAAATGGATACATCATTTCCATCAACCATGATGTAACGCAATTGCTACATAAAGAAGAAATGCTGCAAACCGCTCTGGCATTGGGTAATTCCGGGTATTGGATTTACGATTTTCAGAGCAAAAAGATTGAACTCAGCTCTTCTATCAACAATATTTTATCCGAACAGGAAATTACCAACCTTCACGATAAAGGCGTTATGTCGATCATTCACAAAGATGATCGTAAGGTTTTCAAAAAAGCCGTAAAAGGCATGCATGCAAGCGGCGGGACAATTGACTTTACCTACCGTAATATCAAAGGCGACAAATGGTTTCGCACCACCGGTAACTCAGAACGTGACGCATGTGGTGAACTTGTCCGCTTGCGCGCCTTTGTCAAAGATATCACCGAAGAAACTCTGCAAGCCCAAGAACTGGAAAAAGCCAAAGACAATGCCGTAGCCGCTAATGTGGCAAAATCAGAATTTCTCGCCAATATGAGCCACGAAATCCGCACCCCCATGAACGGCGTGCTCGGTATGGCGGAATTACTTGCAGAATCCAACATAGATGACCGGCAACGGGAATTCATCAATGTCATTACCCGCTCATCCAACGCCCTGCTGACCATTATCAATGACATTCTTGATTTTTCCAAGATCGAAGCAGGCGCTTTTGAATTGGATCCGGTTGAGTTTAATCTACATGATGTGATAAACGACGTTACCTCATTGCTCTCAACCAACGCCAGGGAAAAGGGGCTTGAACTGATCATCAACTACCCACCAGATATGGAAAGCCATTTCATAGGTGATGTAGGGCGTATGCGCCAGATCATTACAAATATGGTCGGAAATGCCGTAAAATTCACCGAAACCGGACATGTGCTGCTCAATGTAAAAGTGACAAACTTCACAGAATTACGGGCAAATATCACCATAGAAATTACCGACACCGGTATTGGGATTGAGCCTGAAAAACTGGAACATATTTTTGAAAAATTCACCCAGGCTGACAACAGCACGACCCGGGTTTACGGCGGCACGGGCCTTGGTTTGACAATATCCAAGCGTATTGTGGAACATATGGGCGGCAATATGACCGTTAACTCGACCTTGGGCAAAGGATCAACCTTCTGCTTCAATGTCCCCTTGCCTATAGACACCACGGCACGGCGCGCCAACCGTGATACGGCATGTTTGGAGGGGCTACGTGCGTTGATTGTTGACGATATAGCTATCAACCGCACGATCTTAACTGAACGCTTGAAGGCTTGGGGAATAATACCCTTAACCGCCGGAGATGCCGTGGAAGCCCTTGTCTATATTAAACAGGAAAAAGAACGGGGGCAGCCCTTTGACATCATCCTCCTGGATTATCTCATGCCAGGCATGAACGGTCATGATCTCGCAACAATGCTAAACACCACCCCGGCGACCAACGGCACACCAATTATCATGCTGTCCTCTTGTGATCAACCCGCCTCGACAAAAGATCTATTATCTATCGGCATCAATGCTTACATGTTGAAGCCGGTACGAGAGAACTTGCTCTTTGATAATCTGGTTGATGCTGTTTCGCACTCCAACCTTATTGAACGAGCTAATATAACCGCCCCCACACCTTCCCAAGACCAAGCCGTTACGCCCGGTGATAAATACCATATCCTCGTGGCGGAAGATTTCCCACTTAACCAGGATGTTGTCCGCTTAATGCTGCAAGATTCGCAATTCGTGCCGACCTTTACCAATAATGGCCGTGAGGCCGTGGATAAATTCAAAGAAAATCCGAACAGTTATGCCGCAATTTTAATGGATATCTCCATGCCGGTTATGGACGGTTATGAAGCCGCAGAGCTTATCCACGCCCACCAGACCCGTACCGGGCAGCCGCTAATACCAATCATTGCGCTTACCGGTCATGCTTTGAAACACGACCGGGAGAAATGCTTGGAAGCCAACATGCATGATTATCTGACCAAACCCGTCAAGCAAGATGATTTACTAAATACTCTTGGTAAATGGGTTTTGGGTATCCAAACCGAAAGTGCTATGTCCGCCTAGTAGGTCGCGAAAAATTACACCGCAGTCGCCCGTAGCATCCAGGCCGTTTTCTCGTGTAGGGTAATACGCGGCGTGACCACATCAGCCGTTGCGTCATCTGAAATGTCTTCGGCAATACGCAAGACTTCACGAGCGGTTTTAGCCACCTGCTCATGGCCCTGCGCCAAAGTGCGCACCATTTCTTGCCAATTGGGATGCCCGGTTTCTTCCTGAATTGTCGCCAACGCCACAAACTCGGCATATGAGCCTGGTGCCTTATGACCAAGGGCGCGAATACGCTCGGCCAATTCATCAACCGCCGTCCACATTTCTGTGTATTGCTCCATGAATTGGATGTGTAAAGACTGAAAATGCGGCCCTTCAACATTCCAGTGATAACCATGTGTTTTTAAATATAGTGTGTATGTATCTGCCAATAAACGGCTCAACGCCTCGGCTGAGCGAGCTCGGTCTTTCTTGGCTATGCCAATATTGATATCCATCATAATCTCCCTTTAGAACTATTCTAATATATATAGGCCGCATTACCTATCAATGCAAGACGCCAGGCACATTTTGGCAAAAATTAGGCAAAAACACCTCACTTTAACCTTAGAACAGCCTTAAAGAACGCAAACTGCTCAGCTATTCGTCAAATCAGACATTGATGGAGACAGGTATGCGACACATGGCATTTGAGAAATTTATAGGCGCCTCCACCTTGGCGCTTGGATTGATTATGGTGGTCTCGACATTTGTATAAACACCCTGGAACCCCCTTAAATTGCTTTTAGGTGTGAGCGTGTGCGGTAACCCGCCTTATCACCACCATGCCCACAAGCATCAGCCCTGCGGCGACCAATAATGCCCATGCGCTACCGGTAATCCCGGCAACGACGAAGGCTGCAACGCAGCAAACACCGTTAAACACGGCGTAAGGCAATTGGGTTTTGACATGTTCGAGATGGGAGCACCCTGCCCCTGTTGCCGAAAGAATTGTCGTGTCTGATATGGGTGAGCAATGATCTCCGAACAGACCGCCCGACAACACCGCGCCGATACACACATACATGGATATATCAAACTGGAAGGCCAAAGGGATAACCAGCGGTATCAATATGGCATAGGTACCCCAGGACGATCCGGTGGAAAACGAGATAATGCCGCCGACCATAAATGCGATCACCGGGATAAGAAATGCCGGTATATTACCCCCAACCAAGGCGGCGATATAGGCGGGTGCGCCCATATCCTTGCCCACAGCACCCAAAGACCAGGCCAGTACAAGAATGGCGAGAATATTGATAATTTTGCTCATACTGTTGAGGTAGAGCGCGAAGCCTGCCGCCAGAGATTTAATGCCGTACCAGGCCATAAGCGAGATCAGGGCGGCGGCGGCGAAGACATAGCCAGTTGACAGGGAGGCGCGAAACGCGTTGGCGGGCAAATTACTCATATCAAAGGGAAAACCTTTGGAAAACAGCAAGCTGAACATAACCACCAGCATGATACTAAGCGGCAACCAGACTAAAATAGGTTTAGCCTTGGTGTTGGCGTCGGCCATGTCTGCTTTGGGTGTGCTTTCTTGCTGGTCGCTTTTTTCTTGGTCTTTGGCCACAATGCCCTTGGCGGCATTGTCTTCGGCGATTTTCATGGGGCCGAAATCGGTTTTTGAGAACACAAATAGCGGCACCATAACCACGGCCATCAGGGAATAAAACTGAAACGGTACCGCTTTGACATAACTCACGAACGGGCTTTCCGTAATGCCGAGCGCGGTATATTCTTCACCGATCAGCCCTTGGGTATAAAGCCCCCAGCCAATAAACGGGATGAGAACGGCCACGGGCGAGGCGGTGGTGTCTATAATCCAGGCCAATTTCGCCCGCGAGATTTTAAGCCCGTCAATGATAGGGCGAAACAACGGCCCGACAATAAGCGGTGTGCCGGAATCGGTGAAAAACAACAAACACCCACTGGCCCACGCCCCCATTTGTGCTTTAATCTTGCCGTTTATATATTTGATAATCATAGCGGCAAATGCCGCCGCCCCGCCAGATTTCTCCATCAGACCAACAAGCCCGGCAATAAAAATCATCAAGATGATAATACCCATATTGGCGCTTTTGGATGCTTGGGCCACCAGATAGTCTTCGACCAAAATACTCACGCCCGTAAACGGATTAACTCCGTTGAGCAAAAGCACGCCCGTAAACACCCCAACAAACAGACCCAGCACAACATTGCGCGTCCACACAGCAATGCCCAGCGTCACTAAAACCGGCAATAATGATAAAAAACCTGCGTCCGTCATAATTTCCCCTTTTAGACGTGTCTAACAGGGGCGAGCAGGCTTGTCATAAATTATTTGTGGGGGCTCCCGGATAACCCACAAAGCCTGTTATAGAGGGCAATATGAGAAAGAACAGTTTATGAGTCCACTACCTAAGTCACTATAAGGCAATAAGCAGGGTCGCTAATGGCTAGTAGAACGTATCTGGTACAAATTTCTGACACACAAATTACCCACATTTATCAAATAAAATTGATTGGTAAAACTTGTCTTTTCGCCTAGATTGCCAAAAATTAGATTACCAAAAAAATGCAGAGGGAGATTTGCGTGACAGCCGTACTTAGTGCCACAGGTTTGTGGACACCAAAGGATTCAATATCCAACGAAGAACTGGTCGTGGCCTTTAATGCCTGGTCGGACAAATGGAACGCCGAACATGCGGACGAGATTGCGGCCGGGACGGTTGAGGCCAAGCCTCTATCATCCGCTGAATTTGTCTTTAAGGCATCGGGTATAAAATCCCGTTTCGTTATCTCCAAAGACCCAATCCTTGACCCGGATATTATGGCGCCGCGCATCCCCGAACGCGCCGACGGGGATATATCCGTGCTGGCGGAAATCGCCGTTGCTGCCGCCCGTGACGCATTAGCCAAAGTCGGGCGGGACGCCAAAGATGTGGACGCGGTCATCGTAGCTTGCTCCAATTTACAGCGCGCCTATCCGGCCATTGCCATCGAAGTACAAAACGCGCTGGGTATAGACGGGTTCGCATTTGACATGAATGTGGCTTGCTCGTCGGCGACATTCGGTATTGAAACGGCCCGTGGTTTGATCGCGGGCGGCACAGCCAAATCGGTTCTGGTTTGCAGTCCGGAAATTTGCTCGGCGCATCTGAATTTCAAAGACCGCGACAGCCATTTCATTTTTGGCGATGTGGCAACAGCGATTTTGGTCGAAGACGAGAGCATAGCCCCCAAGGGCGCATGGGAAATTCTGGGCACAAAATTGGCCACGCAATACTCCAACAATATCCGCAATAATTTTGGCTTTCTGAACAATGCTGCCCCCGAAGGTATCGGCGCGGACGATAAATTATTTATCCAAAACGGGCGGCGCGTGTTCAAAGAAGTCGTCCCCTTGGTCGCGAGCATGATCACAGACGAGTTGGCTAATATCGGCGTCCCCACAAACCAGATAAAACGCATGTGGCTACACCAGGCCAATCTGTCCATGAACACCCTCATCGCCAAGAAAGTCTTGAAGCTTTCGGGGAGAAAGGACGTAGACATGGACATGGCACCAGTCGTCCTGGACGAATACGCCAACACCAGCTCCGCCGGCTCTATCATAGCGTTCGACAAACACAGCGATGATTTCAAACCCGGCGACACAGGCCTAATCTGCTCATTCGGCGCAGGCTATAGCGCGGGGGTAGTTGTGGTGCGGAAGACTTAGGTTTATTGCCTCACCCTTGACAAATTCCGTAATTTGTGTAAAATACGGAAAATTAGGAGTTTTCTATGCGCACTGTCCCCGCAACTGAATTTTCAAAAAACTTTGGACGTTACCGTGATATCGTGCAGCGCGAACCCGTGGCCGTAACAAACCATGACCGTATTTCGGGGTATTTTATTTCAGGTGTCGAATATGAGGCCTATCTAAAATTAAAACCATATCTCCCTAAACCCTATGGGGTTGAAGAACTTTCAGATGACACTTTGCAAGCGCTCGCCGACAGCAAAATGGATAAACGCCACGCACATCTCAACCATTTACTTGAAGACTAACCCCTGTGGTCTTACCTGTCCCTGAACCCGGCCTGGTGATTTCCTACGCCTATCTTTGGCGTTATGAAGATAGAGCCGGACAACAAGAAAGCCGCAAAGACCGGCCATGTGTCATTGTGTTGGCTGTGGAAACCATAGCGGGTGAGACCCAAATAACCGTTGCGCCGATTACCCATAAAAAACCTGCCAACCCAGATGCCGGCATTGAAATTCCGCCACAAGTCAAGCAACACTTGCGTCTGGATTTAGAAACTTCTTGGGCGATCATTGATGAAGTTAACCAATTTATCTGGCCTGGATACGATTTGCGCCCCGTGCCGGGTACACCGGATATATTTACCTATGGTTATTTACCTCCGCGCCTATTTGAAAAAATAAAATCTGCATTGCTGGTACTGGCCCATAAGCGCCGTGTAAAATTAGTTTCAAGAGATGAACCATGACCACCCCAAAACGGGCCCCAATCCGAGCATGGCAACGCATGCTCTCCGGCAGACGTCTCGACCTGCTTGACCCGTCGCCCTTTGATATCGAGATTGAGGATATCGCCCACGGGCTGGCAAGGGTGGCGCGGTGGAACGGGCAGACGTCCGGGGATTATGCGTTTAGCGTTGCCGAGCATTCGGTGGTGGTCGAAAAATTATTTTCTATCTTAAACCCGAAAGCAAGCCGCGAAGACAAGCTTGTCGCACTGCTGCACGACGCGGCGGAATATGTGGTCGGGGATATGATTTCCCCGTTCAAGGCGGCGCTCGGCATTGATTACACCGACCTCGAACACCGCATAGAACAAGCCGTGCATTTGCGCTTCGGCCTACCGCCTCACCCGCGCATACCCCTCAAAAAAGCCATAAAAACCTGCGATATATATTGCGCCTATTTCGAGGCCATACAGATTGCCGGGTTTAGCGAGGCAGAAGCCGATAAGTTTTTCACCAAACCACCCGGCGATATCCGCATTAAAATCAAACCATTGTCCGTGGTTGCCGCCAAAAAACTATACTTAAAAAGATTCGCTGAATTGGCATAATTTGCGTTTGGAAAAACCCCATTCATCCTTATATATACCCCGTAGGGTGGATTAGCGTTTTTTGCGCGTAATCCACCATTGGCAACCACCGCACGGTGGATTACGGCTAAGAAGCCTAATCCACCCTACAGAACATTAAAGGCTCACATGACGAAAGTTTTGAACAATTGGGAAGATGGCCACTGGATTGGTCAGACTTTGGAGGTTGAAAACGGAGTCTGCGCCCTGCCCGCTCGCACGCTAGCCGGAGATCTGGCCTATACGGACGAGGTCAAAGCCGCCACCGATCATCTCTACGCACTGGTTGCCGACTTTATCCCCAAATTTGAATGGCCCGCCTACGCGCCCCTCGTCCATGCCATTAACAAGCTCAAAGTCGAGAAAAACGCGGTCGTCCTGGCCCATAATTATATGACGCCGGATATCTATGCGCTTGTGGGCGATTACAAGGGCGACAGCTTGGGCCTGGCCATAGAAGCCACCAAAACCGACGCCGCAATTATCGTGCAAGCGGGCGTGCATTTCATGGCCGAGACCTCCAAAATCCTGTGCCCGGACAAAAAGGTTTTAATCCCGTCAATGGACGCGGGCTGCTCTTTGGCATCAAGTATCACTGGCGACGACATGCGCCTGATCAAGCAAAAATACCCCGGTATCCCTATCGTCACCTATGTCAATGCCACCGCAGATGTGAAAGCCGAAACCGATATATGCTGCACCAGCTCCAACGCCGTGCAGGTAGTTGAAAGTTTAGGCGTCCCCAAAGTCATCATGGTACCGGATGAATTTCTGGCCAAAAATGTCGCCAATATGACGGACGTAGAGATAATCGCCTGGCACGGCAGATGCGAAGTCCACGCCCGCTTTGACGCCAAAGACGTACGCGAAATGCGCGCCGCCAATCCCGGCGTAGTCGTCCTGGCCCATCCCGAATGCCCGCCGGACGTAGTGCTGGAGTCCGACTTCACCGGCTCCACCAAAGCCATGAGCGATTACGTGAGCGACCACAAACCCAAAAACGTAATCCTGCTAACCGAATGCTCCATGTCCGACAACGTAGCCATGGCCAATCCCACGGTAGATTTCGTGCGCCCGTGCAATCTATGCCCCCACATGAAACGCATCACCCTGCAAAACATATACGAATGCTTGCGGGACGAAAAACACGAAGTGAAAGTGTCGAAGCGCATAGCCAAGAAAGCCCGCCGCGCAGTGCAAAGAATGATAGATTTACCAGCACCAGGCGTGAAGGGGCACTTTGATCCAAAGGCGGTGCATAAGGATATTCGGGTTATATGAGGGGTAGTGACAAAAAGCATTTTTTGATCTTTAAATAAGACCACTTTGTGTTTAAGGTAAATGCATGGGAATAAAATTTACGACAGAAAACCAATCATTTCGCAAAGTGATGGCTAACGGCCTTCAGTATCATGTACCTAGGTTTCAGAGAGACTATGCATGGAATGCTGAACAGTGGGAAGATTTATGGGATGATCTTGAAGCCACCGATATCGGTGATCAGCATTATATGGGCTATCTTGTCTTTCAATCAGATAACGAAAAAATATTTTCTGTAATTGATGGGCAACAACGTCTTACAACTGTTAGCCTCATTATCATTGCAGCACTATATAAATTGAATGCCTTAATAGAAGCGGATCAAGAAAAAGAAAAAAATGAACAACGTCTAGACCAATTTCGCAACAATTTTATTGGTTTTACGGATACCGTAACGCTGGTAACAAAGCCGAAGTTAACTCTAAATCGCAACAATAACACTTATTATAAAAATTATATTTGTTCTTTAGAACAATTACCTCAAAGAAACATAACAGCTTCTGAGCGCTTACTTGGAAGAGCCGTTGAGTACTTTCAAAAACGTATCGATGAAAAAGTTGCTATTGATGATGGAGCAAAACTAGCAGAGTTTATTGAAACTCTATTGGACAAATTACTATTTACGACGATTACCGTTGGAAGTGATCTAAACGCTTATCGCGTGTTTGAGACATTAAATGCGCGTGGCGTCCAGCTTTCAGTGCCAGATTTGCTAAAAAATTATCTTTTTTCACTAATTGATAGTGGCAGAAAAATTGATAAGCACGAATTAAAGCGCCTTGAAGATGACTGGCTACATATTGTATCTCAACTAGGACAATACGATTTCACTAAATTTGTGTTGGCGCACTGGAATAGCCAAAACCAATTTGTAAGCAGAGGGCAGCTTTTCAAAAGAATAAAGCAAAATATAACAACACGGGAACTTGCTTTTGAATATTTGAGACAATTACGTGAGAACTCTGAAATTTATGCTGCACTACAAAATGGAGATGATGAGTTTTGGCGACAACAAGAGTACAGAGGTGTACAAGATTCTCTAAGAACATTAGCCTTGTTCAATATTAAGCAACCGCACTCCATGCTATTATCTGTTTTTCGGAAATTCACTTCAGACAGGTTTTGTAAAGCTGTAAAAGCAATTGAAGTGATAACCATTAGATATAACGTAATAGGCGGACGACAAGCTAACACGCAAGAACACGTTTATAATGCAATTGCGCGCAAAGTTTCTGCCGGAGAAATTGCAAACATCCAATCTCTAAAAGTGGAACTCCGAAGCATTTACCCTAGTGACGATGAATTCTGTACAGATTTTAAATTAAAATCCATGCGTACGGCTCAATCTCCCAAAAAAGTTAGATATCTTTTAGCCCAACTTGAGAGACATGTGTCCCCTGATTTACCCCTTGATGATACAGTGTTAACACTTGAGCATATCCTTCCAGAAAATCCGACCCCGGAATGGTCTGAATATTTTGGTGCCGAAGACGTTAGTGAATGCGTCGATAAATTAGGGAATATGACATTGCTCAACAAACAGCAAAACAATAACCTTGCCCGCAAATTATTTAATTCAAAAAAAGAAGTGCTAAAAGAGAGTCCGTTACAAATTTCAAAGAAAGTGGCAAATTATGAATCTTGGAATAAAAATGCAGTTGACGATCGACAGGCTTGGTTAGCAGATATCGCGGTAAGTAAATGGAAAATTCAGTTCTCCTAATCCACTCTCATGCTATTACGTCCTAATTGCTAACAATCCCCGAAACTAACAAAGGAAACCGCATCTATGCCATTGGGGGATTTAAAAACAACCCGCCTACCCGCCGGGGCTGTCCTCGTTGTTGGCGCTGGTCTCGCGGGGCTATTTATGGCGCTTAAACTTGCGCCGCGCCGTGTTTATATTTTAACATCCATGCGACAAGGCGAGGGCGCGGCTTCGGCTTGGGCGCAAGGGGGAATTGCTTCGGCTATTGGTGCGGGGGACACGGCGGCGGATCATGCACGCGATACCGTAGCGGCGGGCGACGGCCTGGTGGACGAGCGGGTGGCACTGATTTTAACGTCCGAAGGGCCAGCACGGGTGCGCGACCTCATGCAATACGGGGTCGAGTTTGACACTGATCCTCGTGGGGATTTGGTGCTGTCGCTTGAAGCGGCCCACGGGCGGCCTCGTGTGGCACGGGTCAAGGGAGATCTGGCTGGCAAGGCGATTATCGAAACTATGGTCGCCCAGGCCAAGGCGGCCAAACACATCACGCCGCTTTTGGGCTGGCGGGCGGAAACACTTTTGTCTGACGGTAAAGGCGGCATAGCCGGGGCTATGGCCCGCAAAGATGATGGTTCATTGATGGCAGTGCAGGCCGATATTACGGTCATGACCACGGGCGGGGTTGGCGGATTGTTCAAGATAACCACCAATCCGAAAACCTCACGCGGGGACGCGCTCGGCATGGCGGCCGTTCACGGTGCGGTTATCCGCGACCCGGAGTTCGTACAGTTTCACCCCACCGCCATTGACATAGACCAAGACCCCAACCCGCTGGCCACCGAAGCCTTGCGCGGCGAAGGTGCGGTACTGGTCACGGCGGACGGCAAGCGTTTCATGGACAAATACCACAAGGACGGAGAACTGGCCCCACGGGATGATGTCAGCCGAGCCGTGTTCGCGCAAATCCAAAAAGGCGAGCCGCCGTTTCTGGATTGTCGGGCCGCCGTGGGCGCACATTTCCCCGAAGAATTTCCGACAGTTTTCGCCAGCTGTATGAGCGCAGGCATCGACCCGCGCACCGACCTCATCCCCATCGCCCCCGCCGTGCATTACCATATGGGCGGCATCATGACCGACGATGAGGGCCGCAGCAATCTACCGGGCTTGTGGGCCGTTGGCGAATGCGCCGCTACGGGCGTACACGGCGCCAACCGCCTGGCCAGCAATTCCCTGCTGGAGGCCATAGTGTTTGGCAACCGCGCCGCCAATGCCATCAATACCGAAGACCACCCAAAGCGCCAAGCCGATCATATCGGCCCCCAGCCCTGGCTAGCTATGACACCGGATGTGAGCGAAACCCTACGTATTGCCATGACCAAATATTGCGGTGTGTTGCGCGATGCCGACGGGCTAAACACACTGCTCGATATTATCGCAGAGCTGACAGATCAAGTCGGCGAAGCCAACCCATTGATAGCGGCGCGGTTCATAGCTTCCGGCGCCCTGGCCCGCGAGGAAAGCCGTGGCGGTCACACCCGCACAGATTTCCCGGACGAGGTGGAGCCACCACGCTCAAGTTATATTACTTATGATCAGTTGGTGTGATGATGTACGGAGCCAAACAATACACCGGCCTTCCCCTCTCCCCGTAAACGGGGAGAGGGGAAGTTTTATTTTCCTTTACAGATATGGACAAATTTTACCATGACCAACATCCCCCCCCTACCCCGCATCATCATTGAACCTATGATACGCCGCGCCCTCGAAGAAGACTTTGGCACGGCGGGCGATTTAACCGCCAACTTGCTGGTGCCAACATCTGCCAGCGCCACGCTGTATTTTAAATCCCGCACTACGGGTGTGATCTCCGGCCTGCAAGCTGCCGTGTTGACATATGCTTTGGTAGACCCGGGCGTGAAATTTGAAATCTATTGCCCGGACGGTTCAAAAGTGCGCAAAGGCACAGTGATCGCCAGTGTCTCCGGCCCCGTCCGCTCACTACTCATGGCCGAGCGCACGGCGCTTAATTTCATGGGCCGGATGAGCGGCATTGCTACGCTCACGGCCAAATATGTCGCCAAGACCGCGCCCCATAATGTACGCATCGCCGCCACCCGCAAAACCACGCCGGGCTTGCGGGCGTTAGAGAAACGCGCCGCCCTGCACGGCGGCGGGCATACCCATAGGGGTTCGCTATCCGACGCCATCATGGTCAAAGACAATCATATTGCCCTTGCGGGCGGCGTAGACAAGGCGGTGCGCGCCGTCATGGCCGGAGCCGATCACATGGCCAAGGTTTCCATAGAAGTGGATACAGTGGCGCAATTCAAGAAAGTCCTGAAGCACCGCCCGGATGTTATTCTATTGGATAATATGAGCCTCGATAATCTGCGCACCTGCGTAGCCCTCAACATTAAAGCTCGGGGAGGAAAGGTGACGTTGGAAGCCTCAGGCGGCGTAAACCTGCGCACCGTAGCGGCGATAGCGGCAACAGGGATTGATGTAATTTCAATAGGCGCATTGACACACAGCGCACCAAATTTTGATATTGGGCTGGATGCTTAACCACACACCCCGCTCACAGAATTTTGTAGGGTGGATTAGCCTTTTGGGGCGTAATCCACCAGCGGCAACCACCAAAAGGTGGATTATGACCAACGGGAATGCCCTCTTGGTGCGCGTGAAAAACGCTAATCCACCCTACAGGACTATATTGTTTTACCCAACTAAGGCGCAACGCTTACCGGGCGCAATCTGCGTTTCCTTGGCATGAAGCGATAAAACACATGGGTTTCGTATTTGCGGAGTTTGCGCAAACTTGGTGCCCATTTCGGCGACACGCCCGTTGTGTGGTAATGGGTGGCGCGGTTGGTGAGCGGCGCGTTAGCACCGATCATCATATGCTTGGCGATGGTTTGGGATTTTTCCCAATGCTTGCCGTAAGGTAGTTTGGCGGTGGAGCCGTCGCAGGTGAATGAGAACTGGCAGCCAGTTGTCCGCTCTGCGCCCTGATAGACAACTGCGCATACGGAATTTGGAAACGCTCTGTGTTCGACACGGTTCAGCACAACTTCGGCTACGGCTTTTTGACCGTCTGTGGTCTCGGAACGGGCTTCGTAATATACGGCTTCGGCCAAACAATTGGTCTCGCGGGTCATGGTTTTGGCTGGTGCAATATAAGCCAGGCCGCCTTGGGATAAATCCCGTGTGATTTGGTAATCCAGCATGTACGGATTGCTGATGCGTGCGTCCAGTTGCCGTTCGGACATGGTTTTGGCCAAATTGGAAGTGGAATGGAATTCGGCACCAATATTTTGCAAATTGCTGGCACGGGCTTGCCACCGAGCCTGATCTTTCAAATCCATTGAGGCGCCCGCCATTTTAGGCAAGCCGATCAGGGTCGTTGCCAGGACAGCGATAACCAGCCCCCAGCCGAGGAATATGTGTGCGTTCTTAATCATTTCAGCCTTCATATAGCCGCAAAAGCGATTCTTTCAACCCTTGCAGACAGGTAATTAACAGATAGTTTACAAATATTCGTATTGGCTCAGTACCCGTTTGGATTAGAAATAGCATACTAATCCGCATATAATGCGTGAACTTCATCACACAAACAGATGCAAAACCTGTGCCAAATGGCGGCTTTGATGTACATAACGAAGATTAAGCTTACCTTAAGTTGCTTTATTTTCTTTTGAACGAATTGTCGTCTTAATAGCTGCCTGGCCCGCCGCCAACCGGGCTATGGGCACTCGGTAAGGCGAGCAAGACACATAATCCAGGCCAACTCTATGGCAAAACTCAATACTGGCCGGGTCACCGCCGTGTTCGCCGCAAATGCCCAACTTTATGTCCGGGCGGGTTTCTCGCCCGCGCTCTACGGCGATTTCTATGAGACCCCCGACACCCTCTTGATCAAGCGTCACGAACGGGTCTTTCTCGACAATGCCCTGGGCCACATAGTCCGGCAAAAACCGCCCGGCGTCATCCCGCGACAGCCCAAAGGCGGTCTGGGTTAAATCATTGGTGCCAAAGGAGAAAAATTCGGCGTGATCGGCGATCTTCCCGGCCATAAGCGCAGCGCGGGGCAGTTCGATCATAGTGCCTATACTATAGGTGACGGGCGCGGAGGTTTCTATCGCTACCTGCTCGGCAACGACCTCAATAGCATCTTTCAAAATCTTCAACTCTTTCTCGGACGACACCAACGGGATCATCACTTCGGCCACCGGATGAACGCCCGTCTCGGTCGCCACCAAGGCTTGCGCCTCAAATATAGCCCGTGCCTGCATTTCGTAAATCTCCGGATAGGAAATGCCCAAACGGCACCCTCTGTGTCCGAGCATAGGATTGGTTTCGTGTAGCTCCTTGGCCCGCTCCATAAGCTCGCTGGCGGACAAGCCGGTCGCCTCAGCCACGGCTTTCACATCATCTTCACCGTGGGGAAGAAATTCATGTAAGGGCGGGTCGAGCAAACGTATGGTACACGGAAGTTCACCCATAATGCGGAAGATCGCCGCGAAATCATCGCGCTGGGTTGGCAGAATTTTCTCAAGTGCCGCCACCCGGCCCTTTTTATCAGACGCCAAAATCATTTCGCGGAAATGCGCCAGTCGGGATGCCTCAAAGAACATATGTTCGGTACGGCAAAGCCCGATACCTTCGGCGCCAAAGCCTTTGGCGGTCTCTACATCCGTGGGCGTTTCCGCATTGGTGCGAATGCCCAGCGTGCGAGCTTCGTCCGCCCATCCCATGAGCGTTTCAAAATCACCGCTCATTTCCGGTTGTACCATATCGACCGCGCCCGCAAACACTTGTCCGCTGGCCCCGTCAACTGTGACAATATCGCCCTTATTGACAACACGCCCGGCCACGGAAAATGTCCCGGCTTCGTAATCAATCCGCATACTGCCCGCACCGGATACGCACGGCGTACCCATGCCGCGCGCCACCACGGCGGCGTGTGACGTCATGCCGCCGCGTGCGGTTACTATCGCTTCCGCCGCGTGCATGCCGTGGATGTCTTCGGGGCTGGTTTCCGTGCGCACTAGAATGACTTTGTGTCCAGCCCGTGCCAGCGTCTCCGCTTCGTCGGACGAAAACACCACCTCGCCAATGGCCGCGCCGGGTGATGCGGGCAGGCCCATGACCAATAAATCACGTTCGGCTTTGGCATCCAAAGTCGGGTGCAAAAGCTGGTCTAGCGACATGGGTTCGATGCGCAGCACCGCCTCATCTTTGGAGATCAGCCCTTCGCCCGCCATGTCCACGGCAATTTTAATAGCCGCTTTGGCGGTGCGTTTTCCGGCGCGGGTTTGCAGCATCCAGAGCCGCCCGTCCTCGACGGTAAATTCGATGTCCTGCATGTCGCGGTAATGGGCTTCCAGCACGGCGAACACATCCGCCAATTCGCCGTACACTTTCGGCATGGCTTCTTGCATAGACGGCTCGGTTTCGCCCATGTCAATGCGGGATTTCTTGGTCAGGGTTTGCGGGGTGCGGATGCCCGCCACCACATCTTCGCCCTGAGCGTTGATCAAAAACTCGCCGTAATATTCGTTTGCGCCCGTGCTTGGGTCGCGGGTAAAGGCCACGCCCGTGGCAGATGTATCGCCCATATTGCCAAATACCATGGCCTGGACATTGACCGCCGTACCCCAGCTTTCGGGGATGTCGCTGAGGCGGCGGTAAGTGATAGCCCGCTCGGTCATCCAGCTGTCAAACACGGCGGATATAGCCCCCCAAAGTTGCTCGTCGGGGTTTTGCGGAAAGTCGCGGCCAAGCTCTTCGCGCACTGCCGCCTTGTAATTATCTATAAGCTCG
Source organism: Robiginitomaculum sp. (assembly GCA_016765135.1). Lineage (GTDB taxonomy): Bacteria > Pseudomonadota > Alphaproteobacteria > Caulobacterales > Maricaulaceae > Robiginitomaculum_A. The sequence continues at coordinate 65,190 of JAESQN010000030.1, forward strand.
CGCCAATCATCGGCGCTCATTTCCGTGTCCGACAAATAGCCGTTATCGTCTTTGTGGTTCTCCAAAATGTCTTCGAATGTATGGTGGGCCATGCCCAAAACCACATTGGCATACATCTGGATAAACCGGCGATAGCTATCCAGCGCAAAGCGCATATCGCCCGACAGTTTCGCCAACCCCTTGACGGTTTCGTCGTTAAGCCCAAGGTTGAGAACCGTGTCCATCATACCCGGCATAGACGCCCGACCACCCGAACGCACGGACAAGAGAAGCGGGCACTCCGCATCACCCAAAACTTTCCCCGTGTCGGCTTCCAGCGCTCGCCCCGCTTGCTCGACCTGAGCTTTCAAATCGTCCGGATAGTTTTTATCGTTGGCGTAATAAGCCGTGCAAACCTCGGTGGTCAAAGTAAAGCCCGGCGGCACTGGCAAGCCAAGCACGGCCATCTCCGCCAAATTGGCACCCTTGCCACCAAGCAGGTTTTTCATGGACGCATTACCGTCGGTAGCATCAGCCCCAAATTTATAAACGTATTTTGTCATGTTTTCCTTCCTCCATTTTTCATGGGGTTTGAGCCAAAGCAGGGCAAATGCCCTGTGACGCGAATGGTACCCCGAAGGGGGGATGGGGGCCGTCGCTCTTGCGACGTCGCAAGGTAAGTGTGGTAGACGAAAGATTGTTGCGCACAAGAGGTGCGCGCCCCCATCGCCTCCGCAAGAGCTCCGGCACTTCCCCCGTAAACGGAGGAAGGAAAGAAGTATTCGCCCATCACCTAACCCTCCACCTTATCAAAATCAGCAATACGCCCGGCCAACTCCCGGATTTTCATCAACAGCCCCAAACGGTTTTCGCGCTCCGCAGTAATCTTGGAAACCACTAACATATCTCCATCAAAAAACGCATCTATCGGCGAGCGCAAACCCGCCAGCGCCGTCATAGCCCCGGCGTAATCCTCAGCCGCCAAAGCTTTTTCGATTAAAGGCTCGGCAATCCCGATAGCCCCAAACAAATCCGCCTCCTGCGGCTGTGTGCCTTTATGAGGGGCCGCATCCGGCAAGGCTCCTTTTTTAGCCTCAGCCTTGAGGATATTCACCGCCCGTTTATATCCGGCGAGCAGGTTGGCACCGTCGTCGGTGGAGAGGAAAACACCGAGTGCTGTTACGCGGTTGGTAATGTCCACAAGGTCGTCTCCGCCTAGAGCGAATACTGCGTCGATGTGGTCGTGAGATATGCCCTGCTCGCGCAGGTGGACTTTTAGGCGATCTAGGATGAATGTTAGTAAATTTTGTGCCGGTTTCGATGAATATTCTACAATGAATTTTTTCTTTTCGCTTTCTGGCCCACCATAACCTGCTCCACTTAGCGTTAAATATAGTTCGGCGTAAGATTCAACAAGGCCCCCAAAACCATAACCGCTACCATCTCCAAATTCTATGGTTCCTGGCATGTTGATAGGTCGTATGAAAAGTTTTCGAATTACTTGCGTAAGACCAATATTTAGGATGCTCTCCAAAATAATCCGCACAACCCCAAGCGCAGCCCTGCGCAAGGCATACGGATCCTTACTGCCCGTAGGTTTTTCATCTATCGCCCAAAACCCGACCAAGGTGTCCAGTTTATCTGCGAGGGCTACTGCTACTGCCACCGGGTTTGTTGGTACGCTATCGCTTGGCCCTTGGGGTTTGTAGTGGTCTTCTATGGCTTGGGCTATGTTTGGGTTGCCGCCTTCGCTTTCATACATTAAGCGCCCAATTTTGCCTTGCAGACTGGTGAATTCCACCACCATATTTGTGACCAAATCGCATTTGGCGAGGCGGGCGGCTTGTTCGGCTGCGTCCGGGTCGGCACCTACTTTGGGGGCGAGTTCTCTTGCCAATGCCGCGACCCGTTCGGTTTTGTCTTTGACCGTGCCTAGTTTTTGGTGGAAGACTATGCCGTCCAGTTCGTCGAAGCGGCTTGCCAGTGTGCGTTTGGCGTCTTCCGCCTGGAAGAAGCGCGCATCATCCAGCCTTGCCGATAGTACCCGCGCATTGCCTTTGGCGATTTCTATGCCGCCGTCTGGTGCCTCTTGGTTGGCGACGACGACAAAATTTGGCGCCAGCTTGCCGGACTTGTCTTTGACGGCGAAATATTTCTGGTGGGTGCGCATGGAGAGGCGAATTACATCGGCGGGCAGTTCCAAAAACGCCGCGTCCATATCGCCCAGAATAACCACGGGCCATTCGACCAGGCCGGCCACTTCGGCCAGCAAGCCAATGTCTTCGACCAGCTCCAGCCCGGCCTTGGCGCACACCGTTTTGGCATTGCGCAAAATCATGTCCGAGCGGGCCTGGGCCGATAAAATAACATGACCTTTGGTTTGCAATGTATTTTTATAGGCTTTGAAATTGGTCACAGAAAACGGCCCGCGCCCCATACGGCGGTGGCCCTGGGTGATATTGCCGCTGTCTATGCCGGCGACATTAAATGGCACGACTTTCCCGTCCAACACACACAGGATAGATGTGAGTGGTCGCACCCATCTAAACGGACTATTTCCGGATTTCATGGATTTCGGCCACGGGAACTTGCCCATGATTTCAGGCACGGCCCCGGCGATTATATCGCCCGCATCTCGTCCCGGCTTTTCCATGACCGCCACATAATGCTCACCTTTTTTATCGCTACGGATTTCGGCTTCGGAAATATCCGACAGCCCCGCGCCGCGCATAAATCCGGTCAAAGCTTGCTCGGGCGAACCAACACGCGGCCCCTTGCGTTCTTCTTTCACGTCCGGGCTACGCGGCGGCACATCAGCCACAAACACCAATCTTCGCGGCCCGGTGAATGTCTGCACATTGTCAACCTCAAGCCCGGCCTTGGCCAAAGCATCCGTTAACATCCGCGCCAAATCCGCCCCGGCCTTAACCTGCATCCGCGCCGGAATTTCCTCGCACATGATTTCTAATAGAAGTTCAGACATTGCCCTGTATACCTTTCTGAGAGCATAACCCCTCACCTTGTTCCTCTCCCAAAAGGAGAGGAGACGTTGGCGCGCCGACCATAACATTCTCAAATATATGGTGTAGGTTTGGCAATCTTAGCCTTTCCTTTAGGGAGAGGCGCGCGACAGCGTGGTGAGGGGTTTTAATCTTCAAATAGTGCACTTACACCGCCTCCTTCTCACTGGCAACCCAGGCTTCGGCGCAACCCTTGGACAAATCGCGCACGGCTTTGATATATCGCGCCCGGTCGGTGGGGGAGATGACGCCGCGTGCATCGAGCAGGTTGAAACAATGCCCGGCTTTTAGGGCGTGGTCATAGGCGGGAAGCGGTAGGGGTGGATCTAACGTCAGCAAGGCTTTGCATTGTTCTTCTGCACCCTTGAACCAATCTTCGAGGCGTTTCACACCCGCATGTTCAAAATTAAACTTTGATTGTTCGACTTCGTTTTGGTGAAACACATCACCGTAGCTCACGCCATCACTATTATAAGCCAAATCATACACATTATCGACGCCTTGCACATACATGGCCAGACGTTCCAGACCATATGTCAATTCGCCCGATACCAACTCCACATCCAGCCCGCCGACTTGTTGGAAATAGGTGAACTGCGAAACCTCCATGCCGTCGCACCACACTTCCCAGCCCAGGCCCCATGCGCCGACCGTCGGGTTCTCCCAATCATCCTCGACAAAACGAATATCGTGGAGATCCATATCAATGCCAATGGCCGCGAGCGAGCCAAGGTATAAATCTTGGATGTCCGGTGGGTTGGGTTTGAGCAGTACCTGAAACTGATAATAATGTTGCAGCCGGTTCGGGTTTTCGCCGTAACGCCCATCGGCCGGGCGGCGCGAGGGCTGCACATAGGCGCATTTCCAGGGCTTTGGCCCGAGCGAGCGCAATGTCGTCGCCGGGTGCAGCGTCCCTGCCCCAACCTCCATATCGTAAGGCTGAAGAATGGCGCACCCTTGCTTACTCCAATAATGTTGGAGGGTGAGGATCAGGTCTTGGAAAGAAAGCGGCTTTTTGCTCATAAAATATCTTCTGGAGAATCTCTAAAATCCGGTTGTCAACTAAGCGGAACCTATGAAGCGGCGCAGATAAAATCAAGCCGTGATTACAACAGAATGCGCCTGTAACCCTATAAAGTATAGTTAGTTTATAATAGATTGACGCGTTTAACATAATAATTAAACTAGTTTAGTTATTATGTTAAACGATAAAGATTTGAGGGAAAGCTAGACATTACTGATTAGGGTTATGCGAAAGAAATGCGAATAAGTCGGGCAAGGCTTACGACTAAACATCACTTCTAAGTAGATTGGTTATTGTTTAGGTGTATCACCTCAAACAGCAATAGGCGTTTTGCGCCAATAGGCAGGAGAAAACGCGAACAGTTTGGCCGAGGTCGCGACAAACATCACCCAGCTCAAATCGTTTTGTTGTAATATTGTGCTTTCCGACAGGGAGATCATCAAAAACAAAATTGTTGATAAAATCACCCAATAATTCTCCACCCCGCCCCGGTATAATCTGTCCAGCGCCAAGAATATGGTAATCATATATAAGAGACCAAACAAAACAACGGCAACAACCCCGGCAGACAACCATGTCTCCATCCAGCCATTATGGGCCGTTGGCACCCCCCATTCTAGGGAGAAACGTACCCAATAGGACGGGCCGGTGGTATCGTGCCAAAACGCCCCATAGCCGTAACCGAGCAATTGTTTGTCCTGGATAGCCAATACAAGTGCCTGCCAAATATCTGTCCGCCCCGTCAGCGTGCGTTCTTTGCCGATAATCTCAAACATCATATCGGGCATGAAGATGATCAAAAACCCCAACAAACCAAGCGAGAGAACAACACTATACATCACCGGAATACGCAAAATGGGAAAACGGCGAAACACCCGAATAACCAAAAAACCGATGATGGCTACCAAAGCCGCAAGCAAAGCCGCCTTGGACGTGGACATAATAACCAAGCCAAAACACAATACGCCTGCCGGCACCCATAGCCACCAGCGTTTTGGTTGCATGGCAAAGGCGCACATCATCAAAGTCAAACCCACGGCCATGCGTGTTCCGAAAGAATTTTTCTCCAGCCATGCGCCCCGCCAGGCCCCGTGGTGGATTTCTTGCATGACCCCAAGGCTCGGCACAAACACCGCCAAAACCAGGCTGATAACCGCCGTAACCAAAAACACGAGGGCCAGGCGCTGTACAAGCTCATTCCAATCGTAACGGGCCGCCAACACCAGGCCAAATAATGTGGTCATAAGCAGGGCTATGCTTCTGCGCAAGGTCACGTCAGGCTCGATCGACCATAGATAACTTAGACCGCACCACAGAATTGCCAGGATCAAAAGCGGGTTAAACACAGCCGTACGCACTACTTTTGGCAGGTCTCGGACGGTTAAAAACAAGACCATAAAATAACCCGGATACCACAGATTTCGCGCCAGGCTGGACTTGGATTCCAGATCATTAGGGTCTGTCAACAATGAGGCGACAAGCGCCGTGGAAAATTGAAAGATCAACAAAAAGACAACGACCTCTTCGGCCCAATAGAGCAGCCTGCTCGCCATCCGGTTTCGGGCAGCCCTATTGCCCCTATAACCACGGGTTTCTAATGTAGCAGTATAACTCATACGCCGCTTCCGTAGCCGGAAAACTGCGCAGGGATTTCATTAAATATCACCCCCGAACAATGACCGTTCATAGATGTTACTTTACGATAAGCATCGCCCAGCGCCGTGGATTTCGCATCTTGTTCGGCGCACACCAAAACCGTGCTGTCGGCTTCGGGGCATATGGAGCTGAGAATATCAGCCCGGTCAAGGGCTGGAATATCAACAAAAATTGCGCTGAAACATTCCCGCAATTTATGCCAATAGGCCCGGGCATTTTGAATATGGACGTTTTGTCCTTGCCGAAACTGTTGCCATTCAAAACGCGTAAATGTAATGCGCGCCGCGTCCACAACATGTAAACTCATGAAATGGCTGTCGGTCAGGTTCTGTCCATGATTATCAACCATGGACGGCGTGACCCGCCAAAACGGCACTGTGCCAAAACAAGCATCATATGGCCCGACAGGACTTCCGTATTGGGCCTGTGCTTGCGGTGATGAAAACCAATCCGATTGCGTGTTTTTTTGAATATCCATATCGACAACAAGCACCGGTTTATCGCCGTGCATATGTGCGCCAGCCAATAGAGCCATAGTGCGCGCTACATAGGATGTGCCCACACCGCTGGTCGGCGCGGTAAATGCGTAAATAGACCCGCGCCCGTCGGCACGTTTGTCTTTCGATAAATCCTCCCAGACGGATTGTAAATTTTGTGCATTATCCATATGCGCACTTATAACGGTTCCCTGCCAGTTGTTCCAAGTATGGTTTTTCCAAGCACGGGTATATTATTGTCCGGCCCGGCATATCCAACCTGCTCGTTAGTCGCAGGGTCAGAATAAACTTGCTCAGAATAAGCTTGGGCAGGGATAGTTGGATCCGCATATGGCTTGGGCGGCGTGCTTACATAAGGATTGGCACCTCCATAACTCCCGTCTGCATACATTTGCTCACTATAAGGCTGTGGGGGGTGAGCGTAAGCTTCAGGCATATAAGCCTCAGGCGTATAAATCTCAGGCATGGAGGCCGCAGGCATATGGGCCGGCATGGGTGCCACCTCTGGCGCAAATGGAACGGCTTCGGGAATATCTTCGTAAAGCCTTGCGTCAGGCGCGTATTCCTCCTCTTGCCTTTGACGAGCCTGGGGACCGGGGCCGTAAATGCGCGGGTCAAGGAATACGCGTAACAAAGCCAGCATCAACACACTAAACAAGGATGCCATAACACCCAATGCAAGCATGATTTTTTTCATATTGCGGCCCTTGCGCGGTATGCTCGGGCGGGTGATAAATTTGATATTGTCGCTGCTTTCGATTTGCTTTTCGTTGACGAGGGCTTCGGTTTCGCGGGCTTGGAGGCCTTCCAGCCTTGCCTCAATAATGGTCTTTTCGCGCACAAGATTGGTGTAAACAGGGCCGAGCTGGCGCATACGTTTCACCTTGGCGTTGACGCCAGTAAGCTGTCTTTCCAATGCGATTTCTTGCTCACGCAAGCTATCCGCATTGGCTTGGTATGTATTGCGCTGGGTCAACAAGGTCTGGTAAACCGGGTTGGGGCCGACCCGGCGACCACCACGCGGTTGACCACCATTGCTATTAACTTGCGCTTTAAGCTCTTGAATTTCTACTTCTTTGGCTCGAACAGGGCGACTGGTCGGTAAATATTTAGCTAGCAATTGCCGCTTCTCAAGCTCGGCCTGGGCCAGGCGTTGTGAAGCCCGATCATCCACATATAAATCAATAGTTTGCGGAAGTTTGCGGAGTTGATCTTCACTGGCCGCCAAAGCCGCTTCCGCCGCCGCAAGACCGCCCTTTATTGTATTTATTTGTGCCCGCAAGGCTTCTGCCCGCGTTTGCACACCGGTTTGCTCGGAGACAAAATCCGATATACCATTTTTATTCAAAGTGCTTTGAATTTTGGCTTCGATTACCGCCAATTGTTCTTCTGTATCTATACGGCGCTTTTCCACCAATGGGATTTTTGCATTGACAAATTTTTCTTTGCGGAAATTGCCATAAGCCGTCATCAAAGCGTCCAGGGTTTTAACTGCAACCTCACCGTCCGGATGCTTGTAAACCAAATCAACGATAGACGATTTTGGCTGGGGTATAACCGCATAGGACGTATCTACCAGCTTAATCAGATCGTTCCGGCGATCCGCCCTGTCGTTTGCGCCTGCTTTCGCATACTTTTCAGATATTGCGGGCGCAAATCTCTCTATGCCAACCCCGCCATTGGCCGGAGAAGAAATCATCTTGTTGATCACTTGATCCATAATGTCCGAGTTTTTGATAATTCCGATTTCGGTTAACACCACTTGATCGGGGGTTATTGTCAACGGGCTACCGACATTGCCACTCCCTGTGACCGGATTATAGACATAATCACTGCCAAGCAACACCAGCAGCCGCCCATCAGCGATATAATCGCGCTTGATATCTTTAGTAAACCAAAAACTGAGAAACGCCAGGATTAGAAACAGCGGGATCATCCATTTTATCTGCCGGCCAATTGAAGCCGGAATAGCAGATAGCCGAATATTGCCCGCCGCCGCATGGTCACCGCGCACACGCATATCGCCGCCACCACCTGTTTGACCATATTGGTCCATATCCGTCCTCATATTAACAAATTCGTTAACCTATCTGAGCCGCTAAAATTTAATAATTCCTTAGCCATTTTTGTTAACTGTTGAAAAAACACATTTAATTTCTCATTAAGGTTGGTAAATATGCAAAAAATCGGCAAAAATGGCGTTTTTATGGGGGTCGTGGCCATTTCTTTACTGTCACTGGCTGGGTGCGGTGCAAATTCAAACATGCATCCCTATGCCAAAACGAATCACTTGAAGGCGCAAAATGCTTCAGGTGTTAACTATAATACGCCCCATAATACGCCCTATAACGCATTGAGATATGGTGGTCAAAACCGTTTCGCACCGCCGAAATTACGCGCACCAAAACGCCATAACGGGCGCTATGGAAATTCTACGCGGGCTCACGCCCCGCTTTCTATAGCCAGACCAAACCCGTATGACAGACCAAGCCCACATGATATGTTTCAGCGCTGGGTCGATTATGAGCCCCAATACACACTATACCCCGGCGACCAGCTAGACATTATAGTCGAATCAGCGCCAGAATTATCACGGACACTCACCGTGGCACCGGACGGACGCATTACAATGCCTATGGCGGGAAGCGTTATGGTGGCCGGCAAGGCCATTCCCTGGATAGAACAAGCTTTGAAAACCGAATTGGCTAAACAATTGCGCGACCCAACCATCGCTATAACCAGCCGGGCATTTGCGCCGCAAAATATTTATGTGGGTGGTCAGGTCGGTCAACAAGGCACCTATACCCTCAGCGGGCCGGTCGGTTCGCTGGAAGCCATTATCATGGCGGGCGGTTTCTTGCCCTCTGCTAAAACCCGCGAAGTGGCCATCTTGCGCCGCGCCCCAAATGGTGGCTTGATGATGCGGGTGATCAACCACAAGGCTGGCCTGAAAAATGTCCGCGCATACGCGGATAACATGCAGCTTAGGCGCGGGGACATTGTTTTCGTACCGCGCAGCAGTTTGTCAGAAATCGGCGTATTTGTACAACAAGCCCGCGGTGTTTTACCATTTGATATCGGTGTAAGTTACAATTTGGGTGATACCTTTAGAGCCAATTGATCCAAATATGTACACCATAACCTGAGCAATCCTGTTGCATTTTTTCAAGAGTAAAAGCTTTATAAGCGTCTTGGGTACACAGGCTCAATAAATTTTTCAAGGACATGAATTCAAGGACATGAACATGCAAAAAACACTTTTAATCACAATTGGCATGAGCGGATTATTAGGCGGCTGTATCGTAGCAAAAACCACGGGCAAAGTCGCGGCCCTGCCGTTCAAGACTGCTTACAAAACCGGGGAGCTGGCCACAAAAGGCGTCTATTACACCGCTAAGGGCACGGGAACCGTTGCATATAAAACCGGCATGTTTGCCGGCAAAGGTGTCTATTATACGGGAAAAGGCACATATGCCGTCGCGAACGTACCCGTCAAAGTGACCAATGCCGCACTGGATACCAACATCAAAGCTCTGACCGTCACCACCCAAGTCGTCAATTTGTCCGGTAAAGTCGTCACGGTCAGCCGCACCATGCAACGCTCCGAAGTCGATGCCTATATTAACCAGGCCCGAGGTGCAGCGAATATTGTCAGCATTTTGGTTGATGTTTTTAGGGGCTGACTTTTAGAATCTTTCCAATTTGTAACCCTTCACCCCGCCTCCAATCCTTGTAACAACACCTAAATTGTGGTAACTCTCGCGGGAGAAAGCTCTTAGTTCGGAGAATGTTATGAAAAAAATCGCAACAACAACCCTGTTGGCATTAGCCGTTAGTGCTGGTGCTATGGCTGTGGCTAGCACGGCCAATGCTGGCAATACCAAATCGTTTACATCTACGATGCAAGTGCCAGCAACACCCGTAAGCATCAATGTTACACTGGGCGAGGATCTTGCCCACCGGGCTGACAATCTTTCGGACGATATCCGTGACAGATTTAAATCGCGAAGTCGTAGAAATGGCTTTGCCAATAATGGATTTTTTGGACAAAGAGACCTGGACAGATTGACGAAACGCCTGGAAACTAAAATGGCATATCGACTTGAAAAAAGAGGTTTCGTCATCAGCGAAGATGCCCCCACAGTGCTCAACCTGGTGATAACCGATGCAAGGCCTAACCGCCCGACATTTAACCAAATATCCAAAGCTACCTCATTGTCGTTCCGAAGTTTTGGCATTGGTGGCGCCAAATTTGAGGGCAGTTTAACAAGTGCGGACGGCGAACAAGGCGATGTCAGCTATGGCTGGTACGAAACCGACATTCGCTTGGCACAAGGTTCAGGCACCTGGACAGATGCCGACCGGGCCATTGACAAATTCGCCCGCAAAGTCGCGAAGTCGTTTCGGTAAATTGAATAGGCGCATTATTGGCTTCCGCATTACGCCTTATATCTTGGTATAATGTACTCTCTTTAGCCCTCATAAAATTCGACACGCGCACAGCCAGATTGCAACAATTTTTCGTTTAAATTGACCCCGCCCTTGTGGATAATGGCCAGCATACGGCCATATTTACCCTGCTTGTCTTTAATGGTTTCAATAATGACGGGCACGGGCGGGTTTATGTCTATAAACTTCGCTTTGCGTGGATAGTCCTCCGGTGACAAGCCGAGCAAACCGAGCATAATATCGCGACAATCGAAACCGTGCTTTACATCATGCCCGGTTATGCCTTTGCTTGTTGAGCGTTTAATTTCGGGCGCATCTATCCCGTAAAGGCGCAAAGGCTCGTTACGGCGCCAAGTATTAAACCCCAGATCAACATCCGCCCGCCAGCTATCCGCATCATACACCTTGGTCAAATTTGCGCGGTAAGTATAAGCGGGCGCGGTGGCGCTTTGCGGTGCCGGGCTATCCATCCGCGTTTCAGGATAATTTGTGGCATCATTGGCCAAAGACAGTGTGCCTAAATTAGCGCCAAGCAAAATCACCAACACCGGAAAGGTTTTAAAATAATTTTGCCAAGGGTTTTTCATCTTTTACACGGCCCAATAATTACTGCCCTCTTGTCTCACAAGGCGACATGTTTGTCCATGTTAAAGTTGTATATTGTAAATTATACCATTTTAAGTTTAATCTAATAAAGCCTTGGCATTGATGACCACCTGAACATTTACATTATGTTTCACCCAGTCCTCATTTTTCCACATACCCGTGCCAATATTATAATCCCGGCGGTTGAGGCTGATTTGACCTTGCATAGCCGCCTGCCCGCCTTCAATATCAAGCGTAAAAGGCAGGGTTATCGTCTTGTCCACCCCCCGTATAGTCAACTGACCGGTGGTTTCGTAAGCATTGCCGCCCAGATGCTTAAAGCCTGTGGCTTCAAATCTGGCCTTTGGAAACTTTTTGACAAAAAACCATTCCTTGCCCGGCAAAGCTCCGTTGCGGTCTTTATCGCCTGCATCCACACTGGCCAGGTCAATCACGGCAACAATTTTCGCACCGGCCAAATCGTCCGGGCTGAACGTGATCTGCACATCGAAATTCGCGAACGAGCCGGTGAATTTTTCTCCCGTCTGCTCACCGCTAAACGCAATACTGGATGTGCTTTTGTCCACCGCCCAATTAGATTGGGTTTTGGCACTATCTTGCGCCCGTACATCGGGGGCTAAAAAGACACCAAACACCAAAATGAAAATAACAAACACACTTCGCATAATAAACTAATCCACTTTTTTCTTATTGGGTAACATACGCCGTAAAAATACACCGTCCTCGCGGTGATGTTTAACGGCAGCAACAATATGCAAGATAATCAAAGCAATGGCCATATAGGCGAAAACTTCGTGAATGTCTCCCAATAAGTCGTTGAGTTTATCCCGCGCATCACCCGTATAATTCCGCAAACCCGGAAGCTTGGCCAATGGCAGGACGTTAAACAGTTTGGAAGGAAAACGCGACGTCGAAATAATCGCCCAACCGATTAAAGGCATGCCGATCATGAACACATAAAAGAACACATGAACGGCTTTGGACAACAGAACCTCCCAACCCTTTATATTGGCATCATGTACTGGTGGTTTATGAATAAGTCGCCAAACCAAACGCACCACAGATAACACAAGAATTAATATACCAATGGTCTTGTGCCAATTATACACCAACACCGTGAGCGAAAAATTATCCTCCGGCAAAAACCTCATCAAAAGTCCGCCCGCCAGCATACAGACGATCAAAACCGCAATGGCCCAGTGTAACCACCGGGCCGTGCGCGTGTAGCTAGGCGTCGTCACCATTATTTGTCTTTATGGAATTCCGCACTGATCAAAAGATCAACTTTATCGGTCACGCCGGGTGCATAATTGCCCAACCCGAAATCAGACCGCTTGAGCGTGCCGCGTGCTTCAATGCCAATGGCAGGCACTTTTGTGAAGGGATGGAGTTTGGCCGCCAACAATGTCACATCCAGTGTCAATGGCTTGGTGATCCCCATAATAGTCAAATCACCGCTCATCGTGCCAGCCGCCGCGCTAGAGCGGGTAAATCCAGTAGCTTTGAAAGTGATTTTTCCGTGTTTGGCCGTGTTAAACCAGTCGGGGCTGTTTAAATGCTCGTCAAAAACGTCGACGCCGCTATCAATACTGGCCGCGTCGATCACGACATTTAATTGGCTATTTTCAGGCACATCCGCGTCCAAAACCAATGTCGCGTCAATATCCCGAAACCTAAGCTGGGGGTTGGACAGGCCGAAATGGGAATAGGAAAATGTCACATAACCATGAGTTTTATCCATGGTATAAGCACCCGACGGTACACCTATATTTTCATATGGAGCCGCCATTTTATGGGCTTCATTGGGGTGGAGTTTTGCTTGCGTTTGGGCCACGCCTTGAATTGAATACGCACTACCGCCGAGTAAGGCACCTGTTAAAATTAGGCTTTGCATCGTCTTTTTCATAAATATATCCTCAGATTTTTATTGTCTATAACAGGATATACGTGTCTTGCCTATAGCCACAAATCACGATGCTGTGAGAATATTTGCATCCAAAAGAGGACGGCGCGACGTCTTAGGGGTATAACAAGCAAAAAGGAGGTTTCTCATGGAAGGAACAATTGCAATTATCGCGGTTTTTGGTACAATTCCACTAATCCTATTCATCATTATGTTTTTTCGCTATAAAGCGCGGGGGAAAAATGTCGCACTGGTCAAAGCCATGCTCGACAAGGACAAAGAAATTACGCCCGACGTGATCAAAGCTGTCGGCTTTAGCGCCAAACGCTCCCACTCGGATTTGCGCGCTGGCATGATATTGGTGGCTATCGGGATTGCCACTTTCATCTTTGGCGGCATGATACCGGAAGATGAAGCCGTAAAAGTCATGGGCGGACTGGCTATGTTTCCCCTGTTTATCGGCGCAGCATATTTAGGTTTCTGGTTCATGATCAGCCGCAAAGACCCGGAATAGGTTTTGCCTGGAGCTGGGACAGATACTTACGCCGCGCTCGTAAAAACCCATCAAGGGCAGATACGGGCGTTTTTGCGCCGTTTGTGCCGCAATGCCGCTCTGGCCGACGATTTGGCCCAGGATACATTCCTGCGGGCTTTTCAAAACATGGATAAAATCCAGGATAGTGCCAAAGCTAAATCCTGGCTGTTTCAAATCGCCTACCGCATTTTTCTGGATCATGTGCGCAAGCAAAAGCGCCGGACTGAACTGGCAGGCGAAAACATGCCCGATCCAGACCCAACACCAACACAAGAAGCCCCTCAAGGCATAAAAATGGACATAGAGCAGGCCATGAATACCTTGTCCCCCGAACAACGGGCCGCAATCATGCTGTGTTTATCTTACGGCTTCAGCAATGCCGAAGCGGCAAAAGCCCTGAACCAACCATTAGGTACGGTAAAATCGCACATAGCACGGGGCAAAGACAAGCTTAGGGCTTTCCTTTGCGTCTATGAGAAGGCATAATGATATGATGGTTGATAACACTGAAAATAACGAATTTACAGAGCTGCTATCGGATTACGCCGCCCCCATAAAGGACGACGGGTTTAGTGAGCATATAATGCTGCAAGCACAAACGGCCCGAAATACCGCACCGTTAAAGCCCATCATGGTCGGCAGCGCTACCTTGCTGGCCGCGCTTATTGCCGCGCCGCAATTGGTAAATCTGAAGCATGTGATATCTGACGTTAAGCTCCCTGAATTCTCCTTGGGCATTATACCTTTGAACGATATGAGCATGTCTACTTTAGCAATGTCTACCCTCTTGGCTGTTATGGCCGCCGGGGTTGCCACATCCCTTTGGTTTAGCGAGGATATGTGACCAAAAACACTGTTCCCATAAATGCCGCAGACTATATTGCCGCCCCAAAATCCAAATTTAAACTGGCCGAAAGACCAACTCGCGTCTCTTTGTTCGAAAACAAAAAACAAGCCAAAGACAGCATAAGGCAAGATGCCAAACTAATTAAAGACCTTTCCCACAAGCTATATGCGGGGAACAAACGCTCCCTGCTCATCGTCTTGCAAGGCATGGACACCAGCGGCAAGGACGGCACCACGTCCGCCATTTTCTCGCGCACCCCGCCGCTCAACCTGCATGTGGTCAGTTTCAAAGCCCCCAGCAAGGTCGAGCTAGCCCATGACTATTTGTGGCGCGTCCACAATGTCTGCCCCGCCAAAGGCCAGATCACCGTGTTTAACCGTTCCCATTATGAGGATGTTTTGGTGGTCAAGGTGCGCAGATTCGCGCCGACAAAGAAAATCAATAAACGCTACCGTCAAATCAATGATTTCGAGCAGCACCTTACGGAAAACGGCACCACCATCCTGAAATTCATGCTCAATGTTTCCCATGAAACCCAAGGCCAAAGATTGGCTGAGCGCCTGGAAGCCCCTCATAAATACTGGAAGTTCAACCCCGGTGATCTGGAAGACAGATTGCTGTGGCCAAAATTCATGAAAGCCTACCAGATCATGGCGAACCGCACCTCCACCAAACACGCCCCGTGGCACATCATCCCGTCCGACCACCGCGCCACAAGAAACGCCATCATCACCAGCATAGTCCGCCAAACCCTGGAAAGCATGAACCCGCAATATCCAGACCCCGGCTACAGACCGGGTGATTTCGTGATTGGGTAGGTAATCATGACCGGGCAATCCAAACATAACACATTTGGTGAAACATCTATAAGACAAGCAGTTCCAGTTTAGGACAGACCCTAGAGCAACGAAACCTAAGGAAGGTTACAGATGAAGTATCATATGTTGAGTTTTCTCTTCGCCATCTTTATGGTATCATGCGCGGCTTCTGAGCAGGGCTACAATCCCTCTTTCGACCCAAGCCAACATAAAGGGCCGCAAAACGGACTTCAAAATCAAGTTCTGGTTCTTGGAACGCCTCACCTTTCTGGCCTGCCAGACTCATTCAAAACCGATCAACTAATCCCGTTAATTGACCGATTAGTTATTTGGCAACCGCAGATAATCGCCATCGAAAGTGTTTCAGGGCCGCAATGCGAATTCATGCGTAATCATCCGAACCGATATGCACGTAGTGTAGAGAGGTATTGCTGGGACCCCGCGCCCGCACGAACAGCGACCGGGTTGAATGTTGCTCAGGCGACGGCTGAAACAGAACAATTGCTCGCACAATGGCCAGAGAACCCCAAGGCGGCGGATCGAAGAAAACTCGCAGCCCTGTTCCTTGCAAGTGCTGACAGGGCATCGGCATTGGTGCAATGGTTACGCCTGCCTGAAAGCGAACGCCATTCAGGGGATGGTCTCGATGACATTCTCGTCGAACTGCTAAATGCATTGATAACCAACCAAAATGAGAATTACCAGATTGCGGCACCATTAGCCGCGCGTCTGGGCCTAGAACGGCTCTACCCATTCGACGACCATACCGCCGACAACCCTGTTAGCGAAGAAGATAGAAAAGCCTATGGCGCGGCTATCGAAAAAGCATGGGACAATCCAGCGACGAAAAAACGCCTACAGGGTGAAAAAGCACTGTATGCTAATGTGGGATCGCCTGACGGACTACTCGAAATCTACCGCTCCTTCAACGCACCTGACTGGGGCCTGTTAGTTTTCAAAACCGATTTTGGAGCGGCGCTTGAAGAGCCTTCGCCGCAAGCGTTTGGGCGCGGCTATGTTGGGTATTGGGAAACCAGAAACTTACGAATGACTGCTAACATTCGAGGTGTAATAGGGAGAAAGCCGGGTAGTCGGACACTCGTGATTGTCGGGGCTTCACACAAACCCTATCTTGAAAGCTATTTGAACCAGATGCACGACATGAGAATCGTGGATGCTGAGAAAGTACTGCGCTAAGGATGTGACGGCTTGAGATTGCTTACAGCTTAGGGTCAACGCTTCTGCTCAGAACCATAACACATAACTATTCTTTTAAGCAATATTCCAAACTCCCAACGGCGGCTTCTGCCCCCAAAGCAGGCCAAGCCCCACCTCTACATCTCCTCCCGCTTTTCCAACCATAAAATAATACACCCGCCCAGCCGTACACAAGCCGCTTTACATTACGAGCGCGAGCCATTAGACATGCGAAAATTACACAGGGTCGTTATGCCAAATGCGCATACAATATCTGGGCTGGCCACACGCCACCTGCTCTCTATAGCGGATCTCCACCGCCCTGATATTGATTCTTTGCTGGCTTTGGGCGAAACCTATCTGGATTTATCCGTGCAAAAAGACGCCCGTAATGATATACTGGCGGGCAAAACCCTGATCAATTTGTTTTTTGAAAACTCGACCCGGACGGAGAAATCCTTCGAACTGGCGGCCCGCAGGCTCGGAGCTGATGTCATCAATATGTCCATGTCCACCAGCAGTGCCGCCAAGGGCGAAACCCTGCTCGACACGGCCACCACCCTCAACGCCATGAACCCGGACTTGTTGGTTATCCGCCACGGCGCCTCTGGCGCTCCGGCGCTTCTTTCGCAAAAAGTGTCCTGTGCCGTGATCAATGCCGGGGACGGAGCCCATGAACATCCGACCCAGGCCTTGCTGGACGCACTGACATTACGCACACGCCTGGGCGCAATTGACGGGCTGCGTATTGCCATTTGCGGTGATATTCTGCACTCGCGGGTGGCCCGCTCCAATGTGCAACTCCTGAATATTTTAGGGGCAGAAGTGCGCCTAATCGGCCCGCCGACCTTGATCCCCCAAGACGCGGATCAATGGGGTGTGGAGGTATTTCATGACATGAAATCCGGCCTTAAAGCTTGTGATGTGGTTATGATGCTCAGGCTACAGCTAGAGCGTATGGGCGGGGCATTTGTGCCGTCAAAACGCGAGTATTTTCACTTTTACGGCCTTGACCAGAAAAAACTCGATTATGCCGCACCCGGCGCACTGGTCATGCACCCCGGCCCCATGAATAGAGGCGTAGAGATCAGCTCCGACATAGCCGATGACCCGGACATAAGCCTAATCACCGCGCAAGTAGAAGCCGGCGTCGCCATGCGCATGGCCATCCTGCACGCGCTTTCGCTAGGTGGTGTAAATGGGTGATCCTATCAACAGCATTACCCCTCACCTTGTTCCTCTCCGCATTTTTGTTTCGGGGGAAGAGGAAACGGCGGATTGTCTACCTGTGATTTACCGGAAGCTCTGTGAAAGATCGGCAAACTTAGCTTCTCCTTTTGGGAGAGGCGCGCGACAGCGGGTGAGGGGTAAAGGGTTCAAAATTATACACATACTTTCATGCAAGACGGGAGGCAAATATGTCTAAACTCGCCATCCGCAATGCACGGCTTATGGACCCGGCCAGTAAAATGGACGAAATGGGTGATCTCCTGATTGAAGACGGCAAGATCGCCACTTACGGCCCGGACTTGTTTGCTGAAGGTCTCAGCCCCGATATTGAAACCATAGACGCGGACGGTTTGATCCTGGCACCGGGGCTTATTGATATGCGCGTCGTGACCGGGGAACCGGGCGCCGAGCACAAGGAAACTCTGGCCAGCGCCGGACGTGCCGCCGCCGCAGGCGGGGTCACAAGCATGGTTGTCATGCCACAAACCAATCCGGTGATCGACGATATTTCCCTAGTGGACTTCATCAAGCGCCGCGCAGGAGAGACCTCCCCGGTCAAGGTTTACGCGGCGGGTGCCTTGACCAAGGGGCTGAAATGCCAAGACATGACCGAGCTGGGCTTGATGAGCGAAGCCGGAGCCGTGATGTTTTCCAACGGCGATGCCCCCATTGCAGACGCAGGCCTGATGCGCCGCATTATGGCGTATTCGTCCGCCTTTAATGCCCTGATAGCTCACCGCGCCGTCGATCCGCATCTATCTAAAAACGCCGTTGCCCACGAAAGCGATTTTTCCGCTCGCCTCGGGCTAACCGCAGCCCCCGCCGCGTCTGAGCGCATTATGGCCGAGCGCGACATGGCTTTGGTTGAATTAACGGGCGCACGTTATTTGCTTGACCTCATTTCCAGCGCACAAACCCTGGCGCCCCTGCGCCGGGCCAAAGCAAAAAATCTGGATGTCAGCGCATCGGTTAGCATCAATCATCTGGCCCTCAACGAGCTGGACATCGGAGATTACCGCACATTCGCCAAGCTCGACCCGCCCTTGCGCGGGGAAGATGACCGCCAAGCTTTGCTGGCCGCCGTAAATGACGGCACCATAGACATCATCGTCTCCAGCCACGACCCGCGCCCGGCTGGCGACAAACGCCGCCCATTCTCTGAGGCTGAATTTGGGGCGGTTGGCCTGGAAATGCTGCTGCCCGCAGGCTTGACATTGGTGGCCGACGGGCAACTTGACTTGCTGGCATTCTTGCGCGCCGTGACCAGCACCCCCGCAGATTTACTCGGCCTGCCACAAGGCGTTTTGGACATTGGCGCTCCGGCTGATCTTGTCTTGATTGACCCCAGAAAGCCCTGGCAGTGCGGTGTAGACAATCTCCTGTCCAACTCCCGCAACACCCCGTTCGACGAACGCCTCATGCAAGGCGCAGCCATCACCACAATCTGCAACGGCAAAATCGTTTTTGACTCTCGTGCCAGTTAAGGGCATGGTGGGGGAATGGGGATTGAAAACATATATTCGCTAATATTAGGCTATGTGCTTGGCTCCATACCGTTTGGCTTGTTGATAGCGCGGTTTGCCGGGCACGGCGATATTCGTAAAATAGGCTCGGGGAATATTGGCGCCACCAATGTGTTGCGCACGGGTAGCAAGAAACTGGCCATTTTGACCCTGTTGCTTGACATGGCCAAGGCTGGCGGAGCGGCTCTGATTGCCGCATCCCTTTTTGGGTTTACTGCGTCGCTTATCGCAGGCGGAGCGGCTTTATTTGGACATTGTTATCCCGTGTGGTTAAAGTTCAAAGGCGGCAAGGGCGTGGCCGCATATTTTGGTGTGCTTATTGCCGTATCGTGGCCGCTTGCATTGATCGCCGCCGCGCTCTGGCTGGCCAGCGCCGCCTTTATCCGCATAGTCTCCCTGTCCGGCATTATCACCGCCGTCGCCATCCCCATTGCCGCATATTTCATGGGCCAGCCCCAAATCGCTATTTTATCCGCCGCACTCGGTGCAATAATCATTTTGCGCCACCGGGAAAATATAGTCCGTATTCTAGCGGGTTTTGAGCCAAAAATCGGTGGCCAAAAACCTGAGAAAAAAACCGGGAAGAAAAAATGACCGCTCACGAATTATCTTTCGCCGAGCGGCGCGATTGGCTCAGGCTTATCCGAACAACCACGGTTGGCCCGGTAGCGTTTGACAATTTGTTGAAACGCTACGGCAATGCGGGTGATGCGCTAAAGGCTCTCCCTCGCCTGGCCGGACGTGTGTCGCGAAAATCCAAAATGGTCATCCCGCCCATAGAAGACATCGAGCGCGAAATGGAGGCTTGCGAGCAAATGGGTGTGCGCCTGCTGTGTTCGTGCGAACCGGATTATCCGCCCTATCTCAAAGCTCTGACCCCGCCCCCACCCGTGATCAGCGTGTTGGGTAAAATTGAATTACTCCACAAGCCTTGCGTTGCCATTATCGGGTCACGCAATGCGTCCGCCATTGGCCTAAGGTTCGCTCGCCAAATTGCCCATGAACTAGGCGAAGAAGGCTATACTGTGGTTTCTGGTCTGGCTCGCGGCATTGACGCGCAAGCCCATACCGGCGCGCTTGAAACGGGAACCGTTGGCGTCCTCGGCGGCGGGGTTGACCATGTTTACCCCAAACAAAATGCAGAGATTTTCGCCGAAATGCGCGAGCGGGGTGCTCTGGTTTCGGAAAGCCCGTTGGGACACCGGGCCACCGCCCGTGATTTCCCGCGCCGCAACCGGATTATTTCCGGCCTGTCCCAAGGCGTGGTGGTCATAGAAGCCGCCGAGCGTTCCGGCACATTGATCACGGCCCGTTATGCTCTGGAGCAAAACCGCGAGGTTATGGCCGCGCCTGGCTCGCCGCTTGACCCGCGCACCAAAGGCTGTAACCGTCTGATCCAGCAAGGGGCGGCATTGATTGAAAGCACCGAGGATATTTTACATGCCTTGGCCAACACCAGACCACCAGATTTCGCCGAACCCCAAGACAGCTATGACCAGCCTGAAATAAACTGGGACGAGGTCGAAGCCGACATTGATGCGGCCCGGGGTGTGCTCTTATCCCTATGCTCCCCCACCCCAACAATCCGCGACGAGATTATCCGCCAATCAAACGTCCCAACCCCCATAGCCAGCGCCGCCCTGCTGGAGCTGGAACTGGCCGGAGAGATATTGGTAGAAGGCGATGGGCGGATTAGTTTGAATGTTTGATATTTAAAGCAAAGAAGTTTGCATTTCCCCTACTCTAGCCCAACTTTAGCCCAACTTTAGCCCAACTCTAGCCCAACTCTAGCCCAGTAGTTTTTGCAGGCGCGGCATTAAATCATGGCTCGCGCAGAGTAGGTTGCCGCTGGCTTCGGGGTTGTTTTCACCTGTATCCAAATCATTGGTGGTGCCGCCCGCTTCGCGCACGATGACAAGTCCGGCGGCGATGTCCCATATCTTGAGACCTCGCTCCCAAAACCCGTCAAAACGCCCAGCCGCCAGCCAGGCCAAGTCGAGCGCGGCGGAACCATTGCGGCGTATGCCCGCAGTTTCAGCCATAACCTTATGAAGCTCGGTCAAGAATTTAGCGTGGCCCTTCTTGCCGCGCCACGGCGTGCCCGTAGCAATTGTGCAGAGACCCAGGTCGGTTCGAGCCGGAATACGCAAGCGTTTATCCACGCCCCGGCTGTCCAACAAAAACGCGCCCTTACCAGTTTCAGCGTAAAACATTTCGTCGCGCAGAATATCATAAATCACGCCTGCATGTAATTGTCCGTCGCGCTCGACACCAATGGAAATAGCGAAATGGGGGTTGCTGCGCATAAAGTTTGTTGTGCCGTCCAGAGGGTCAATGATGAAACGGTGCGTTTTATCAGAACCACCGACCTCGCCGCGCTCTTCCATAAGATAGCCGTAGCCGGGGCGGTCATGACGCAAGCTTTCAAAGATTTTTTCCTCGGACATTCTGTCCGCAGCCGTGACAAAATCCGCCGGGCCTTTGCGCGACACTTGCAGGTTTTCAACTTCGCCAAAATCACGGGATAAAGTGCGCGCACCCTTACGGGCGGCTGCCATCATGACGTCAACAAGGGGGGATGAATTGGCCATTAGTCAGCCCTCTTTATATAAGAACCATCTTCGGTTAGCACCAAGATACGTTCGCCACTATTTACGAAAGGCGGCACCAAAGTCCGCACGCCGTTTTCGAGAATGGCGGGTTTGTAGGAATTCGCCGCCGTTTGACCTTTAACCACCGGCTCGGTCTCGGTGATTTCCAAAACCACTTGATCTGGCAGGGAGACAGAAATCGGCTGGTCTTCGTGAAATTCCAATTGCACTTCCATGCCGTCGGTAAGAAATGCGGCGCGCTCGCCGATAAACTCCGCTTGCAAATTGATTTGCTCATAATTTGCAGAATTCATAAACACCAGCATGTCACCCTCGGCGTATAAATACGTATGGGCTTTTTGTTCGAGCCTGACTTTTTCTACGGTTTCGGAAGATCGAAAACGCTCATTTAGCTTACGCCCGTCGATCAAGTTTTTCAGCTCGACCTGGTTAAATGCCCCGCCCTTGCCCGGTTTAACGGCATTAGCCTTCACCGCGACCCAAAGACCGTTTTGGTGGCTGATAATATTGCCGGGTTTTATTTCATTGCCGTTGATTTTCATCATGGCTCCTTTTGGGTTGTGCATAAACTGTGGCGGCTCTTAACAAACGCTGATGCAAGGGGCAAGCAGGTAATACTTACATATATGGACTTTGGCCGCGAATTAGGTATTGTGGATTAAAACGGGAGACTGACATGCTTGACTTACTCAATAATTTTTCGGCAGACGTGAAAGCAGGGCCGACATGGGTTTATTATTGGGTTAATTTTATGGGCTTGGTGTTTGTGCTCTCCATACCCTTTGCCTTCAAACGGGTGGAAGCGCGGTGGATTGCTTTGTCAACGCTTGTGGTCGCACCGATCATTATGCTCGTGCTGTATCACAAGCTTGGTTATCAGCGAGTTTTGGGGTGGGGGCATATTATCGCCTGGACACCCGTTCTCATATATTTGTGGAAACGAAAAACCACATGGCGCGTGCAAGAGACCTGGACGGGGAAATGGATCGTGCTGACGGTTATTGTTATGCTGATATCCCTCGCCTTTGATGTAACGGATGTGGTTCGCTATGCCCTTGGACACTCAATGTAATGGGCACCGCATGTAATTAACCTAGATTGGCAGCCATACGCATACCTGCTGGTGTCAGGATCACGATAAACAACACCGGTAAGAAAAACAAGATCATCGGTACGGTTAGTTTTGCAGGCAAGGCGGCCGCTTTTTTCTCGGCGGCCAAAATCCGCATTTGCCGGTTCTCATCAGCCATTGTCCGGAGCGTGCTCCCAAGCGGCGTACCGTATCTCTCAGTCTGGATCAGAGCCGTGGAGACGGCGCGAATGCCAACATGGTTATTGCGCCGTGCCAAGTTTTCATAGGCTTGGCGACGACTTTGCAAATAGGAGAGTTCTGCGGTTGTCAGAGAAAATTCCTCTGCAAGCTCCATAGAATTTTCCGCCATTTCGCGTGATACCTTGCCAAATGCCAGCTCTATTGACATGCCGGATTCCACACAAATCAGTAACAAATCAAGAGCATCTGGGAATACTGGTGCGATAGACGCCATCCGTTTACCAGCTTTGTTTTTAACATATATGCCCGGTGCATAATAGCCCAAAAGCATCAACGCGAAAGCCACCAGCCAAGATTGGCTCGCGCCCCATTCCAAGGGATTGAGCAAGACAAAATACAATATCCCAAACACAAGCAATAAGATCGGCATAACAAGCCGGAACAGATAAAACATATATACGGGTCTTTGCCCGCGAAGTCCTGCCTGGCTCATTTTATCTTTCAAATCTGTCGCCGCCAATAATCTTTCCAAGGATAAATTGTCCACCAAGTTTTTAACAAACCCCTTGGATTCAGAACGTAGCCCCTGACCTTCATTTAGATGGTCCATACGGGCTTTACGCATAGTGTCGCGTTCATTGGAAACTGCACCCATGCGGCGCTTCAAATGGTTACCTTCCAATAATGGTGCCAACAAAGTATAAAGTGTCGCAACGCTAGCCAGGATGACTAGCAGGATCAAAGCCATTTTAAAAAGTTCTATGGATCCAGCAGACATTCAATATTCCTAAAACTTGAAGTTAATCATTTTACGCATGACGAAAATGCCAAACGCCATCATCACGACACTGATCATTAGGTTCTTTTGCCCCGTTTCCGTAAAGTATAAATCCGCCATATATTCGGGATTAACAGCAGTAACCATAGCCATAACACCCGGCGGCAATACACCAATAATCATCGCCGATACTTTCGCTTCAGCCGCCAGAGCTTTGATCTTTTCCCGTAACAATTTGCGCCCTCGTAAAACTTTCGACAAATTGTCAAGGCTCTCGCCAAGATTGCCACCCGTTGATTTTTGAATAGACAACACTGTGCCGAAAAAGTTCACCTCTGATAGAGGCATACGGTCATACATACGTTCGATACAAATCTCAAGCGGAACACCGACACTCTCGCCTTCCACCAAACGTGTAAACTCGCCGCGCACCGGTTCTGGACTTTCATGGGCGATCATGCGTAAGCAATCACCCAAGGGCAATCCGGTTCGAACACCGCGAACAATAATATCCATTGCGTCTGAAAAATGAGCTGTGAATTGTTTTTGCCGTTTGGTAACAAGGAAATTCAAAACAAACCTTGGTAATCCAAAGCCACAAACAAACCCAATTCCAACAGACGTCAAGGGACTTAGCCCAAAGAAAATTGGCGTACCGGCACTAACAACACCTATAATTATTGACATAATTGTGAAGGTCCTTGGATCCATTTTTGAATCCGCCTGGATCAATTTCGCCTTTAGGCCTTTTCTCTTCTTTGATTTTGTTTTTTGGTCTTTCTCAAGATCTGCCAATGACGATTCAATGATTTTGCGGCGATTGCTACTATCATCGACCTTCATAAAAGAAAAAACTGATTTACGCGCTTCATTTTGCGGGATGCTCATTTTCTCCACACGCCTCTTTGGCGAGTTACCACCCGAGTCGAGGATTAAATACCCAACAATCATAACGCCAACGGCACCCAAAATAGCCATTATTGTGCTGGGTTCCATCAGCTCTCTCCCGCCTCATCAAGCGCCATGGCCAATTCTTTTTCAAGATTAAAGTATCGAGCCCGCTCCCAAAATGCCGGACGGGCAATGCCAGTAGATTTGTGTGCCCCGACAATTTTTCCTTCCGCGTCCTCACCGTCCATCTCATATACAATGAGATCCTGGGTCACAATGACGTCGCCCTCCATACCGAGAACTTCGGTAATGTGCGTGATTTTGCGCGACCCGTCGCGCAGACGTGTCGCTTGAATAACCACATCAATAGACCCAACGATCATTTCGCGGATTGTCCGCGTTGGCAGCGAAAATCCACCCATGGTGATCATGCTTTCAAGGCGCGATAAACCCTCACGCGGTGAGTTAGCATGAAGCGTCCCCATAGAGCCATCATGGCCCGTATTCATAGCTTGGAGTAAATCAAAGGCTTCCGGGCCACGCACCTCACCCACAATAATTCGCTCAGGGCGCATCCGCAGGCAGTTTTTCACCAAATCGGACATGGTGATTTTACCCTTGCCTTCCAGATTTGGCGGTCTTGTTTCCAAGCGCACCACATGAGGCTGTTGCAATTGTAACTCGGCAGCATCTTCACAGGTGATAATCCGTTCATCAGGGTGGATAAATGCCGTCAAACAATTCAGCAATGTGGTTTTACCTGAACCCGTACCGCCAGAAATGAGGATGTTACACTGACACGCGCCAATGATTTCCAGTACTTTCGCCCCGGCAGGTGAAATTGATTTAAAATCAACCAGATGCTGTAGGGTCAATTTGTCTTTTTTAAACTTTCGTATGGTCAATGTTGGCCCATCAATGGCCAAAGGCGGTGCAATCACATTCACCCGTGACCCATCCAAAAGGCGCGCATCGCAAATCGGCGAGCTTTCATCTACCCGGCGACCAACTTGCGAAACAATCCGCTGGCAGATATTCATCAGTTGTTGATTATCCCGAAACCGGATATTGGTTTTTTCCATCTTACCATCGGTTTCGATAAACACATGTTTAGCACCGTTGACCATAATATCGGCAATATCATCGCGCATCAGTAACGGTTCCAATGGGCCGTAACCAAGAATATCATCACAAATTTCGCCAATGAGCTGGTTTTGTTCATTGACGGATAAGCGGACATTACGGATCGCAATAATTTCATCCACGATTGTACGGATTTCAGCACGGGCGGCTTTTGGTTCCATGCCTGCCAAAGCCGAAACATCAATCGTTTCAAAAAGCGCATTGAAAATTGTCGCCTTGGTTTCATAATAGGCGTCTGAAGTTTCGCCAGCTCTATCCGACTTTACGGCAGGTGCGTTAACGGGTGCGCCCGCGGCCTCTACAGGCTCAACCACAGGTGCAGATGTTTCAGAGTTCTGTACCTCTGGTGCGCTGGTTGTGCGTCCAGTGTTCCCACTTGTTCGTTTTCCAAACATTATACCCTATTTCCGTTTTTTTAGTTTCGCTAGAAAACCATCTGGCTTTTTAGCTTTTTTATCGGTTTTTCCCGCTTTCTTACTCGGCAAAAATCGGCTTTTTTTAGAATTTTCGTGCTGGGGAAACTCGCCAGTCTTTAACCTGTGGGCCAGATGCATTATC
This sequence comes from Robiginitomaculum sp., assembly GCA_016765135.1. Classification (GTDB taxonomy): domain Bacteria; phylum Pseudomonadota; class Alphaproteobacteria; order Caulobacterales; family Maricaulaceae; genus Robiginitomaculum_A. Next base: position 91,729 of record JAESQN010000030.1, read on the forward strand.
CCGCTAAATGCGGCTTCTGCCCCTTTTAGTTCGCTCAGCATTTTCCCGTCATTTGATGCTTCTGTATAAATAACGGGCTCATATCCCAACACCAAAGCAGGTTGAATACCCACCGCCGCCGCAAAGTCCTTGATTGGGATTTCTGCCGTTTTTGGCACACCCGTTTTGTTTATGATCAAAAGCGGGTCGGCATCGTTGGGACGCGCTGATTTTAAAAACTCTATCAAGTTTTTCGCATTGCGTAAATTGGCCAGGTCAGGTGTCACCGTAATCACAATTTCGTCCGCGCCTTTAAGAATAGCACTTGACCAATCCGTCCAGATATGTGGCATATCAAGGATGGTTAACGGCGACAGCCCGCGAATACCGTTAACTAAAACCTCGTAGGATTCGGCTGGTATCTGCTCTGTGGAACCAAGTGTTGCCGCTGCCGGTAAAATTGAAAGCTTCTCCGTGTGGCGGATCATGATCCTGTCAAGCAAGGTCTCGTCCATACGTTCAGGATCAGCGAGCGCTTCTTCCAAACCCTGGCTACTATCATAATTAAAATCTAAACCCGTCGTACCCCAGCTCGAATCCATATCAACCAGAGCCGTTTCCTGACCCATCTTGGTGGCCAAACCCCAAGCAACATTGTGCGCCAGAGTTGACGAACCAACGCCGCCCTTTGCGCCGAAGAACGCGACAACACGGCCAATAAACGGCTTGTCGGGGTCTGCATATAAGTCTGACATAGAGCGGATCAGTGTCAGGGGATGGAATGGGGGCACCAAATACTCGCTCAACCCCTGTTCCATCAATTCCCGATATAGCTTTATATCATTAACCGCTCCGATCATGACAACTTTAGTATCGGCATCACAATTGGAAGCCAATTGTGCCAATTGTTCAAATAATGCCGGGCCGCGCAAGGCGGATTCGAATATTACCAATGACGGCGTACTTTCATTGCGGTAATATTCGATGGCCGCAGGCAGACCGCCCATATAAACTTTGAGATTGGTTCTGGCCATGCGCCAGTCTTCGCTTGTCGATTGAATGGTTGCAGCAGTTTGCGGGCGCTCACAAAAGGCATGAACGGCAATCCGGGGCAAGGCTTTTTCCCCGCCGTCGCGTGTGGTTTCAGGTTCTGGGGCAGCACTTGGCGGCATGCCGGTTTGCTCTAGGTTAGGCATGTCAGCTTGCATGGGGTTAGACATTGAGCTTGGCACCATGTGTCCAGTCTGCGGCGTGTGTGGTGTCTGCGAAGGCTGGAGTTGAGGTTGCGGCATATACCCAACAGGCGCTTGCGACCCCTGAGGGGATGGTGCCTGAAGAGATGGTATCTGGGGCATGGGCGGAAAGCCAGCCTGGGTTTGCGGCATGGACATTGGTTGGGACATTGGTTGCACTGGCGCTGGACGACCAACTTGGCCTGGTGTCGGTCCAGGCATTGGAGATGGCCCCGAACTAGGTACAGGACTACTAGATACAGGAGGCACCGCAGTCGGAAGTATACGCCCTTGCGCCTGCCCTCCCCCTGATACAGGTTGCCCGGGTGCCGGGTAAGGTTGAGGTGCCGTTGCTGAATTAGGTTGCGGCTGTTTCATAATATTGTCCAGTTTAAATCATATAAACATGTGTGTGTTTCAAGTTCATGGTGCATTTTAACCACCATCGCCTGTATCTATTTCTTGGCCGGCTGGCCTTGGCGTAGCTGTGGCTTGACCATTGCTGTAATTATCCAAAACTGTCAAACGACGCACTGAAGATGCGTTATCCCAAGCATAAGGCGCAAGCAATTGTCGGGGATTATCGATAAGAGCTGCCAAATTCGCTGTTTGCGCACAGCCAAAATTTCCGTAAGGCTGATTGTTTGATGTATGGGTAAGACTTGCGCCTTGTTGACAATCAATCGGCACAACTGCCAGTCGCCTGAAGGATACAATAACAGGCGCAGGCGCACCTGGAGCGGCGGCATATTGGCCAGATTGCAGGTTGGTTCCGTTCATTCCGTAACGCTCCAACAGAGACTGAATAACACCATTGGCCTGAGAGACACCATGGCTGTTTGAACCGTTTGCGGGGACATTTATATATAATGGCCCTTCACCAGAAATGGAATATTGCCTTATAAAATTTCCAACAGCATCTTGGTCACGGGCAGATAAATGCAGACCTGCCTGGCCGACATAAAGCTCCAACCGCTCGACTGTTTCCGCAACTGTGATCTTATTTCGTAGCGAGGTCGGGCCGTAAGATGGTTGATATATTGTACAACCGCTTACCACTACACTGATAATGCTAGCCATTATTGACAACCTCAACCTATGAGGAATACATCTTTTTGCTTTTTGCATCAACCTACTCCTAATCTACTACATGACCGAACGGGCCAAACAGGCGTTGTTTCGGGTCAGGTTTGACGTTTTTTCCGTACACTTTATTCAAACGGCCTAACAATGCCGCTTCACGATCATTTGCCGGTATGAAGCCGTCTAGAGGTGTTTGTAATTTGTCAGGATGTGTCGGCTTAACCAGATATGGTGTCACGATTACAACAAGCTCCGACTCGGTTGTTTCGCTGTTTCGACTTCTAAACAAAGCACCAATACCTGGAATATCTTTAACGCCCGGAGTTCCGCTTGAGCTTAGCCTGTTTTCTTCACGTATAAGACCGGCAATCACCATGCTGCCACCTGCAGGCAATTCGACCACCGTATTGGCGAGCCGTTTGCGAATTGCTAGAACTTCGGCACCATTGACTTCAAATGCGCCTTCTGTTGTTGGTTCAGACACCTCAGTGGATATATTTAAAGATATCCGCCCCTCACTTAACACAATAGGCGTGAAGCCTAACGATACACCAAAAGATCTGTACTCAAACTCCCGTTGCAACCTACCTTGGGCATCAATAAAAACATTGGTGAGAACTGGGAATTCTCCGCCCGATAGAAAATTCGCCGTCTCGCCAGATATTGCGGTCAACACGGGCTCTGCCAGCGTTCTTACCAGGCCCACTCTCTCCAAGGCTTGTAAATTGGCGGTTAAAGACCGAAGCGCACCACCGCCGGAGTTAGTCCACGCCAAATTTCCACCGAATCCAGCGCCCGCTCCCACGCCTGCGCCTATATTACTGAGCAAACCGAAGCTGGCATCGCCGACTTGGGCCAATGCATTGAAATCGATACCCAATTGTTTGGTAACGGATCTTTGCATCTCAATGATCCGTACTTTTAACATCACCTGTTCATTGCCCAAAACGGTCATGATATTGGTAATCTCTCCCGGCGCAGCACCGGGCGTGGTCTCGCCCAACCATAATGTGGCAAGATCCACAACAACTTTTGACGCACCCGCGTTTTCTACTTCCCCAGACAACAAAATATTGTTGTTAAATGATTTTACCGACACATTGTTACCGGGAGCGTGTTGCGAAATCAGCGCTTCCAACCCCGCCATATCGCGCTCAACCCGTATTTCCAATTCCAGCACTTCATTACCATTGATATCGTAGAAAAATGCGTTGGTCTGTCCAGGCTGTTTACCAACCAATAAAACCCGGTTTTGTGTGTGTATAATGGCATCAACAATATTTGGATTTGATACAATAACATCCATCATACCGCCCGGCAGTTCAATGGTACTGGATTTCCCAAATGGAATGAGCATGGACTTTTTTGTCGTGTTGACAGTGCGAGTAATCCCAGCTTGCGGGCTGATCGACCGAATGTCCGCATAGGAACGTGGCCCGGCATAAGCGGGCCCGGACAAGGATGCTGACACCCCAACAAGGGCTGCCAAAGCCAATCCGGTGGAAAGTGCTAATGCTTTAGTGGGCCTGGATAACATTTTAGCGTCCATTTTAGCGTCCTTGTATAGCGACTTGTTGCTTTTGACCGTTTCGGTAAATAGTGAGCGAGCCGAGGGCCGTTGAGCTTTTTTTGCGTTCAGATGTTGCTCTGCTGGCAACAAAATTGGCACTTCGGCGGTTAAGCCCTCGCAAAATCAGCGAAATATCACCCCGCGATTGCGCTTCGGTCAGGTTTTCCGCATCAGACCGCGACATTTCAAGTAAGGCTGTGGAGCCAATAACATAAGCCGTACCGTCAGGGTTTTGCGTACTGGTTTGGCCGATTGCCAAAACGGGTACGTTCTCAAATATTGTATTTGAAACAAAATTGTTTTGCCCACCTGTTGTCGCTGCTTGCCGACGTTGGAGTAATTGCGTGGTTAAAACGACATCCACCCTGTCTCCGGGTTGGATAAACCCGCCCGCAGCGGTATCGGCGGTGATCCGCGTAGATATTGCCCGCATACCTGGCTTTAGCTGGGCTGCCATCAGACCTCTGTCCCCTGCCTGGACAACCTTTGGGCGCATAAGTGGTTCACCCTCGTAAATTTTTGCCAAGGTGACAGCGCCCGTATATTCTTCAAGAGCCTGGGGTTGGTTTTGAATATCGACCAAATTTGCTTCCAACGCTTCCGCCGGCCATTTCTTCCACTGTAGCATATCTGACGTTAGGCGCGTTCCCTGACCTATGTCTCGGGTTGTCGCTAAAATCTCTACATATTCTACATTTGCAATAACCTGCGCTATAGGGGCGGCGGTGGCAACTGGTGCAGGTGGTTCAGACATCCTCTGTAATTGCAAGAATGCGACAACAGCGATTACGCCCAGCCCGCCCAGTAATATAATTTTCTTCGTATCCATAACCCCTCACGGTCTAATTTTTGCCCGACTACATCAAAAACTAGCCTCCCATTTGATAAAGCATGGTTAATAAGTATGAATTTTGTTCATTATTTTGATTAAAATCACGATAAAGAGACGGCAAACTGATATAAATCGCTTTTTGGCAGTGTCACAAGCGCCCCAAATGCTAGTGCCAACCCGTATGGCATCTTTTTTTCGTCTTTAAATAAGCGGTGTAGCCAATCGGTTTTCAATATCGAAACCGGGAAAAATTTCCGTCCGAGGATTAAAAATATGGCCAAAACACCTCCAGCAATAGCGGTGGAAGCCAAATAATAAGGCAAATCACCCCACACCCACCAAATAGACGTGGCAGCAAGTAACTTGGCATCGCCGCCGCCCATCCATCCCAGAGCAAACATGCCCACACCGATTGCAAAGAAAATCACACCGACCAATATATGGGTTCCAAATATTTCCCATCCCTGCCAGGCAAATGGCGTAACTATGAAAAAGCCCGCAACCAAAACCAGACTAATCCAATTTGGTATAAGCATGCTGGTCATATCGTTCCAGCTTGCCGCCAACATACAGCCCATAAAAATTAAAATAATAAATAATGTTAACACGTCACCCTCTTGTTTGCCTGGAGGAGGGCAAATACCCTCGTCCAATTTTTATTTCCCTCCTACTTAACAAAACAGAGTTAACGGGTAGTTTAAGGCATAAAAAAACCGTCCTGGATAAAATATCCAGGACGGCCCAATTTCAAGATCCCTTTATCAGGGAATTCAAATTTGTTTATGGAGCCGCCGGAGCCGCACCAGCACTACCAACAGCCTCTGCAACAACTTCGAACCTGTTGTTGATGTTTCCGCCAAGTGTAGTAGCGGCACTGATAATACCAACTGAGATCAAAGCAGCGATCAGGCCATATTCAATAGCCGTTGCACCAGACTCGTCGTTCATAAAACGTGTAACAAAATTTTGCATAACTAACTCCCACGTATGCATTAAAAAAAAGGGACAATCCCAATGACAAGGAGCATCCCCTGACTTGATGCAATATAGAGATAAGGTTTTACCGTTCCGCTAAAGAACAGGGTAAAAATTTGGTAAATCGTAAAAATACACAAATATTGAAGAATATATATGCAAAACAATGTAGCAGTACATTATATATAGGAAAAATATATTTTAACGGTTTTTTTGTAAACCCTTCATTCACTACATCAGTTTATCAAGAGATAAATTTGAGGATATTGCTATGATAAAACGTCAATTTACCCGCCTCCTACGGAACATTGCCAGCCTTGCGGGAATTTTTGCAATGACTTTTGTACCGCTGACCAGCCATGCACAAATATATAACCAGGGACAGAATTACACGGTTGATATCAATAAAACCCAAATCATGCACCTCCCTGCACCAGCTTCCGCAATTGTGGTCGGCAATACGGCCATTGCAGATGTGTCCGTACATTCCCCTAATTTGCTCTTTATTATTGGGCGGGGTTATGGGGTTACCAATGTTATTGTGCTCAATGATCTGGGACAAACTATTGTGGAAGCCGATATACAGGTAAAAAACAGCCATTCCAATACGGGCAAGCGGGTTATGTTGGTAGGCCAGGGTTGGCAATCCTATGAATGTTCACCATTTTGCCAACCAGCACCAGTGCTAAGTGATGACCCAGGGTTCGTAGCGCAGTTTAGGGGCGGGGGCCAAGCTATCGACAACACTGGCACACCCGTCACCTCTGCGTCTTTCCCTACAACATCTTCGAACTCTGGTGTGCCTGGTTCCGCTTTGCCATCATTCCAACCACCGGCGCTAAACTCAGGCCTATCTAACCCGACCGTGCAGCGAAACCCGTTGCCAACCCCATTACAAGCACAGCGCCAACCAGAATAACGTCTATATTACATAGGCCTCACCCAAGTATTTATGAAGTATTAACCAATAAGTTTAAACGCAAATTAGGCTCTTACTGCTAACCATGCCCATATAAACATGATGTGGGATGAAGCTTATGCACACTTTGATTACTCAAGAACTTCGGTCTATACGAGTGCGCGACTTACCTCGTGTAAAATCTCGCCGATTGGGGCGCGGTATTTTTGGGGCCTTGCGTAAAAACCGTGACGGTACGACAGCCATTGAATTTGCCATTCTGGGCGTTCCTTTTATGGCGCTTTTGTTCGGTATTGTAGAAATTTCCGTATTGTTCTTCGTTACATCAACAACCCATCATGCCGTTGCGGAAGTGTCTCGACAAATACGTACAGGCGAATTTCAGTCAACTGGCGGCGGGGCAGAAGAATTTAAAGACGCTATTTGTGCCGCTATGAGCGGGGTCGGGAGTTGTGATAATTTGCGGGTTGATGTCCTCTCTTCCGCCACGGGTCAATTTTCAGACCTTAATTTGCCAACCTCCCCGGTAAGTTGTTCCGGGACATCTGAGGAAATTGAAGCCTGCGAAGCCGCAGATCCGGAAATGCTCGCAGACGAATACACGGATACAAGCGGTGGTGATGTCGTGATTGTCCGCGTACAATATGTACATCAACTAGCGGTCCCTAATGAACTGACCCGCTTGTCTAACGCCGCAGGGAATACCCATATCATCACGGCAACAACTGCATTTAAAAATGAGCCGTTCTAGGCTTGAGAGGTATGAAAATGTTTACGAAAAATATGAAATCCCCCAAAATAACAAACACCGGCTTTAAGTCCCGTTTGCAACAAACTTGGAACAACAAAGACGGCGTTGCCGCCATTGAATTTGCATTGATTGCTCCAATCATGATTGCGCTATACCTTGGGTTAGCGGAAGTTTCTCTCCTTATATCCGCAGACCGGAACGTTTCTCACGCCGCCTCCGTTACTGGGGATCTGGCCACGCAGGAAGAAAATTTAACCACAAGTGATATTGAAGATATTTTCAACGCTAGCCTGGCGGTTATGGGAACGAATTTTACCAATTCGCAAAGGGTCAGTATCGACATCAGAAGTTTCGAAATAGACGGTTCAGGCAACGTGCAAGAGGTTGGTTATGCCAAGCTTGGCACCGGGATAACCGATAAATATGACGCAACTGACACAAATGCGGTCTTGCTCAACCAAGCATCCGGACTCGTTGTAACGCGGGTGCAATACGAATATTATTCACCGTCGCAGACATTTGTGCAAACACCGACACTTTCGGAAACATTTATGCTAAAACCGCGTAAATCCGTAGCCATACCATTTGGCAGTAATATAACCTGCTCGGTGATCAGCTCTGGCAATAATGTGCGGGCAAGCTGTTAAGTTCTATAATGCTTGCGTAAATTCTCTACATGGTTGGGGCCGAGTTTAAGCACGTTACGAGCATAATCACCTATATCACCGATCACATCCAAGGATTTTTGTAAATATTGTGTCTCCACGTCAAAATACGGGCGCAAAGCCTCGGGTGAAAATTTTCTGCCGTAGCGTTGTTCCATTTTCAAAGTGATCATATCAATAACCAAATCGAGATCCATCGCTTGTCGCGTCCGCAAGTACTCATCCATCACCTCGTCTTTGGAGACACCCAGCAACATCAAAACTATGGCCGCGAATGTACCCGTCCGGTCTTTGCCAGCAGCACAATGCACATATATGCCCTCGCCGGTACCCGCCATGCGTTTCAAACTTCTGGAAACAATGTCAACAAACCCAGGTGCCAAAGGCCTGGCTTCATAGGAGCCGAGCATGTAATTATATGCATCCTCCGCCGTGTTTAAATCTCGTATGGCAAAGGCTTCGTGGGGTGCCAATTTGTCAGCGCTGTCTTGGTCATATTGGGCGGAAAATTCGAAAATATCGGGGTTATAGGTACTACAAAATTTGCTGGCTTGCCGACGTCTTTCTGTCAGATATCTCAAATCAACGACGAGAGAGACACCAAATTTGTCAAAACGTCCCTGCTCCGCCTCGGTCATCTTGCTGAGCTGCGCGCCGCGAAATAATTTTCCGGCGCTAACCTTGGTGCCGTCCGGTAATTCATGGCTACCAAAATCCCGAACGTTGAGAATATTATCAAATTTCAGAATTTTGGACATAATAATAGTCGTTTACTGTGGAGTTTGCAGTGTTTTACCGGAACCCGATTTTTCAAACATATCCCACACACCGTCATCACCGTGCCATTCGCCTTTGGAAGCACCTTTGGAGTACTCTGTTGCCCGGGCTTCAAAGAAGTTGGCATGCTCAACACCGTTGAGGATTTCTGTCAGCCAAGGCAGTGGATGTTTCTCAATCCCGTACACCTTGGGCAAGCCAAGTTGTTCCAGCCGCCAGTCGGCAATATAGCGGATATAGGTTTTAATATCCTGGGCCGTCATACCCTCTACTGGACCCATTTCAAAAGCCAGGTCAATAAATTTATCCTCAAGCCCGACCACGGTTTTACAACAATCAATAATATCGTCTTTGACGCTAGGAGTCACACACCCAGTCTCGCGGGAAAATTCGTGGAACAGCTTGATCATACCCTCGCAGTGCAGACTTTCGTCGCGGATCGACCAGGTGATGATTTGCCCCATGCCTTTCATTTTGTTAAAGCGCGGGAAATTCATCAACATGGCAAAGCTGGCAAAGAGTTGCAGCCCTTCGGTAAAGCCGCCAAACATAGCGATAGAGCGGGCGATGTCGGCGTGGCTGTCCGTACCAAATTCCTGCATATAATTATGCTTGGCCGCCATGCTCTCATATTCCATGAACGCGGAAAACTCGCTTTCGGGCATACCAATGGTTTCGATCAGCAAAGCATAGGCGGCGATGTGGACGGTTTCGATATTGGAAAACGCCGCAATCATCATTTTAAGCTCGGTCGGTTTGAACACCTGCGCATAGTGCTCCATATAATTATCATTGACCTCAATATCGCCCTGGGTGAAGAACCGGAAAATTTGGGTCAACAGATTGCGCTCCGAATCAGTCAGGCTGGTCGCCCAGTCCTTGCAGTCCTCCCCGAGGGGCACTTCTTCGGGCATCCAGTGCACTTGTTGTTGTTTGCGCCAAAATTCATAGGCCCAAGGGTAGCGAAACGGCTTATAGCCCACGGACCGTGTCAGAAGTCCCGGTTTTTCAGCACCAATAATGATAGAATCCGCCATTTTTTTCTCCCAGTCATCGCTTAAAAATTTCGATATGCCTATATATAGACATTTACACCACACTACCCTCCATATCTTGTATCCACCCCCCTTAGCAAGTCCACATTTGCAATTAATATGAAAAATTTTGTGGAGACCCCAAAATCATTACACCGGAGCCGAAACAATCCCGGCCAAGCAAGTCTCGTATTTTCGAATTCTTCTGCTAGACTACCAGTGTAATAATAATTTGGATTATCGGGGATATATCATGACAAAATTTCTGGACTTTTTGGCGCGGACGCCTGTGCTTTTAGGACTGTTTTTACTGTTTATTTTCCTCGGCGGAGGGTTTTATTTTGTTGAACAGGCCGTGGGCGGTCCACTTCTTGATATGCAGATGAACGCGAAAGATGCCTTGACGAGGCTCGGCGCTATGTCGGACGAACAAAAACATATGCATTTGATTGCCACCCTGACTTTGGATACGTTTTACCCTCTGGCTTACGGCGGTTTGCTGGCCGGTATCGTGTGGCGGTTCGGCGGCAGATTTCGGCGGTTTTTGGTTATTCCTGCACTCTTGGGCGTGATTGCAGACTTTGCGGAAAACACCGTGCAGGCTTTCGCACTCGCCGGGTCTGAAAACATGCTTGTCGCGAAAGACATTCTGACACCGCTAAAATATACCGCCATTGGGCTGGCCACAATGATCGCAACAGTCATGATGCTTCAAGCTATGGCGCAATGGACGCGGCGTAAACGGAACTGATTGCGCTTAACGTTTCCAGGTAATAGAAAGGGCGGCGGCGTCTTCATCATAGCTGTAGTTTTCAGCCTTTGCCTGACGCTTGTAATATGTCAGTGCCAGATCAGCATCACCGATCCTGTAGCCCAGTCCAGCCTGGGCATCTCCGATAATGATTTGATCTTGTAGGGCAAAGTTACCACTGGTAAGGCGGCGCATGGAATTTGGCGTATATGTGAGAGCCTCAGCGTCCGCGCCAGCGAAAAAATACCAGGTGTTGGATTTCTTCTCGGCCCCTTCGCGTAAATTATCACCAATACGCACCAATGCACCCACCAGTGTACTTTGGCTGTCGCCATCGACACGCACGCTACCATGGGGGGTCAGTTGCAGATTAAACCCGTCTATTTTTCCTGTTGTGATATTCTTAGCGTATCCAATATCAATGCGACGTGTCACATTTGCCCGGCATTCCCCGGCCGTGCCAAGACAGGGCTGGCCGCCAAGGTCAAGCTTGAAAACCGAGGCGTTTACATTATCAAAAGTTGGCGAGGCGAACAAAGCACCGCGCAGTGTCGAGCCTAAATTTATGACACCGTCAGATCGCGATACCATGCCCAGAGGCACTGCGGCGGGAACGACAGGCGCACTGCCTGTCAACAATAAATCCCCAGCAGATAGTATCTCGTTTGGTAAAATCTTGACACCCGTTTTTGAATGGCGGGTGCGCCGGGTTTTACCTTGCCCGCGCAAACTGGCGGCACTTAGCCCCGTAGGCTGGGTCAGGGTATGGGGATTCCACCGATTACTACGTTTGTTTTGCCGCTTTATATCATTCGGATTTATGGTGCGCAGATTAGGTGTGTTTAAAACTTCGGGCGCAATATCAACGGGCATAGTTTCGGACACAGGCATTTCTGGTGCCGAACTGCCCGCCAAAGGTTGGTCTTGGTTTGATGAAACTTGTGCAAAAGCCGATACAGACATCAATAATGGCGCAATCACGCACCCGGCCACCACAACCCTGATCGTCCCCCTAAACCGTCTATTTGGGGTGTTTATGTCTCGTCTTATGCCCATTTCGTTCCCACACATTGCAACAAATCCCATGATTTGTTAGATTCAATATATAGCTTATAAACGTAAATTCTAGCTTAATTCGCCGTAATATTACGTTAATCTGTGTTAATGATGTGTTTATGCAACACAATCACACGGTGATAGTCTAGTTTCTACTATATTTTAGCGACTATGACCGTGATTATTGTCACGATTGTGGCGATTTTATGATTACCTTTATGAAAACCGGGCAAAATACTGCAAGAATCGACGAAATGAACGCTTTTTCTTGTGCTATTTACACACACCCATATAAGCACCCTCAAAATAGAAACTTAGGACAGTCAATGCCTCCACCGATTCTAACACTGAAAAACATCCATTTGTCTTTTGGCTCGACGCCTCTGATCGAGGGTGCGGAATTTGCGGTTCAGCCGGGTGCGCGTATATGCCTGGTCGGGCGCAACGGCTCGGGGAAATCAACCCTGCTCAAAATTGCCGCTGGCATAATCGAGCCAGACGAGGGCGAACGGTTTATTAAACCCGGAACCACGGTGCGTTATATGCACCAGGAACCGGACTTATCGGCCTATACAAATCTGGGCGATTATGTCTCGGGCGGGCTTGAGGGCGCGGACGACGGCTACCGCCTGCATTATTTATTGGACGCCCTTGGTCTCGACGGCAAAGCCGACCCCAAAACCATATCAGGCGGCGAATCGCGCCGTGCCGCTTTGGCCCGCGCATTAGCACCAGAGCCTGACTTGCTGATGCTGGACGAGCCTACCAATCATTTGGATTTACCTATCATTGAATGGCTGGAAGAAGAACTGGCCGCCTATAAAGGTGCGCTCATTCTCATCTCCCATGACAGGCGCTTTCTCTCAAAACTCACCCGCGAAACCATTTGGGTAGACCGGGGCGAAACGCGGCAGATCAATAAAGGCTTTGGTGCCTTTGAAGACTGGCGCGATAATTTCCTGGAGCAAGAGAGCCTCGACCGTCATAAATTATCACGCAAAATAGAGCGCGAACAACATTGGGTGGTTCACGGCGTTTCGGGGCGGCGCAAACGTAATGTGCGCCGCTTGAAAGAGCTGGGCAATCTGCGCAGCACCAAGCGCGGCGAAAAACAGTCCGTCGGCAAAGCCAATATCAGCGTAACCGAAGGCCAAACGTCCGGAAAATTGGTGGCCAAGCTCGAGCATGTCAGCAAAGCGTTTGGGGAGCGTCTAATCATAGATGATTTCTCGATCCGAATTGCACGCGGTGACCGGGTCGGCATTCTCGGCCCCAACGGCAGCGGCAAGACCACCTTGCTCAAATTGATCATGGGCCAATTGGAACCGGACGACGGCACCATCAAGCTTGGCACTAATTTACAGCCCTTGATCCTAGACCAAAAACGCGAAGGCCTTGATCCGAATACGACCTTGAAAGACGCGTTGACGGGCGGCGGCGGCGACAGTGTCATGGTCGGCGACATTCAAAAACACGTTGTTGGCTATATGAAAGACTTCTTGTTTCTACCCGAACAACAACGCACGCCAATTTCGCGCCTGTCTGGCGGCGAACGCGCACGGTTGGAACTGGCACGCGGTCTGCGCCTGCCATCCAACCTGCTGATTTTGGACGAACCGACCAATGATTTGGACTTGGAAACGCTCGACTTATTACAAGAACTGATCGCCGACTATAAAGGCACGGTGCTGCTGGTTTCCCATGACCGGGATTTTCTCGACCGAACGGTAAACTCGGTTATCGCCTATGAGGGCGACGCCAAATGGCAAGAATATGCCGGCGGCTATAGCGATATGATCGCCCAACGCGGCTACGGTGTTAAAGCCGACGTTAAACCTGGGCAAAAGTCCACGGGTGGACGAAAAGAAAAACCCCAGCAGAGCAAACCAAAACTTAGCTACAAGCATAAATTCGCCATGGAAACTCTGCCAAAAACCATGGCGGCCCTGGAAACCGAAATCGCGGCGCACAACGCAAAACTGGCCGACCCGAATTATTACATCAAAGACCCGGACGGCTTCACCAAAACCATAGAAGATTTAGACAAAGCCCAAACCAAAATGGAAAAATGCGACGAAGAATGGCTAGAGCTGGAACTGCTGAGGGAAGAAGCGGGGCAATAGTTGGTTCGTAGTTAGAGCGCCCCCTCCTAAGAAACCTCTAAACAACTTCTGTATTTTTGTTTTCTATAATTATGCCGAACAGGTTTATGTTATTGCCGCTAAGCCCTGACTTTGAAATAAAAATTTTATCGTAAATAAACCCTTATTATTCAAAGGATAAACACTAAACTAGTTTAGTAATTCAGCTCTTAAATTGTGTTATTATTTGTGAGGCACGCACCAATTTATTGGTGCTAGGCTAAAAAATACATAAAGGAAGGTTGTTCAGACATACCTTAATATAGCCCCTAACGCACCCCTAAATACTTATGGGTTTGCAGGCTCAAATGCCAGTTTGGATGTTTGAGGCAATAGTTAAAGGCGGCCCTCATAGTATCTTGGGTGTCGTCTTTTTCATCACCTTTTTCGTTGTCTTTTTTGTTGTCTTTTTTGCTGTCTTTTTTGTTGTCTAGCGGCTGTAATGAAAATACCTGAAAGTCCAGATGGGCAAAATCTTCGGGCTTGTTCTCTATTTGCGGATAGACCAGTTTTATCTCGTCTCCACTGACCTGCACCAATTTTGCGTCTGCTTTCGGGCTAACACAAAGCCAGTCAATGCCCGACGGTGCCTTGAGCGTGCCATTGGTTTCCACGGCGACTTTAAATCCGGCGGCATGTAGAGCCGTGATTAAGGGCGCGTCCAATTGCAATAAAGGTTCACCGCCCGTGCAAATCACCCATTTTTCACCATGCTTTTCGCCATCTCTATCATCATGTTTGCCATCATGATTCATGGGCCAATAGGACAAGACTTCATCCGCCAAAAGCGCCGCCGTTTTAAATTGCCCCCCGCCCAAACCGTCCGTACCAACAAACTGCGTATCGCAAAATTTGCACACGGCATTGGCCCGGTCTTTCTCCCGGCCTGACCATAGGTTACAGCCGCTAAAGCGGATAAATACCGAGACCCGCCCCGTATGTGCTCCCTCGCCCTGTACCGACAGGAATATTTCTTTGACGGAATATGTCATGCGCAATACTCATCACTTTTATAAACTTGCCAGCCCTTGGCCCGCAAGACGCAAGCCGGACACGCCGCACACCCATAGCCCCAAGCATGACGTTCCCCGCGCTCGCCCATATAACAGGTGTGGGAATATTGATTGATAATATCAACCAATATATTACCGCCCAATTTTTGCGCCAAATCCCAGGCACCCGCCTTGGACAAAAACATCAAAGGTGTGCGCAGCATAAATTCTCTATCCATACCCAATGACAAAGCTTGCATGGCCGCGTCCAGGGTATCTTTGCGACAATCCGGATACCCCGAAAAATCCGCCTCGCACATACCCGCCACCAGAGTATAAATACCGCGCCTATAGCCAAGGGCCGCCGCAAAGTTCAGAAAAATGATATTACGCCCCGGCACAAATGTATTGGGCGGCCCGTCCCCGTCTTCCACAATCTCAATATCGCGGGTCAGAGATGTATTGCTGATTTTTCCCAGCACGGATAAATCCAGCACATGATCCCGCCCGAGCCGCTCGGCCCAGTCTGGAAATGCCGTGCGGATCTTCTCCAAAACACTTCGGCGGCACTGCATTTCCACCATATGACGCTGCTCATAGTCAAAGCCAATTGTCTCCACATAGTCATATCTGTCCAACGCCCACGCCAAAACAGTGGCGGAATCCTGTCCGCCGGAGAATAACACCAAGGCTTTGTTTTTATGGGTCATGACCGCCCTATATCGCGTCTTTTCCCCCATGACCAGCATCTTGGCACTAAAATTGAATAGAATAACACTCTGTGTGCAACAGAGAATCAGATAGAAAGAAAATCATGGGTGTTAAGAAAAAAATTCTGGTGGGCTGGCTCGCGTTTGAAGCTGCCGGCTTGTTGATTGCCCTGCCCGCCGCCGCCCAGATCGTCGACCGTGTCATGTTCAGTGTCCCGCCCCGCGCTGCCCATATCATCACACCAATAGCACCAGGACTTACCGAAGTCGTGGTTGCGTCTAACGCCCCATTTAACATTATTTCACAAGGTGCCATCGGAGAAATGCAGTTAAGCTTGCACGTAAACGGCACCATTAACGGCACCAATTTTGGCGGACAGGCCCAACACCCCGGCTCCATATCCGAATGCGTAACGCCGACCAGCCCCGCGCCCACCTCGCTTTATATGGCCACCAGAAAAACCGCCGCCAACCGGGGCGAGGTTATCGGTCAGGCAGTCATGATACGCATAAAATACGACCCGAGCCTAAACCCGACCTTCACGGTTAAAACCCAAAACCAACCAGAAGCAAAATCCGCAACACAAGCCCCAACCTGCACAGGCGTTTCGAGCTAGGTTACATGGCTACTTGGTTTTGTTACGAGCTATTGGGGAAACACGGTGTTTTCCCGCCTAATTTTATTATTCCCAAAATCTAATCCACGGTTCCTTGGAGGCGTATATGGTGCGTCCATGAAACTTGATTTGATCGCTATTGAGAAACTTTGTCCGGCCGGGATTACGCCTTTGGCGGAGTTGCGGGCGTTTGTTTTGGTGTTGGTGCGGGTGATCGAACTAGGAATTGGCGGCGCCAGGGACGTTAAATCTTACGCCCACATGTTGGCGCAACATAGCCAAGAATTGCGCACAAAAACCCGCAGCAATTTGAACCTCAAGATCAAGGCTTGGGTGTTGGCTTGTCCCGAACGCATCATCTTGGTGCGCTCTATGATCGGCGAAGCGGCCATAAGAAACTGGGTTGCTCGGCTCCGGGCTGCTTATACTGCACCCAGAAATATGGGAGATAGGCGGGAGAAAAAACCTGATGCGGAACGCAGGGACAAGCCGCGCTCATACAAACCGCGCATTGGCAAACCCTTTGCTCTGGTCAGGCTGTCGGAGGTTGAAAAACTGCTCCCGTTTCGGCCCCGCTGGCCGCGCAAAGTCCGCCCGGTATTCTCTAGCGGCACCGGGAATGTGCGACATGCGGCGCGTTTAGCATGTACTGAACATGCGGAAAAACCGCACCAGTTACACACGCCGCGCCCGCAAAAACCAATAAGGTTTTTCCCCTCAGAGCTGGGCATAAAAATCCGGGAACCGGCAGCCGAACAGGCGGCACAAAAATATGGTGAAGACCCGCCACCGGAAATATCTGGTGAACCAAGCCAAACGCAGCCCGACAAACAAGGCACTGGCCCGGAAAATCCCCGACCACAAAAACCACCTTAAACTACGGCTAAAAGCCCGGCCTTTTCGATAAAACCGCATGAAGGCTAAACCAAAATCCCGCAAACCAATACACAAAAGCCGTTGCACATTTTCCACAAAAGCGTTTGCACTGGAGGGGGGGCTCGGATATAGAGCGCACACTATTGACTTATGATCTCCTCTGGCACCATGGCGGAGTGGTTACGCAGCGGATTGCAAATCCGTGTACCCCGGTTCGATTCCGGGTGGTGCCTCCAATTTTCTCTCAATTGACAAACCCTATAATGGATATGACCTTATGAAGCCGACTTTGAGTGCTTTTGCAAAAAACCTGTCCTTTACCAAATGGCGCAACCCGGATTTTACCACATTCACGCCGGTACGCATTAAGATAGAGGTTTTGGCCGGGCTAACGGTGGCTTTGGCGCTTGTGCCTGAGGCCGTTGCGTTTTCCATTGTCGCACATGTTAATCCCTTGGTGGGCTTGTACGCCGCATTTATTGTTGGCTTGATCACTGCCGTTTTTGGCGGGCGACCGGGTATGATTTCCGGCGCGACCGGGGCTTTGGCCGTGGTCATGGTCGAGCTTGTTCTGCGCCACGGTGTTGAGTATTTGTTCGCGACTGTGATCTTGATGGGTATCATGCAGATATTTGCCGGCGTGTTACATTTGGGCAAATTTATCCGATTGGTGCCACATTCCGTCATGCTTGGTTTTGTTAACGGGCTGGCAATAGTGATTTTGCTGTCGCAACTTGATATGTTCAAAACTGGCCCCGAAGGTGCTAAAGTCTGGATGGATATGGTGCCGCTCATTACGATGGTCGGCTTGGTTGGCCTGACGATGTCAATCATCTGGGTCATGCCGAAAATCACCAATGTCATTCCGGCGCCTTTGGCAGGCATTGGCATAGTGGCCGCCATTGTTCTGGGGTTCGGTATTGATGTGCCGGATGTTGGGTCCATGGCGTCCATCAAGGGCGGCCTGCCCACATTCCATATCCCGGATTTGCCTGCATTTACCAGCCTGGCTGATGTGAAGGATTTACTGGTTATCATTCTCCCCTACGCCTTTATTCTGGGATCGATCGGTTTGATCGAAAGCTTATTGACGCTCAACCTGGTTGGGGAAATGACTGGAAAACGCGGCGGGGCTTCACGGGAATGTGTCGCCCAGGGTATCGCCAACACCGTTACCGGATTTTTCGGCGGCATGGGCGGTTGCGCCATGATCGGGCAATCCATGATCAATGTGAAATCCGGTGGCCGCACGCGGCTGTCCGGCATTTCCGCCGCTTTGTTTTTGCTGGCATTTATCCTTGTGGGGTCGGGTATAATCGAGCGCATTCCTCTGGCGGCTTTGGTCGGGGTGATGTTCATGGTGGTGATCGGGACATTTGCCTGGCGCAGCCTGATGATCATGCGCAAAATCCCGCTCACCGATGCTTTGGTGATTATTCTGGTGACAGCCGTAACTGTCATGACAGACTTGGCTACGGCGGTTGTTGTCGGTGTGATCGTCTCGGCTTTGGCGTTCGCGTGGAGCACGGCGACAAAAACCATGTCCGTCATAGAAGAACCAGACGAGGACACAAAAATATACAAGCTTGAAGGCCCATTGTTTTTTGGTTCCATCGAAAGCTTTGTCGATTTGTTTGACCCGGAAAACGACCCGGATAGGGTTATCATTGATTTTATGAACAGCCGGGTGGTTGATCAATCCGCCCTGCAAGCTATCGAAGACTTGGCATTTAAATATAAATCTCGCGGCAAAGACTTGCAACTCCGGCATCTGGCCAAAGACTGCCATCAATTATTAAAGCGGGCAGGACAGTTAATAAAAGACACAGACGCTGACCCGGATTACCAAATAGCCGTAGACTATTCAGTAAAAACCGGGATCTTAGGCGGCGGGCATTAACCCGGGAGCTGTCACGATTATGGCGCCGCGTGGTGCTCGCGTACGACAGCATCTAAAAACCTTACGCCCCATCCGGCATGACCTTTTGGCGTGGTTGGTGTGGCTTTAGTTACCCAGTCCACACCTGCAATATCCAAATGCACCCAAACACGGTCTTCGTCGACAAATGTTCCGATGACCGCTGCGCCAATGCTGGCACCCGGACTGCCCGCCGTGCTTTTGATGTCTGCGATGTCAGAGCTAATGGCTTTGAAGTGGTTTTTGTTGAGCGGCAATGGCCAAACATCTTCGCCGGCCAGTTTGCCGATCCGCATCATGTCTTCAGCCAAGTCCCAATCGCGCGTGATCACAACGCCGTAATCAGCACCCAAAGCGCGTGCCGCCGATCCAGTCAGGGTTGCAATGTCAATCAGCAAACGCGGGTCATATTCTTTTTGAACATAGGTGACCGCATCAGCAAGGACGAGACGGCCTTCGGCATCAGTTGACATTACTTCGATAGTCTTGCCGCTCATGGTCGTTAACACATCACCCGGACGAATAGCGTCCCGCGACGGCATGTTTTCTGCCATTGCCATAACCCCAACCAAATTGACTTTATCGCCGCGCATGGCCGTCGCATACAAAGTACCGGCAACCGCTGCTGCGCCAGAAAGATCAGACTTCATCTGCCATTGGCCGGTATTTGGTTTTATGCTAATGCCGCCGGTGTCAAAGGTAATGCCTTTTCCGGCCAATGCGATCGGCGCTTCGTCTTTCGCACCGCCCATATATGAGACGATGACAAGGCGCGGGTCATGAATGGAGCCTTGCCCAACGCCGAGCAGGGCGCCCATATTGTGCCGCTTCATTTGCGAGACACCCATGACTTCTATTTTGACATTGGCAACGCCTTTAAATAGCTCGCGTACGCCCTGGGCATAACTTTCAGGGTATATAGATTTGCCAGGCTCCGTTCCCATGTCGCGGGCAAACCTTACACCGGTTATGATATGGCTTAAATCATTTTCATACAACGCTTTGGAAGCTGCAAACCCGTCTGAAAGGAAGCTAACTGTTCGGTTTTTACCAGTCTTTTTTTCCTTATATTTCTCAAACTTATATGAGCTTAGCGCATAGCCCATAGCAAGTTGCGCGGCACTTTGCTCAACCGTCGTGTTCAGACCTTCAGCAATGACGCTTATGCCGTAATCATTGTTGCTAACCTGGGCGACATATCCACCAAGATCGCGAAGCTTGCGCACGGATAGATCATCTGATCCGGTGCCGATCACAATGATAGACTTGTACGGGCTTAAGCCAAAAAGATGTAATTTATTACCAAATTTTCCTTTATAGTCGGCATCTTCTAGTGCGGTCTCAAGTCGACCCCCGGTTTTGGTATTTACGTCCGCCACTGCCGTGCTGAATGTGCCGTCCTTATTCACAAATATCGCGATATGTTCAGCACCCAACTTTACATCTTCAAATTCAAACCTGTTTTTGCTAGCCTTGGCAGTGGCCGTATGCGCTAGCATGCTTAATAAAATAAAGATAAGTCCAATTTTAGAAAATAGTCGTCTCATGAAAAACTCCGGTAATACCCTCATATTAAAATACCCCCATATTACGGGATACTCATAAGGAGAGCGATTGAGGCGACCATCACGACCAGCCTTTGCTTAGGTGTTACTAAACCTGTGAAGATACTAACCTCTTATTGTCGTAAGTCCAGAGCCACTTATGCGTACTCTTTAATGTTAGGGGTATTGCCTGTTATCAAAGGATTCACCAATCTGAATCAAATCTAAAAATAATTGCGCCCGTTAACTTTATCTTAACTCTGTTCCTTAATAAAGGAGAAGTCTTCTCTTGAAGACACCCCACCATTCACCTAACACCTTCGGGAGCTTTCGGGCTCCCTCTTTTTTTGCCTAAATGTTACTTGGGTTTTTTGCCGAAATATAACTTGGAAAAAACTTCAGCTTGGTGTAAAATAATTGTTGTCGTGAGGTGAGACTTGGTGCTATCAGGCACGACCTTAACGAAATGAGGCGGGTCACCAACCCGATAATAAAGTGAGTATTCCGCAATAGCTCAGTTGGTAGAGCAATTGACTGTTAATCAATGGGTCGCAGGTTCGAGTCCTGCTTGCGGAGCCACTCAACAATTTTATCTCACTGATTCACCTACATTTTTTATAAAACCATCAAAGGTTCGAGTCCTGTTGCAATAGACGTTTCGATTAAATTTTTTGCGTGCTCAGTTCATCATTCCATATTGAGGTTATGCCTGCTTCATCCTCCGAAGCAGACGTTAGAATTTTTCGTTATTACGAATTAAGCAAACTCACTTTGCCTTTGCGTATCCAGAGAATTAGTAGATATAGAGCCAAACCAATTGATCCGAACATAAATGTTAGGGCTAGGCAAGGAGCGCGCCATAGTGCACCGATGCCGTTTTGTCTTCCGTCGCGGACAATCCACATGCCGACGAATAAATCGAACACTAGATAGTGTGTCCAGCCCGCAAGTGTTGAAATGGGGCTATCGAATAATAACATAACCGCTTTTAGGCTTCCCATGCCAGCGCCGAGAATGGGTGCTTCAAAGACCATGCCCCATCCCACAAAAAAGGCATATACGATTCCAAAAAGCAAAGGGATAAGCGCCGTTTGCGCAATTTTATCAGTCCATTTCCAGCTAGGCGCGAATATCAACAATATCCATACGGGCATGATACTTAGATTGATAAGACTATAGGTGATCTCGAAGTTCATGATAACATCCTTGTCATAATAAAAAAATCATTCAGTTTACGCGGGTATTGTAAACTTCAGGAATTAGATGGTACCACCCAACACCATATGAGGCTGTCCATTTGATGTTCTCTCACTTGAAACACCGCCTGAATCGACCCTGCATGTAATACGTTTACGCATGTTCGAAAAACTTCCGAAGCTAACTACGTCGACTGGCTCATCTAAATCCAAAGTCAGTTTATATCGGGTCCCATTTGAGAGCTTTTGCATCCCAATGATTTCACCGACAATCTTTTGCCCAAGATAGATACCGTTTACAGTTTGGCCAATTCTAAGAGTTGATAATATCGAGTTTGTTTGGGCGGCAGCATACAGGCCGTTCCAATCTTTATATCCGAATTGATGGGCAAGCATTTCTAGAGATTTACTATGACTTACAGAAATGCCATCATTAGCGAGTTCGGTTCTCAATCGCTTGGCTTGTGTTTTTAGCGTGCCTATTGGCGGCACTTGGGAATGGTTATCACTCATCTTAAACCTTGTTCAGTTGAACACGCACTATTTTGAATGGAGCTTGCATTGCCATCTATGCGCATGTTGCTGACATGAAAAGATGATTTAAAATAAATGGACTTCACCATAGCTAAAAGCTTGCAAGCGGCAGGTGCCATAACCTTCAAGCCCTATAATTCCTTCTAAATGAGTTGTCAATATTTATACAATTCATTCAGGCAACAAACTTTGTGTGAGAAAACGAATAATAGGCTTAGCTAACGTCTCCTCCTGCCCCCAATCCAGCCGAAAATAGCCAAGGTATTTTACCATCGGCCTATTTTTTAAATTTGTTGTTCACCTAAGAACCAATTAAATCGCTTTTAAATATTAGTTTGTTTCTAAATCGACCATCGAGATATGTTAGTCCATCCTTGTGTAACAAAGCGTATAATTTATTGTGTAACGCGCTTTGAATAAAAAACATCTATGTTGTTGTTATTACTATATATTATTTTTAAGATAGACGCCGTATGGGACGCCATTTTTCTCAATGCTATCCTCACCGCGAAGACCATCCAGCACAATACGGATCTTCTCCTTGGCGCTATATTACCTACGGGCCTTGCGTTTGATGTCTTTAATAATGCGCCCCGATGAACGTCCTGTATGTTTCTGTCTCATTTTATATGAAGACGGACACGGACGTAAGCACGAAGCCGGCGATAGGGTTCAACAACGGGGACTTGACATCACGGCGCCCATTACGGAAGGTGGATTTTGAAAAAGATGTCATCGCGGTTTTCACGCCTTGCAAACACATCGATAGTTACGCAACCGACATCAATAACCAGGAAATTCCCGCTCGCCATGACCGCACTCACAGATTTTTTTTCGCAATTTAAATTTCTGGGCGCTTATGCGCCCCTTGCTTCGCTCTTTGTCGCCCTGACGGGAACTATTGTTCTCGCTGTCTTGTCTAATCTCGTCGCCAAAAATTTCATTGTCGCGCTGATTAACCGATTGCTTCACAAATCAACATCGAAACGCGACGATATTCTCGCCCGGCGCAAGGTGTTTGAACGTCTGTCGCAACTGGCGCCAGCATTGGTGATTTACGCCCTTGCCCCTTATGTTCTGAGCGCCTACCCGGCACCGGGCGCTTTTATCGCCAAGTTGAGCCTGATCACCATTGTGGTGATCGGGGTTTTGTTTATCGACGCCCTGATCAACGCCGGGCTCGAAATATATGGCACGTATCGTGCCTCCAGAAATTTCCCAATCAAGAGCTTTGCGCAAGCTGCAAAGCTCATGCTTTATTTTTTGGGCGCTGTTTCAACCCTGTCGCTTATCCTCGGTCAATCGCCAATGACGTTTATCGCCGGGTTTGGCGCCTTTGCGGCGGTGTTGATGTTCGTTTTCAAAGACCCGATCCTAGGATTTGTGGCGGGGTTGCAGCTCTCGGCGAACCGCATGGTGGCGGTCGGCGACTGGATTGAAATGCCGAAATACGGCATCGACGGCGATGTCATGGAAATTGCTCTGACCACGGTGAAGATCAGAAATTTCGACAAGACCATCACCACCGTGCCGACGCAAGCGCTGATCAATGATAGTTTCAAAAACTGGCGCGGCATGACGGAGACCGGCGGCCGGCGGATCAAACGGTCGATCTATCTGGACGTTGCGTCGGTGCGCTTTTGCGACGAGGAGATGTTGCGGCGATATTCGAAAATTCAGCATATCGCCGACTATCTGGACGAAAAACGCCGGGAGCTGACGACGTATAATGAAACCCATATGAAGGACCCAGACGCCCTCGTTCCCGCAAGCCTTGTCAATGGCCGCCGGCTGACCAATGTCGGGACTTTTCGCGCCTATCTTGAGGCGTATCTGCGCGCCCACCCAAAGATCAGCAAGACCCTCACCTTGCTGGTGCGCCAGTTACAGCCGACCGAGAACGGCCTGCCCATCGAGATTTATGTCTTCAGTACGCAAACTGACTGGGGGGTTTATGAGAGCATACAAGCCGATATTTTCGACCACATCCTCGCCGCCGCCCCGGAGTTCGATTTACGCATTTTCCAAAACCCCACCGGCGGAGTTTTTGCGCGGCTAGGGGGGTAGAAGTTGCCAACCCGTATCGGTGAGGAGCGCGGGATTAAGGTTATTTCTCAGTGGCGGAAGGTTGGGGGCGCAAAGGCGACGGTAGCCGGCATGTGCCGATTGAACCATAACCGACCGCCTGTCTGACGTCAGCGCTTATGGGGTATTACCCTGCAAAGAAGAAAAAAGATAAGCCACCAGGTAATCCGCCCAGGGCAATTGCTAAGCGTTGGGGATCGTTGGCCCCGAATCGCAAATTAAGAAGTTTCGAGATGATAGTTCATCCGTGCTTACTATGTGATTACTAGAGAATAATTTAATTTTTTAGAAAATTTACATTAGTCGTAAGTATATGATTTTATTGAGAAAAGTGGCTCCGCAAGCAGGAGGCTTGTTCAGAGGTAATATATAATAAAAACAATAAGTTATGGATTTTTCAATTTTTAAAAGGACACATGAGAAGGCACTTAAAAGGGCACATGAAACCGGTTTTCGTCAGAGAGGTGAGGAAGACTGGTATTGGAGTGCGTAAACCTACTATAAAATGATTCGTTTTAATCAGGTCGTATAAACGTGATTATGTATAACAATTAGAGCAGTGTAAAGGGGTTGAATTTTTGTCAATACTGGCACCATTTTTGCAATAAATCAGGTGCTTTTAACCGAAATAGTGAGGCAGGATATGCCTATAAAAGTCGAATTATGGCAGTCACAAGTTACCGGCATAATTTCAGAGAACAACATTTCTGGACATTGACAAAAAGACAGGAGGTTTTTTAGGCTGGATTGAGGAGCAGCCATAACGCAGAGAGAAGCTAAAGCTGCTTCTCTATGGCTGCACGGTATTTTTTTGCGGTTTGTTGCATGCGTTTTAGGCGCTTGGCATAGCCTGGGTGATCGGCCAAGGGGGCGAAGATGGGCTCATTGGTCAGTTTTAGATAGACATGGCCTTTATCAATGATGGGATCAAGCCAGCGCAGGGCGGCGTCCGGGTTGCCCCGCATCATATGCAGGGCGGCAGCGCCCAGGGTTTCTTCGGGGAATTTCGTGGTGTCCGGGGATGTTCCCCGCAAACTTTTTTCCAAATAATTCAGCAAAATCTCCGCGTCGGCATCATTTTTTTGCTTTAAGACATAGGCATAGACGGCCAGCCAATGGCCTTCTTGAGGGCGGAAACTGTCTGGTTCGGTGAGGCCATAGGCGGTGACTTCCTTGCGAAAGACTGCATAAGCGAAATCATAATCCGACAAGAGATAAGCCGCATAGGCTGCGTCATAATCACCAGGATCGGTTTTCGCCAGTTCCGCGGCTTTTTGCGGGTCACCCGTCAGCGCAAAGGCTGTGGCTTTAACACCTGCAAGTCTTGCCGCCCCTCTGGCCTGCTCATCCAGCCCGATATCCAGATATAAATTGGTTAGATCAGTTTGTACAAAATATTCATCGGGGTTGGTTTTTGCAGCTTTGAAAAGCAGCGCGTGGGCACCCACATAATCCGCATTATGACGGCGTAACCGCGCCATCATATTGAGGGCTTGTGCCGCCTCTCCGTTCCATTTCAGATTTGTGCGTGCGGTGACAAGCGCACCTTCAAAATCGCCTTTCTCATAACGCAAGGCGGAGATATTTCCTAAAACTGCGGGCGATATGGGATCGTAAACCAGGGCCGTTTCATAGGCTTTCAAGGATTTCTCGCCGCGGCCAAGTGCGCTCAATGCGTTGGCGCGCTCTGTGTGGGCATAGGTATGCTGATCGCTCTGTCAAACATCAATATGGCGTCTTCATAGCGCCTTTCAAACGCAGCATAAACTCCGGCAGCGGTTAAAGTTTCAGGTCTGCCGGGTGCCAGTGCCAGCCCGCGGTCAACATAGGGCCGCATATTATTCGCAGCCTCGTCCAGCCCCATACTTGCATAAAAGTTCATAAGTTGATAAGTTTGAACAAGTCCGGAATAAGCGGGCGCATAATCTGGTTCCAGTTCAATGACCTGTTTGTAGAGCGCGATGGCGCGGCGTAATTCCTCCGGCTTTTTTTCCCGCATCAAAGTGTGTGCGCGCAGATAAAGTTCATAAGCCTCTACGGAACCAGGTCGGACAGGGGTATTTGTGCCGGGTAAATCTAATTCCAAATGCAGTTGCGCCACAATTTTTGCGGCAATATCGTCCTGAATATCCAGCAGGTTTTCGGCTGAGAACATCCGGTCATAGGTTTGGCTCCACACATGCTTGTCCGTCTTTGTATCAATCAACTGGGCGGTGACCCGCAAGGCCGTCCCGGAGTGTCGGATACTGCCCTCAAGCACATGGGCGACCTGCAGGGCTTCGCCAATTTCGCTCATCGTGACCGGTTTATCGCGAAACGAAAAGGCGGACGTGCGCGATGTGACGCTGAGGCCGCCGACGCGGGTCAGAACATTGAGAAGCTCTTCGGCAATGCCGTCGCCGAGATATTGCTGGTCACCAGCGGCACTCATATCCGTAAAGGGCAAGACGGCAATGCTGGCGGTTTGTATATTGCTACCAATAGTCCGCGGATTGTCCGCCGAGATATTGCCTTTACCGCCGCTTATGTTCAGCCCGACAAAAGTTAAGGCGATAACCGCCAATGCGGCTATGCCCCAGCCAAACCATTTTCGAGGAACTTTAGCATTGTCGATCGTTTCTCCCGCTAATGGTGCGGATGCGACGTCATCCCCCGTGATGGTAACACCCCCGATGAACCGCAAACCAGTGCCAGGAAATGTCTTAATCAGTCTTTGGGTTTTGCCGTTATCGCCAATGGCTTTTCGGGCCGCGCTGAGCGTGTTGTCAATGGAGCCGTCCGAGACAATCCGCCCAGCCCAGACATGTTTGATGATCTCGTCTTTCGTGACCACCCGGTCATGATGAACCAGTAGAATTTCCAGCAGCAAATAAATCTTGGATTCGAGTTTTAAGGCTTTGCCCCCGCGGCTTAATTCGGCGCGTCCGGCGTCCAATTCATATTTATCAAATTGATAGCGCATAACTAGCAGCATCCCCTTTGTTTTTTTATAAACTATGGGCGGTTTTTGTCCATACCTCATTAAACCACCTTTTTATAAGGTTTTCATGAGATTTCATGAGACATGATGAGGCTATATGAGGAAGCATGAGGTGCACATTAGGCGCAGGCCTGCCAGTTTTATAGGGGTGAAACCATTCACTTACATTAACGGAGGCAATTATGAAATTTAGTAAAACAAAATCGGCAATATTTAGCAAACCAACAGGCACGGCAACACGGGCGAGAGGTACACCCTTATCCGGTTTGGCGCACAGCAATACGACTTGGAAACAGTCGTATAAATGTAAATTTTGCCTGGCGCCATAAAAAGCCACTTTCTTCAAATCAAAACATTCAAAATCATTATCGCGTTTCTCGGAGCGCTTTTCAAAATATTTCACGGGTGAAACCATTCACTTAAATCAATGGAGGCAACCATGCACAACGATACATTTAAAACGAACACAGTAAAAGCAAATACATTTAGCAAAGCCAAACTCTTTGGCTCCATCTCACTCGCGGCTCTCTTAAGCATCGGTACATATACGGTCGTGTACGCGGCACCGAACACCGCTGCCAGCTGTAATTCCACCGCCCCGACCGGAACCAATGCCACCCAGTGCGGTATTGGCGCAGATGCGTCCGACACCCAATCGACCGCCACAGGCAATGGTGCACAAGCGACTGGCCACAACTCGACCGCAACGGGGCAAAGGGCACTAGCGACCGGCGTCAACTCGACCGCCACGGGGCAAAGTGCACAAGCGACTGGCATCAACTCGACCGCAACAGGTCGGAGCGCAAATGCGAGCGACCTCCAATCGACCGCAACGGGTGCGTTCGCACAAGCGACTGGCACCGCCTCGACCGCAACGGGCGTAGGCTCACAAGCGACCGGCGTCAACTCGACCGCCACAGGTGCGCTCGCACGAGCAATAGCCGCCTCGACCGCCACAGGCAATGGTGCACAAGCGACTGGCGTCAACTCCACCGCCACGGGGCAAAGTGCACAAGCGACCGGCCTCAACTCGGCCGCAACGGGCGTAGGCGCACAAGCGACCGGCATCCAATCGACCGCCACAGGTGCGCTCGCACAAGCGACCAGCGTCAACTCCACCGCAACAGGTCGGAGCGCAAATGCGAGCGGCGTCCAATCGACCGCCACGGGGCAAAGGGCACAAGCGACCGGCGTCGACTCGACCGCCACGGGGCAAAGTGCACTAGCGAGCAGCGACAGCTCGACCGCCGCGGGCGTGGGCTCACGAGCGATCGGTTTCCAATCGACCGCCACGGGCGCGGGCTCACAAGCGACCGGCGACAACTCGACCGCCGCAGGCGCGGGCTCACGAGCGACTGGCATCTCCTCGACCGCAACGGGTGCGTTCGCACAAGCGACCGGCCTCAACTCGGCCGCAACAGGTCAGAGCGCAAATGCGACCGGCGACAACTCGACCGCCACAGGTGCAAGCGCACAAGCGACTGGCACCACCTCGACCGCAACGGGCGTACGCTCACAAGCGACCGGCGTCGACTCGACCGCAACAGGTCAGAGCGCAAATGCGATCGGCGTCCAATCGACCGCAACGGGCGCAGACGCACGAGCGACCAACCTCAACTCGACCGCCGCAGGCGCGGGCTCACGAGCGACCGGCATCTCCTCGACCGCAACGGGTGCGTTCGCACAAGCGACCGGCGTCGACTCGACCGCAACGGGCGTAGGCGCACGAGCGAGCGCCAACAACTCGACCGCCACGGGTGCGGGCGCACAAGCGACTGGCGTCTCCTCGACCGCCACGGGTGCGTTCGCACAAGCAATAGGCATATCTTCGACCGCCACGGGCGCGGGCTCACGAGCGACTGGCATCTCCTCGACCGCAACGGGTGCGTTCGCACAAGCGACCGGCGACAACTCGACCGCCACAGGTCGGAGCGCAAATGCGACTTCTGCCCGCTCCATTGCCATTGGCGGGGACGGAGCTGACGCAGACACGCTTGGCGCACTAGCCCGCGGCGAAGACAGTGTTGCGCTCGGCAATGACGCCGATGCAGGCGGGGCGGCAGGTGCAGCCGGAACAACGGCCATTGGTGCAAATTCCAGTGCTGGTTTTGCTAATTCAACGGCGCTCGGTTTTGGCGCTGCGACGAGTGCGGCCAACCAGATTGCTTTGGGCACAGCGACAAATACATTAACAGTCGCCGGACTTCCGTCCATGGCCAGTTTGGCGGCGCAAGGGGCAGTCACTGGTCTCGTCACCACAGACGCAAACGGTAATCTCGCCTCTGACGGCGGCGCGCTGCAAACACAAGTTACAGGCTTGCAGGGCTTGATTTCTACTGGCACGGGAACAAATACGACTGAGGTCGGCGCAGGCGCACTAGCGAGCGGCGTCCAATCGACCGCAACGGGGCAAAGGGCACAAGCGACTGGCGCCTCCTCGACCGCCACGGGTGCGTTAGCACGAGCGACCAGCAACAACTCGACCGCAACGGGCGTGTTCGCAAATGCGACCGGCGTCCAATCGACCGCAACGGGTGCGTCCGCACAAGCGACCGCGGCCCGCTCCATTGCCATTGGCGGAGACGGGGCTGACGCAGGCAGGCTTGGCGCGCAAGCACGCGGCGAAGACAGTGTTGCGCTCGGCAATGACGCCGATGCAGGCGGGGCCACCAATCAGGCCAACACAACTGCTATTGGCGCATCTGCCGCCGCAACCGGTGCAAATTCCAGCGCATTTGGTATGGGCGCACAGGCAACACATGTTAATTCCACTGTCATTGGGGTTGGAGCTGTTAGCAGTTTTGATAACCAGATTGTTTTGGGGTTGGGAAACCAAACCCTAACTGTTGCCGGACTGCCTTCTGCGGCTTCCTTGGCAGCCCAAGGTGCGGTGACCGGTCTGGTAACCACCGATGCCAACGGCAATCTAGCCTCTGACGGCGGGACACTGCAAACAAGCGTCAACACCAACACTACAAACATCGCTACCAACGCAACAGGTATCACCACGAACGCCGGAGGTATCACAGCCAACTCAGCAGGCGTCACAACAAATGCTACGGGTATCACAGCCAACTCAGCTGGGGTCACCACCAATGCTGGGGGCATTACAACGAACGCAGCTGGTATCACAACTAACGCAGCGGGAGTCACCACGAACGCGGCTGGCGTCACCACGAACGCGGCGGGACTTACAACAAATGCGGCGGACATCACCACGAACGCCGGAGGTATTACAACGAACGCAGCTGGTGTCACAGCCAATGCAGCTGGTATCACAACAAATACGGCAGGCGTCACAACAAATGCTACGGGTATCACAGCCAACTCAGCAGGTATCACAACAAATGCAGCTGGGGTCACCACGAACGCCGGAGGCATCACAACTAACGCAGCTGGCGTCACCACAAACAGTGCGGGTATCACAACTAACGCCGGAGGTATCGCAACCAACGCCACCGGTATCGGCGCTAATACGACCAACATCAGTACAAACAGTACGGGTGTAGCTTCAAATGCTGCTGGTATCACAACCATCACCACCAATATTGCTAACGCAACCACCAATGTAACCGCGCTACAGCAGCTGATTTCAACGGGTGCCGCTACCAATACGCTTGAGGTCGGGGCTACGGCTCAAGCGACACAACCCGGTGCCATTGCCATTGGCGATAATAGCCAGGCGACCAACACCCAAGCGGTGGCAATCGGTCAAGGTGCGGTTGCTTCAGGCTCCACAGCCGTCGGCGGCGGCGCTATGGCGACCGGGGCAAGTTCGGCGGCCTTCGGCATGAATGCTCTGGCCATGGGCGCACGCTCGTCAGCTATTGGCGAGAACACCACGGCCAGCGACGACGATACAACGGCATTGGGTGAAGGTAGCTCGGCTACTGCCGCTGGTTCCAGCGCATTTGGGCAAGGTGCATCCGCCGGGTTTGCCAATTCTATGGCCATCGGATTTGGGGCGACGACAGCATTTGCCAACCAGATTGCTCTGGGGACGGCGACCAATACCGTGACAATTGCCGGTGTCACGTCAGCCGCCTCGACGGCGGCGCAAACGGGAACGGTGCAAATTCTGACAACCGATGCCAATGGTAATATCGCTGCCATAGCCGGTGGCGGTACCGACCCACAAACGGCAGTCAATACCACCAATATCGCCACCAACACGGCGGGCCTTGCCACAAATTCTACAAGCATCGGTACTAACACTACCAATATCGCAACAAACGCAGCGGGCATAGCGACGAACGTGACCAACATCGCCACAAATACGGCGGGTGTGGCCACCAATGCGACCGGTATCGCGGCCAATACAACGGCAATCACAGGTGTGACGACCAATATCGCGACCAATACTGCCGGTGTTGTAACAAATGCAACCAATATCGCCACCAATACGGCAAGTGTGGCGACCAATGCTACGGATATTGCCAGCAATACGGCAGTTGGGACAACCAATACCACAAACATTGCCAGCAACACAGTGGTTGGGACAACCAACGCCACCAACATATCGACCAACACAGCCGCGATCGCTGCCTTTAGTACAGTTGGTCTGGCGTCCAGTATCAGCAGCAATACAAGCGCGATCTTGCTCAACACAGCTGGCATCAACACCAACACGGCGGGCATTGCCACCAATCTAGGCTTCATTCTTGGCAATACACAAGCGATCAACGAGCTTAGAGAAGGCACGGCGGCTCTGGCGTCTATTCCGGATCTGTACTTGCAGGCCAATGAAAGATGGACTGTGGCTGGCGGTGTGTCCGGATATGATGACGGGTACGGCGGCGTAGAACACGGCTTTGGTGGCGGTGCACAATTCCGTCTCGGTGATAAATACAGCCACGCCTCATTCGGTGTAGCAGCAGCCATCTCAGGCAGCACTTACACAGCCCGTGTACAATTTCGTATCGGGGGCTAGGTATTCGCGTAACGACAGAAAGAAAGCGCAGGCTTGCGCTTTCTTTCAAACAGTATTGGGAACGTTTTTCTCAGAATGGTTGCCTCCATAAGAAGAAAAACAAACCCAGGGACAAAGAAACCTGTATGTGTCCCACTTCACGGTTTCTTTGTCCCAAATTTTCTGTGATTACCAAGGGAAAAGCAACCAGTGCCCATGTCTGCTATGGAGGATTTAGAAGCCGAAAATTTTTATCGGTTTTATGCCAAGCCACACTGAAACCCCTCTGTCTCGACTTCGCTAGAAAGGGCTATACGGATTTTGCCTGCAGCCTCATTGTTGGCATTTGTGTCTTACTCGCGTAGAATATGAGTCCTTGATCCGTATTACTCGGTAGTGGAAGTATGGGGCGCCGCATAAGCTATGGTCGAATATTTTTTGGCGGACGGCGTGACATTTTTGATATGTTTCCTCGGTCTATTTATGTAATTGACCGAGGTTTAATAGCATGGCGGATGTGAGCAATCCGCTAAAACAAAACCCTATTTGGCAGGATTTACCTGCCAAGGATTGATTGTTTTAACGCCAGTGTGCTTAAAATCAGCAATATTTCTGGTAACAACTACCATACCGTGAACCATTGCCGTTGCCGCAATCATAGCGTCTCTGTCAGAGCGAGGGTCTGGCACATGTAATTTGGCGCAAGCCTGTGCAATAGCCGTATCTATGACTATTATTCGCTCAGAAAAGGCAGGCAATACATGCGTATTTAACCATGTGCGCAACAAAGCACCTTGGGCTTTATCTCGTCTTTCAATCAATAATATTCCCGTTTCCAGTTCCAAAATAGTAATGACAGATAAATAAAGCTTTGATGCCGAGACCTTGTCTGCCCATGCAAGTACGTTTTTATTTGCTTTACCAGACCCAGCTTTGCGGAGTTCTGAAATAACATTGGTGTCGAGTAAATACATTAGGAGAGATCGGCTGGCTTATAAAGTTGCTTGTCCATGGGCGGAATATCAAAATCTATATCGGCGACGCCGGGCATAGAAAGTAAATTGGTAATGCTTTTTTGTTTATCGGTGATTTTCTGATAGAGTTCTATCGTCAATAGGACATGGGCAGGCTGTCCACGATCAGTGATAAAAACTGGCCCTGCACAAGCAGCCCGTTTAGACTTACTAATATCTTGATTAAAATCGCGGCTGGAAACTGTTGTAATACCCATGATGCGCCTCCTTCAATTTATTCAATGTAGGTACGTTACTACAAATATGGTGGAAATGCAAGGGATTGTCTGTAAATGATTGAATTTATTTTTAACATTGAAAGCACGTTTGTCGCATTGCCAAATGCTTGTGTAGTCAGAATATTTAATGTTGATGGGTAAATCAGCAAATAAACCCAGTCACTATACGTTTTGCCGTCCTCGTAAAAATCACCATTTTCACTAAACATCACTAAAGTTCACGCATGTTCACTAAACCTCACGCGAATACATTATTTAGCAACTAGACGGCATATCCTTCTTTCTGACAGCCTAAGTCCAGATTAGAAAGGACTAAGGCTATGTCGCCACAGAGCATATTGATTGGGCAAATAATTATCGTCTTCATGACGATTATTTTGACCACATGGTATGCAACGCAGTGGGCGGCTTTTCAGTTTGATTATGACGCTTATCTGGGAACAGGCTTATTTTCCATTGGGCAGCATAGGGTTTATGCTCCCTGGAAACTGTTTCCATGGTGGTATCAGTTTGATGCTTATGCGCCGCATATTTTCAATAAAGCAGGTCAGATTGCAGCAGGCGGCGGCTTTGTTGGAACTTTATTTGCCGTAGTCGGTTCAGTTTGGCGCGGACGCCAACAACGGGGTCTCAATACCTTTGGTTCTTCTCGCTGGGCCACGCACAAGCAAATAAAACGTGCCGGGCTATTTGATGAGGAAGGCGTATTCCTTGGGCGTACCAAACATGACTATATTCGCCATAGCGGGCCCGAGCATGTCATGGCGATTGCTCCGACACGTTCAGGTAAAGGTGTTGGACTTGTTATACCGACGCTTTTATCATGGACGGATAGTGCCGTTATACACGATATTAAAGGTGAGAACTGGCAGCTTACATCAGGCTGGCGATCAACTTTCTCTCATTGCTTATTGTTTGATCCCACCAATAAGGCCAGCGCTAAATATAACCCGCTTTTGGAAGTGCGTAAAGGCGAGTGCGAAGTCCGCGATGTTCAAAACATTGCCGACATACTTGTTGATCCCGAAGGCATGCTGGAGCGCCGCAATCATTGGGAAAAGACCGCCCATTCACTATTAGTCGGTACCATCCTTCATATTCTCTACGCTGAGCGCGAAAAAACGCTGGCTCGCGTAGCCTCATTCCTCTCTGACCCAGGCCGCTCTTTTGAAAAGACGCTCCGGGTTATGATGAAAACCAATCATCTCGGCGCCAATAACGGAAAGGGCGTATCTGCGAAAGTCCATCCGGTGGTCGCACAAGCAGCGCGTGAACTTTTAAACAAATCTGAAAACGAACGCTCAGGTGTATTATCAACGGCTATGAGCTTTCTCGGTCTTTACCGGGACCCCACGGTCGCCGAGGTGACATCAAAATGTGATTGGCGCATTGCTGATCTTATGAACGCGGACAAACCGGTTTCACTATATTTGGTTATCCCGCCGTCAGACATTTCGCGTACAAAGCCATTGGTGCGTTTGATTTTAAACCAGATTGGCCGCCGCCTAACCGAAGAACTTGTAGTTTCTGGCGAAAGCAAACCAAAACGTCAACTCTTGCTGATGCTCGATGAGTTTCCAGCATTAGGCCGATTGGACTTCTTTGAAAGCTCGCTAGCATTTATGGCTGGATACGGACTACGAGCTTTCCTGATTTCGCAATCGCTCAACCAAATAGAAAAGGCATACGGCCCGAATAATTCAATCCTCGATAATTGCCATGTGCGGGTGGCCTTTGCCACCAATGATGAGCGCACGGCCAAGCGCCTGTCAGATGCAATCGGCAGCACCACAGAAATGCGGGCCATGCGTAATTATGCAGGTCACAGATTAGCGCCTTGGCTGTCGCATGTGATGATATCGCGCCAAGAAACGGCCCGTCAACTCATCACCCCCGGCGAAATAATGCAATTGCCTGCCAGTGACGAACTTATTTTGGTGTCGGGGTTTCCAGCGATCAAAGCACAAAAAGTTCGTTATTATGCTGATAAGAATTTCACAGGCCGTGTCTTCGGCCCCCCCAAACTGTCCCCGGACGGCTATCGCGATCTTTCCCCGGATACGCCTTGCGTCTGGGGCGCGAAGACACGGCTTGTGGATGACCGGCTCTACACTGAAGTTGAGAAATTGGCAGGGAAACAGGAAGATAAGATAGCCGCCAATTTAAGTAGCGATGACGGCGGTAAAGATCACAGCCCGGAACTGGACGCTCCTGATGTGGATGTGTCATCTAACGCCATAGATAAAAATGCGCCTGACATAGAGGAAGGCGACGACCTAACCACCTCAATCAAGCTCGGTGATTTTGTACGCGGCTCATCTCAACTCGCACGCGCTCATGAATTATCGCGCACAACTGAACCACAGATAGGGATGTAGAATGGTTGAAAATCTAACATCCCGTGTCCGCGCCCGTATTAGCGATACCAATGCAGCCTTACTGGGTGTACGCTCGCGGTCTTCCGGCCTTACAAAGTCGCGGATCATAGATAATGCTTTATGTGCAAGTTTCACTTTCGAGCATGATGATGCCCGCGACGCACGCATCATTGAACGGCTCGATATGATGACACGGCATAATCACCGCCATGCCCGCGATCTTAATTTGCAGTCAGAAGCCTTTTCGATGTTTTTGCATTTCTTTTTCACAATGGCGCCGCAAATCCCCGCCGCTGATAGTGAGGCGCGGGCTGCGCGCGGCGTTGGTTTGATGAACCAATATATTGATAGCCTCGGCGAGAAAATGCGCGGCGGCGGCAAGACCTTTAAACATGCTCTTGAAGATGTGCTGGTGTCAGATGAGGATTTTTTCAAGCTCGATGAACTTAAACTCCTCAAGTCGTTACAGCACAAGAAAACGGCACCTCCTAAAAAGGAGCGCGCCAATGTCTAGCTTGCAAAACATAGAAACTAGAGCCCGTACACTGGCTATGCTGCGCACAGCGCTTGGGCCAGTGATAACCACGGCACTGGATGACCCCAAGGTTATAGAGATTATGCTAAACCCTGACGGGCGTTTGTGGCTGGATAAATTAGGTCATGGCCGTATTGATACGGGAAAATTATTAAGCCCTGAAGAGGGTGAACGCGTTATCAGGCTTGTTGCCAGCCATTTAGGCCGGGATGTTACGGCTGAAACACCGATAATTAGCGCCGAATTACCGGGAAATAACGAACGCTTCGAGGGCATTATGCCGCCTGTCGTAACCGCGCCGTGCTTTTCTATCCGTAAAGGCGCGGCAGCCATTTTCACATTGGCGGATTATGTCAAGGCCGGCACGATGACGAGCCCGCAGGCGGATGCGTTGCGATATGCCGTCAACGCGAGGCTTAGTGTTTTAATCGTTGGCGGTACGTCTTCCGGTAAGACAACATTGGCCAATGCGCTTCTCGCGCAAATGTCTGGCACAGGTGACCGAATTCTTATTTTGGAAGATACGCGCGAGTTGCAATGCGCCGCCGAAGACAGTGTAGCTCTGCGAACTCAAGGCAAAAACGTGACCCTGGCCGATCTGGTGCGTTCAACATTACGCTTGCGCCCTGACCGTATTATTGTCGGCGAAGTGCGCGGGCCGGAAGCGCTTGATATGCTCAAGGCCTGGAATACCGGACATCCGGGCGGCATTGCGACCGTCCACGCAAATTCGGCAAAAGCGGGCTTGTCCCGCATTGAACAACTTATTCTTGAAGGTGCGGCGGTGGTCCCACGTGCCCTCATAGCGGAGGCAATCGATGTGATTGTCTTCATATCCGGGCGAGGCTCCAAAAGACGTGTTGATACGATCATGCGGCTTATGGGTGTTGACGGCGAGAGTTATCGGCTCGAACCGCTTACGGCCCCGTCCACCATTCCCAACCTCACTTATGACGGAGATTTATCATGCAG